>CASDOW010000007.1 GCA_949282195.1 uncultured bacterium | reverse complement strand
TTATTTTTCACTTTCATTTCGCTACGCTCCATTTCAGATACAGGCTCACAAGTTTCACCGTAGGTTCAACTGTTCGCTTTGCAAAAATCATCTTCAAATCCTCGTATGTTATCAAGCTCTATATTGTACCTTTTGCCCTGCTTATCAACGCAAGTTGCATAATCTATCTCAGCATCAGCAAACTTATTTTTCCAAATACAAATCAATAAGCCGATTTCTTGTGTTTTTAAATTCAAAACCTTTGTTCCATAAAGTGCATAGTCTTTTTCTGTCATTATTTATTCCTTTCAAGTATCAAATCTGAATAGATATCATCAGGCTTTTGTGGGTCTATTAAAAACTCTTTCATAAATACAAATCTTTCTCCGTAGGCGTTTTCACAAATTACAGTGTCGAAGTTATAGAAACCAATTACTTTGTAATACTCATTATCAGAGTTTTTAAAGCCTTTAATCTTTTAAGTTTGTATTTTTTGCCTGTTTCAATCATTGCTACCTCTTATCAGCAATGACATTCATTACTCTCAATGGGTTAGATATCAAGTAAATTCTTGGAAAACGTATCATTTAGACATAAAAAGTATTTTAATAATGAACAATTATATAAAAAGCGGATAACAGCCTTTTTAAACGAAGTTTTTTAGTAATGTATAATTTCCTTATCTCTTATGAGTATAAAATTCAATACAGAGCCTTTTGAACACTTTTTGAACGGTATTAAAATCTTTTTTGAATATTACCTTCCGGATATTTTATAAAATAAGCATTTACAGTATCAGTATCTTGCCTTAAATTTTCAACTATTGGAGTAAGATTGTACAGTTCTTCTATATCTTGTTGAGTCCTGCAAAAATAATCGATTACAGTGGCTGTGTTATAAATCCGCTCAGCTAGTTTTTCTAACTTTCTAAAATCTTTTTGTTTAATCCTATATTTCTTATTTTTACTCATACGACCTCCTTTTTTAGGTGTCGTATTCATCACTTAAACAAAAATATAATAGAAGTATATGTGTTAAAATATGTCACAAAACAATTAATAGAATAATTTATATTAAAACAAAAAAATATAATACTTGTTAATATATAAAACTATTATTTCTTATCTTTATTAAATTCATTCATAAATTCAGCTGTTAAAATACTTGTAGGAAGTGCAAAAAGCATAATTCCTATTAGTACCACAATACCTGATAAAACTTTTCCTATAGCTGTTATTGGGTAAACATCGCCATATCCTACAGTTGTAAAAGTAACCAATGACCACCAAAAAGTATCTAGAATATTGTGAAAAGCATTAGGCTGGGCATCTGCCTCCGCATAAAACATAAAAAATGAGCTTATAAACATTAGCAAAAGCAACACCCCAAATATACTTATTAATTCATATCTTTTTCTATAAATGACTTTACCTATCATTTGTAGAGCATCAAAATAACGAGCTAATTTGAACATTCTAAAAATTCTCAGCAATCTAAAAAGTTCTTAATATTCTTAAATCTAACCCCTTCAAAGGTAAATAAAATGGTAAAATCGCAAATAAATCTATTATCATCAAAGGTTTTAGGGCATCTTTTAATTTTTGCATAGATATTAAACGTAGAATATATTCAATAGCAAATATGATTACAGAAATTAATTCTATTTGATTAAATAAAGTTTTGTAATGTAAATATATTGTTTTATCAGTTTCAAAACCAAGACATATAATATTAATAATAATGATTATTACTAAAAACATTTCACAAATTTTATTGTTTAAAAAATTATCAATTTGTTTTTTCATATTTACATTCCTACAATTTATTTATAAATTCCTTAGCACCATTAAAATCTAGGCATTGTTTTTCATATGCTTTATTCAGAATATTATCTGGTAGCAAATAATCAAATTTCTTTTTATATTTTAAAGATTTATCAACTAAATCAATTATGGAATTTTTATCAAGATTTGAAAAATTAATTGATTTTAAAATTTTAATTAGTTCTTGCTTTCTACAGGTTGAATAATAACCAATTCCTCCATCTTCAATATCTATACCACAATATTTAAAAAGCAAACCTATTGTATTTTGGATTCGAGTCCCTTCCAAAACTGTAAGGATATTACTATCATTAGTTTTTACATATGTTTTATAATTTTCAAATCCTTCTTCTAAGATTGGAATTGATGCTTGAGATAAATACTTCGGGATATAACAATTTTCATAAATTTCTAACATTTTTTGATGAATTGTCCTGTGTATATTTTGAGATCCCCCTTGGAATTTAATAGGTTTTTTCCCATATGCTTTTTTTACAATTATCGTTTGAATTTTATTTTTGAACTCAACTATTTCCCATCGCTTACCAGCTAAAAGAAAATGACTTCCCTCTTTTAAGAATAATAAATTTCCTCCAGATATTTGACCTATTTCCTTACCATTACAAACAACTTTCCAATCTTTTGGAGTTATAAACGCGGCATAGAATTCATAATTCTCAACAATTTTCTCTCCCAGTTTGCTTAATGTAATTATTCCATTAGGCATTTGATAAATAATTTCATCTGGATTAAGCTTTTGCAATATAGCTATAAAATCCTCTTTAGAAAAATAATTATTAAAAGAGATATCTGCGATGTTATAATATATTTTAGAAGCATCAGCACCGCCAGTTTGTCCCAAATATGATAAAATTTGGTGAATAAAAGTTGAATAGTCAAATGTATTAGTTTCAAGGGGTTCAATGCTTTCTTTTAACATTAATTCAACAATAGCAATACTTTGAACCAATTGAACCCTGAACATATCTTGCCAAGTAGCATTATCATCGATATCATTTTCTTCAATATAAAATCTAAACTCTTTTCTTGCATTTTCTTTTCTACCACAACGACCAAGTCGTTGCATCATAGAAGCAACAGAAAATGGCGGAGCTAAAAATATCACTCTATCTATATTTCCAATATCAATACCCAATTCCAATGTATTAGTACAAAATACTGAAATATTTGATTCTTTTTTTAGTAAGTTTTCGCATTGCTCTCTGATATTTTTAGCCAAAGAGCCGTGATGGATATAAAAATTATTAGGGTAACTGTTTTCATAAGCAATATTTTGCATGGAATCACAATATTCTTCCAATGTCATTTTTGCATTTGCAAAAATTAGATTTTTACCTTGTTTTATGACATTAAATAGATCCTGTTTTAATTCGGAAAATTCATCTTTATCAACGCCTACAATAGGAGGAATGTTTTTATAACATTTTATTAAACCAACAATATCTTTAGATTTATCGTTATCTTCAATTATTTTTACAGTGCTAGGGTTACTGGGATTTAACCATTCTGCTATATCAGAAAGGTTACTTATTGTTGCAGATAATGCAATTTTATAAGGTTGTATTTCTACAGTGTGTTCTAAACGGTTAATTAAACTCTTTAATTGCGATCCTCTTTCATTACCAATAAAGCTATGTATTTCGTCAATTACAATATATTCTAAACTATTAAACAATGAGCCTAAAAATTCTGTCTTATTTATAAATAAAGATTCAATTGATTCTGGTGTTATGAGTAATATACCTGCAGGATTTTTAATCAGTGAGACTTTTTTTGATTGGTTTGCATCCCCATGCCATTTAGTAATTGGGAAGTCTATATGTTTACAAAGAGCTTCTATTCTTGAAAACTGGTCATTTATAAGTGCTTTTAATGGTGATATATATAATATTTTTACAGAATCCTTTCCTTTATCTGCTATTTGTGAAATAATTGGGAGAAATGCAGCTTCTGTTTTCCCGCTTGCAGTAGGAGCAGATATTATCATATCGCTAGGATTATTAACCATATGTAAAATAGCTTCATCTTGAATTGGTCTAAAATTTTCCCATTTCATTTCATGAATAACTTTTTGTATTTTTTTATTTAATAAATAAAAAGGTTCCATTAATCTCCTAATTTTAGTGATACCAATTCTTCATCAATTGGTTCTTTATACTCCTGAATTTGTACTCCTGATAAATAATTTGAGATATTTGTATCAGGATAATTCTGTAATTGGCTTAGTAAACCTATAAATGCTTTAATAGATTCTCTCGGTGAAAGAAAAGATTTAGCACCTAACCTGTTCATAAGCCATTGCATAAATGTTTTAATATCGTTTTCAGAAACCAAATACTTAGTTTTATCATATTCTGCAAAAACATTTCTTATATTTAAAAATAACATATACAATTCTTCTTGTGATAAGTTGTCTAATCTTATCACTGGTCCAGTTAAATCTTTCATTCCTCCTTTTGCAAAAGGATTATCGGCAAGTCGAGTTTCTAAAGCACCATAACTATACATACCCTTGTATTTATCTTCCAAAAATTCTGGTGTTCCACCAAATATAAACCCTAGATATTCTGTTGTCCCTTGTAACGAATCATTAATTATATTTAAAATTCTTTCAAAATTTTTATTTCTAACGTTTGATTTCAGCCTTGCTAAAATTGCCAATTCATCAATATTAACTATTAAACCAGAATATCCTGCTAATCTTACAAAACCTGCAAACAATTTTAAATATTCATAGAAATTATTATCATCGATTATTGTTCTTACGCCTAAATCGTTACGAGCATCAGTTTTTGTTGTATATTCTGCTCTTAGCCATCTTAAGACTTGTGACATTTTTATATCATCACCATTTTGGTATGCATTAATATAGGTTGTTAAAACTTTTGAAAAATCATAACATGCGACATATTTTTCTAATGGCATCAATTCTTTATAAATATTTTCTTCAGTAATATTTTCATTACTTTTTAATATATTTGATGCCCATCTCTCAATAATAGATCTTAATGCACCACCATCAGGTTTAGTTTTGGTAGACATATTTGTTATTAGCTCAGAAAATAATTTTTGTGATTTCCCATCTGACGAGCATAATACCTTTTCTGTTGTAATATCTGCAGAAACTACCACTAAATTCTTTTCATGAGCAATTAATTTGGATAATGTTAGGAAAAAAGTTTTGCCTGAGCCATATTCCCCAATTATAAATCTTGTTTTTGCTCCGCCATCAGAAATTAATTCATAATCTTTTATCATTTCTTTAATTTCATCAGCCCTACCTACTTGAATATGTTGTAATCCAATTCGTGGAACAATACCTGCTTTTAGAGATTCTATAATTGCATTCTTTTCTTTTGATTTGATTTTTATTTTTTCCATAATAATTATCCCTTATTTTTTAATTAAACTAACAACGTCTTTATTTACAAGATATACATCATCATCTTCTTCAACAAGAAAATCACCAAATTCTTCGTTGCTCCACTCATTAATTTCATCTATTGTGCTACTTAACATCATTCCTTTATTTTGAATAACATTTAGGAGTTCATTACGAGTCCAGTTTTCTTTTTCAATAATGATGTTTACGATGTTTTGTAAACCATTTTCTATTTTAGTTTTATCCATATCTTCTGAGTTAGCAGTTTCTATTGGCTCAGCTTTTAATATTTCGGCTTGTTCTTCGGCAAAAATTTCTTGTAATACACTATGAATTTCAGAAGTATTAATTTTTATTTTTTCTAATTTTTCAGCATTTAATTTTAACTCTACTATTTCATTTGATTCAATGTTTGTAGGTATTTTCGATCCTTTTCTCTGTGTATCGGTTCCTTTTTCAACTATAACAACTTCTTCTGTATTATTAATAAGTTCAGAAAGAGACGAATTCAAATAATCTTCAGAAAGACCAAGCTGTTTAAATATTTTTTGTAAAATTTTTAATTCACTATCCTTGATAATGCCATCTACTTTGGCTACAGAGATTATAAATTTAGAAACAGTTTCTTTACTACTTTCATTTAACATTTTAATTAGCTTTTTGATTGTATCATTTGTGTTTATTTCTTTTGTATGAACAATTAATTCTGTTCTCATTTGCAAACGCAGTCTTTCAGAAGGAGATAATGTAAATTCCTTTTTTATATAGTTTTCAATATATGACATTTCTATTGGAAGAAGTTCATTATCTTCTAATGCTATTTTTAAACCAATATCTGTAAATAATGCAGCCATATGATAATCAACAGGCGAAAGTTTTATAGGGAATTGGCTTTTATATATCATAACTTTTGAATTCTTTTTATATGGTTTTTGGTCAACATTAACATTTGGTTCAATTTCATATCCAAATGCTTCACAAGCATCTATAATTAAAGAAGATTGTCTTAATGTTGTTTTATCTTGCATTTTAAATCCTAATTTTTCTGCAATTGTACCTATGTCAGAAATTGTTTTTTCTCCAAAATCAAAATGATTAGATGAATAATTTATATTGTTTCTTAATTTAGAAGGCAAGTATGCAAGTTTTTCAATTTCTGTCAAAGGATTACTAGAACTATCAAATTTTTTAACAGTTTGCTTAATTTCATCTTTTATTATTTTACGAGCCTGATTCCAAAGACGTTTTACCTTTGTTGATGGAACAATTGCGTTATAAGTGACAAGGTTACTAGTATGATAGTACGCCATAGCCATATAATAATTATATGTTTGTGTTTTTACACTATAAAGTTCTGAATCCTCAAGGTTTTCTGTTATCTTCTCAAAATAATAAGATAGTAACTCATTTTTTCTATCACTTAAATTATTGTATTCATCATTATTTAAGAATTGATAAGGTGAGAATTTTACATGATAATCTTCGCTTGGTGTTAAATTTTTAATTATTGAATTATATGCAGGATTGTACATATATTCTAGTTCGTTATTTTTTAAAAACACTAATATTTTATCTATTTCATCTTGTGAAAAATTCTTAATTGATAATATCAAGTAAACTATTAAGTCATATCCATATCTTAATCTTTTAAACTTATTAACTAAATCTATAATTTCAAATAAAACTTCCTTTTGATCCTGTTTTTCTACAAGAGCTCTATATTCTAAACCATAATAGTAAATGTAAGCATAGCCTAATTCTTCAATATAAGGCTTTCCGTTAGCTAACCACTTTATAAAATAACCTTGTTGAGTTTTACTTATCTGATTATAATTTGGCCAGTAATTTAGTCCTTCTGAGGGAGTCTCTCCAAAATTTGGAGTTGATTTTGTATATATAGCAAATGGCATATCTGATTTAGAAGTACTGGTATAAAATAAAGAATTTGTAATTGTATATCCAAATAACTCAAGAGTATCTTTTTTTGAATAAAATTTAAGTTTTGGGATAGAGCCCCTGCTAAAATAATGTTGATTATATGTTGGATTAGAATACGTAGGCGTTTGATATTTAGCATTGTTATTTTGAGTATTTTTATTATTATTTGAAGCTGTAACAATGACAATTATTAAAATAATAAACAATAAAAAACTCATTTAATACACTCCTATTATTAATAATTGTACTACAAACATATTGTATCGATTTGTATGCAAAACAGAATAAATTACATTGAGTAAAGAGATAATTTTTATTTCCGATTAAAAATTTCTTCGACTTTTTCTTTTTTTATGTTAATTAATCCCAACCTTACTAAGAAAGCTTCTTTAATTTCCGTCTTTAATAAATTTTTGGATTTATCATCTGATATATTAAATTAAAAAAAATAACAATTTGTGGATAACATCCTACATTGAAGAGCTTGAATCTTTTTTATTGCATAAATAATTTTCTGGTATGTAATTATTGATTTCATTCACAATTATCACAACCTATTTAGGATTGTTTTTTATGGTATAATAGACAAAAGGGATTGAATTCATGAAAAATGAGATAAAGATTTTTGAACAAAATAACATTCGTTCAGCTTATAACGAAGAACAGGAAAAGTGGTATTTTTCTGTAGTTGATTTAATTGCGATTTTAACAGATAGCGAAAAACCTGCCAATTATTGGAAAGTTTTAAAGAATAGATTAAAAAAAGAAGGCAGCCAGTTGGTTACAATTTGTAACCAACTGAAAATGAAAGCTGCAGATGGCAAATTTTATAAGACAGATGCTCTTGATGTTGAAGGTTGTTTAAGACTTGTTCAATCGGTGCCAAGTCCCAAAGCTGAGCCTGTTAAGTTATGGCTTGCACGAGTCGGATATGAAAGAATGAAAGAAATGTCTGATCCTTCAATCGCAATAGATAGAGCAAGAGAAACTTATCAAAAACTTGGTCGTTCTGAAAAATGGATCCAACAGCGAATGATGGGACAGGAAACCAGAAACAAGTTGACTGACTATTGGAAAGACCACGAAATAACCCAAAGTGAAGAGTTTGCAATTCTTACAAATATAATTCATCAAGAATGGACTGGATTAAGTGTCAAAGAACATAAAAATTTAAAAGGTTTAAAATCTCAAAATCTGCGAGATCACATGTCAGAAGCAGAATTAATTTTTACTGCATTGGCAGAACTTTCAACTCGACAAATTGCAGAAAGTGTTAATGCTACAGGAATGGAAGAAAATAAAAAATCTGCCAAACGTGGTGGTAAAATAGCAAAAGAAGCAAAAGAAAAACTAGAACTTGAAACCGGACAAAAAGTCGTAAGTGATAGTAATTTTTTACCAACACAAAGAAAATCAAAACAAATACAAAACAAGAAAAAATAATGGAGCAATGAATGGAAAGTCAAATAATAAATAATGTAACAGATTGGTGGATGTTTGGTGCCACTATTGGTGCTGGTATTTTAACAGCATTGGTAACAATAATTACTGTTTTTTATACTAATAAATGGACAGCTGAAAGATACGAGAAAGATAAGATATATCAAAATCAAAAAAATAATTTAGTTATTATAAAACCCATTCTTAGATTTTGCAGTTTTTCTAATATAATTGATGAAGTGATTACATACAACATGAGAGAAAGGATTTTAGTTCTTTCTTCAGAAAAAGATGGTTTTGATTTTTATGACGATGATGATAAGTTGTATTCGTTCAATCATCGTTTTTTTGTATTAAAAATGAAGCCCGCCATCAAATACATTCAGTAAAGATTGATATTAATTCTAGAATAACAACTGAATCTAATGCTACAATTGATGTTAATTATTCAAATTTTATCAAACTGTTGCGTAGTAACGAAGAAATAATTCTTAGAGCTCATAGTACAGAACAGCGAAAGAAACTTTGGGAAGAACTTGAAAATAATCGCCAAGTAGAACTATGGTTTAGTTGTAATATTAATTATCTTACAAATGCAGATGAACAAGTATGTTATCAGTATGAGGCAAAAATTCAAAATATACCAGGACAAAGGACTGAATATGGAGTGTCCAATAATGCTAAAATTAGTATTGTTAAAGATGAATATAAAATTTTAGAGAAAGTAACGTTAAATACTAATGAAAAGCCTTCAGTTTTTAGAAACGTTCAAGATAATATTTTAATTGATAGAGTACGTTATACACACAAAAAAATAGGTGAAGCGCAGGCTCAAGGGTTAATGTCGCAAATAATGCCACCTTTTGGTAATAAAAATAATCAAAATGTTGCATCTACAAGTGATATTGAAAAAGCTTTTAAAGACATTTAAATTATGTTATTTCAATAAATAAAAATGTATTAATATGGATAAGAGTTTTACAGAAATAATAAGGAATATTTTGCATAAGTTTAAAACAGAATTGCTTGATAATGGAAGTATTTTTACTTCAGAAGCTGATTTTAAATATAATCTAGCTTTAAAGCTGTCTAAAGAACCAGAAATTAGTAATATTGTTATAGAATTTCCGGAAAAAGATAAGTATGTCGATTTATATTGTGAATATAATAAGATCAGATATTATATTGAATTAAAATATAAAACTAAAAAAATATTAATTAATAAATGTAGTCAAAAAATAGAATTAAAATCCCACTCAGCCCAAAATGATAATAGATATTTATTATATAGAGACATTGAACGATTAGAAAGTTTTATTGAAAATAAAGATAATGCTGTTGGGATTTCTTTATTTTTAACAAATGATGAAAATTATTGGGAAAATAACACGCCAAAATCTGCAATAAATTTTCCATTATGTGAAAAAAAGACTAATTTAAAAAATTTTTTATGTGAAAAATGTAAGAAAAAGAAATGTAATGATAAAAACAGACTCTGTTATTTAACTAGATATGGACAAGAGAAGAAAAAATCTCTTAAAATCAAACAGGCATATAATTGTAATTGGACGTTGCTAGGAAATATAAAAACTAATGATGATAGTAAAAATATAGCGTTTCGCTATTTACTAATTGAAGTAAAAAATAAATATAGAGAATAATTCTCAAATAATCTTTTTAACTGTTACAAATAATCATTTAAGGTGTTTCTTTACAGTTTTAGCAGTCAGAAGCAATCGTTTTATATGTTACAAAATGGTCTTTTACTGGTCATCATTCTCTCATTGTTGACCGAGAATTCTCTTAATTTTTCTATTTTAAAACTAATGTTATAGCCTATTTCGCCCTCACAATCTAACTTGTACGGATAAAACGATTATTTGACTTTTGAAGTAAATAAAGTCCGGTTAAAAAATATCTTAAGATTTATGTTTCTCTCCCCACTCACATAATGAACATAAGATTAGAATGAAATAATTTTAATAAACTACATAATTCAACAAAAAAGAAAAAATAAACCTTGACAATAGTTAGATGTCTAACTATAATTATTTTGCAATACAAAGGATTTTTATGAAACAAACACTTTCACTAATTTCAAAAATTCACGAAAAAGGTAATAAATTTATCCTACAAGAATTAAATTCAAATGGTATAACTGACCTTGCACCAAGCCACGGTGATATTCTTGCAATGTTATATCAACACAACAAATTAACAATGAAAGAAATTGCAGAAAAAATTCATCGCAGCAAACCGACTGTCACTATACTTGTTGCAAAACTTGAAAAATTAGGATTTGTTAAACGAGAAAAATCCTCTGAAGATAGCAGAATTACATACATTATGTTAACCTCAAAAAGTGAAGATTTTAAACCAATATTTGAAAAAATTTCAAAAAATTTAAGCAAAATGTTATTCAAAA
This sequence comes from uncultured bacterium, assembly GCA_949282195.1. Classification (GTDB taxonomy): domain Bacteria; phylum Cyanobacteriota; class Vampirovibrionia; order Gastranaerophilales; family Gastranaerophilaceae; genus RUG14156. The sequence goes on along the minus strand of CASDOW010000007.1, from coordinate 89,136 downwards.
ACCTTACAAATAAAGAAGTTCAAATTTTAGATGAGCTTCTTAAAAAAATGATATAAAAAATTTTTGCATAAATAGTTAGGTATCAAACTAAAAAGGAGGACATTATGACAAACTACAAAAAATCAGAATTAGGAAAACTTAAAGACTTAATTAAATTAGAAAATGGAAAAGCATTTTTGCATGATGCATTGGAATTAACTAGTTGTGAAATCTCTTTAAACACTGTTTCAAAAGGATTTAAAGTTCCTTTTAACCATAAGCATATACAAAATGAAGAAGTTTATATTATTCTAAAAGGTGAAGGCAAAATGATAATTGATGGACAAGATATTCTTGTAAAAGAAGGTTCAGTTTTAAAAGTAGCTCCACAAGCAGCAAGAACTATTGAAAATACTTCTGATAATGAGTTTCAATTTATTTGCGTACAGGCAAAAGCAAATTCCTTAGAACAATATGGCTTTGGTGACGGAGAGCTTTGTTAATCAAAATATTTTGGGGGTATAAAATACCCCCAATAATTTATAGATTTCGAAATTTTTAATATAATGTTATTGAGGAGAAAAGCAATATGAAAAAATGCAAAATTACGGTTTTGAAAAAATACTTTGATAAAGAACTTTCACAACAATATGGTGTAGATGGTTTAACTTCTTGTCCAATGTTAAAAGAAGGACAAGAATTCTACGCAGATTGGGAATGTCCTGAAGGATTTTGTAATGAAGCATGGAAAGCTATTTATCAATATGTATTTGCTCTTTCTCACGGAATTGAAGATGTTTTTTATTATGGAGATTGGATTAAAGAAAAAGGAGTTGCTATTGTAAGCTGTAACGATGGATTAAGACCGGTAATCTTCAAAATAGAAGCTACTGATATTGATTCTAAACCTAATAATAATTAATTTCTTTTGTGGTTTTTCCCCATTCGCATAATAAATATAGTATAGGAATAAATGATTTCCCTTTTTCTGATAACAAATATTCAACCTTAGGAGTGATTTGCGGGTTTTTTTCTTATAATTAAATCATCTGTTTTAAGTTCTTTTAATACATTACTCAATGTTTTATGTGAAATCATTTTTAAATATTAGCACTTTTTATCCAATTTTTAATATCTTCAATTTTTGCTGAATTTTCATACGAAGTGTAACCATCAGTAAATTTTGCTTTTGGTGCAAGTTTTTTCATATCAATATATGTAGAAGATGCTCCACCGCCACCATGGGTACAAAATGGCATAATGATTTTTCCATCAAAATTATTGTTTGATAAAAATGTTCTAACAGGTGATGCCATTGTATACCACCATACAGGTGTTCCGATAAAGATAACATCGTAATTCGAAACATCCCCGTTATTTACAAGTTCAGGTTTTATATTGTTTTGTTTTTCAATTTGAGCAAGACTCACAACTTCATTATAATTTTTTGAATATTCTTTTAGGGGTTTTATCTCAAACAAATCTGCACCTGTCAAAGATTGAATTTTTTTTGCGACAGATTTTGTATTTCCTGAATATGAATAATATGCGATCAAAACTTTTTTATCCTTCATAATAAATTCCTTATCTATACTTGCTGCTGCTTTATAAATACCAAATCCTGTAGTTGATATAATAAACAAAACAAGTATGCTTGTTAAAATTTTATTCATAAAAACCTCTTTTTTGAATTTTACAAAATGAGAGTTACTATCAGTCAAGTAGGTTGTTAAAAAATTAATAAAGATTTGTGATAGTATTTTGAGATATAAGGCGAAAAAATATTTTTTAAGAAAAAATCTTTAATATTTTAATTAACCCAATAGAAAAAAGAAATTTAAAAAATCGTTTATGCTTTTTAGGCATAAATTATTATTAAATATAAGTATTTGCTATTTTACACATAATTGTAAACAATAAAAATATGTAAAACTTTGAAACTGAGAATTTATATATTTTATAACAACAAAAAGGAATAAATTATGAATGAACTAAGAATTGATATGAGTAAATTAAACGATGAACAAAAAGAATTTTATAAAACCGAAATTCAAAATGTATGGAAATTAAATCATACAATGCCTTATACAGATGAATATAATAAACTTTTGAATATTTTAATTCCGAATAAAGGCGAAAATGTTGAAATAAGAACACCTATAGCAGGAGTGAATTTAAGCAAGGTAAAAATCGGGAACAATGTTGTAGTAATGAATGGCTCATTAATGATGGCTTCAGGCGGAATTACCATTGAAGATAATACAATGTTAGCTGCTAATGTTCAATTAATTTCAAATAACCATGATTTAGATGAGCGAGCAATAATAACGTGTTTACCTATCCATATCAAAAAAAATTGTTGGATAGGTGCTGGAGCAACTATCCTAAGAGGGGTAACAATTGGTGAAAATTCGGTTGTTGGAGCAGGTTCAGTTGTAACCAAAGATGTTCCTGATAATGTAATTGTAGCAGGAAATCCGGCAAAGATTATAAAGAATATATAGAAACATATTTTTTATTAGTAATAAAACAAACGAGTGTAAATGATATTAATTTATATAAAATCAAACATAAATTAACTTTGCAGTTTTTCTTTCCAATAATTCAAATAAGTTTTATTATCATCAATTTTTTGTAATAATGCATTTTTTGTTGCATTTGGAGCGGCATTAATGAAAGCTTCCAATTTATTCTGATCGCATATCCACTCGCTTGGGTATATAGGCAATAAATTATCGTAATCTCTGATTAACAAGGCTTTTTTGAATATATCGTAACTTTGCAATTAACTTGATGACAATGAAGCAAAGTTTCGATTAACGATTGGGGATGTTGTGTTGTTATTTTTATTATTGTCTTTAAATAAACTTTTACCAGTATAGCTGTTTCTACCTATTGCGCCTATTCTCATATTTTCCCTTTCTTGGATTGATTAATAAGATATTTATATAATGTTTGTAAAAAATATTTTGCTATTTAAAAGTATTTAAAGATATTTATTTTAATTTATCATATTCTTCATTACTAACAGCTTCGAGCCATATATTTTCAGTATCAATGCCGTCTATTTCAACTGCCAAATGTGAAAACCAAGAATCAGGCGCTGCGCCATGCCAATGTTTTACATTAGCTGGTATATGAATTATCGTTCCTTCTTTTATTTCAATAGGTTTCTTGCCCCATTCCTGATAATAACCTCTGCCGCCGACGCCGATAAGCATCTGTCCGCCGCCTGATTTAGCTTTATGAATGTGCCAATTATTTCTGCATTTTGGTTCAAATGTGACATTGTAAATTTTCACTTGTTTATCTGAAATTGAGGCTAAATAGCTTTGACCTGTAAAATATTTTTTATAAGCATTATTAGCTTCTCCAATAGGAAACATAATTGTTTTAGCGTATTTATCTTTTTCTGTTATAGCCTGAGTGTCATCAATCCAAACTGTTTTTGCCAAATTAAATACAGCCCAAGCTTTTGGCCAACCCATATAAAATGCGCAGTGAGTAATTATTGCTGATATTTCTTTTTTGGTAACTCCGTTGTTTTTTGCATTTTGCAAATGATAAACCAATGAATTATCAACTATTCCCATAGACATTAAAGAAACAACCGTTATTATACTTCTTGTTTTTAAGTCAATATCTTGGTTGTTCCAATTTTCACCAAATAATATATCGTCATTATAGTGTGCAAATTCAGGAGCAAAGTCCCTCAATTGAGTTCTGCCTGCGGTTTGTGTGATTTTTTTCATAGCTGCTCCTTTGTTTATATCCTTGTTAATTATTGCATAGCAAGGATTTAAAATATGAACGGTTAATATTGTTAAAACAGTTAATCTTACTAAAATATTAGTCATTTCTATACATTTTTACCCATTTCAAAAGCTTCATTTAATTGCGGTTTATTTTCTATTGCGCCAACTTCATATACTCCAAGCCCCTTTATCACGCCTTTTAATTTAGTGCCCCCATGGCAAGCAATCCAACCTTTTAGACCCGCTATTGTACCTTCAATAGCCGAAGGATGATTTTCAGCAGCACAAGCCAATAAATAGATATCTCTAAATTTATTATTTGAGCCATATAAAGAATTAGAGCGGTCAATCATGGTTTTCATTTGACCGGACATATTGTAATAATAAACAGGAGTTGCCCAAACAATAACATCTGAATTTTTCATTTTTTCAACAATCATATTTGCATCATCGTCAATTACGCATTTTTTAAGAGTGGCGCAAGCCATACAGCCTTTGCAAAAATTTATCTTTTTATCATCAAGATAAACAATTTCAACATCATTACCGTTACTTAATGCGCCCTTTTCAAATTCCTGAGCCAATCTGCTTGAATTTCCGTTTCTTCTTGGGCTTGTTGCAATAATTAAAACTTTTTTTGCCATAATTTACTCCTTATCAATGTATCTTATAATTTTCGCCGGATTGCCTGCTACAATTGCATTTTGAGGAACATTTTTAACTACAACAGAACCCGCTCCAACAATTGCTCCGTCCTCAATTGTAACGCCCGGAAGAATTGTTACATTTGAACCTATCCAAACGTTTGAACCGATTTTAACTTTTTTGGGTATCATTGAAGCTCTTTTGTTTGGGTTAAAATCGTGGTTTAGGGTTGCAATAATGACACTATGACCTATTAAAACATTATCCCCGATTTCAATTCCACCTTGATCTTGAAATTTGCAACACGCATTTATAAATACATTTTTACCAAGCGTTATATTAATTGCGCACTCAGAATAAAAGGGAGGAAACAGTCTAAAATTTTTATCAACCTCTTTATCAATTAAGCGTGAAAACAACTCCCTGATTTCATCTTGGGTATGATATTTGTTATTTAATTCCATTGTTATTTTTCTTGCTTGTTCGCTTAACTGATAAAATTTTTCAAATAATTTTGAATTTTCATCTATGTATTCAATTTTATTCATACATTCAATAAATTCTTTATTATTCATTTACAATTTTCCTTTTACACTTTTTATTATTGACGATTTTCCATGAAATAGCAAATACTTATATTGCATATAATATTATGCTTGACAAGCATAATAAATAAATTAAAATAAATAATATGGAAATTAGAGTTTTAAAATATTTTTTAACGGTTGCAGAAATTGGCAATATCACAAAAGCCGCTAATTCAATGCATTTAACTCAACCTACCCTGTCAAGACAATTACAAGATTTAGAAAAAGAATTAGGGCAAAAACTCTTCAAAAGAGGCTCAAAAAATATAACCCTAACCCCTGAGGGTATGATTTTAAGGAAACGTGCTGAAGAAATAATAAATCTTGTAGAAAAAACAGAAAATGAATTTTTTTCTTTTAAAGATGAAATTGCAGGTGATATTTACATCGGCGCAGGTGAAACAAAAACAATAAAACTTATAGCCGACATTATGAAACTTTTACAAAAAGAATATCCTAAAATCAAATTCCATATTGTATCGGGCGACAGCGAAGACTTATCGGAAAAACTTGACAAGGGGATTTTAGATTTTTGTATTTTTATTGAACCTTTTATTTGTGATAAATACAATCATATAAAGTTAAACAAGAAAGATACTTGGGGAATATTATTAAGAAAAGACGACCCTTTGGCTAAAAAGAAAAATGTAAAAATTGAAGATATAATTGATTTACCTATATTAATCTCAAGACAAGCAATCAAAAAAACTTTTGAAAATAATCCGATTATAAATTGGTTTGGGGATAATTTAGAAAAATTAAAAATAGCAGGAACATATAACCTCTTATATAATGCTGCAATTATGACAGAAAATAAAATAGGATATGCTCTTGGCTTAGATAGATTAATCAAAGACACTCTTGATAGCCCTTTAACATTTAGACCGCTAAATCCAAAATTAGAAGTTAGTGTTTCTATTGCGTGGAAGAAAAATCAAATATTTTCTAAACCTGCAAAATTATTTTTAGAAGAATTACAAAAAATCAGATAATTTTTAAAAGGAAGGTAAAATATAAATAATAAATTGTTTAAAAAATATAACAAAACGTAAATTCTTCAACAAAAAATGGGCAATATTTTTTATCAGGATTCTTTAAATTTGCATAAAAGGAATGAAACCATGGACTCAATTAAAAGTATTGCTAATTTTACCCCTAATTTTAAAACTGCTTCTTTTAATAAAAATTATTCAGCTAACAGCTTAAAACTTCTCACAAAAGATACAATTTCTTTTGGTGCAAGAATATCTGAAAAAGAAGAAGCTGTAAATACTGACTGGATTGATGATAAAAATATCAAAAAAATTATCACAAGAATATTTTCAGACGGGCATGCCAGATTAACAAGAAAAGAAATATTAGATCTTCTAAGGTATTTTAATTATGAATTAAAAAGAAATACGGGTGATGAATATTATAAACATAAATATTTAGATACAAACTCTATATTTAGAATTAAACAAGAAGAACCCAGACCTGCAATTTCATATACCAACGATTTCAAATTGGCCTTAAAAAATTTAAATAAAACAGGCGGAGAATTGTTGTTTGTTGGCAGTATGCCTTCGGATGAAGAAATTGCAAAATTTAATTCAACAATTCAAAATTGTCCTGATGAACACAAAAATCCATACAGATTAAAATTAGAACAACATCAAAAACAACAATCACAACAATCACAAATAGACCAAGAAGCCCTAAAACAAAGCAGAAGAATGCTTGAAAATTCCTGTAGAGCAATAATCACAAAAGCAAAAGAAAGCTTGTATCAAAATTATTATATAGAAGCAAAAAACTTAGTTAATACATATAATCAAGAATTTTCAGACAATGAAAGCTTGCAAACTGCTTTATTAGAGGCAGAAATAAAACTGGAAGAAATCGAAAGAAAAATCGATTCAATAGAATACACAGAAGGCGATGATAGTGTATCTGTGCAAGAAAAAATTGATGAAACAGAAGAAGAAATAGCTCTGTTGTGGTTTAAATTGAATTTAACGTTGGAAAATAAAATCAATGAAAGTCAAGTATCTCAACACATAGAAAACATATAATGTTTTAGTGTATTTAAATTTTTGTAAGAGATATATTTAAGCGAGAAATACAAAATCTTTTGTTGAAAATATGAGTTGTTACTTTGGTAAAGAATTTAAATAATAATTTATGGTAATAATCTGATTTTGTTTAATTTTGGCGTGTCCGCCTTTAATAAAATTAGTTAATGAACCCAGTGGCGGCAGGGGTGTGAGCGCCCATTTTATCGGGAAAACCAAAAGACTTAAATCAAGTCCGTATTTTTCAAATTCAAATTGTAAATTATTTGAATTTATTTCAGGAATTTGAAAATTTCCTATAATAATGCTTGCAGGAATACCATTCATTCCGTTTCTGATTATTGTTTCGACTCTTGCTGCGATTAGTGTGTCTTTTTTTATGATTATTTTTCTATTTTCAAACACGTTTTCCACTGTTTTAAATTTTAAAATCTGTCCTTCGTAAATATCTTTTTCCGATTTAATCGGTTCAGTTATTAAAATCTTAATTGGAATATATTTTGTACTTTGATAATTGTAATTAGTGTTTATATATGGTTCTTCAAGATTTTTATTTAATAAAAATTCATCTACAATAAAATCATTCTCAAGACAATTTGCAGGAAAGGTAAAATATAAAAAAGTAATTATTGTAATTAAAATCTTATTCATATTTTAGATTTTCCTTTGAATTATTTTTTATTTTTTCTTCCAGTAGTTTTCTGTTGTTTAATGAAGTTAAAAGAAAATTTTGATAACTTTCAGAATTAAAATATGGATTTTCTTTTAAATAATACGGGTATTTTGTATAAATATATTCATAAATTATAGCCAGTCTTTTTGAGGCTAAGTTATGAGTTGAAATGACATCTTGTCTTCTTTGAGAAACCGTTTTTTGTATGAATGTTATTAAGCCTATTGGATGATAGCCTGATTTAACCATATAATCAACAGCTCTTTTATCTGCTACTATTTCAAACTTTTTAGGTGCAGCTTTTATTTGCAAACTTCTTAAAAATCCATTAGCAACGCCATTGTAGCTTCTTGTTGCGATAACTATTCCTCTCGATAAAAAAGCAGCTAATTCGTCGTCATTTTCTATATTTTTATAAATATCCCCATAAACTATAACTTCTCTGTTTAATAATGCTTTATTGTTGTTTAGAGTGGTTTTTTTCTCGGTGTCATCGTATGTAAAAATAATTTTATTTTGAATTTGATTGCTGTTTAAAATTTTATATGCGCAAGTATTAATTTTGGTTTGAATTTCATTTTCTTTTATTAAATCTTGTTCATTTGCAAAAGCACAATTTGAAAAAATAATCGACAATATAATCAAAAATATAATTTTAAAAATCTTCATTTATTAACCTTTTATTACGTTATAAAAAAAACTATAAAATCTATTAAAACAATTTTTCATACAGCTGTCAATCAACAAACAAAAGGTGTTAAGCTAATTGTACGATTAATTTAACTTATAAACAATTTATAATTTTTCAAATTTTATATTATTGATTAATATTTCTGTTTTTTCCTTATCAGGCAATTTTGTACTCACTTTTCTTGGCGCAGCACCTTCTTTACCCAAAGCCCACCTTAGCCCCGCTTGCAATCCGACACCGTTTCTGCCTCCGTTTGTAAAATACACCTGAAAGAAAGCGCTAAATTTATCTTTCCATCTTTTTTGAACACCTAAGCCATATCTGACATATGGTTTTATTGATAATTCGGGAAGTGATGCATCATTTGCTTTAAATTTAGTATCATCAAGAACATTCCAAATAACAGATACAGATAAATAGGGTTGAAATAAATCTTTAAAATTACCTATTAATTTAATTTGCGGTTCAATATGAAGCGCATTTAGGGGGTCTGCATTAATTGAAACGCTGTCAGCGTATGTATAATCAAAAGTATTGATAAATGAATATGATGTCATTACACTTGGCTGCATTACAAATTTGTTTTCGAATAAAGGAATGTTTACTCCTGTTTTTTGAGCAATTCCGGCGTTTAACATTGTAAAATCATCATTTCCAAAATATGCATTTGCTTTTGCTGAGTTTGCCCCAACCGAAGCTGTCCACAAAGAAAAGAAGTTCTTTTTATAAAATGCTAAAGTGCCTCCGATGAAACCCCCGTTGTTATATATTCCAATGCCGTCATAAGCTTGATGAGAACCGCTATATCCGCCATATCCGCCATATAAAAATTTCCAACCTTTTTTTAAATTTAATAATTTGCTTTCGCCGCCGAATATTCCTCCATAGCCCACATTTGATACATCAGGACCTCCTCTTAGGGGCACTTTTTCAAAAGTTGTATATGGTTTAAACCAAATTCCGTTTTTTTGCTCAGGGATAACTAAAGGCGAATATATAAACCCGTTTTCACCCTCATAAGTGTATTTATTTCGATTTTCGAAAGAAATTTTATTATCTTTATCCAGAATTAAAGCCATATCAAGATTTGAAAATACATTATTAAAAACATCGACTTGCGCCAAATATCCTGCCAATTGCGCTGCTACCATAGGAGCATAAATTCCTGAATTAAAACCGCTTCTATTAAAATCTAAATATCCGTCGGATGAATTGTATGATATAGAATAATCATAAATAGGTGTTTGAATTGTTTGAGGATTATATTTGACAACATTTTTCAAAATTGAATCCGCAAAAGGAATAGCAATATAATCACCTGTCGGAGCGCCTATAAAAGAAAGATTTAAAATGTTAATATCACCAAAACCTGTTAAATGAGAAGCGCTGATTGTATCCATGGTATTTGTATTAAAATCAACGTCAACACCAATGTTGGCTTGCCCTAACAAAGTTAAAATTCCAAAATTAACATTATCAATTTGCCCGTTTTGCATATTGAAATTGATTCCATTAGCAAAATTTGTCATTTTAGTATTAAAATATGAACTGTTTGCCAAAAGATTTACACTACCTTGGTTAACGGTAAAATTACCCGTGAAATTTGAATTATTTCCGCCTAAATTTAATATGCCGTCATCATTTTTATATATTTCACCGCTACCCCTAATGCCATCTAAAATATTTGTCGTGCCGCTTCCGTTAAAATTAATTGTGTTTATTGTAAAAATATCATTTTCTCCGCTTGAGTCATAATTATTTTTAAATGTTGAGTTGATAATGGTCAAGACTCCTTCATTACCAATTGCACCCCCTCTATCATTTTGAGCGGTCAAGTAATTATCTTCAAAAATCGAATTTTCAATTGTCAAATTTCCGTTTATATAATTATAAATTGCTCCCCCTGAAGCATCAATGTCTGATGAAATATAATTGTTTTTAAATGTTGAATTAGTGATGTTTAAATCACCGTTATTGTGAATTGCTCCGCCATAAGCAAAAGAAGTTGAATCTCCGACAATATGATTATTTGAAAAATAGCTGTTTTCAATATTCATATTGCCTGTGTTGTATAAACTTCCTCCATATAAATAAACCTGAGAAGCATTTGTAATTGAATAATTGTTATTAAATAAGCTGTCTTTGATGTTGACTGTTGCATCATTTCCGTTATATATGGCTCCACCATAAGAAACGCCACTTCCGTCGGTGTAATTATTATTAAATACGGAATCAGTAATATTTATAATATTATTTCCCGATTCATTTCCTATTGCGCCGCCTTGTGCACTTGCTCCATTTGTATAATTATTGTTAAATAAGCTTGAATTTATTGAAACTGTTCCATTGTTCATATTGTAAACAGCACCTGCAACAGCAAAATTTCTATTACCGGAATCTGCATAATTTCCATTAAATTCAACACTTGATATATTTGTTGTACCTGAAGTATTATATATTGCGCCCGCAAAATAAGAATTGTTATACGATTGCCCTTTAAAATTAAGTATTTTTAAATTCTCAAAATTGCTGCCTTCACTTAATACAAAACCGCCATAATTATTTAAACCGTTCATACTATAATCTTGACCGATAAATATCAAATCTTTTGTGTAAAAATTATTTGCGATAGATTCATCTGATGTTAAATTATTTATAAAAGTTATAGTATCACCACTTGTGCTTTGACTTCCCGATTGAATCAACTCATTAAAATTAGCTACATTAATATTATCTGCATATGATTTTAAAGATAAGGACAAAATACAAATAAATAATATGATTTTAATTTTCATTCAATAATAATATTTATCATTTATTCATATTTAAATTAGATAAAAGTATAAAATACTATTAGTTACATCGGTTAATTTTTTGTAGAACAAAACACCTCTTGTAAAATAAGAATATTCCTTTTAAAATACAAGAAAGAATAGCAAAATTTCAGGAGTTGAGTAATGACAATCAGTGTGGTTGTGCCGGTATATAATACAAGCATTTATTTAAAAGAATGTTTGGAAAGTCTTATTGGACAAACCTATAAAGATTTAGAAATAATTTGTATAAATGACGGCTCAACCGATAATTCTTTAGAGATTTTAAAGGAATTTCAAAAAAAAGATAACAGAATAAAAATAATAACCCAAGAAAACCAAGGACTATCAACTGCAAGAAACAAGGGTATTTCAGAGGCAAAAGGGGAATATATCAGCTTTATTGACAGCGATGATTGGATAGATTTAAATTTTTATGAAAAATTAATCAATGCGCTTGAAGAACAAAATGCCGATATTGCGGCAGGCAATATCATTAGAACAAGAAAAACATATTCAAAACCAAGGGTTAAATATGAAAAGCAAATTGTTGCAGAAACTTTTGAAGAAAAAATTAAACTCTGTAATATTCCAAAATGCTGTTATGTGTGGAATAAAATATATAAATCATCAATAGTTAAAAATTTTCCTTTTAAAACAGGTGCTTATTTTGAAGATGTTTTATGGACACCTTTAATATTAAAAAATTCAAATAAAATGATTTGCATACCTGATATCAACTATTATTACCGAGCAAACGCTTCATCAATAGTTAAAAAGAAGCAAACCCCCAAAAAACAACAAGACGCTTATTTTGCTAAAAAATTCTTAATTAATTTTCTTGCAGAAAACAACATAGAGCTTTCAAAAAAACAAAAAACAATTGTAAAATCCCTTAAATATCTTAAAAATATTTTAATATTAAGAATTAAAGAATACGAAAATACTGAAATATATTATCTTTTTGGATTTTTGCCGATTTTTAAAAAAACTCTAAAAACGCCCTTGATTAAAGATAACACTTTTATTGTTTGGGAGCCATGTTCTAAGTCACACTCTGAAGTAGTCCCCGGATTTTGCAAATATCTTCTTGATTTAGGTTATCATGTAAGCGTCTTGGTTACTCCTGAAAGATACAAAGAAGGGCTTTTTTCACGATTTCAAGATAAAAATTTAACACTAAATAAATTATCTCAAAAAGAAATAAAAGAATTTTTTAAAAACACTCCAATTGATAATGTAAAAGGTGTTATGGTCACAACAGTAGGTAAAATTTGCGATTGTGTACACTACGACCGAGCATATCAAGCTTTTTACCCTAATACAGGCAAGAAAAAACTTTTGTTTGTTGAGCATGAAGCAAGTTTTGCGCTTGATAAAAACACTTGGAATGAAAATTTAATTACACTAAGAGAACTTAATTACAAAAACGGAAAATCAATCGTTATTAATCCTCATTATTTTGGAGATGTAAAAATAACCGATAAAAACCCCGATATTACTAATTTTATAACTATTGGAGCAATAAAACCCAACAAAAAAAATTCAAAAATGATTATTGATTCATTTTATGAAGTTTACAAAAAAGGTTATAGAAACTTCAAAGTAACCGTTGTAGGCAAGGGAAGTCTTAAACACCTGCCCAAGGAATTACATAAATTCTTTGATATAAAAGGCAGACTTTCATTTAGTAAAATGTATGATGAATTAGAAAAAGCGGATTTCATGTTAACATCATACAATGAAGATGACCCAGAACACATCAGATACAACACCTCCGGCACAAGCGGTAATTTTCAATTAATGTATGGCTTTTTAAAGCCTTGCATAATAACTCAGGGTTTTGCACCTATTAATGGCTTGAATAATAAAAATTCAATTTTATATGAAAAAGAAGAAAATTACCCTGATGCAATTGAAAAAGCAATCAATATGGATAATAACAGCTATAAACAAATGCAAAATAATTTAAGAGAATATCAAGAATGGCTGTATAAAAATTCTTTAGAAAATTTAAAAAATATTATTAAATAATTTTTGGTTTTTTGTTAATAAATTTAATTATCGTGGTATTTAATTAGTGTAGGTAGCATGTGTGAATTAACGCATATAAACTATGCAAATTAAGGAGCGGTAATGGATAATTTAACCTTAATAACAGGTTTTAAACAATTTCTAAGAGAACTTGCTGAAACATCTGATAAGCAATATGATACAGATTGTTCATCAAGTATTTTTCAATATAGTGATGAATTTAAGCAATTTTTACATGAAACCCTAAATATCGATACTACTTCTATATTTTCTAAAAATATAGGTGACATTATGGATATGGAAGTAGTAGACGGTCAACTTGTTGATGAAGCAGAATACCAACGCTATCTTAAAAGCCAAAGAACAGGTGAACCTTATACATCCCAAACTGAAGATGAAGAAATATCTGATGACTTTTTTGGCGATTTAACCGTTGATATACTTAATGTATTTTTACAAGATGAAAGTGTTATTGATTATTTAGATAAAGACGGCAGCGGAGAACTAAATAAAAGTGAAATTCAGACATTTTTAACCAGAATTAAAGGACTTGATAATGACAGGACGAATATATCCCTTGATGATGTTATGGAGGGGATAAATACCGTTGTTGAAGAAATCAAAAACGAAAGATTTCAAGAATTTCGATATGGTTCATCTGACAGCATGACAAGAGAAGAAAGAAGAGCATCTGCCAGCGCAGAAATCGAGAGCAGGGCTTCTCAACGCTCAAGCAGAAGTGAAAGACTTGCTGCTGGCGGAAGAACTACTGAAACTAACTCTGTTAGCACTACAAGCTATACAACTTCTTATGATTTAGCTGAAAAATCGCTAAGTAATATGACTAAAGAAGAGCTTGAACAAGAGCTTGCAGCTGCTAAAACAACATTATCTGAAAAACAAACGAAATACAATGAAATTGAAAATGGTACAGATAGCGAAATAAAAGCCAAAAAAGAAAATGTAGATAATCTTTATGAAATATATCAAGAAAAAGTTGAAACATGTGATAAAGATTTAAAAGATGAGTTAGAACAAGCAAATAGTGCTGTTGAAGAACAAAAAAATGTTTTAGCACAAAAAGAAATAGAAATATCACAACAAGAAGTTCTTATCACAAATCTTGAAACAAGCTATCAAACAACCTATGCAAATAGAAGTTCGCTTGAAATTCAATTGAGTGAATTACAAACATCACTCTCTGGCGCTGAAGATGATGAAAAATCAGCAATTGAAAGCAAAATTTCCGGATTAAAAGCAAAAATAGAAGAAGCAAAAGCTAAAGAGAACGAAATAAAATCAGAGCTTGAAAGAGCCCAAGAACAACTCGACATATTAAATCAAGAAAAAAATCAGCAAGAAATGGTGGTAGCACAAAAAGAAGAAGTGAAAATAGGAATTGAAAATAAAATTCAAGAAAAATACCCTGAACTCCAAGAGTATTTAGATAGTTACAATACTGCCAAAAATGATTATGAAGCAGTAAAAGAAACTATGCTTTTTGACGCAAGATGTGAACTTCAAGACGCTCAAAAAGAAGTAGATAAAATTGAAACAGCTCTCGCCACAGTTGAAACAAGAGAAACACTGAGAGAATATTCTATCGGCGGATTTTCTGAATACAATGAAGAAAAAGGCATGGGATTAGTTAATGCTGCCTTAGAACTCCATGGAAATAACCACACTTCAGGCAAACAATGCGGTAAAGGTGTAGGTGAATCTATTGAAGCTGCCTTTGGTTACAGACTATATGGGGACGGCTATGAATGGGCAGACAATTTAGCTAACAGATCCGATTGGCAAGAAGTAACCGAGGAAGTTTCAGTAGATGAATTAACATCACTGCCTGCCGGTGCTGTTGTAAGCTGGAGCCAATATGACGGCGGCCCATACGGACATGTATTCATCTCTGACGGTCAAGGTCATGAAATATCAGATTTTACAGGAAATATATCAGTAGATAAATATCTTAACGCAGGAGCTACATATAGGGTATTTGTTCCGGTTTAATCGCAGATATAGCCTTTTATAGCTGATTTTGCAGCAGTATAAGGACTGGATAGGTAGATAGAACCCTTTGTGTTGCCCATTCTGCCTTGGAAATTGCGATTTTGGGTTGCAAGACAAACTTCATCATCGCCTAAAATACCGCCATGCACTCCAACACAAGGACCACATCCTGCCGGTAAGAAATTTGCACCTGCTTCAACAAAAATATCCAACAAGCCTTCTTTTGAAGCTTGAATATATATATCTCTGCTGGCAGGGGCTACAATTAATCGTACTTCAGGGTGTACTTTGTGACCTTTCAGAATATTTGCTGCAATTCTTAAATCTTCAATTCTTCCGTTTGTGCAAGTACCTATAAAAACTTGATTTACTTTAATGTCATTTAATTCGGATGCTTTTTTAACATTATCTACAGTATGAGGACAAGATACCATTGAGTCAATTTTAGACGCGTCAATTTCAATAATTCTTTCATACTGAGCGTCATCATCCATTTTTATTTCTTTAAATTTATCCTCTCTGTTTCTTGATTTTAAAAATTCATATGTTTTTTCATCTGTTTCAAATAACCCTGCTTTAGCTCCTGCTTCAACAGCCATGTTAGCTAAAGTAAAACGTTCGGACATAGACATATTTTTAATGGTGCTGCCACAGAATTCAAGTGCTTTATATGTTGCACCGTCTGCACCGATTAAGCCGATTAAATATAACATTAAATCTTTTGATGATGTATTATATTTAAATTCGCCGTTTACAACGATTTTATAGGAGCTTGGAACTTTAAACCAAGTCTTTCCGTATGCCATAGAAACAGCAATATCAGTTGAACCCATGCCTGTTGCAAAAGCACCTAAAGCACCTGATGTACAAGTATGAGAATCAGCTCCGACAAGAATTTCTCCGGGGTTAACGTAATCTTCAACTAATCTTTGATGACATACGCCGCAGCCGATATCTTGCAAAACTGCACCATATTCTTTGGCAAATTCTCTAATTTTCTTATGGGCGTTTGAAAGCTCTTTTCGAGGAGAAGGTGCTGCATGGTCAATAAAAAGAATGGTTCTTTTAGGATTACACAAAGGTTTATTTAGTTTTTTAAACTCATCAATAGCCAATGGACCTGTGCCGTCTTGAGTTGCGCAAACATCAATGTTTGCAATAACTAATTCGCCAATTTTTACCTGTTTATTGGAGTGTTCAGACAGGATTTTTTGTGCAAGTGTTAAACCCATAAACTATTCCTTTTAATTCTATAAACTTATTATACTCCAAAAAAACAATATTAATATATTTATATGATAACAAATATCTTGTTTTTTACGATAATAAAGCAATAAATTAGGAGTTTTATAACATTTATGGATATAGCAGCACTAATAGGCACGTTTTTAGGTATTACTTTTATTCTTTTGGGTCAAGCGCTCGAAGGCGGAAATATTGGGCAATTGCTTCAAATTACGGCAGCTTTTATTGTTGTCGGAGGTACTGCAGGTGCTGTATTTTTAAGTTTTCCGATTGAAGATTTTAAAACAGCTGCACATTGTATCTATATGGTGTATTTTGGAAAAGCGCCAAATCTCGAAACTTTAATAGCTGAAATTGTAGGTTATGCACAAAAAGCAAGAAAAGAAGGCGTAATTGTTTTAGAAAAAGAAGCTAAAAACGCATCTCACCCATTATTGACGCTAGGGCTTGAAGCAGTTGCAGACGGTGCTGACCCGACACTTGTAAAAGACATGATGGAAACGCAATTGGCGCAATTGCAAGAAAAAATCGGCGCAGGGGCGAAAGTCCTTGAATCTGCCGGTGGATATTCTCCTACTCTTGGTATCATAGGTGCGGTATTAGGGTTAATTCAAGTTATGCAAAATTTGTCAGACCCGTCTAAATTAGGTGCCGGTATTGCTGTTGCGTTTGTTGCTACAATATATGGTCTTGTTGTTGCAAACCTTGTTACAATTCCTTATTCAACAAGAGCAAAAAGAAAATATGCAAGAATTTTCACTTCAATGGAGCTAATGATTGAAGGAATTTTATCTATTCAAGCAGGCGAATCCCCTGCTTTAATTGAACGCAAACTTGAATGTTACTTGGTTGATAAAAAAGAAAAAAAAGAGGCTAAGGCTTAATGGGAAGAAAGAAACCGCCTGAAGAGCATGAAAATCTTGAACGTTGGCTTGTGTCTTATGCCGATTTTATGACACTTTTATTTGCAACTTTTGTTGTATTGTATGCCTTAGCTCAATCTGACGTAAATTCTTTTAAAGGAATAGAAGAAGCGCTAAGAAAGGCTTTTAGCCAAAATATTTTTGATAATCAAGAAAATATCATGGACGGTCAAAATTCAATCCTAGACGGACAGCAAGGCGCAATGAACCCTTTAATGCTTGAATATATGAGTCAAAAATACGAACAATCTTCTTATGAAGAAATAAAAGAAAATATAGATAAATTAAAACAAGACGGAATAAGCGCTGAAATTGATGAAAAAGGTCTTGTAATCAGATTTAGCGAACATGCTATGCAATTTGAATCAGGAACAGCCGAATTAACACAAAAATCAAAAGAAACACTTGCCATAGTCGCAAATATAATAAAACAAAAATTTTCTATTCATTATATCCAAGTCGAAGGTCATACAGATTCAAATCCCGTTTCAAACAAGGCAAAATATCCTTCAAACTGGGAATTATCTTCAGCAAGGGCTTGTTCTGTTGTAAGATTTTTAATTTATAACAGCGGATTTAATCCAAAACTATTTAACGCAACAGGTTTTGCTGATACAGTTCCAGTTGCTTCTAATTCAACTCCTCAAAACAGAGCAAAAAACAGAAGGGTTGAAATTGTAATCCTTAAAAATATATTCAAAACCTTATCAGATAAAAACATGCAAGAAATTCTTAAAGATGCAAAAATAATGCAAAAGAAAGAACAGCTAAATAAAAGAATACAGCCTTCTGAAGCTATTGAAAATCTTGTAGGCAACGATAAGGAACTTTTAAATAATGTTATTGATATATCGGGACGTTATGAAAACGAAAATCAGCGTTTAAAAAATTTAGACAAAGAAGATTATACTCAAGATAGCAAAAAACCTGAGTTTATGGAGTAGACTATGAAAGACAATGAATATTTTGCAATATTTGGCGGCGGCGGAATTAGGGGAATTTGCTATTGCGGTGCATATAAAGCAATAATGGAAAACAATATCAAATTAACAGGATATGCAGGAAGTTCAATCGGAGCCGTCTTTGCCTCTTTGATTGCTCTTAATTATACATATGATGAAGTGTATGAGATACTTGCTAAAACCGGTTTTGAAATGTTTATCGATATCAATATAGATTTTAAAAAAGACTTAGCCATTTCAAAAGGAAAAATCTTTTATGATTGGATAAAAGAACAACTTGAGCGAAAATATTATGGCGAAATATACGAAAAAGACAAGATGCCGCCTGTTAAATTTTGCGATATTAAAAACAAGCTTGTGATTTATTCTGTTGATTTAACTAATTTAAAATTTAAAGAGTTTTCTTGCGAAAAAACTCCCGATTTTGAAATAGCACAAGCAGTCAGAGCCAGTGTATCCATGCCGGGATTATTTACTCCTTTAGAACAAGAGGACTCTTTAATTGTTGACGGAGATTTATTAAAATCAACGCCCTTGTGGAGAGTTAGCAATACAATTAAAAATCTTGATGAAAGAATATTAGAGTTTAGATTGGAAGATAATGAGACTCCTAAAAAAATCTATAATTCAATTGAATATTTAAATCGTGTATATAACGCAATTTCAGGCTTTGCAACAGATTATATTATAGATTTATACAAAGAAAAAGATAAATTTGACTACATTAAAATTAATACTCCGGATGTTTCTGTTGTTGATTTTTTAATGCCAAGAGAGAAAAAACAAGAACTATTTGATATAGGCTATAAATCAACAAAACAATATCTGATTGAATATTTGCCTCAAAAAAGAAAAATAATTACCGAGAAATACAAAGAGCTTTTGAAATTACTGGTGAAATTCCAAAAAGAATTTTCAAAAACAAACATTATAAATTCTTATTTATATTTATGCGAAATTTTTGTATTTCTTTGCGAACAAAAACAATATTTGGATACAAAAATCTACTGTAAAATATTGGATTTTAAAGAAAATTACGCAAAAAACTATAAAAAAATTAATATTCTTGGAATTAAATCCGCTATATTATCTAAAAAAGAAAACTTATCAAAACAACTTATTGATATAAATAAACAAGTCGCGCAAAGAATTGAAAATTAAAATTAATATTTTCTGTATAAAAGAGCAATAAGGGTGTCTTCAAAGTTTTTCAAAATTGCTTTTCTTTTTGGCGAATTTTGAACTATTATACAAAAAGCAAGATTTCTGTCTTTTCTTGTTTTTAATATACCGACTATTGATGACATATTAGAAAGCGTTCCTGTTTTTACTTTTAAATTGTCTTTTAATAAAATCAACCTGTCTTTCATTGTGCCTTCATCAGCACCAACCATTAAATCTTTGATATTTGTTTCTTTTAAAAGTTTAGAAAAACATTTAACAATAAATTCACAATTTAAAAGATTATATCTTGATACACCGCTTCCGTCCGCAATCACGATACCTTCTGTCAAGTATTCGGAATATACATCATTAAACATTTTTATTGCGTCATCCAAGGTTGCGCTTTTTTTGTAATTTGTATATTTTGCTGCAGCAACCTTAAATACAACTTCTGCTGAAAAATTATCAGAATTATATAAGATATCTCTTGAAACTTCCTTAATATTATGACTTACAAAAGCCAGCATTTTTGTATTGTTTGGCATTTCTCTAGCCGTAATTTTTTTGAAAAATTTGATATCGTTTTTCTTTATTGCATTTTGAATTTTTATATTGAAATTTATTTCAGGATTTAATACGGGTAAATTAATAATTTCATCATTTACAACCGTACCTTGAAAATTGACTATTGAAGAATTTTCGCCATAAAGTCTTTTTATTTCAATATTTTGTTTGTCGGAAAGAATAAGTTCATTAATAATCGGAATTTTATAATCGTCATTTTGAATTATATCTACTTTGGTTGCAAGGCTTGAGCGTTTAATTGCTATTTGCGTTGTGTTTTTGTTGATAATATATGGTGTTATTGCTCTTTGATTAGGCCAAGTATCTTCTTCCATCCAGCCTTTAGGATAAGGAGTTTTATCTATTATCGTATCATCAATATAGATATTATTTATTTTTGCAACGTCAAAATTGGCTTTTAATTTTGAAAATAATTCATTCAAATCATCTTGAGATAAAAGAGTATCGCCGGATAATTTTAAATAAATATTATTTTTATCATCTTTATAAAGCGCGGTTTTAAATTCATAATCATCTTTTAAAACAATATAACTTGCGCCAAAAGTTAATAGTTTTAGAGTGCTTGCAGGATTTAAAAGTTTTTGTTCATTTTTTTTGTATACAACGCTATTCTTATCAGTGTTTTCAACATAAACGCCCACTGTCGATTTTAGTTCAAAGTTTGCATCATTTATGCACTTATCAATATTGTTCGCAGGTGTTGAAAGAGTAAAAGAAATCAGTGCAAATAATACAATAAAAATTTTTTTCATTCTTAAAGTTCCTCAACGCTTGCAATTCGGCCTTTTACAGCGCTTGCAGCCGCAATATAAGGACTTGCAAGGTATATTTTAGAACTTGTATCACCCATTCTGCCTACAAAATTTCGATTTGTTGTAGAAATACAAACTTCGTCAGGTGCTAAAATTCCACAGTGTCCGCCCAAGCATGGCCCGCAAGTCGGAGTTGAAATTGCAGCTCCTGACTCAATTAAAGTTTGATAGTAGCCTAGCTCGATTGATTTTAAAATTATATCTTGTGTTGCAGGAAATACAATCAAACGGACATCGGGGTGAACTTTTCTGTTTTTCAAAATTTCTGCCGCCATTTTAATATCTTCCAAACGTCCGTTTGTGCAGCTTCCTATAACAACCTGATTGATTTTAATATTATCTTTTATTGCTTCAGAAATCGAATGAGTATTTTCAGGCAAATGCGGATAAGCAACCGTAGGTTCAATTTTTGAAACATCATATTCAATAATCCGCTCGTAATTCGCGCCTTCGTCGCTTTTTAAAAATAAAGGCTCTCTTATTGAACGATTTTTTAAATACTCTTTTGTGATTTCATCAGGCTCAATTATGCCGTTTTTAGCGCCTGCTTCAATCGCCATATTACAAATAGTAAATCTACCGTCCATGTCCATGGTTTTTATTGCGTCACCACTGAATTCAAGGGTTTTATATAAAGCACCGTCAACTCCAATATCACCAATAAGATGAAGAATTAAATCTTTTGCGGTTACATATTTATTTAATTTACCGTTAAATATTACCTTAATTGCAGAAGGTACTTTAAACCAAGTTGAACCTGACGCCATTGCACAGCCTAAATCAGTAGAACCGACACCTGTCGAAAAAGCTCCCAAGGCGCCATAAGTACAAGTATGAGAATCAGCCCCTATAATTAAATCTCCGGATGTAACAATTCCTTTTTCAGGTAAAAGAGCATGCTCAATACCCATTGAACCAACATCAAATTTATGAAATAAATCTTGTTCTTTGGTAAAATCTCTTAAAATCTTTGCTTGAATGGCGGATTTTATATCTTTATTGGGAGTAAAATGATCAGGAACTAAAACCACTCTTGATTTATCAAAAACAGAATTTAAACCGATTTTATTGAAAACTTCAATTGCAATTGGCCCTGTAATATCGTTTGCCAATGTTATATCAATATTTGCTTCCAATAAATCTCCTGCTTGCACGTAGTCCTTATTGGCATGCAGTGCAAATATTTTTTCTGTTATTGTCATTGGCTTTGTTTGCATTTTATTTTCCTTGTTTTGATTTTATATCCAAAAGATTATTATGAGCTATAACATATGCAGCACATGACCTTGCACTGTGTACATACCAAGCACAGCTTTCTTGTAAGCATACCCTGCAATCTTGATTACCCGCAGACATAAGCGGGCAATATGGAATTTTCTTTCTGTTGATTTCTGCTGACATGATTAATACCTTTATACTCGTGCGTTTTCTAATTCTATACCTTTTTTGATTAAATTACATTTAGTTTCGTCGCATCTTTTTTCTTCTTGTTTATAGATTCTTGTTCTGTTGATTACTTCATCAAAATCGATTAAATGAGCGTCAAAATCAGGACCGTCTACGCAGGCAAATTTAACTTCATTGCCAACAGTTAATCTGCAAGCTCCGCACATGCCTGTTCCGTCAACCATAATAGGATTCATTGAAGCTTCGGTTTTGATTTTGTATGGGCGAGTTAACTCTGCTACTGCTCTCATCATTGGCATGGGACCAACTGCGATAACATAATCAACTTTTTCTTTGTCAATAATTTCTTTTGCAACATTGGTTGTAAAGCCTTTAATTCCATATGAACCGTCATCTGTTGTTATGTGTAATTCAGAACAAGCATGTTTCATTTTATCTTCCCAGAAGATTAAATCTTTTGTTCTTGCGCCCATAACCATATGCACTTTGTTTCCTGCTTCTTTAAATGCCTTTGCAATTAAATAGCAAGGTGCGGCACCGTAACCGCCTGCAACACAAATTACTGTTCCGTATTTTTCAATATGAGTAGGACATCCTAAAGGTCCCACAATATCTTCAATATAATCGCCCACATCAAGAGAGGCAAGTTTTTTTGTAGTATAGCCGACAGCCATATAAACAATGGTCAAGATTTCATTTTGTCTGTCGTAATCAGCAATAGTTAATGGGATACGTTCAGAGTTTTTATCTGTTCTCAAAATAATAAATTGCCCTGCTTTTGCGTTTTTAGTGATAAAAGGGGCTTTTACTTTTATTTCAAATTGATTAGTACATAATTCTTTTTTGTATAGAATTTCATATCCCATTTTTAAACTTTCCTCCAAAATATAATCCTGATAAGAATATAATATATTAAAAATGACGCTTTGTCATAATGTATTTAGTATTGTTAATTTTTTATATAATATATTTTTGTAAAATAAGTTTTTTTAATGCTTTTGCATGGATTGCTTCAGGCTCAAGCTTTAAAAGTCTTTCAAGATATTCAAGCGATTTATGGTAATTTTTTAATTTCTTATGAGCAGCAGCCATGGCAAAAAGGGCATCAATAAAATTTTCATCCAATTCAAGAGCTTTATTTAAATCTTCAATTGCCTTATTTACTTGATTTTCATCAGAGTTATTATTTTCCAAGATAATTTTTGCTCTGTTGAAATATGCATCCGTCATTTTAGGGTTAAGTTTAATTGATTTTGTATAATCAAGCATGGCTTCATTTAGTTTTTTTAGCGCATGATAAGCAACCGCTCTATAAAAATACGAAACCGCAAAATCGTTTTTTAGCTCAATTGATTTTGTTATAAATTCTATTGCATTTTCATAGTTGCCGTCTTGAATGTTGTATATGCCTTCATCAAGATGTTTTTTAAATTCATTTTCTGTCATAATTTACCTCATATTAAAAAATCTTAACACAATAATTTTCTTGTTGAAATTTATTTCAGATTAATATATCATGTAAAAAATTGTTAATAAATTTTAATCTAACTAGCAATTTTTTAAATTCAGTGTTGTTATTAAAAATGTAGACGTGTAAATTATACAGTACAGATAAAGGAAAAAATTATGACAGGTATTCATCCAATTCAAGCTTTCAACAATTTATCTAAACCAAAAAAAGCTGCTGTCGTTGCCGGTGCTGCTGTTACAGCTGCTGCAGTTGCAACTACTGCTGTTGCTTATGCAAAAGGTAAACAACCTGATGTTAAAGGTTTAAAAGCAATTAAAGCTGGTTACGGTATTATTTTTAATGCAGTAAAAACCAAAGCAGGCGCTATTAAAGATGCTATCGTTTCTCACTTGCCAAAAAAAGAAAAAGCAGCTGAAGTAATTGCTGATGCAAAAGATGCGGCAGCAGATGCAGCTGAAGCAGCTACTCAAGCTTAATTAATAAGTTTAAATCAATTATTTAAAAGCGCATGGATAATCCCCATGCGCTTTTGTTTATTTGTCTTCACCTTTTTAGCAAGATTATAAGATGATTTTTAAAAAATATACCATATATTTAAATAAAATCATTTGACTTAGAGTATACTCTAAGGTATAGAATATGCTTATACAAGAAGGAGTGTAATATGAAAATAATAGACAAAATTAATTCACCCGAGGATGTTAAAAAATTACCCTTAGGCGAAATGGATATTTTAGCACAAAACATAAGAGAAGGCATTTTAAAAAGAGTAAACGATATAGGAGGACACTTGGGTCCTGATTTAGGGATTGTCGAGGTAACCATTGCTCTTCATTATGTTTTTAATTCGCCAAGTGATAAATTCGTTTTTGATGTTTCACATCAATGCTACCCTCATAAAATGTTAACAGGAAGAAAAGAAGGCTTTATAAACAATCAATATTCAATAAGCGGATATTTTAACCCTGATGAAAGTGAACACGATAATTTTACCATAGGTCATACTTCAACATCGATTTCACTTGCAGTAGGTCTTGCTAAAGCAAGAGATATTTTGGGTCAAAAACATAATGTCATAGCCTTAATTGGTGACGGTTCGCTTTCAGGCGGCGAAGCATATGAAGGCTTAAACAACGCAGGAGAATTGAACAGCAATTTCATAGTAGTGGTTAACGATAATGAAATGTCAATCGCAGAAAATTATGGCGGACTATATAAAAATCTTGAAGAATTAAGAAATACAAAAGGAAATTCTCAAAATAATTTCTTTAAAAGTCTTGGTTTTGAATATATGTATGTTGAAGAGGGGAACAATATTGAAGCTTTAATTCAGGCTTTTAAGACAGTTAAAGATATTAATAAACCGATTGTTGTTCATATTCACACCTTGAAAGGCAAAGGCTATAAACCCGCAGAAGAAAATAAAGAATGTTATCATTGGCATTTAGCCGGCTTTTTAGATAAAAAAGATGAAATAAGCAAACCAATTGAAACCTATGAATCAATTACTACAGATTTTCTTTTGAATAAAAAAGAAAAAAACGAACCCGTTGTAGCAATTACGGCAGGTACTCCCGGAGCCGTCGGGTTTTATCCTGAGTTTAGAGAAAAAATGGGTGAAAATTATACCGATGTAGCAATTTCTGAAGAACATTCTATAGCTTATGCTTCAGCTCTGGCCAAAGGCGGAGCAAAACCCGTTTTAGCGCTTTTAAGCTCATTTATTCAAAGAACATATGATCAATTATCTCAAGATTTAGCTCTTAATAAAACAAGTGCAACAATTCTTGTTTTTTGGGGCACAATCGGCCCAATGGATGCTACACACTTAGGAATATTTGATATTCCCCTAATTTCAAATATTCCAAATATAGTTTATCTTGCACCCACAAATAAAGAAGAATATCTTGCAATGCTGAATTGGGCATATAATCAAAATGAGCACCCTGTAGCAATAAGAGTACCTTTTATTCCTCTTAAATCAACAGGAATTGAAGATAAAACCGATTATTCAAAATTAAACAAATTTAAGATGATTAAAAAGGGTGAAAAAGTTGCAATTATTGCTTTGGGTAATTTCTTTAATTTAGGAGAAAAAATCTCAAACAAATTAAAAGATGAATTAAATATTGAGGCTACTTTAATTAATCCTTGTTATATTACAGGAGTTGATAAAGACATGTTGAATAATCTAAAAGAAACTCATGACCTTGTAATTACTCTTGAAGACGGGGTTTTAGACGGCGGTTTCGGCGAAAAAATCTCAAGATTTTATTCAACAAGCTCTATGAAGGTTAAAAACTATGGTGCACAAAAAATGTTTACAGACAGAGTACCATTAAATGAACTATATAAAATGTTTGGCTTAGAGGAAAATCAGATTATTGATGATATCAAGAAATTAATAAAATAACAAACAATTTATAATTAAAGACACCGTTACGTATTAACCAAGTACGAAGCGGTGTTTTATTTTATCGAATTCAAGTCAAGAGCAGTTGCAATATAAGCAATTGTTTTAGGGAAATTTTGAACTAAAAACTGACCTCTATCAGTTAAAATAACACTATCACTTCCATAAGTCGTTAATAACATATTTGCCTCGGCAACAATTTCACCTAAACCTGTTGTGGCACTGCCTCCTGTTTGAGAAAAATAGTCAATGTATTCTTTTCCTGAAAAATTTGTATATTTTGAATTAAATTGGGCAATTTCTTCATTATATATGTTTATTAAGTCTTGATTTTGACTCAACATGCCAAGCATATCATCAAGCATATGCCCTAATTCATGGGCAATAGTAGATAAAGAATTTTTCGAGTACAAATATGCAGTAATATATTGAACACTTTTTGAAAGATATTCGCTGATTTTTTTTGGACTTGCTTTTTCTTTTAAAAGAACTGAAAGATAATATAGAGGTATTGTTTTTAATTCTTCTTCTGAGATATTATCTAATTTAATTGTTTTACCATTAATTTTTAGCGTCGAATTTTTAGGATTGTAATATATTTTTTCTTTTGAAATATTATCGCTCAGAAAAGAAAATGTTTTATTTTCTTCATCGTATATTTGAGCAACTCTTACTACTCCAATGTCTGTATTTATATTATATATTATTTCGTTTCCAAAAACCATTTGAGGAATTATTGGAGGGCAGATATATGACGAATGGGTTGCTTTTGCTGTATCCCAATATGCAAATTTTAAAGGAATAATTAAATTTATCGGGAAGTTTTTAATAGAATTCCAATTGCTTTTTCCATGGGGAGATATTTCATTAAAGTTAATTGTTCCGGTTTCTTCCGGTGTTGTTATTTTTATGGTTTTAGTTTCATCATCAAACCAGGCAGTATAAATTTCACCATTTATTACTGTTGTTGTTTTATTGGGTGAATTTTTTATAAACAAAATTGAATTATCAAGAATTTTAACACCATTTTCATCTGTTATTATAAATGAATAGCTATAATCAATTCCGTTTTTTCCTTTTGTATAATCCCTTTTTATTGTACAACCGTTTGAATTGATACTTTCGTGGTAGCTTATAGAATTATCAGGGTTTTTCTCAACATAAGAAAGTTTTTTGCCGCCTTTAATTGTACCTTTTTTTATTGCCTTTAAAACATCATAACTTGATTTATAATCAGAAAGAGTATAAAGAGTTTTTTCATGCGCCCCCATTAAAACATCTGATTTTTTGGTGACTAAAATTGCTGTTGGTTCTTTGGTTTTTTTGTCATAAATTATTTCAATTTGAGAATTTAAGATTTGCACACCTTCGTCGTCTTCGTCGCCATTTTCATTAATATATTGAACATAACCGATAAATGAGTTATTTCCGTTTAGACCCCAGTTGATAATTGTGCCGTCTTGGTAATATTCGGTTCTTTCTTTTGTTATTGTGCCGTCAGGGTTTATTTCATATAAAAGCTGGGTTTCTACTCCTGTGTCTTCATTATCAACATATACTATGACATCAATAGATACACCTAAGTCGTGTTGCAGAGCATTGTATATTATATTGGTTATCGGATTATCAATGTTGAGTTTTTTTACTGCCTGAATCATTGTGATATATTTGAGATTGGATTTACAATTTATCATTTTTTTATAAGCTTCATCTTTAAATATGCAATTTCCGTCTTTATCTCTCAAGTCTGAAAGTTCAAGCGCTTTTTGATATTTGTTGTCATCATATTGGGCTATATCTTTAATTTCACAACCGTCATAAAGACTGCAACCTTGATTGTTTCTTAGTTTTGCAAGTTCAAGCGCTCTTTGATATTTTTCATCATCAAATTGAGCAATATCTTTAATTTCAAGCCCGTAAAAAATATTTTTTCCTTCATCATCCTTTATATTCGCAAGCTCAAGCGCTCTTTGATATTTTTCATCATCAAATTGAGCAATATCTCTAATTATAGGAGCACTAAAAACATTAATTCTATATGCATCTTTGATATTTGCAAGTTCCAGCACTCTTTTGTATGAGTCTTGGTCTAAGCGAGCTATTTCATTAATTATTGAATTGTTAAAAAGACATTTACCGTGTGTATTTTTTATATTTTTAAGTTCTTGTTTTCTTCTTTCTATTTCTTCTTGTGTTAGTTCTTTGGGTATAAAACCTGTATTTATGGAAGAAATCATCGCTTTATTTTGGTTTGCAAGAGTATCTAAACTTGCTTTTAGTTCTTTATCATTGTTAGGTGTAGTTTGAGCTAACGGCTTAGGTTTTAGCGTTTTTTGAAATTTGATTTTATTATTTACAATATTGCTTATTTTCATAAAAAAATAAAGCGAGCTGATAAAATAATTTGCCAGATTATTAATTTTTATAAAGTAAATTAAACACTAAAAAAGAGGCTCAAAGCCTCTTTTTATAAATGGTACCCCCAAGCGAATTCGAATCGCTGTCTACACCGTGAAAGGGTGTTGTCCTAGGCCTCTAGACGATGGGGGCAAGAACTTATCTTAATTTTTACTTTTTGTCGCCGTAAACAAACAAACCAATGATATCATTTAATTTATTCAATTGTTTTTGATAGCTTGCTGCTTGTTTTTCCAGTGTTCTTATATTGCTTTTATATTCCTGAATAGTATAATTGCAATCTTTGATTGAACTGTTTAAACAATCTCTAACTCTTTGTGCATCTTGAAGAACAGTCTTCATTGGAATGCCTAGAGCTTCAATTGTTTGGCGAATTATTTGTGCTCCTGTTTGTCTTGGAACACCTGTTGGCAGTTGACCAATCAATCTTTTTAAAACGTTGATGTTGTTTGGCATTTCAAATTCTTCAACATCTTCGTCGTTTTCAATGGACAATTTTAAGTCTGGGCTTGCAGAAGTATTTTCTTCATTTACGGAAAACACCGGTTGATAATCTTTTGAGCTTGAACCGAAATCGAATGAACTTTCTTTTGATGTATCTTCCATATCGTCTAATGATAATTCGTCATTATCATCAAATCCGCTCATAATATCTTCCGTAGCCTCGTCGGAAGTATCATTGAAGTCTTGTTGCTTAAGTGCATCTACTATTTTTTTACCCATATTTTTTGGTAATTCTTTTTCTTGCATTTAGCAACTCCTTCTACAATTCACTTCAGAATGACTCTGTATTTATATAAAACCAAAAAAATATTTGTTTGTCAAATTCAATTTTTTATTTCACTTAAAAAAAATTAATAAAGTGTATAAATTACGCTTTTATGGGCTTTGCGTGTAGTTGTTAAATATTATATCTTCATTTTCTTTTTGATTAATTTCCTTTTCTAATTGTATATTTTGGTGATTTCTATTCAAAATCAGTATATTATCTTTATTTATATACAATTCTTTCTTCCATTTGCTTATTAATTTTGCTCTGTATTTTTCATCTGTGATATCTAATTTATCTAAGTTTATCCCAATTGAGTTAAAGGCGTCTAAAGAAGTTTTATTCAAACTTATTTCGTATAAAATTCTTTCTTTTTGTTCTTTTGTATATTTATATCTTGTTTTTTTCATGTCTAAAGGCTTTCAATAATTTCATTTTACCTTATAATTCTCAAACAATTCAATACCGCCAAAAAAGTTACCCCAACATCGGAAAATACTGCTCCCCACATTGTCATAAAACCAAGCATACTCAAAAGAAGAAACAAAACTTTTACTGTAATTGCAAATACAATATTTTGTTTTGCTATTGCCATGGTCTTTTTGGATATTTCAATTGCTTTTGAAATTTTTTCCAAATTATCATCCATAACAACAACATCACTTGCTTCAATTGCTATATCTGAACCTAAGGCCCCCATAGAAATGCCTATATCAGCTCTTTTTAAAACAGGTGCGTCATTTATCCCGTCACCGACAAAAAGAGTTGTTTCGTTTTTATTTTCCTTTTTTATGATGTTTTCTATTTTTTCAACTTTATCTTTTGGAAACAATTTTGAAAAATAATTATCAACTCCCAATTCATCAGCAATTTTTCTAACGGCATTATCACTGTCGCCGCTCAAAATATATGTATTTATTTTTAATTTTTTAAGTTTTTCTATGCTTTTTTTACTTGTTTCTTTTAACGTATCAAATAATACAACATAACCAACACAATTATTATTTATTGCAAGATACACAATAGTTCCGATTTCATTAACAGAAGGTGTATCGATATTATTCATATTTAACAAAGCTTTGCTGCCAATCAATACTTCTTGGTTATCAAGAATTGCTTTAATACCTTTACCGGAAATTTCATCAATATTTTTTATATCACCTTTTTTTATGGCAAAATTACACGCTTTTAAAATTGACATCGCCAAAGGATGATTTGAACAACTTTCCAATTGACACATTATATTCAAAATTTCCTTTTCAGAAACTGAATTATCAAGACTTACAACTTTTTCAATATCAAATTGTCCTTTAGTCAATGTTCCTGTTTTATCAAATACGGCATTTTTTATTTTTGATAATACCTCAATATATTTACTGCCTTTTATTAAAATACCTTGTTTTGCAGCTATTCCGATTCCTGAAAAGAAGCTTAGAGGAATAGAAATAACAAGAGCACAAGGACAAGAAATAACAAGGAATACCAATGCTCTTTTTAAGCAAACAATAAAATCATAACCAAAAAACAAAGGTGGTATTATTGCCAAAATTAAAGCTAAAATAACCACAATGGGTGTATAAATTTTTGCAAATTTTGTAATAAATTTTTCACTGTTTGCTTTCTTTTCGCTTGCATGTTCAACCAATTCCAAAATTTTTGAAACAGTAGAATCAGTATACTTTTTCTCAACTTTTACTTTCAAATAAC
Source organism: uncultured bacterium (assembly GCA_949282195.1). Taxonomy (GTDB): domain Bacteria; phylum Cyanobacteriota; class Vampirovibrionia; order Gastranaerophilales; family Gastranaerophilaceae; genus RUG14156. The sequence continues at coordinate 58,019 of CASDOW010000007.1, read as the reverse complement.
CGTCAACCACGATTGAACCGCCGAAAACATTTTTACCTTCATCTAAATATAAAGGTAGTGACTCCCCTGTCAATAAGGACATATCAACGTTTGCGCTTCCTTCAACAATTACGCCGTCAAGCGGTATTTTTTCACCGCTTTTTATAACAACAACATCGCCAATATTTACTTTAGAAGGGTCTGTCTTGACAAGTTCATTATTTATACAAACATTAGCATATTGAGGATTTATATTTGTTAATTTAGAAATTAAATTTCTTGATTTATCCACTGCCTTATCTTGGAGAGTTTCGCCAATTTTATATAACAATACAACCATGACAGCTTCAGGATATTCACCTATCAAAAAAGCACCAATTGTAGCAATAGACATTAAAAAATTTTCATCAAAAAAATCGAGTTTTAATATGTTTTTAAAAGAAGTCAATAAAATATCATAACCCGCCCATAAATAAGCAAAAAGATACAAAATAATTGATAAATTTTTAGGTAAACCAATAAATACCGTAAATATAAGAATTAAAGCAGGGCATATTATATTAACCCAAGAAAAAGACTCTTTAATTTCTGATTTTGCTTCAGGACAACAATGCGAATGAGAACACATAAAAAAACTCCTTTGATTGAATAATTGCTCAATTGTTATATATGTATTATAATTGAACAATTGTTCAATTGTCAAGTGCATTAAAGAGTTCGGTTTACAATTATTTACAATAGTTGAATAACTGTTCAATTATATGTATACTAAAGATATTAAAGGAGAATCCATGCAAAATAAAAAAACGGATTGCACTGCAATTAATCCTGATACGGTTAACAATACGCTTCCTAAAATGCCCGATATGAAGCTTTTATATGAATTATCGGACTTTTTTAAAGTAATGGGTGATAATACAAGAATACAACTTTTATGGGCGCTTGAAATCAATAAAATGTGTGTTGGAGATTTGGCTGTACTTTTAAATATGACAAAATCAGCAGTTTCACATCAATTAAAAATCTTGAGATCCGCAAAACTTGTTAAAGCTGAAAAACAAGGCAAAAATGTTTATTATTCATTAGATGATGACCATGTTAAAACTATTCTTGAAAAAGCCTTAGAACACACTAATGAATAGCGCAAAAGGGTTATTTTAATTTAATTTGTGGCATTAAAAATATATGATAAAATATGCTATAATCATATTTTGTATAGTGTTAACGGTTAATATACAAACAGTTGAGGCTGTTTTTTATGAATGCACATATAAAAATGATAACGGAGTTAAAGTTGTTTCCTCATTTAACCCTTATCAATTTGCCAGAAGCGATTATAATAAACTTGCCATGGCGCTAAAAAGCGGCGATTGTAAAGAATTATATATTAAAAAATATCTGATAGACGCTACAAGCTGCAACATCCAATTTTATAAATATAACGGTCAAATCGCAAACCTTGCTTGCAGGGGAAATAACCCTGAAACAATGAAAAAGCTAAAAGAGATAGCTCGACAAGAGTTTGGCTATTGGGAATAAATTAAAAACAGCTTTTATCAATTTCCAAGCCTTTTGCGCGCAATTCGCCGCCAATTTCTTCAAGGTGCTCTAAACTATTTAGTTTGGTATAAGACACATCCACGTCGCCATCGACACTTCTTAAATTTCCAAGGCTTCTTAAATTTGTGCCAAACGCATATAATTCTCCGCCGATTTTTTCAATGCTTCCTAAATCTGCGATTTTGGATTGTGATAAATTCACATCGCCGTATACTTCTTTAATGGTTTTAATCTTAAAATCACGGCTGCCTTCAGGATAAAAATTACCTTCAATTATACTTACACCGTCCAACAAGTCTTCTTCGTTTGATAAAAACCTTTCCCATTCATCAGGGTCATCCTGCAATAAATAAATTAAATTTTCATCTATGTCATTTTTATCATAATTGCTTATTTTTAAAGTCCCGTCATCTAAAACTTCAGCTTCAATCCCTAAAGCTTCAAAAATTTCTTTTTTATTTTTTGCTGCGTGCAATCTGTTTATCAATAATTGAAATTCAATATTTGTCCTATATTCGTCGATTGATATATCAATCTCGTTATCTAAGCTATCAATAAATTCTACTTCTCCGCCTATATTAACCATTCTTTCGCCCAATTCAACCTTTTCAGGGTCTAAAATCAAATCTCCGCCAACTGTTTCAATACTGCCGGTATTTTTAACTTTTCCGCTCCTTAAATCAAGATTGCCTTGAACGGTTTTCAAATTTTTAAATCTGGTTACATCAGTTGAAGCAACATCCAAATCACCTTCGATTTCTTCAACAAGATCCATAAATTCATTTTCATCTATTCCTAAATCTTGCATAGTAAATTGAAAATCATTTCTAAAGAAATGATTTAATTTATACAAACCATTTGGCAATTCTACAGCACCACAATCAAAAGCAGGGTGATTAAATATTGCCGTATAATCTTTTGCTTCCAGCAATGGTTTAATATCAGCTTTTAACTTTTCAAATTCTTCTTTATGTGCTGCAGTTGCTTCTATTTCATCTTCGAGCCCTTTAAAACCGTTTTCTCTAACATATTGTTTTATTTCATCAATATAAGCAATCGGAATTTTTCTGTTATTTCGCTGTCCTTCGATTTCAACTATTTCATCTCCTTCAAATCTTATCCCTACTTCGGGTTTATCATTGACAAGATAAATATGAAAATCACCTTCTCTTAAATATGGCTCAGCTTGTAAAGATGAGGTGCACCAATTAGGATGGCTTAAAGCTTTTAATTTTTCAACATTTTCACTAAAATGCTCCTTGTCATGTTCATAAGACGGAATTTTAACCCATTTACCCTTTGCATTAGAAGTTTTGTCATCCATATATGCGAATTGAATTTCGTGTAATTTTTCATTGTATATTTTTAAAAAACTCAATTTTGCTTTAGGATTACCCTGAAGAGTTTCTTTTATTTGGGTAATAGTATTAGCTAAAGCACCTCCGTTTAAGACAGGCGGAAGTTTATCGTTATTTGCTTTTAAATCTTTAACAATAGAAGATAGAATCAATAAATTCCAAGCAGGGTGTTTTGAATACTCACCTTTTGGGTCAGATAAATAAAAATTCCAATCATCAATTATCCCTTTTCTATTTACACCCGTTAGCATACTTTTTCCGCCATAAGAAGCAGATAGAATTTCCTTTTTGATTTTATTATTAGCCCAATTATCGAAATCTTCCTTTGTTTTAAACTTTTCAATCGGAGCCTTAAACAGCTCAACAACCATTAAATCAATATCACTAAATTGACTTTTCTTCATTCCCTTAAAACTTAATTCAAAAGAATCACAAGGATATTGAGGTAATTTTTGAGCTTTATTTGAATTAAGATTATTTTTAAAATAAGCTAAATTTCTAACATCTGCAATTTTCATGGCACTTTTCCTTATATTTAATATAAAGTGAAATTCAATATATTAATTGATAAATTTTTAAATTATTTTACAATATTCTAAAATTAAATTTAATAAAAATACTTATATGAAAATATCGGAAATTTTACTGCCTCATACTAAATAACAAAGCAATAAAAGGCATTTAAGGTTCAAGTTTTTTAAAATCTAATAATAGCAATAAAAACCAGCTAAATCAGATATTATATATAAAAACAAAGCAATAAAAAAATCCCGTCATAACGGGATTTTTTATTAATATGGCGGGAACGACGGGGCTCGAACCCGCGACCTCTTGCGTGACAGGCAAGCGCTCTAACCAAACTGAGCTACGCTCCCATTCCATATTAAATTTTCATTTTAAACTTTAACAATTTTAAAGTTATATTATTGAGCGTAAACGCTAACTTGTTTTCTTGTTCTTCTGTATGGTTCAAATCTAACTACACCATCCACCAATGCAAATAATGTATTATCTTTACCCATTCCTACATTGTTTCCGGGATGAATTTTTGTACCACGTTGTCTAACAATTATATTTCCTGCAACAACTTGTTCATTAGCGTATTTTTTAACGCCTAATCTCTTACTTTCGCTGTCGCGACCGTTCTTTGATGAACCTACGCCCTTCTTATGTGCCATTTTTATTCTTCTCCTGTTGTTTCTTCACTCTTTGCTGATTTTGCAGCTTTTGTATTGATTTTATTAATCATTACACGAGTAAATTGTTGTCTGTGACCTTGTTTAACTCTTGTGCCCTTTTTAGGACGTTGTTTGTAAACAATTACTTTTTTAGCCTTGTCATTTTTAACAACGGTACCGTCAACAGTAGCAGAAGCTACATAGGGTCTACCAACTTTTGATTTTTTACCGTTAACTAACATAACGATTTTATCAAAAGTAACTTTATCATCAGCTTGAGCATCTAATAACTCGATATCGACATATTTGCCTTCTTCAAGTTTATACTGCTTTCCGCCTGTTTCAACTATTGCGTACATTGTGTATCCTTTCTTTTAAGGGATCGTAGCTTAGATTAGTTACTTCTAGCATTTAGACACGACCAACCTATCTGCAATAAATAATATAACCAAGACAAAATTTTATGTCAAGCAAGTATTTACAAAACTTATTTTATTAAGGCAAGCATATCCTCTATTGCGGTTTTCAGACCAACAAATATACTTTTTGATATTATGCTGTGCCCAATATTGAGTTCGCAAAGTCCTTCAATTTCTTTCATCAAATATACATTTTGATAATTCAGTCCATGCCCTGCATTAACCTTTAGACCGAGGCTTTGGGCATATTTTGCCATTTGTTTTAATTTATCAAATTCTTTTTTGTAATCGCCTTTTTCAAAAGCTTCAGAAAATGAACCTGTATGCATTTCAATATAATCAGCTCCGCAATATTTGGCTGCATCTGCCTGAGATAAATCAGGATCAATAAATAGACTGACCAATATTCCTTTTTCTTTTAGAGGTTTGATGAAGTCTTTTAAATATTCCTTTTGACTTAATACATCCAACCCGCCTTCTGTTGTAATTTCTTGCCTTCTCTCAGGAACAAGACATACACTGTAAGGAATAATATCGAGTGCTATTTTTTGAATTTCTTCTACTGCCGCCATTTCGAGGTTTATTTTCGCCCCTAAAGATTTAACATCGTATAAATCTTTATCTTTAATATGGCGTCTGTCTTCTCTTAAATGCATTGTCAGTGCTAAAATATCTTCCTTTAGCGCAATTTTTGCCGCCTCAACAAGATTAGGTTCAAAACCGCCTCTAGCATTTCTTAAGGTAGCAATATGATCTATGTTAACTCCTAATTTCATATTCAAATATTACTACAAGATATTTTGAATGACATCAAAAATTTACAAAGTTTACAATAAAATATCAATTTTTTTTATTTGTATTATAATTTTTATGTGTGGCAGATATATTAGGATTATCAAACTTTGATTTGTCCAAAATGTAAGACAAAAGTCTCAAAAGACGATGCAATTTGTCCTTCGTGTAAATTAAGATTAATTTTTAAATGTCCAAGATGTGGTTCCCCAACACGACTTGGTTCTGTGAGCTGTAAAAAATGCGGCTATACATTTGTAAAATTCTGCCCAAATTGCCACAGCGCAAATTATGCAACAAGTTCTGTTTGCAGAAAATGCGGTGCTGAATTTGATAAAGATAAGGTTCCTAAAAAACCTTCCGAAGAAGTACAAGAAAAGCTGCCCACAAAAAAAATTGAAATTAAATCTCAAGAAAATGCTAAAAAAGTCAGCATAGAAGTTGATGATAAAACAAGAGAAAAACCTTTATCGTTTTATATTCATTTTATTAATTTAGAACGTACTTTTGAAAAATATAACGAAGAAGAGTTTAAACAAAAAGTTATTCAAAATATCAAAACAACAATCAAAATCGTATTTGATAAAGAATGTGAATTTATAAATCAAAGTACGGTGATGTTCAATTATCCTTATACAAAACAAATTAAAATATTAGACAAAATTAATCAATTTGAAACAGAGTTTATAAAATTCAATCAAATCTTAGAAAAAACGCTGGATGCTGGATTGTCTTATAAATTCGCCATTTCAACCATGGATGAAGCAGATGGTAATAAAGAAATTAAACAATTAAAACTAGGGTCTGATAAAGATGTTATTGTTTCAAGCGGTGTATACCCAAAATTGAACAGTGAATTATCTTTAATTAAAATTTCACCTGATTCATATAAACTTGTTTTCTTGGAACAAAAACCGGTTTTTGAGGAAACAAAAGATGAAAAATACGATAAAGCCCTTGAAATTATTTTAAATAATTTGTCAGAAAATAATTCTCCCATAAGGGCAATTTCAATCAACGCCCCAAGAGGTGCTGGAAAAACGCATCTTTTAAATGATCTTTATTACAGAGTTTCAAAAGCAGGCATGAAAAATACGATTGTATTTTATGCTCAATGTTCTGCCCTAACTCAAATTAGCCCCTATGGCTTAATTCAAAGCTTTTTTATGAGCTTTTTTGAATGTCCGAATGTATTAAGAAACGAATTTAACATCAAATCTTTTGAAAAGAAAGTTTTAGAAAAACTGCAAACAAACAAAATCGATCAAGAAAATCTTGAAACACTTGCCAATCTTATTTATCCTTTGAAAAAAGATTATTTTGAAAATATTTTAATTAATAAAGAAATCACGCATAAATATTTAAAAGATATTTTTGAACATTTAAAACAAAAAAGAAATATTATTTTTATAATTGACGATTTTGATTTAATAGATGAATCCTCATACGGATTTTTGAAATATCTTGTAGATAGTGATTATTTTGCCCATGACGCAAAAATGATTTTGGGCTATAAAAACGAACACTCAATTGCAATTTATTTCCAATCCAATAAATTAAACAATAATAATTGCCTAAATATTTCTTTGAGAAAATTAAATTCATCAGAAAGTAAAATTTTTGTAAAAAAAATCTTAGGACAAAACTGCGAACTGCCAAACGAAATACTTACTCAAATTGCATATAACACTCAAGGAAATATTGCCTATATTGAACAAATCCTGCAATATCTTTTCGAAAGAAAAATTTTAACTGTTAAAGATAAAATTGTGAAGTTTAACAAAGAATTTGAAAATTGCGAAATTCCATCTACTCTTGAACAGTGTTTGTTTGAAAGATTGGATTTTCTAAAGCAAAACTTTAGCGCGGAATATAAATTCTTAAATATCGCTTCTTTATTGGGTGATAAATTAGATTATAAGTTATTATCTTCTGTTTTTGAATTAAATGAAGATGACTTTTTTGATATTGTTACAAGGCTTGAAAAAAGAGGATATTTAAAAAGAAGAACCGATGATATCTATGGTTTTAAAAATTCTCTGACTTGGTCATATTGCTATATAAAAGCAAAAGAAGAAGAACTGATTAAGGATGACGCAAGAAAACTCTTAACGGAATTAAACAATAAAATCATCTCAACGCCTCTGATTTGCCCGATTTTAGCTCAAATCACAAACGATAAACAATTAGCTTATGTTCTTTGGACAAGAAATCTGCAATATGCCAACTATATTGGAGATGTAAACATATATGCCATGGCACAAAAACAAAGTTTAATTTTACTTGAAAATGTCAAACTTGATAATTTTGAATATACTAAAAATAATATTTGCGAAAGATTAGGAAAATTAATCTATATCAAAAACCCCCAAGAAGCAAAAGATTACCTTTCTAATGTCATTGTTGCCGCACAAAAATTAAATGATGTTAATAAGGTAATTGATTTATCAGGCTATTTGGTTAAAAGTTCATATTTAACTCAAGATTATACTGCCGTTGTTGAAGTGGTAGATAACATTTTAAAATATTTCGACAAAAAAGATAAAACAGAAAAAAGAGCAACGGTTGAGTTGCAAATTGCCCTGATTAAAACAAGAAAACTGGAAGCCCTTTTGCAGCTTGGTTCTTGGGAAGAAATCGCAAGCCTTGTAAATACGGAAATTAACCCTGTATTACAAAAACATTTAAATTTCTTCTCAAAAAACAAATGGATTACTCAACAAGAAATTTTCTACACTTGGATTGAAGCAAATGTAATTTTAGCCCAAAGTTACTGTCAGCAAGGTTCTCCTCTTGCTTTTGAATTAATAGAAGAAATTAATAAGGTTTTACAAAAAGAAAAAGGTCCTAAAATTGAAGCCCTAAAAGTACGTCTTGAATTCTCTGAAGCCATGGCAAATACATCAAAAGGATATTTTGACGAATCCGATTTAATCTTGCAAGAAATCTTAAAAGATTATTCTTATGTAATTGACAGCCCTCATTTTGTTTGTAAATGGAACATTTTAACAATAATCAATAAAATATTTAAATTAGATTTTGAAACTATAAAAGACGAATTATTTGAAGCCACGGCATATGCAAATAATTGCAATGATGAAGTTGCAAAAAATATTTTAAAAACACTTTTAGCTTATGTTTTATTAGAAGAAAAATCTTATTTAAAAGCAATTGAAATAGCAACTCAACAAATGCAATATTTTTCAAGCAAAAAAATTGCATTTGGCGCACTTTTGGCTTGGTATATAAGTGCAGCTGCTACTGCAAACAATAAAGCCGATATGTATTGCATTGAAATTTGCGAAAAAGCGGTTAAAATATGTGAAAATGCTCAAAACAATAATTCTTTCTTTAAAATACTTTTCCAAGAATTATTAGCAAAAGCATATCTAAAATTAAACGACAAAGAAAATGCAAATATGTACTGCGATTTAGCACTGCAAAGCGCATATTCAAACGAATTAATTTATTTACAGGTAAGATTAAATGAATTGAAGGCAAATATTGCACGAGAATGTTTAAGTCAACAACCTGATAATAATAAATATGAGTATGCACAAAATGTATTAAAAATGTATAATAGAACCATTGATATGGCACTAAATCTAAATCTCAAAAAACATGTTAAAAGAATAGAAAAAGAGATGACATCATTTAGAGCACATTGTCAACTAAATCGAATAATAGAGGATAAATAAAAATTAGGATATAATTTATTATGACCAATCTTAAATCTCCGCAACATTTATACTGTGATACACCTCCTACGATATTAAGAAACAGAGAAGAAAAATTCAGAACTGCAAAAGATAATCCCTTTTGGATGTTCATTGCGGATTATGTATTTAAAAAAATGGTAGAAAAAAGATTTCACTCCTTGATGTATAAAGGATATGAAAATCTTGAAAAGAGAGATAAGACAAAAGCAACCCTATTTTACACAAATCACAATAATTGGTGGGACGGAATTATAGGTTTTACGGTTGCAAGAAGAATAATGCATGGCAGATTGCGCCTTATGATTGAAGAAATGAACAGATTTCCTTTATTTCAATATATAGGCTGTTTTCCAATCAACAAAAAATCAGCCCAAGATGCCATGAAATCACTAAAATATGCCGCAACAACTTTAGATAGTCCTGATATAAATTTCTGGCTATTTCCACAAGGAATTATCAGGCCTCCGCATTATAGGCCCGAAGTTTTCCAATCAGGATTAGCATACTTAGTCCAAAATGCAACTAAGCAGTTTGGCGGGATTAACCTTTGCCCTGTTAGTGTTAATTATACTTTTTTAAGGCAAGATAAACCGGAAATCGTAATGGAGTTTGGTGAAGTTAGAACATTCTACGAATTCAAGGAGGATAGAAAAGAATTTTGCCATAAATTAGAACGTGAATTTGAACAATTATGCGACAATCAGCAATTAAACATTTCAAAAGGTAATTTTGAAGGATATTATTATCTTTTCAAACAAAAACTCAGCTGGTGGCGCGATATTGAACGCAGACTTAAAAATATCGGAATGAAAGATAGCAACAAACAATAATGAAAAAATATAACATAGGAATAGATTTAGGCGGCACAAAAGTTTTGTGTGCTTTGGTTGAAAAAACTACAAATAAAGTGCTCTTTGAAGTCAAGAAAAAAACAAAAAAAGAAAAAGGAAACAAAAAAGTATTTTCGAAATTAACCGAAGCCATAGATGAACTTTTTGAAGTTTCAAAGGTTAATAAAGATGAAATTTCTTCAATCGGAATTGCAATAGCAGGTCAGGTAGATAGAGAAAACGGCATATTAATTAACGCCTGCAATTTGCAGTGCAAAAATTTGAATATAAAAAATCAAATTGAAGATAAATATAATATTAAAACATATATTGTAAATGATGTAGAAGCTGCAACAATTGGCGAGCTCCTTTTTGGCGCTGCAAAAAATTATAAAAACGTGCTTTGCGTATTTGTAGGAACAGGTATAGGCTCCTGTTTGGTTATAGACGGAAAAATTTACCATGGCGCAACCGGTTCAGCCGGAGAATTGGGTCATGTTATTGTAGATTTAAACGGCAGAAGCTGTAATTGCGGAGCAGCAGGCTGTCTTGAGGCATATGCTTCAAGAAGCGCCATTGAATCAAGAATTCAAGGTGCAATAAAAAAAGGCAGAACATCAATTATAACAGAATTTTGTGACGGTCAAAACATCTCAACCAAGCACATCAAAAAATCCCTTGATGCCCATGATGAATTAGTCGGACAATTTGTAAACGAAGCAATTGAATATCTTTCAGGCGGATTAGCAAGCGCAATTAACTTCTTTAATCCTGAGCTTATTGTCCTCGGGGGAGGCTTAATTCAGGGAATTAATGAAATATATTTAAAAACAATCAGGCTTGCCAAAAATAAAGCTCTAAATACCGCAATAGCTAAAACAGAATTTAAAAAAGCACAACTTGAAGATTATTCAGGGGTAATCGGGGCAAGTTTAATTGAAGAATATAGATTATGCAAACAATAGATAATTTTAAAAACATTAATCTTGATTGCCTTAATTCCTTTTTAAAATCAAATGTTAAAGGAAAACTTGTTTTAAACGGTTTAATTGCTCCATTTAATCTTTTTGTTGTTAATTCAATTTTAAAAAACAAAAAGAAAGTTATTTATATAACTCAAGATGAACAATCTGCCTTGAAAATTCAAAAAGATTTATCTGTGCTTTTAAAGCTTGAAAGTAAGATCTTCCCTTCTCAAGACATAAGTTTTTATACAGAGCTTGAAAAAAATTATTATATTTATCAAGAACAGCTTGATATTATTTTATCTCAGCCTGATATTATTTTGATGAGCACAAAAGCATTATTTGAAAAATTTGCCCCAAAAGAGTTTTATCAAAAAAATGTAATTAATTTAAAAAAAGACGATACAATCGATTATTCAAAAATTGCTCAAAAACTTATTTCTTATGGCTATAAAAGAACAACAAATGTTTCTGATATCGGTGAATTTGCGCTAAGAGGGGATATTTTAGATATTTATTCTTTGGATAATAATCCGATAAGAATTGAATTTTTTGCCGATACTATTGAAGATATAAGATATTTTAACCCCAATACCCAAAAAAGCTTCAAAAAGGTTGAAAAAGCAACAATCTATCCATTATATAAATTTATTTTGGATGACGAAAAAAAAGAAAAATTTAAAAAAGAAATTAAAAATATTAAATCAGACGATGAATTTATTTCGCAAATTAAAAACGAATTAATTGAAAAAATCGAAGAAACAAATTATTTTGAAGGAATTGAATATTATATTAACTATATTTCAGATAAGACTTCAACGGTTTTGGATTTTTTTGATGATTATGTTTTAGTTTTTAATGAAACAAGTCAGATTTTATCTAAATATAAAAACATAGATGAAAATTATAATCAAAACTACATAGATTCAATTAATTCAAAATTAAAGCTTCCTTTGTTAAAATTAAACCACACAAACGAAGACGAATTTTTAAAACAAATTAAAAAATTCAAAATTATAGGACTTGATAATTTTCTTTCTGATGATTGGGATAAAATAATAGAATTTGATTTGGATTTACCTCCGATTTTATCAACCAATATTTCCGATATTTCAAAATTTATTAAAAAATATCTTAATGACGGTTTTAAAATTTATATTTGCACTAATTTTCCAAGCAGATTAAAAAATATCTTTGATGAACTTGAAATTTTTTCAAATGATATTTTCTATTATCCTGATATAACTTCAGGCGGTGCAATTTCAAAAGATGAAAAAATATCGCAAGATAAAATTTTATTTTTATCGGATAAAGAACTTTTTAATAAACATAATCGCGATATAACCACAAAAAAATATTATTCTAATAAGCAAACTCAAGACTATATTGATTCAATTAACGATATAAAAATCGGCGAATATGTTGTTCATTATGTCCATGGGATTGGTATTTATAATGGAATAGTAAAACAAACAATAGACGATAATCAAAAAGATTACCTTGAAATTCAATTCCAAGGCTCAGACAAGCTTTTCATGCCGGCAGAACAAATAAATTTATTAAATAGATATAGAGGAGTTTCCTCTCAAAAGCCGAAATTATCAAAAATGGGCGGAGCTTCTTGGGAAAATACCAAAACAAAAGCTAAAAAAGAAGTTGAATTAATAGCTTATGACTTATTGGATTTATATGCAAAAAGAAAAATGGCAAAAGGCATAGAATTTGAGCCTGATACAAACTGGCAATATGAAATGGAGGAAAATTTTGAATATACTGAAACCCCCGATCAAATGAAGGCCATAATTGAAACCAAAAAAGACATGGAAGACACAAAACCCATGGATAGATTAATCTGTGCTGACGTTGGTTTCGGTAAAACAGAAATTGCCATAAGAGCTATGTTTAAAGCAATTATGTCAGGCTATCAAACAGCGCTTATTGCTCCTACGACAATTCTTACTATGCAGCATTTTGAAACCATAAGACAAAGGTTTGAGCCTTTTGATGTTAAAATTAAAGTTTTAAATAGATTTTGTTCTAAAAAAGAGCAAAATGAAACAGTGAAAGAAATAAATGAAGGTAAAATTGATGCTATAATTGGAACGCATAGGCTTTTATCAGATGATATTAATTTTAAGAAACTTGGGCTTTTGGTTATTGATGAAGAACACAAGTTTGGTGTAAGACATAAAGAAAAACTCAAAAAATTCAAAGAAAATATTGATGTATTAACGCTAAGCGCTACTCCTATCCCAAGAACGCTAAACATGGCACTATCAGGGTTAAAAGATTTATCTGTTATAAATACTCCCCCTAAAAACAGATTGCCAATTAAAACTTACGTTGGTGAATATAGCGAAAACTATGTTAAAAACGCAATAAACCAAGAAATACAAAGAGATGGTCAAGTTTTTTATCTTTATAACAGAGTAGAAACAATAAATAAATTTAGCGAAAAACTCCAATCTATTGTCCCCAATGCCAGAATTGCCGTGGCTCACGGGCAAATGAACGAGAAAGAACTTGAAGATATCATATGCAGATTTGAGCAAAAAGAGTTTGATATATTGCTATCTACAACAATTATTGAATCAGGGCTTGATATTCCAAATGCAAATACCATGATAATTCATGACGCCGATAGGTTTGGATTAGCTCAATTATATCAATTAAGAGGAAGAGTGGGACGCTCAGACAGACAGGCATATTGTTTTTGTTTTTATAAAAAATCAAAAGAATTAAACGAACAAGCCAAAAAACGCCTTGAATCAATTAAGGATTTCACAAGCCTTGGAAGCGGATATCAAATTGCCTTAAGAGATATTGAAATAAGAGGCATTGGAAATATCCTAGGAACTCATCAGCACGGGCAAATGGTTAACGTTGGATTTGATACATATTGTAATTTGTTATCTGAATGTATTGAAGATATTAAACAAAAACAAAATAAAAATCCTTATGAAAAACCTGAACCCAAAAAAGAACCCGCAATTATCGATATCAATGCTGACGCATATATTCCTGATGATTGGGCGCAAACTTATGAACAAAAAATTCTTGAATATAAAAGACTGTCTGATGTTAGCTCAATTTCTGAACTTGACGATATGAAACTTAACTTTAAAGATAGATTTTCTAATATACCGGAGTGTGTTGAAAATATAATAAAACTTGTTAAATTAAGAATACTCGCAACAAAAGCTAATATTAGTTTAGTTCGCCAAATGGGTAATTATATAAGAATTAATATGCCGTACACTCTACAAGAATGGAATATTTTAAAATCCAAAATAGATTCAAAATACACAAGGTATTTTAACTTTTCTCAACCGCCCAAAAACCTTAATAAAACTAAAGGAATACTTCTTATGAATAAACGTGAAGATAATTTTGATGAAATATTTAACAAATTGTCCGATTTGTTTTATTATATATCTGAAGTAGTTTTAAGTTTCAAAGTAAATAATTAATTTTTTTATATTAGGAGGAAAAAATGAAGTTTACAAAATTAGCTATTACTCTATTGTGTTCAGCTATGTTATTTTGCGCTTGCACAAAAAGCACCGATGTTGTATTAAAAATCAACGGTAAAGAAATTACAAGAGCGCAATATTATGAAGATTTTAATAAAATTAAAGATATACAATTAAAAAATGCCCCAAAAGAAGTTAAAAAAGATGACAGTTACGCCGTTTTATCTTTGAAAGACAGATATACAAACGATTTAATTGTAAGAGAATTATTATCTCAAGAATTTGACAAAAGAAAAATTCAAGTAACTGACGAAGAAATTGAAGCAAAGAAAAAACAAATTATTTCTCAAATCGGTTCAGAAGAACAATTTAAAAATATCTTAAAAGAAAATAATATTTCTGATGAACGTTTAAAGAGCGATATGGCTAACGAAGTAAAAATGGATAAATTGGTTGATTCAATAACAACAAAAAAAATAACAGACAACGATGTTAAAAAATTCTACAATCAAAATAAAGCTCAATTCAGCGTTCCTGAAAGAGTTAAATTCTCACAAATTTTCATTTCATATAATGAAAACGATATCAAAAGACAAATAACAGAAGCAGATAAAGAAGCGCAATTATCAAGTGCAAATATTGATCAAAAAGTTAAAGAACAAATGGAAAAACAAGATAAGTTAGCCAAAGAAGTTCAAGCTAAAGCTGCTAAAAATCCTGCTAATTTTGCTAAACTTGCAAGCGAATTTTCACAAGATAAAAATAGTGCTAAAAATGGCGGAGATATGGGTTATATAACCAAAGGTTCCCTTGATAAAGACCTTGAAAATGCAGCTTTTTCTCAAAAGGTTGGCGTGGTTAGTCCTCTAATTAAAACAAAAGACGGTTACCATATTATTTTAGTTAAAGATAAAGCTGCAAAAGGTGTTCAACCTTTGTCAGCAGTAAGCGCTGATATTAATGCATTCTTAACAAGACAAACTAAATTTGAAACATTCCAAAAATTTCTTGAAGGTCTAAAACAAAATGCGACAATTGAATATGTAGATAGTTCAATGAATCCTGAAAATCTTAAAAAAGAATTAGATAAAGCTTTGGCAAAACAAATTGAAGCGCAAGAAAAACAAAATGCACCAAAGAAAAAACCTGAAGATTTAAACAAAATCAAAAAAGAAGATAAGGCAAAATAGTTAAAAAGCCGCCTCAATAAGGCGGCTTTTTAAAAGGAAAAACAATGGGACAAATACTAAATAGAAAAGATATAATTTCAACAATTAAAAAACTAAAAAAAGAAGATAAAAAAATAGTTTTTACAAACGGTTGCTTTGACATATTACACATAGGGCATGTAAGGTATCTTAAAAAAAGCGCGAGCTTTGGTGATATTTTAATTGTAGGACTAAACTCCGATAATTCGGTTAAAAGACTAAAAGGCGAAACTCGCCCGATAAACAACGAACAAGATAGAGCAGAGTTACTTTCAGAGTTAAATTTTGTTGATTTTGTTGTAATTTTTGAAGAAGACACACCCGATAAATTACTGGACGAAATCAAGCCCGATGTTTATACAAAAGGGGCTGATTATACCCTTGAAACTTTGCCTGAAGCAAAAACTGTCTTAAAAAACAATGGAAAAGTTGAATTTATAAGCCTTGTAGAAGGAAAATCCACAACAAACGTTATCAAGAAAATTGAAAACAAATAAAACTTTTATTAAAAAAATAGCAATTTTTCTTTTGTTGTTATAGAATAAACTTAAGACTAGTTTTATGAGGGAGTGCCAAAATGGGTGAAAGAAAGTTTAGCTTAGAAGAGTTAGCTCAATTAACAGGCGGTATTTTAACAAAAGCAAGTGATGTTGTTATTGATAAAGTTGCGCCGCCAAAATTAGCGGATGAAACCACTTTAGCTCTTGCTATGAATGAAGATGAAATTGAAAATATTGCTCAATCAAAAGCAAAAGCGGTTTTAGTTCCCTTGGGAGTTAACCTTGAAGGTATTTCCACAATTGAAGTAGAGCGCCCAAGACTTGCGTTTATGAAATTATTAAATGCTTTTTATGTTGGACCCGATACCCCCAGAGAAATTCACCCAAGCGCAGTTATAGACCCAAGTGCTAAAATCGGCAAAAATGTTTCAATCGGGGCAAATGTTGTAATTTCAAAAGACGCTGTAATTGGTGATAACACTGCTCTTATGGCAAATGTTTATATTGGAAAAGGAGCAGTTATAGGTTCTGATTGTTTGTTCCACCCGTCAGTTAATATAGGTGATAGGGTTAAAGTAGGCTCTCGCTGCATTTTTCACCATGGGGTAAGCCTTGGTGCAGACGGTTTTTCTTTTGTAACCGAAGCCCCAAGTAACATCGAACAAGCAAGAGAACAAGGCGCAATTAAAGAAACAAATGCCGAAGTAAAAGTATTTAAAATTCCTTCCCTAGGTTCAGTTGAAATTGGTGATGATGTTGAAATCGGAGCCAATACAACAATAGATAGAGGAACTATTGAAAACACCACTGTTGGCTCTCAAACAAAAATTGATAACCTTGTTATGATTGGTCATAACTGCAAAATAGGTAAAGCCTGTACAATTGTATCGCAAGTTGGTATTGCAGGAAGCTGTACAATCGGTGATAGAGTTGTAATAGCCGGTCAAGCAGGTTTAAAAGACCATGTTGAAATAGGCGAAGATTCAATTATCTTAGCTAAAGCAGGTGTTACTAAATCATTCCCGAGAAAATCAGTTATCATGGGTGCTCCTGCGGTATTAAGAAAAGATTTCATTAAGAGATTAAAATATCTCGATGAAGCTGAAATCATGGTACAAAAATATAAAAAATATCAACATTTACTAGAAGATTATGAGAAATTTTTAAATGAAGACGCTAAAATCTAACTTAACCCTAAACGGCGCAGGGCTGATGTTTGCAGCTCCTGTTGAATTAACAATTAAACCATCTAATGAAAAAGGAATACATTTTCATATTAATGGTGCAACAGTTGAAGCAAAAATTGAAAATGTTGTTTCTACAGAACATTGTACAATTATTGCAGATATTGAAAATGGTGCAAAAAATAAAATTGCTCTTATAGAACATTTTATGGCTGCTTGTGCAATATGCGAAATTGATGCATTAGACGTATATTTCAACTCCCAAGGTTTTGAAATGCCGATTTTTGACGGTAGTGCAAAAAAATGGGTTGAAGAATTTAATAAAATCGGTTTTGTCGGCGAAAATGACGCAGTTGAACCCCTAAAAGAAACAATTGTTTTTCAAAACAAAAATTCAACGATTTTAATTACGCCAACAAACGAAGAAAAAACCAATATTACCTATCTTGTAAACTTTAATCATCCTGATTTAAATAACAGGTGGGTAAACTTAGATCTTGATAAAAATCTTGATGAAATCATTGAAGCAAGAACTTTTGGCTACTTAAAAGACCTTGAGAAATTTCAAGCAGCGGGATATTCAAAAGGCGTAACCATTGAAAATACAGTTGGCTTAATTGATGACGGCACTTATACGGTTCCTTTAAGAAGTCCTTATGAACCAAATAAACATAAAATACTTGATATAATAGGCGATCTATATCTAACAGGCTTCAACCCGCTAAAATTAAAAGCAAATATTATTGCAAAAGAAGCAGGTCATGGTTATCATTGTCAAGTTGCAAAAATTTTAAAAGAAAAATTAACAAAATAGAAAATAAGAGGAGATAAAAATGGATTCAATAGTAACACCAATTTCGCTTGATTACAGTGAAATTCTTGAAATGCTGCCGCATAGGTATCCTTTTTTACTTGTAGATAGAATTACAGAATGTGTGCCGGGGAAATATTCAAAAGGTTATAAAAACGTGACTTTTAATGAACCTTTCTTCCAAGGTCATTTTCCAAATAATCCTATAATGCCCGGGGTATTACAAATTGAAGCATTAGCTCAAACTTCTGCTCCAATTTTAATGACCATGGAACAATATAAAGGCAAATTAACACTTTTTGCGGGAGTTGAAAACGCCAAATTTAAAAATATTGTTCGCCCGGGTGACAAACTTGAAATGGAAACAGAATGTTTAAAAGTTAAAGGCCCGATTGCAAAATGCTTGGGTCGTTCCTATGTAGACGGAAAGCTTTGTACAGAAGCAACACTAACAGTAGCATTAAAGTAAGGAAAAGTATAATGACAACAAATAAAATTCATCCGACAGCCATAATCCATAAAACAGCAGAAATAGCGCCGGATGTTGAAATAGGAGCATATGCAATTATAGGAGAGGACACAATCATTGAAGAAGGTTGCAAAATTGGAGAAAGTGCAAATATTCAATTTGCGCACATCGGTAAAAATACAAAAATTTCCCCCTTTGCTTCAATTGGCGGTGAGCCTCAAGATTTAGGCTATAAGGGTGAAAAAACAGGAGTTGTCATCGGCGAAAACTGCTGGATAAGAGAGTTTGCAACAGTAAATAGAGCCTCAGGGGAAAATTGCAAAACCGTCATCGGAAACAATTGCTTATTAATGGCATATTCTCATGTTGCGCACAATTGCGAATTAAAAGATAATGTCATAATGGCAAATGCAGCAACCATAGGCGGTCACTGTCATGTTGGCTTTGGGGCATTTTTAGGTGGTATGAGCGTATTTCATCAAAATCTTAGAATTGGCGATATGGCAATTATTTCAGGAGCATCTGCGGCAAGACTTGACATTATCCCTTATTGCAAAGCAGAAGGTATCCCCTGTTTGCCTATTGGTTTAAATGCTATCGGATTAAGAAGAAAGGGAGTTGATAAAGACTCAAGAGACGCAATCCATAAGGCTATTAGAATTTTAAGAAATGAACAATATAATACAACACAAGCTCTTGAATTAATCGAAAAAGAATTTAAAGGCAATAAATATGTTGATAATTTAGTTGATTTTGTAAGAACATCAAAAAGAGGCTGCACCTTAAGATACAAAGCAGCTTACCATGGTGTTATGGAAGAAAACGACGGAGAAAATTAATGTATAACCCAATCATCAATAAATACGCAGATGTACTTGTAAATTATTCAACAAAGGTAACTAAAGGAGATTTAGTAATAATCTATGCTAGAGGCTATGAAGCGCAGCCGCTAGTAAAAGAAATATATAAACTTTGCTTAATGAATGGCGCTAATCCAATTGTCAGAACATCAATGGATGAACTGGCTGAAACATTCATCAAATATGCATCTGATGAACAATTAAATTATATTGATGAGATGTCTAAAATTGAAGTAGAAAAAGCAGATGTAATGATATTTATCGGAGCACCCTCCAATATTAAAAACATGGCAAATGCTGACACATCCAAGCTTGCAAAACGTTCTAAGGCTTCTAAACCGATATTGGCTAAAAGACTGGAGCGTTCTGCTTGTGGGGATATGCGCTGGGTTATAGCAGATTATCCGACAAATGCACTGGCTCAAGAAGCTTCGATGAGCCTTGAAGAATATTCTGAGTTTTTAATTAATTCTTGTTATCTTGACCTTGATAATCCGACTCAAAAATGGATTGAAATTGAACAAGAACAAAAAAGAATAGCTGACATTCTAAATAAAACTACAAAACTCAGAATTAAAGGAGATAAAACAGATATAACCTTCTCAACAGAAGGAAGAACTTGGGTTCCATGTTCAGGGAATATGAATTTTCCTGACGGAGAAATTTTTACATCCCCTGTTGAAAACAGTGCAAATGGCAAAATCTATTTTGATTTTCCTCAAAATTACCATGGCTCAACATCAAAAGAAGTATATTTAACTCTTGAAAACGGAAAAGTAGTTGAAGCAAGTGCAGAATTTGGAGATGATTTTCTTCAAAGTATGTTGAATATGGATGAAGGTTCCCGTTTTGTAGGTGAAATTGCAATCGGAACGAATGAAAGAATACAAAACGTTACAGGCAACATTCTTTTCGATGAAAAAATAGGCGGCTCAATCCACATGGCTCTTGGTTCAAGCTATCCTGAAGCAGGAGGAAAAAATCAATCCGGACTTCACTGGGACATGATTAAAAATATGAAAAATAACGGTGAAATCTATGCAGATGATAAATTAATATATAAAGACGGCAAATTCATAATTTAAAATGGATGAAAAAATAAAAAAAATTGTACTTCCAATAAAAAATAATTTAGAGATTTTTGAAAAAAAATTAAATGATATTATTGAAGAAAATTCCAATCCTTTAAATAATCATTTACATGAGTTTATGTTTCAAAATGCCAAAAGATTGCGTGCAATTTTTGTTTTTTTGTTTGCAGAAATTTTAAATATTAAAGACGAAATAATCTTTGATATTGCTCTTTTATCGGAATTAATCCATAGCGCTTCTTTAGTTCATGATGATATTATTGATGAGTCAAACAAAAGAAGAAACATTGAAACATTTAATTCAAAATTTAATTCTAAAATTGCTGTTTTAGAGGGCGATTTGCTTTTAGCTATTGCGCTTGAAGTTCTAAGCAAAACAAATCTTGAGATTGTAAATATTTATTCAAAAAGAATTAAAAAAACAATTCTTGGAGAAATTAGTCAAAATATATCTTCAAATATTGATATTAATACATATCTTGATAAAACCTTTAATAAAACAGGCAATCTTTTTGTTGTAGGTCTTGAAGCGCTTTTTAGCTTAAAAAAACAAGATGAAATTTTAAAACAAAACCTTTTGGATTTTATTAAAAACTATTCAATGGCTTTTCAATTAAAAAATGATATTTCTGATATTAAATCAAAGAAATTTTCCGACGCAAAACATAAAACCTATACGCTTCCTTTGATTTTATTTGCGATTGAAAATAAAATCAATCTAATGGATTTTGAAAAATATCTTTCTTTTGATTTTAATAAATATATATTGCAATCAGAACAATATCTTGAACAATACACTAAAAAAGCTCTAAAAAACATTCAACAAATAGAAAATAATTGCTATAAACAAGCATTAATTGAGCTTACTCAATACACACTAAGGAGTTAATTTTGGAATTAATTAATAAAATAAATGAAAAAATAAAATTATATTTTAAAAAAAATGCTAAATTATTGCTTTTTTTGGTGATATTTTTTTTAACAATCTTATTTTACAATCAAAACTTTCAAACTCTTAACTATGTCTTAAAAAGAGGCACAATCCTTGAATATTCATATATCAAAGAAAATATTGACAAAAAAGACATAGAAAATAAACTTCTTGAATATAAAATCAAATATGCCACAATAAACACCGAAAATAAAGAAGAATATGTTATTTATGATTCAGACGAAGATAAAATTGAAAATTCTCTTTATATAGCATTGCCTTATCTTGTAAATAAAAATAAAGATAAAGTTTTTAATGAAATCAATGATTATATCTTAGAAAAATATAAAACTTCTAAATTGATTGACGTAAAAGCCCTAAACGATGTTTATTCAAGTCCTTATAGCGCTTTTTTAAAATTTTTAAGCGTACTTTTTGCATCTCTTTTTATTTGGGCGATTGTTTTATATTTAATTTGTGACAATAAAAAATTAAACAAAGAAACAAAAGAAGGAATTTTAAATTTCTTCAAAAAACAAAAAGAAAATACGATAACTCTTTATAAAAAAACAAAAGAAAAAGGAATAGGCTACTTTTTAAGAAAAATATTTTTTGATGAAAGTATTCAAGAAGACAAACAAACAAGCGCAACAAGAGAAATCATCAATACAATTGTTTTTGTGTTAGTTTGCGTAATTGCAATAAGATATTTTATTGGTGAATTAAGGTGGATTCCCTCAGGCTCTATGCGACCCACTATATTAGAGCATGATAGAGTTTTTGTTGAAAAACTTGAATATCCTCATAGGGACATAAAAAGGGGTGATATTTTAGTTTTTTATCCGCCTGAAGAAAATCTTTCAAATTCCCCTTGGGCAATCTTTACAAGACTATCAGGAATTATGTGTAAAGATGTGGCATTCATCAAAAGGGTCGTAGGCATGCCAAACGACAAGTTTGAAATTAAATATAATGAAGATAAAAATGAATATAGAGTTTATATTAATGATATCGCTTTAAATGAACCATATATAAGCTCAAAAGAAATCTGGACACCGTGTTCAGATAGAATGTTTTGCGGACCTTTTACAATTCCTAAAGATAATTATTTTATGATGGGAGATAATCGTTCTAACTCTCAAGACAGTCGTTTTTGGGGCTTTTTATCAAAAGATAGAGTCATAGGCAGAGCAAACTTTATGTTCTTTCCAATTCATCGAATTAATATCTTAAAAGATAAATACATCACTTTAAATAAGCAAAAAACAAAAGACGGATTTGTAAAGCAAAACTATATAGTTAATAGATATGAATTTTTATATAAAATTTGACAGCATGACAACTTTTATAGTGTAATTATTATACGCAGACTATGGGGTTTAGCTAAGTATTTAAAAGACAATGTATATAAAAGAACTTGAAATTGATAACTTTAAATCTTTTGCATCTAAGGTTAATATTCCTTTAATGCAAGGTTTTACTGCGGTTTCAGGTCCTAATGGCTCAGGAAAAAGCAATATTATAGATAGCATACTTTTTGCCCTAAGTTTAAGAACAGCTCGTTCGCTGCGCTCTGAGCAAGGTGTTGCAGATTTAATTTCTAATCATAATAAACGTAATGAAGCCAGCGTTAAAGTTGTTTTTGCAAATGATAACGGCGAAGAATTTTCAATAAGAAGATATGTTAAAAAGGGCAAAAACGGCGTTCAGTCTAATTATTACTACAATGATAAACCTTGCAGTTTAACTCAAATACACTTAGAATTAGAAAAATATAACATCTCTCCAAACAGTTATAATGTTATGATGCAAGGGGATGTTACAGAAATTACAAGATGTTCCGCTATTGAGAGAAGAAAAATTATTGATGAAATAGCGGGCACTGCGGATTTCGACAGAAAAATTGCCCTTGCAAGCGAGCAAATACAAAATGTTGAAGATAAAATTGCCAACGATACAATTTTAATCAATGAAATAGACAACAGAATTGAACAATTAAAACAAGAAAGAGAAGTTGCTCTTAAATATAAAAAATTTAAAGATGAAAAAACGGAGCTTGAAACAAAAATCCATAGCGCAAAATATTTTGATACTGTGCGCTCACTTGAACTTGTTCATCAAAATATTTTATTAGCAACAAAAACAAAAAAAGAACTTAATGAAAAATTAAAAGAAGCTACAACAAAAATTGAAGACCTTAAATTAAAATATGATGAAATAAATGCAAAAGTTAAAGCCCAAGGCGAAGAAAAACAGCTTGAAGTTAAAAAACTTTTAGAAGAAAAAAAAGGCGAAGTAGAAAGAAAAAAATCTGCCATAGCTCAATGCGATAAAACAACAATTGATAATTTAAAATCAATTGAAAGTTACAAAAACGGCATAGAAGTTCAAAAACAAAAAATTGAAGAATATACAAAAGCAATTGAAGAAAAAAACAAAGAGCTAATTGAATTAAATGACAGCTTAAAAATAAAAAAAGAAGAATTAAATAAAATCATTACAGAAATGACAGGTTTAAATAAATCTGCCGATGAACACATTCAAAACAGAAATAAATTAAAAAAAGAATTAGAAACTCTAAAAGATAAAGAAACCGAACTAATTAAAGAACAATTACCCTTAGAAAGTGAATATAAAAACAATACCGAAAAAATTAACCAAACAAAAACTCAAATTGAAAAACTTTTAAATTCATCTAAGATTTTTGAAGATGAAAAAGATAAATTAAATCTTCAAATTGAAACTCTAACAACTGAAACTCAAGAATATAAAATAATTCAAACAAAAACTTTTGAAGAATTGGATAAAACAAAGACACAAAAAGAAGATACTTTCTATAAAATCCAGCAGGCTCAAAAAAGAATTGCAATCTTAGACGCCAATAAAAATGCTTATAAAACAGCAGGACAAGGCTCAGGTATTCAATCTGTTCTAAATGCTCATATTGAAGGGGTTCATCAACCCTTAGCTCAATTAGCAGATGTCGAAGGTGAATATATTGACGCAATAAATGTTGCAATGGGCGCTCGCGCTTATTCAATTGTTGTTGATAATCAAGATGTTGCTTATAAAGCAATTCAAGTATTGCGTTCATTAGGAAGAGACAGGGCCTCTTTTATCCCCTTAAGCATAATCAAAAAAACGCCCGCTCGTCTTTCTTTGCCCAAAGAAAAAGGTGTAATTGATTTTGCAATCAATTTAATAGATTTTGACGACAAGTATCTTGACGCATTTTATTTTGCACTTGGTGAAACGATTGTTGTAGAAGATGAAAATTGCGCTAAAAAACTGGCAGGAAAATATAGAGTAGTAACTCTTGAAGGCGATATAACAGAAAAAAGCGGTCTTATAACAGGCGGTGCTAAAAAGAAAAACGCATCTTTCTTTGATAAAAGTCAAGAAAGAGAACTTGAAAAATACAAAAAAGCTCTTAAAGACTTAGAACAGCAAGCAAGAGATTTAGCTCAAAAAGAAAAAGATTTAGAGCGAAGATTAGATGATATAAGGCAAAAACATTCAAGCGCGCTAAACACACTAAACGCTGCTAAAATTGAGCTTAAAAATTTGATTTCAAATAATGAATCAAGTTCGAATATTATTTCTGACGGCGAAAAACTTTTAAAAGAATTGAAAGAAAAAAATACAAAATTATCTCGCGAACTTGATTTAATTGAAAATAAACACATAAAATTAAACGAACAAACTCAAACCCTTCAAGAGGAGCTTGAAGCAGTTGAAAAATTGATTGATGAGGGTGAATTAAAAAAATTAAAAGAAAAAACAACAGGAGTTGAACAAGACATCAAAGACCTTGAAAAAGCAATAATGACAAAGGAAAATGATATTGAAAAAGATAAAAACCAAATCAAATTCCAACAAAGTCAAATTTCAACTCGTGAAAATGATATTAAAAAATTAACAAACGACAATGAAAATTTAAAAACAGAAAAAGAACAATTTGAAAAAGAAATTTCATCCCTAAAAGAAGTTCTTGAAAAATTAGAAAAAGAAATTCTTGAACTGGGCAAAAACCTTGTTGAGTTACAACAAAAAAGAGATGAATTACAAGAAGAATTATTAAACTCTAAAACTTCTAAAAATAAAATTCAAGATGATATTGAAAGATTATTAGAACAAGAAGAAAGCTATAAAGCAAGAAGGCGCGAATTGGAGCCGATTTTAGAGAATATTATAAAAGAATTTAGCGAAATGGGAATTAATCCGAAAGAACTTGAACAAACGGAAATTTCCCTTGATGAAATTAATTCAAAGATTTCTAAACTCCAAAAGAAAATGGAGGAATTAGAACCTGTCAATATGAGAGCCCTAACCGAATATGATGCGGTTTTGGAGCGCCAAAATTCTTATAAAGAAAAAGTTGAAACTCTAAACAATGAAAAAAATGAAATTAAAACCAGAATGAATGGTTATCAAGGATTAAAAAAAGAAACATTCCTTGAAGCATACCATGCAATTAATAACAACTTTAAAGAAGTTTTCGAACAAATTTCGCAAGGTTCAGGCTCTCTATCATTAGAAAACGAAGAAGATCCGTTTTCGGGCGGTTTGACTTTTGTTGCAAACATCAGAGATAAGAGAAATCAGAAACTTGCAGGCATGTCAGGTGGAGAAAAATCTCTAACGGCTTTGGCTTTTGTCTTTGCAATTCAAAAATATCTGCCTGCGCCATTTTATGCTTTTGATGAAGTTGATATGCATCTTGACGGTCCAAATGTTGAAAAATTAGCCCAAATCATCACCAATCAGTCTAAAACCGCTCAATTTATTGTTGTTTCACTAAGAAAACCAATGCTTGATAATGCCGACAGGATGATTGGCGTAACTCAAAAAGACAAAGGGGTTACGAAAATTTCCGGAATTAAAATAAAGGATGAATAATGTCTGAAGCAGTTAGCGAATTTTATAGCAATAATAAAAATATGTATGATGAAATCAAAGTGCTGGATGGCACTGTTGATTTTGGTAATAACATCGAATTTATTTCAAACACCGGTATCAAAAAAAATGTTCAAACAGACGCAATTGAAATCATCCTTGATTTAGTTAAAATGGGCAAAATTGACCCTTGGAACATTGATATTGTAGATTTATACGATAAATACATGAAGCGAATTTCCGAATTAAAACAGGATAATCTTCGTTCTGTCGGTAAAGCCATTTTATTTTCATCAACACTTTTAAAAATTAAATCAGATATTTTACAAGGTATAACCATAAATGATTTTGAAATGGAGCCTGAGGATTATTTTGAAGATGATTTTGAAGCTGCTGAAGACTTTGAACAAATGCAAATTCCGACAAACAACATTGTTTCTTTTGATGAAGTATTACAAAGAAGAACATCAGTAAGATTAAACAGAAAAAGAACTGTAACCTTAAAAGATTTAATCCGCCATATTCAATTCTATGAAGAATTAGAAAAAAAATATGCAATTAAATCAGCACTGGATAGGAAAGAAAGACGCGTTCGAAATTATGCAAACTTAAAAGCTTCTGATATTAAGGAATTAGCCCATGAAGAATATGTTGAACAAGTTGTTGAAAAAATGCGCCAAAATCTTGTTCAAATTTTTCAAAGAGAAGAAAATATTGAATTAAGAGAGCTTTGTTTATTGGGTTTTGATAGAAGCTCAGCTTTTATTGCATTATTATTTTTGGCTCGCGAAGAGGAATGTGAGCTATATCAAAATGAATTCTACGGAAAATTATTTGTAAAAAAAGAAGAAAAAAATTCTAAGGAAGAAGAATAATTAAATGGAACCTGAAGTATTAAAATCAAAAATAGAAGCAGTTTTATTTATAACATCAAGAGCAATGCACCCTGATGAAATTGCTCAAATTATTGATATTGATGTTGAACAAGTTGAAAGCGCGCTATTGGATTTAATGTTTGATTATGCTTCAAGAAACGGCGCCTTAGAAATTGACGATGAAGACGGCTATATCATTCAAGTTAAAGCAGAACATATGGATATAGTTGAAAAATTATGTCCTGTTGAACTAAAACCCGCCGTTTTAAAGACCCTGACGGTAATTGCGCTAAAAGAACCCATAAGACAATCTTACTTAAAAGAAATTCGTCCAAGCGCCTATGAGCATATTGCAGAGTTATTGGAGCAAGGGTTAATTTCAAGAACAAAAGATAAAAACGGAAGAAGTTTTAATATTAGAACAACCAAAAAATTTCAAGAATATTTTAAATTAAAAGGGGACATTAAAGCCCTTGTTAAAAAGCTTGACGCAACTCAAGACCTAAAAAATCTGTAAAATGCTTCAAATATCACCATATAAACCAACACAACCCGTTCAATATAGCAATAAGCCTGTAATTAATCATTCCGACAGGATAGATTATTGTGCTTTTGAAAGCCCTTATCTTGATAAAAAAGTTTTAATTCAAAGACAAATCATTTCTCAAAATCAAGATATAAATGTTTTTTTTGATGATGTTTCAAAAAGACTTTTTTCAAATTCTAATGACATAAAAAACTTTTCTATGCTTTTAAAAAAAGGCTATGTCAGCCTTTCAAGCAATGCTTATTCTAATCTTGATGACCCTAAAAGCGCAATTGCAATAAAATTAGACCCCCAAAAATCAACAATATCACATTTAGCAAAATTGGAAGACTATATCAATAAAGGAATTGGAATTGGAATTAATTTTTCGGATTTTCAAAACCCAATTTATGAAATCAGAGAAATAAATAAATATTTTAAATATAGAGAACCTTCAGTTTTAAGACCGCCCGCTGCAATTGGATTATTACCCGTAAATCATTTTAAAATTCTTGATTTTATACATTTAAAAGATAATAAAGACTATAAAAACTGGTGTTTTGATTTATCGGTCATTATGGATGATGATTTTTTAGCTAAAGTTGACAATAATGAAAATATAACGCTCTCAAACGGTTCTAAACTATGCGCAAGCACAATTTATTATAATCTTTTAACCTCTATGCTTAAATCGGGAGAACCTGCCGTAATTTTTTCAAATGATAAAAATTACCTTTGTGATTGCTGTGCTGCAGCAGAATTAAAAGAAAACGAAGGATTAAATTTAGCGCATATAAACTTATCTAAATTTTACAATCCAAAAACGCAATCTGTTGACTATGACTTTTTAAAATTTTCTACAAATCTCTTATCTAAAGGATTTAAAAGTATTGCTTCAAACGGCTGTATTGGAGTTTTAGGATATCAAAAACTTCTTGATTATTTAGGTTTTAATTATGGAGAGAAAAAGGCAAATGAAGTTTTGGAAAAATGCCTTAAAATAATCAAAAAAGAAGCAAGCTCCTATGGCTTAAAAACCGCAATTTCTCCCACAGGAGCAATTTCAAGATTATTAAAAACAACACCTTCTATTGAGCCATATAAAAATAAACCGCTTAATTATTTTGTTGAAATTGATACATTGGCGGCTGCACAAAAACATACAGACGCTCAAATTTCAAAAACAATTAATCTTGACCCTAATAGTACTATTTGGGATGTAGATAGAATTATAAGATATTCTAAACAACAAGGAATTAAAGGTATCAGCGTTTTTAAAGCTCAATAAATTCACTCATATCTAATTTTAGAATATTTTTTATTTCATCTATGGAATTTGTTTTTGCAAAAACAATGGCAAAAACAGGATTGTTTTTATAGTCAATTTTTCTTATTGTTAAAGGGTTTGAGATATTTTTTAAATATTTATCATAATCAACTGATTTTATTGAATTTTTATCAATTGATGAGGGAATGTCTCCGATTGTGAAATAAAAATAATCATCTGATGAATTTTTCAATATTTCATGCCAGTTTGGCTTTAACTGATTTAAAAAATATTCATAAACATTTATATTCCAAGCATTTTTGGCAATATCTGTTATACACCAGCCGCAAAAACGCATAGGGTTTACTTCAATCGGGATAATTTTATCTTTATTTATTCTTAATTCAATATGAAAAGGGAAGTTTTTATAGCCGATTATTTTTCCTATTTCATCTAATAAGGATTTTAATTTATCATGATATTTTTCAATAATTTCTTTTGAGGTGTAATAAGCTCTATCAGATACATCTTTATCATCAAAAAACGGATGATGAAAAATATTTAAAATTACAGCTTCGCCATTATTATCATAATATGCGTCAAGCGCATATTCTTCGCCTTCTATCATTTCTTCGATAATAAAATCAGACATATCAACAACGCTTTTTGGGAAAAAGCCTTCTAGTTTTTTAATGTCTTCGTTTAATTTTTCAATAATATTTTTCCATTCGGTTTCATTTTTAACAGGGTAAACTCCAAAGCTCAAAAACCCAACGCTTGGCTTAAAAACAAAAGGAAATTTTAATTCTTGGGGTTTTATTTTTTTAATTTCATCAAGAGTTACTTTTCTAAAATAATAATCAGGATAAATTTTTCTTAATGCTTCTCTGAATAAAATTTTATCTTTGCTTATTTTAATCATTCTTGAAATATCAAAATCTTTAAGATTTTCTACAACCCAATCAATAGAATTTTCAGAATTTGAATATATTAATTCATTTTGAGAAAGTTTTATTGCTTCATCAGAAGAAGTCAAATCTTTAACATCAAAATATTTTCTTGCTATTTCATTATCTAAAACGCTAAAACCATTCTTTTTTATTGTTTCAATTAAAAAATCAGATACATAGGGCTTATTTAGAATAATCATTATTTTATCCTTTAATAAAAATCTTGGTATAAACAATACCAAGATTTTATCATAAATATATTTAGATTGTCTTATTTTTTACCTTTTATTTTCAGTAAAACATCAACAATATTAGGATCCCATTTTATTCCAGATTCTTCTTTTAGTATTTTAAGAGCCTCATCATTACTTAGGGCTTTTCTATGAATTCTGTCTTGGGTTAAAGCGCAATATGCGCCTGCTAAAGCGATAATTCTTGAGCCTAAAGGAATAGAATTTCCGCTCAATCCCTCAGGATAACCTTTTCCATTATATCTTTCTTGTTGATAATTAATGTATGGAACAACTTCAGACATGAAATTAATATTCATCAACAAACCGACTCCGACATTTGGTGAATTTTTTAATTCATTCCATTCAGCGTCTGTTAATTTATCTTTTTTGGTGAATAGTTCTTCTGATAGGGTTATTTTTCCGATATTTTGCAGTAATCCTGCGTAATAAATTAAATCTGTTGTTTTTTCATTTAGCCCCATTTGATTACAAATTTCACGAGATAATTCAGCGCACTCTGTTGAATGAGAACGTTTATATTGACCTTTTAAGTCAACTGCGTAAGCTAATTTTTCAACGAATGACTGTTGTTGATCTCCTAAATCTCCGATAATCGCAGTTAATTGTGCTCTTAGGTTTTGAAGCTCCAATGTTGAAACAGAGTCATCATTTAATAATCTTTTTACTTCATCTATTAATTTTTGAAGCCCCAGAGATGTTACAAACAAGCCTGCCATATTTTGAATTAAATCAGCATACTCAAATTCTAGGGGTCTTTCAACTTTTCTTATGATTTCAATAACGCCGATACATTCGAAGTTATTTTTCATCGGAAACAGTGAAAATTGAAAATCGTCTTTTTCAAAAACATGCTCTGTTTCTTCTCTCATAACTTCTTTTATATAATCTGTTATATTTTCATCGGAAATTTTTTCGTCAGATGAGCCGGCATGGCGAAGAGGCTGCTCTCTTTTGGCTAAAAAGATGTTGCACTCAACAAGATTTAACATTAATTTTATTGTTTTTGCGATTGAATTATATATAACAAAATCTTCGTTATTATTAAATCCCAAAAGGCTTAGAGTATTATCTATTGAATATATTGAAATAAGCTCTTTTAATTGGTCTTTAAGGCTTTGTTTTTTATCTTTTTCTTTTGCTTTTTTAGATATTTTTTCTACAAACTCAGGATTTATTAAATGTTCTGTGAAAAAATCGCCTAAATTTAGCGCAAAAATTTCTTCCAAAGGATCATCTTCTAAAAGATTTATACTCCTTGTATAAAGTGAAGCATCATTGTTTGTTTTTTTAGTTCTGCTCATAAATACCCAATCCTTGTGCCGTTTATATAATACCATATCGGCAGGAATTTTGAAAACTAAAGTATTTTTTTTAATATTCTATACAATAGTTAATAAATTTTTATACTTTAGATGTAGATGATAAAATAATTTTATGGGGAATAAAATATATACTGAAACTTTGATATTAAAGCTTGATGAACCTTTAAAATTAAAATGTGGAAAGGTTTTAAAAAATATTGAAATAGCTTATGAAACCTATGGAAAATTAAACGCAGATAAAGATAACGCTATTTTAGTCCTCCATGCTCTAACAGGGGATGCGCATGCTGCAAATTATCATAAAGACAGCAAAAAGCCTGGTTGGTGGAATGATATGATAGGCGAAAATAAAGCGTTTGATACTTCAAAATACTTTATTATTTCATCAAATATTTTAGGCGGCTGCAGGGGTACAACAGGGCCTTCTTCAATTAATCCTGACACAAATAAACCCTATGCGCTTGATTTTCCTGTAATTACCGTTGAAGATATGGTTAATGTGCAGAAAAAATTAATTGATTATCTGGGTATCAAAAAGCTTATTGTAGCAGGCGGCTCTATGGGCGGCATGCAAGCTCTTGAATGGTCAATAAAATATCCTGATGTTGTTGAAAAAACAATAATAATAGCCTCAAGTGCGCGCTTAAATGCTCAATCAATTGCTTTTAACGCGGTTATGAGAAATGCAATTCTTACGGATGTGAATTTTAATGATGGCAATTATTACGACAAAAAACATCCTGAATCAGGTCTTGCAATTGCAAGAATGATAGGTCATATAACTTATTTATATGAAGAAGCTATGATTAAAAAATTCGGCAGAGAATTTAAAGATAAACCCAATTTTGATTTTGGTATAGATTTTCAAGTTGAAAGCTATTTAGAGCACCAAGGGCAGATTTTTGTGGACAGGTTTGACGCAAACAGCTATCTTTATATAACAAAAGCGCTTGATTATTATGACCCTATAAAAGAATATGGCTCGCTTGAAAATGCTCTTAAAGATACAAAATCTAAATTTTTAATTATATCATTTTCTTCTGATTGGCTTTTCACCACAAAGCAATCAAAACAAATGGTTAATGCATTAGTTAAAATAAATAAAGATGTTTCTTTTGTTGAATTAGAAAGCAAATGCGGGCATGATGCATTTTTATTGGAATTTGATAAGCAAACAAAAATCATAAAAAGCTTTTTGAGAGGATAAAATGACAACAAAAAATCTCAATTTAAACTATAAAATTGTCTTAGATTTAATTAAAGAAAAATCTAAAGTTTTAGATTTAGGCTGTGGAAATGGCGAGCTTTTAAAAATATTAAAAGAAAAAAAAGAAATAAATTCTCTTGGGGTTGAAATTAATGAAGATTGTGTCGTAGAAGCGCTTGAAAACGGTTTGAGCGTAATTCAAGGAGATTTAGATAAAGGTCTTGATGAATTTCAAGATAACAGTTATGATTGGGCAATTTTAAACCAGACTTTGCAATCAACAAAAAACCCCGAATTCGTTATCTATGAGATGTTAAGAGTGGCAAATAAATGTATTGTATCTTTTCCCAATTTTGCATATTGGAGAGTAAGATTTTATCTTTTCTTCAAAGGGAAAATGCCAAAATCTAAGGCGCTGCCTTATGAATGGTACAATACGCCGAACGTTCATCTTTTAACAATCGAAGATTTTTTTGAATTTTGCAAAAAAAGAAATATTAAAATAGAAAAGTCGATTTATTTGACCAGAAACAAGGCAAGAAGCGGTTTTTTGATGAGAAATATAGCAAATTTCTTCTGCGAACAAGCTATATTTGTAATTACAAAAAATATCTAAATTTAATTTATATTAAATATATAAATTAAATTTCCATTTTTTTGTACTTTGTAGTATTATTTTATCGTTAATACTACAAAACTAGATATAAAGATGAGAACTAAAAATAAAAAACAAGATTTCTTGCCAAAAATTTTATATGATTTAAAAACTCCGGCATTAGCACAAATTACAGCATTAGAAACATTGCTTAAAGTCAGCGGTAAAAACTTTGGCTCGCAAGACAAAGATTTAATTGAACTAACAATCCATTCTTGCAGATACATGCAGCATTTAATTGATGTTTTCAGTATTATCAATTCTCTTGAAAATGAGAAAATAAAGCCATTTTGCGAAGTTTTTGATATAAATAGTGTTTTAAGAAAAATATTAGATGAATTAAAAATAATTTTAAAATATCGTAATATTACCGTAAATATTGATACGAAAGAAGAATTGTCAATATATGCAGATAAATTATATATGAAAATTACAATATTTAATCTCTTATCAAACAGCATTGATTATGCTTTTGACAATAGCAGTATAGACATTAATTTTTATACAAGAAAAAACAGCCTGATTTTTGAAATAAAAAGCAAAGGTACTCCAATTACTACCGATTTTTCAAAGGAAATTTTTGAAAAATACAAGAAAAAAACAACATTTAATAAAACCACTCTGGGGCTGGGTTTATATTTATCAAAAGAGATTATAAATGCGCATTTTGGAACAATTATAGCAAAATCTTTGATAGATGATACAAATATCTTTGGTTTTGAAATTCCGATAAGATAAAAAAAATGCAAACCATACTGATTTGCATTTAAGTAATTTAAGTTAAGCGGAATGTGGGTATGTAGGTTTAGCCGAAAGCATTGAAGGATTTTTCAATGTTTTCATCTATAACTTTTTTTACAGATTCTTCTTCTGTTTTAACGGCACTTCTTTGGGTTTCAACATTATCAAGTTCCATTTCTAATTTTTTATCTTGAGCTTGAATTTGTTGTTGTAATCTGTCGTATTTTGCCTTTGCGGCGTCATCGTTATCTTGATAATAACCGTCTGAAATATTTGCGGTTGCATCCCAAGAAATATTTCTCCATTTGCCTTCGTCAGAAGAAGTATCAAATCTTTGAATTAGATATTTACCGTTTCTTAAGCAGTCTTGTAAGTAGTTTGGACCGGTTATGGAGCCTGAAGAATCAGTTGAGCCTGTTGCAAGATTTCCGTCTACAACATAAACTGCGCCTGTTGATTCAATAGAAACTCTTAATTTGCCATCAGCTCCTTTTTTAACTTCGTAAGCATCATCTGATGTGTTTAGTTCGCCATTGTCATCAAAGCTTACTCCAGGGATTTCGTTTGCATTTGAAACCACAATAGCACCGTCAAAATTTACAAGTCTGTATGCAACGTTACTTGTATAAGCTTGTTCACCTGTAAGCATATTGGCTTGCAAGCTGCCGTCTGTTGCTCCTAGTGAACCGCTGATTAAGTTTGAGTATGTTAAATTTACCTCTTTTGTAATTTTTTGTGCACCGCCATCTGAATCGGCAGTTGTTGAATAAAGTGTAATTTTCATTTGTCTGTCAGATGTTGCATCTTCATAATCAGTTGCAATATCTTCCAATTGTTGAGATAAAACTAATCTCTTTTGTGAAATTTGTTGTGCCCTAAATTCTAAATCACTTTTTCTGGCAGTTAACAAGAGCATCCTGCCCTGACTTGCTGATAAACCCATTTTTACCACCTTTGCTTTAAACTACTTGCAGATTTTTATTACTTCATCTACATAGATAATTCCACGATTGATTAGTCATTAACGATTTAGTTTTTTCATTTTACAATTCTTAACAAAAAACCCTCTCAATTTGAGAGGGTTTTTATATATTTATATTTTTTATTATGCTTCTTCTTGTTCGGTTGTTTCTTCAAAAACTTCTTTGATTGTTTCAGAAGCAGTTACTTCAACATTTAATTGAGCTTTTACCTTAGAAGAAAGTTTAATTGTCATTACAAAATTGCCGATGTGATTGATTGGGTTATCAAGAATAATTGATTTTTTGTCAATTTCCATACCGCATTTTGCAAGAAGTTCTTCTGATAATTTTTTAGTTGTAATTGTACCGAATAATTTTCCTGATTCACCTGCTTTAGCGCTCAATGAAATTGCACCTATTTTTTCAATTTCTTCTTTAGCGGCAAGTGCTTCTTGATGTAATTTTTCAGCTTTTGCTTTAATTCTTGCTATGTTTCTTTCTCTTTGAGCTAATGCGCCCTTTGTTGCAACTTCAGCTAAAGAGTTAGGAATTAAGTAGTTTCTTGCGTATCCGTCTTTAACGTTAACTAAATCGCCTACTTCACCTATATTTTGAACATCTTTTTTTAATATAACCTGCATTGGTTTCTCCTTTTGTTATTGTGATGAGCTAAGTTTAATAATATTTAAAACATAACGAAATTTCAAGCCATGGTTTAAATATTGTAATTATTTAGCATGTTTTGTATTTTCTTTTTCTTCTCTTCATCTTGCTCGGACATTTGTCCTGCAAGCTCTTGAGCTTTTTCTTTTACAAGCTCTTTTAATTCGCCTACAATTTCATTTGTTTTTTCAATGTTTTTATTTTGAGCTATTGCAATTGCTTCGTCTATTTCTTCATCTGTTTTTGTTCTTAAAACAGGAATACTTAAATTTAAAATTGTGGTATTTTCGCCTGCGTCTATGCTTAAATCAAAGGAGTCAATGTCGATTTCTAAATATCTTGAAATAGATTCCAGCATATCGTCTTTTAGCATTTGCATGGCACGTTCTGAAAAACCGACTCTATCTTGCATTAAAACAGTCCTTAGTCTGCTTTTTGCAACAGTTTTTGTTTCATCGGCAGTTTGAGCAGTAAAAAAACTTAAAACTCTGTCATATAAATCTGAAAAAATATCTTTCATATTAGCCCTGCGCTTTCTTGGTTGCAAAGAATTTTTTAATTTTATCTATTAGTGTAGTTGGTTCATCAATGTCTAACAATGGAACATCTTCGCCCATAATTCTTCTTGCAACATTTAAATAAGCTTTTCCTGCCAAAGACTTTTCATCGTTTACAACAGGTTCACCTTTATTTGTTGATGTAATAATGTTTGTGTCTTCAGGAATAACACCGATTAAATCGCAAGATAAGATTTCAACAACATCATCTACACCCATCATATCGTTGGATTTAATTAATTTCGGTCTAACACGATTTACAAGCAACCTGTATTTTTCAACGCCTTCTTTTGATTCCAGTAAGCCGATAATTCTATCTGCGTCACGAATTGCACTCATTTCGGGAGTTGTTACAACAATTGCTTCATTTGCTCCTGCTACGGCATTTTGGAAGCCTTGTTCAATACCTGCGGGGCAATCAACAAGAACATAGTCAAAATCTTGTTTTAATTGCTCGCAAATATCTTTCAATTGATCGGCATCAACTGCGGATTTATCTCTTGTTTGAGCTGCTGCCAATAAACATAAATTTGGATTTTTCTTATCTTTCACAAGTGCTTGTTTTAATTTGCAACGTTCTTCAACAACATCAACAATTGTATATACAATTCTGTTTTCTAAACCAAGTAATAAATCAAGGTTTCTTAATCCGATATCCGTATCAATTAAAACAACCTTATTACCCATATGAGCAAGGGCTGTGCCTATGTTGGCGGATGTGGTAGTTTTACCTACACCACCTTTTCCAGATGTAATAACAATAACAGAACCTGCCATTTATATGCTCCTTTAATTTTGATTAATCTTAAATAACATTATCTCGCCATCTACAACTCTGGCTTCTTCCGGAGTAAAAATTGATGATCTGATAATATATGGAATATTTGTGCCGTCAGGACGTCTTGAATAGCAATTTCCAATTCTTAATTGAACTGCATTCATTTTAAGAGCTCTGACTTTTGCGTTTAAATTACCCTTGCATCCTGCATGGGCAATTCCTGATAACACACCCCAAACAGTAATATCACCAAGGGCTCTTATTTCACTTCCAGGGTGGCAATCTCCGATAATAACAACATTTCCGTCTGATTCAAGAATTTGTCCTGAACGTAGAGTTTGATTTATGTATGTTGTATTTTTGGAATCCGATACAACAGGGTCATCAGTTGGTGTTTCATAAAAATCAACTTCTTCCCAGGCGTCATCTGATAGTGCGTTTTCATCATAGGCTTTTTTATAGACACCTATTGAATTTTTTTCGAGATTTTCAACATCATCTAAATTATTTGATGACTTTGTAAATTCATCGGTTATGCTGTTTATTTCTTCAACAGAAGGATATTTTGTTTCAACTTGTTGTTCAATTTGAGCAAAACTTCCTTGAGGATTAATTCCTGCTTTAACTAAATCTGAATTAATATTTATAGAATCTTGCTGTCTTTGAATTTCATCCAAATCAGCTTCAAAATGCAATCCGTTAACATCTTTTAGGGCGATTGAATTATCGGTCACATTGTTCATTGAAAAAGATTGAAATTCCTCTTTATTATCTTGCGGATATTTTTCTTCAACTCTTTTTTCAATGGGTTTTTGAACTAAAATATTCATATTTTGTGCAACTTGGGCTGTTTGCTCATTCAAAGTTTCAATTGTATCTAATATACATCCATAGCTTGTTACTAAAGATTGAATACTCAACAATTGAGATTGGTTTAATTGGCTGTCGTTTAGTTTTAAAACTATTTTTTTCCCTGAATGATTTAATGTTTCAAGAGCTAAAGACAGACTGTTAATAATTTCACCGGTTGATGAGCAAGACGCCATGTCTACTACAAAAAACTCGTTATCATACATATAAATAATTACCTTAAAAAAATAATCTAATACTCATTAAAAGACTACATTAAATATGTAATAACTACAATTATTTATAACAGAATGTAAAATAAATTTTATAAAAGCAAGAAATAATCTTGAGAAACCTTATACTGCATGCCTATGCTAAAAATTTCAAACATTGAAAAAAATTTATACAAATCATTTGAATTTCCTGAAAAACAGGCTTATTTAACAATCCAAAAAGAACAAAAAACCAAGAAAGCAAGCATTTTAGGCAGTGCAATAGGTACAGGAATAGGACTAGGGTTAAGCATTGCCCTTGCAAGAAAAAAAGAACCGATTAAGGATGTTTTTGTTAAAAATAACATAAAAAAGACTGCAAAAAATCTTCTCAAATTTACAAAACTTGATTATGACGGATTCATGGGTTATATTTATATGGTTTTACAAGCAGCAGGCGCAAGCTTTGGAAGTTTAATAGCCGGCTCCTGGCAAGATAAACACAAAGAAAGCAGGATAGAAAAAATCAAAGAAGCGGTTTTTGTAATGAATAATGTAGCTATCCCGACAGCATGCGCAAAAACTGTTGAATACTTACTATCCAAAAATTCAATTACCGATAAATCCGAATTATTAAAAAAGATTTCCAACAACAAGCTTCTTAAAAACGCTGCCGTAATATCAGGCTTAATGGTCGGTCTATTAGGAAGTTTAAATATTTCTAATTTTATAAATACAAAAACAATAGAACCGGATGACAAACGCAAGAAAACAATAAATCCAACAGATTTTTTAGTTCATGTTGATGACATTGTACCGATTTTAGCATCATCAAAAGATAGCATATTTCGAGGACTTCCCTTGGATAGATGCATGCCGTTGATATATTTTCTTTTAGGATCTGAAGTCGGAGAAAAAAATTACTATACATACGAATAAACAGGCAATTTTTTTATATTAATCGTTTTATTCAATTTGGACTAATAAAATGAATACAAATTACTCGCAAAAAGATTTATACAAAAACTTTGATTATCCTGCTAATGTCAGAAATAAAATAATAGCAAGAGATGAAAAAACCAAAAAAAGAGCACTTATGGGCGCAGCCTTGGGTACTTTGGCAGGCTATGCACTCGCTTTAGCCATAAATAAAAAAGGAGTAAAAAAAGACATCTTTGTTAAAGGAGATGTCAAAAAAACCTTAAAAAATATTTATGATTTTACTGATATAGATTATGAAGGCTTAAAAGGTTATTTTGCCATGGTCAGTCAATCATGCGGCGCGGTTATTGGCAGCATTTTAGCTTCAAAAACAATCGATAAAGACAAAAGAAACGAAAAAGAAAAAATAAAACAAGGTATTTTCACTGCAAATAATGTCATAATCCCCGCAGCAACGGCTAAAATTACCGAATGGGGAATTGAAAAAATATCAAAAAACTCTTCATTAAGTGTATTTAAGACAATTAACAATAGCAAGCTCTTGAAAAGCGTTGTAATTCTTGCGGGATTAATTGCAGGACTAGGCGTTAGCTTAAGTGTATCTAATACAATTAATTCAAATATCATAGATAAAGAGCATAAAACTCAAAAAAATATAAGACCAAAAGACTTATTGGTGCATATTGATGATGTCATACCTGTTTTAGCCTCTTTTAAAGAAGGTATTTTTTCAAAGCTTCCCTTAGGAAGAATTTTGCCTTTTATATATTGCTTTATTGGTGCTGAATCCGGAGCAAAAACCTATTATAACAAAGAACATTCTCATTAAGAAGCTTTTAAAGCAAAAAAAAGGGGCTTTCGCCCCAAACTGTCTGGAATTAAGAATAGCTGGAAGTATGAAAAAGATTAATTATATATAATAATATTTTTGTACTTATTACAATTACACACATGGGTAATATTTTATAAAATTATTGAAATTTTAATATAAATTTAATAAGTGTACTTTTGACAGTTATTACGGTTTTTTGGTAAAATATGGCTAAAACATAGATATAGCTTAAAATAAAATATTTATAAAGAGGGGTTGACAAATAAAATTTTTAGGTGCATAATAAAAATATAAAGAACAAGTGTTAAACAAACACTAATAAATAGAAAAAACAAGAGGTGAGAAAACCAAAATGTTAACAGTAAGCAAAATAAAAAATGTACAAAGTACAATTAATAATATTCGTTTCAAATCAGGCGTTCGTTCTAACTATGGTGCAAATGTTATCAACAATACATCTGATGCCAAACATGAAGGAAGCTTTTTGACAGATTTCTTAGGAACAATTAAACAATCTCCTATTTTCTACGAAACTTTCATGCAAAGACAAGCAAGCATTGAAAAAGGTTTAGATGTAGAAGGAAAAAAACTTAACGCAATCGCGTAAAAAAGCATTATCAACACCTAACAACACAATCTCGAAGCATAAACAACAAAACAACCAGCCTTATCATTTTGATAAGGCTTTTTAATATCTAATTAATTTAAACCTGCATACACAGGATTGTTTGCAATTAGCTTTTGAACCCCTTGCACACCGCTTCTGGCTCTTAATTTTGCAATATAATTTTCTCTTTTTGCCAAAGGATCATTTGAAGTTAAAAGTGCTTTATTTCTCTTAGTAAATTCATTCCATGCTTGAGATTCAGATATCCAAGCTCTCAATTCTTCTGCTTTTGTATTTGTATATGTAT
The DNA here is from genome assembly GCA_949282195.1 of uncultured bacterium. GTDB lineage: Bacteria > Cyanobacteriota > Vampirovibrionia > Gastranaerophilales > Gastranaerophilaceae > RUG14156. The sequence goes on along the minus strand of CASDOW010000007.1, from coordinate 17,290 downwards.
GATGTTGTGATTCATGGGCAATCAAACAGGCTAAACCTTCAGTGCTTGAGCCTCTATGTTCATTTGCAATATAAATCACAAGCCCGTTATTTTTTGTTCTGATAGTCAAGGCTTCGCAATCTTGACAGCCATAAACCGCTAAGTCCCGAAACATGACCCTAATTGGTTTTTTTGTGGCATTTCTTCCATACAAAATCGAAATTACATCACGTCTGTTGATACTTTCGAGTGAATTTAATGCGGCAACTATTTTAGGATTAGTCGAAATTCTTGAATAATCGAGCGCAAATGAAGATTGCACACCTATTAAAATACTAATTGCCAAGTATAAAATTAAAAATAATCTTCGCATTTTGCACAAATAACCTTATTTCATTCCTAGCTTCATATAGGAATTTAAAACGACAATTTTAGAAGAAAACTTTAAACAAAAATTATAATTCTCTTTAGTTTTTTACAAAAATTAATAATAACAACTTAAAAACAATAATGTCTGATGTCTAAAACGCAAATACAGCTTAACCTTAGAGTAAATTGGGTTAATTTTTATGTTCAAATATATAAAATTTGAAATTTTATATTGCTTTATTTATGCAATCATTTTACATTCAATGATTTTACCATTGGCATGTTATTGCTATGAACACGTTCAAACAATCACCATAACCAAAGAAGACATTCAAAATGCAAAAGGAACACCAAGCCCCGTTGAATTTTCGCAAAAAGATTTAAAAAAAATTGAAATGATGGAAAAAAGACACTTTTTAAAAACTTATCCCGAGCTGGATGACAGCACAAGATTAAAAAATCTCGAGTTTGAACTGTTGGGAAGATGTTGGCGCTTTAGCCCCCAAGAAGACAGGATAAGAAAACTCGGTTTAGCTTCCAGTAACGCAATGATTTCAGGTACAGCACTTCCTGCTTCAATAAGCTCAAGAAGAAACGCAAAAAGAATGGCAAATGATTCAATCGAAATGAGAAAAAAAGATAATCCCGGATTGATTGACGGCTTTTTAAGGCTAATAAGCCCCGAAAAATATGAACAATACAGACGCTACAGCGAAAATATGTATTATAAATATGAATATTAAATCTCTTGCATGTTAATTTTTCTCATTGTAAGATTAATATATAGGAGATTATTATGAACCAAATTACTAAAACCGCTTGGGATTTAAACGAAAAAGCCCCAAACAGATATCAGCTAGTTTATGAGCTAATTGAATTGGCAAAAAAATTAGTTGACGAATCTCAAATGAAAAAACCTAGAGATGACTATGGTTTTGATTCTGATATTACATTTGATTCTAATGTTAAAAAAGAAAAACCTGTACAACACGCAATTATGGTTAAAGCTTCAGAATCAGATGACGACGGTCTTGTCGGCTAATAATATCTAATTTTATGGAAAAAATCAAAGAAACACTTGATTATATAAATTCAAAAACAAACGGTTTTAAGCCTGAAATTGCAGTCATTCTTGGCTCAGGATTAGGTTCATTTTGTGATAATTTAAAAGGATGCAATATTCCTTATGACGACATTCCTCATTTTGCTTCTTCAAATGTTAAGGGGCATAAAGGAGAATTGTTGTTCTGCAAAATAAACAATAAGGATTGTGTCATTATGCAAGGAAGATTTCATTTTTATGAAGGTCATTCCATGCAAGAGGCAACATATCCGATTAAGATTTTTAAACAATTAGGAGTTAAAAATCTTATCATAACAAACGCCGCAGGCGGTGTTAACAAAAATTTTAATGTCGGGGATATTGTTCTAATTTTAGACCACATTAATTTTATGGGCACCAATCCTCTTATTGGAAAAAATGACGATTCTCTAGGGGAAAGATTTCCTGATATGAGTAATTGTTATGATAAAGAATTAATCAATCTTGCAAAAAAATGTGCTAAAAACCTAAACATGGATTTAAAAGAGGGTGTCTATCTTGCAACAACAGGCCCAAGTTATGAAACGGCAGCCGAAATTAGAGCTTATAGAGTTTTAGGGGCTGATGTTGTGGGTATGAGTTCTGTGCCTGAGGCAATTGTTGCCAATTGGCTTAAAATCAAAACAACAACTCTAAGCCTTGTTACAAATTTTGCAACAGGAGTTTCGGATACAAAATTGTCCCACCAAGAAGTTATCGAAACAGGTAAAACCCAAGGGCAAAAGCTTTCTGGTTTAATTAAAGAAATAATAAAAAATATATAAAATTAAAGCCTTAAGGTTTAAAAACTTCAAGGCTTTAATTTTTAATTTATTAAGCAATTTTATTTAATTATGTTTTTAAAAGTTTGTGATACGTTTGATACAATCTGTTTTATGGCAGTTGCTGCTTTAGAAAGCACAGTTTTATCTTCGCCAATTTTTCCAAGACCTTTTAAACCTTCAACACTTTGACCTGCCAAATTTGAAGCACTTTTTTTAAGCTCAGCTGCTGTCAAAATAGCATAAATATTAAAATTGACTTAATAGGTGTGCAATCTTTACAAAAATTCATACAAAAGCCCCTCTTTTGATAGAGGGGCTTTATATATCAACTTATCCTATCACAGGGGCAACAAATGTTCTTGTTGCAAGCTCTTTATCAAGCGCGAAAAGACCATTTTTGTCATCTCCAATAAGTTCTAATTGAGCTAAAACATTACCCACATTAGATTCTTCTTCAACTTGTTCTTTTAAATACCAATTTAAAAATATTAACGCAGCTCTATCTTTAGTTTCTTCTGCCACATCCATTAAACCGTTTATGCTTGATGTAATGAATTGTTCATGTTCTAAAACAGCTCTAAATACGTCCAATGGTCCGTTCCAAGATGTTTGCGGTTTGCTAATTGCCTCAAGCTCAATTTTTCCGCCTCTTTCTAAAACATAATCAAACATACCCATTGCATGTGCTCTTTCTTCTTGCACTTGCACATCCATCCAATTAACAAAACCGTTTAAATTCAAACTTGCAAAGTATGCTTTCATAGATAAATAAAGATATTCAGAAAATAATTCTTTATTAATTTGATCTAAAAAAGCTTTTTCCATTCTTTCGCAAATCATACCCGTATCTCCTTTTACAATCTATATTCAAATTATCACATAAAAAACAACAAAGAAATCACAAGAAAGAATAATTTTTTTATTAATTTTGTTCATGATAAAATTCATAATGCTATATATCGCATAAGGAGGTATTAATGAAAAATAGATTTTTTAAAAGAACAAAAATAGTTGCTACAATTGGACCTGCTGTTGATTCAGAAGAAAAAATTGAAAAGCTAATTAAAGCAGGCGTAAATGTTTTTCGCCTTAACACTTCCCATGAAACAATGGAAGTTCACAATAAAAGATTTGATTTAATAAGACAAGTTTGTGCCAAATTAAGAACATATTGCTCAATTATGATTGACCTTCAAGGCCCAAAAATCAGAGTCGGAAATTTAGAACAACCGATTAATCTTGAAAAAAATCAAGAAGTTATTTTTTCTCATCAAGAAAACCTTGAAGAAGGTGTTATTCCTGTTGATTATAAAGGAATTGCTCAAGATGTTAATAAAGGAAGTAAAATACTTCTTGATGACGGTAAAATCCAAGCAACAGTTGAAAAAGTTGAAGATAATAAGGTTTACGCTAAAATTACCCATGGCGGTTTGTTAAAATCAAGAAAAGGTTTAAATATCCCCGGTTCAACGAACAGCCTTGAAGCAGTTACCAAGAAAGACGTTGAATATATCAAATTTGCAGTTGACAAAAAAGCCGACTACATAGCGCTTTCTTTTGTCAGACAAAAAGAAGATGTGCTTTTAGCTAAAAAATACATAAACGATTACGGCGCAGATATTCTGGTTATTTCTAAAATGGAAAAACCGCAGGCAATTGAAAATCTTGAAAGCATAATCAATGTTTCCGATTGCATTATGGTTGCTCGCGGCGATTTAGGAATTGAATTATCCGCTGTTGAAGTTCCTATTTGTCAAAAAAGAATTATTAAAGAATGCAATAAACAGAAAAAACCTGTTATTGTTGCAACACAAATGCTTGAAAGTATGATAGATGAGCCAATCCCAACAAGAGCGGAAAGCTCTGATGTCGCTAATGCTATTTTAGATGGGGCTGACGCTGTAATGCTAAGCGGTGAAACATCTGTCGGAAAATACGCAATTGAAGCGGTTGAAACAATGGCACATATTGCAAAAAACACAGAAAACAGTCCTTTTTATAAATTTGATAATGATTTTGAAATGTTTGATGAAACAACCATAACAAGACAAGCTATTGCTTTTGGTGCCGACAGAATGATTAAACATGTTAAAGCTAAAGCGCTTTTAAGCTTTTCTCATTCAGGAAATTCAACAAGGCTTATGTCCAGATTAAGACCTTCTGTGCCTATTATTATGGTTTCAGATTCAGAAGCAACCTGTAAAAAAATGGCATTGTGCTGGGGCGTTTATCCGGTTTTAAAAAATTGGGATGATGTTTTAAACCAAGATATTTTAATCAATATTGATAATTTCTTGATTAATGAAATAGGTTTAAATTACGGCGATTACGTAATTATTACAGGTTCAGCTCCAAGATTAATTACAAGCAAAACTAATTTCATAAGAGTTCACAAAATAGGAACATAAAAAAAGAGAGATTTTACTCTCTTTTTTTATGTTGAAATCTAATTTTCCTTTTTCCTATTCTCCCTAACAGAAGCAAAAAATGCAGTCAAGATAAACACTAAGCCGACAAACCCTGTAACAATTTCGCTTACTTCCCTAAATGATGAAATATACATAATAACGGCTAATGCCCCTATTGCCCAGTGTGCACCTTGTTCAAGGTAAATATATTGTTTTAGGGTCTTTTTTTCTACAAGCATAATAGTTAAAGAACGAACAAACATAGCGCCTATTGAAAGTCCTATTGTAATAATTAAAATGTCTTTACTTAGTGCGAATGCTCCTAAAACACCGTCAAGAGAAAAAGAAGCGTCAATTAATTCAAGATATAAGAAATTTACAAAACAACTGTTTGTTAAGCTAAAATGCGGCGAGCAAGTTTTTATGGCATTATTTTCGCTATGATGTTCCAACGCATGGGATATTCCGTCAATTAAAAGATAAATAATTATCCCCCAAATCCCCGCTATTAAAACTTCTGTTCTATCTTGCTCTATTACTCTGCTTTGAACTAAATATATCAAAAATAAAGTTAATACAACTCCAAGACCTCGGACATTGCCTAAGTGAGTTAATTTTTCTTCAATAAAAGGAATCCAGTGAACACCTTTTTTTGGATTTGTGAAATATGTGAAAAACAACATAATTAAAAATGACGCACCAAAAGTTATTATTGGAGGGTGTGAAATATGAAGATAATGAGCATATTTATCGGCGTCATTAATTGCCATATTAACTACTTCAACAATATTTAAATGAGAAAATATTGCAACAACTAATACAGGGAATAAAAATCTCATCCCAAATACTGCAATTAAAATGCCCCAAGTTAAAAACCTGTGCTGCCATAATGGTGACATTTTTTCAAGTTTTGAAGCATTCACAACAGCATTATCAAAAGATAAACTTACTTCTAAAATACTCAAAACTAAAACTATAAAAAGCGCTTGCATTTCAGCGCCAACGTGGGCATGATGTGCCCAAAAATAGGCTATAATAAGCCCGATAGCAGTAAAAATATATGAACCTTTAAAATATTGAAGCATTTTTTCTCCTAAAATAATTTATATCTATATTTTAAAGGGTACATAAAATAAAACAATACAAATAAAAGAGGAATAACCACCTTGGCTATCCCTCTTTTATAATTAAAGCAAGATTATTTAATTGTTAATTTTTTCCTATTCTCACTTTCGACAACCTTTTTAGGCGCTTCGATTTTCAAAATACCGTGTTCTAATTTTGCTTCAGTCTTATCAACATCAATTTCTTCAGGGAAATAAACAGTTCTTGAAAATTCACCATATCTAAATTCTGATTTTTTGTAATTATTTTCGTTTTCTTCTTTTTCTTCTTCTTTTTTGGCGTTGATTATAACGTAATTAGAATCAATATCTATATCAAGATTTTCTTTTTTAACTCCGGGAAGTTCAGCTTTTAATTCATAACATTTACCTTTGTCTGATACCTCAACAGGCATTGAATATTTTTCCATTTCTTCTTCCCAATATTGGGCTTCAGGAAAATAGCTATCGAAGTGTCTGTTTAATAAAGAACTGATTTCGTCATTTACGGTTCTTATAAAATTTTGTGGAGCTTTTCTAACTAAAAATTTCATAATATCTGTCCTTTCATACTTCATTACTTCTTACATTCTTATTATCGCTCCTTTTTAAAAAAAGCCCCTGTTTTTAATCAAAAATTAATTATTTAAAAAAGAGCCTTGATATCAAGGCTCCTGCATACTTTATGGTTTTATGATTTAGCTTCTAAATTCAACATAACTTTCTGAAGTTGATTTAGAATTGTTGGTTTTCACCATACATTGCTGATATTGCTTTGTTAAATTATCTTTTTTTGATTTTAAGGTTATAGTATAGCAATTAAAATCTTTTGAAGGTTCATATTTGTAAACTAAATCCTTTTTAAGTTTAATACCTTCAACAGTTTTAGGATATTTTCCCGTATCTTTTTGATAATCCTGAACATAGTTGATTATTGGCTTAATGTCTTTCATGGTATTTACATTTTCAGGCATTTTAAATGTTGTGTTTGAAAAAGCGAGTATACCTAAAAATGCGCCCAAAACAAGCAAAATTTGTATAAAAAATATTACGCCTAAAGCTATAAAAAACCATTTTAAAACCGTTAAAAATCTTTCTTTCATATTATTTTTCCTCGTTTTTTTCTATTATACTATTTTTTTAAAATTAGTAAATTAATAATATAGATGTTACAAGGAATAATAATATTCTTTTAAAATTTTTGTATCTATTTCAATATTAGGGCTTTCGCACACGAGCGCACCTTTTATGTTGAATTTTTTTAGGGCTTTAATTAAATCTTTATAATTAAAATCACTTTCTTCAAAAATCAAATGATTTTTTTCACCTTTATCTGTGTATTTTATCCCTGCAACGTGCCCATGGAAATTATTTAGGGCAATTTCACCCAGTTCATTTCCTAAATGTTCTAAAATGTAGCAAAATTCATCATAAGTATTAAATTTGCCGTTTTCTCTTGCATGGATATGAGCAAAATCAATACAAGGAAGAATTTGTGAAAAATTTTTAGATAATTCAATTATTTCATCTAATGTACCCCATTGAGTTTTTTTCCCTGTGGTTTCCGGTCTAACCCAAACATCATTATCTTCCTTTTGAAGCGTATCAATAATAATTTCGTGTCTTTTAATCATCCTGTCTAAAACTGTTTTAGGGTCATCCCCTAAGTAAAAAGCGGCATGATAAGTTATCGAATAAGCTCCTAAATCTTTTGCGGCACGAGCAGTATCCAGAACTCTTTTAATACTTGCTTCAATTTTTTCATCTTCTTTAGCATTCAGATTAATATAATAGGGTCCATGGTGAGTGATTAATTTATCATCTCTATTTAAAATCATTTCTCTTGTTTTTTCACTATAACGAACCCCATGGACAAATTCAACTTCAAGCCCGTCAAGATTTAATTCTTTAAGCTTTTCAAAAGCATTAGAATAATCTTTTGCGCTTGAAGGTATCCCCGGTGTTAAAAAATTTAATTTATCAATTTTAATCATAAACCACTCTCCTAAAGAATAAATTCACCTATTTTGGGGCTAAATGTATAATAAAAATCGCTCGGATTAAATACTCCCCAAGTTCCGACTTGTAAAACTTCAATTGAAATATAGCCGTCTTTTGCTGCAATTAAAAGTTTGTTTTCATTAACATCAACAATTGAGCCAAATTCAAAATTATGTTTAATATAAATTGGTTTTGCTTTTATTAATTTTGTATTTACCCCTCTAAAATAAGCGTAAACATTAAAAAAGGGATTGCAGGCTCTAATTAAACAATCAATTTTTGAAACACCATTTTTCCAATTAACTCTAAAATTTCCTTCTGTTTTTGGCGCTAAAACATATTTTTCTTGTTTATCTTGGGGAATTCTATTTATTGAACCTGTTTTTTCTAGTTTTTTTAACACTTCAATTAAGGCGTCTGAAATCATATATGTAGTACGATTAAAAATTGTTCCCATTGTTTCAAAGGGCATTACGTCAAATTTTTCTTGATAAATAATATCGCCTGTGTCAAATTTTTCATCCATGAAATGAAGTGTTATTCCTGATATTTTTTCATCGTTATTTATTATATGAAAATATGGCATAGCACCCCTGTAATAAGGCAACAAAGAAGGATGAGAATTAATATAGCCCAGTTTTGTTGTTGATAAAAATTCTTTCGATAAAAGATTATTATATGAACAAACTACCCCAATATCGGCATTTAGCTTTTTTATTTTTTCAATGCATTTTTTTTCATTAGGACTTTTTTCAAATTCAATTAAATTCAGCCCTTTTGAATGGATAAAATTTTTAAAAAATGTATATGTTTCATGGTTTTTTTTAGGAGGTACAACTCCTACAATATTAAACCTTTTTTCTAAAAGATTAGCCAAGCAAACCAATGCCATATCGGGAATACCGACAAAAATTATTTTAAGTTTCTTTTCCATACTAACTTTTCCATAAATCTTTATTTAAAATTGCAAGAAAAGGAATAATTTCCAATCGACCAATCAACATTAGTAAAATTAAAACCCACCTTGTAGAAGCATGTAAGATTGCAAAACTATCCAAAGGCCCTATAATCCCATACGCAGGACCAACATTTCCCAAAGCTGTAGCAGCTGTAGAAAAAGCAACAACTCCATCATGTTCTATAAAAAGAATTACCAAAACACCCGTAGCATATATCAAAAAATAAAATATCAAAAAAGCCACCATTTGAGAAGCAACATCAAAACCTATCGCGCTCCCCTCAAGTTTAATAGGGTACACTCCTTGAGGATGAATGATTTTATTTAATTCTCTTTTTAAATATTTACCTATAAATATCCATCTTATTATTTTAATTCCACCCGAAGTAGAAGCAGCACAGCCGCCCGTGAAAAATGCCAAAAACAAAATAACTTTGCTAATTGTATCCCACTTAATATAGTTATCGACCGCAAACCCCGTAGTAGTCATAGTTGTAACAATTTCAAAGAATGAATTTATTAAAGCATTTTTAATATCGTAATGAGAATTTATAACTAAGCTTAAAGTTAACAATAAAGAAAGAACAAAAGTTATAACAAGATATATTTTTAATTCTTCACTTTTAAATAAAGGGGTTGGTTTTTTATTTTTAATACACCTGTATACAATAATATAATTTATTCCCGCAATAAACATAAAGAAAAGTACACACAGGGTGACTTTTGTACTATGGTAATCAATTATGCTGTTTGGCATTGCACTAAAACCACCTGTTGCAATAGTCGAAAGGCTTGTTATTGTCGCATGGTATAAATCAAGTCCGCAAAATTTCAGAACAATTATTTCCAATATTGTATAAGTTAAATAAATTGTCCAAAGCCAACTTGCGGTGTATCTTATTCTAGGGGTTGCTTTATCTTGCGTTGGCATGGGAGCTTCAGCATAGAACATTTGACGCCCCGCAACCGCTATTCTGGGTAATACCGCAATAAATAAAACAACTATTCCCATGCCCCCAAGCCATTGGCTTAATGAGCGAAAGAAAAATAAAGTTTTAGGATATAAGCTAAAATCCTTCATAATGGTTGCGCCCGTTGTCGTTATTCCCGACATTGATTCAAAACAGGCGTTTGTAAAATCCATATTATAAAATAAATAGGGAATAGCATAAATTAAGGCAAATAAAACCCAAGAAAAAAACACCGTTGTTAAAGATTCGGTTTTCTTGATATTGTCGACCTCTTTTTGGTTAACTTTCTTTATGGTAAACAAAAACCCTAAAGCAATTGAAAATACCCCCGTTATTAAAAACGGTAATATTTCATTTCTTTCATTTAATAAAAAAGCTGCAATTATCGGAACAATAAATAATACACCGATATGTTTTAAAAAAGTTCCCAGAATATTAAATATTATACTATATCTCATTATTTAAAATATTCCTTAACAGCTATAACATCATCCGATTTAGTGAATACCAAAAGAACATCATTTGGCATAATTTCTGTTTTGCCTTTTGGAATAATAACCTTTGAACCACGATTAATAATTGCAATAACACAAGGAACCGGCATCTTGATTTCATATAAGGGCTTAGTGTCAAAGTTTTTAGGAACAGCAATTTCAATAATTTCACCTTGACCACGCTCAACCGTAGCTAAAACACAGGCTCTAAAATCCATTATCCTGTTTTTAATTTCATGTACACAAGCTTCTCTTTGCGAAATTGCAACGTCTACTCCTACCCTTTCGAAAAGATTACCCGTAATACCTTGAGAAACCCTTGTTATAACCTTTTTAGCACCCAATTGCTTAGATAACAATGAACATAAAAGATTTTTTTCGTCATTATTTGTTATTGCAACAACGACATCATTTCTACCTGTTTCTTCTTGTTCCAATAATTCAAGACTTGTTCCTGAACCGTTTAAAATTAATGACTTTTTCAGATTTTGAGATAAATACTCACATCTTTCATAATCATTTTCTATCATTTTAATCTTCATTGATGTTTTTTCTAAAGCTTGCGCTAATTCATAGCCGACAGAACCACCGCCTATAATTGTGATTTTTTTGACTGCACCTTTGGAAGTGAAAAGCTCACTAACCGCAATATCAAGCCCTATAGGTGTACCCATTAAAATTATCTTATCATTTAATAAAAATTCACTGTTGCCGTTTGGAATAAACAATTCATCATTTCGGACGATACCCACAACCAAAACTTCAGAATTAAAATAGCAATCTTTTAATTTTTGATTTAAAAGCTCAGAATCTTCTTTTATCCTGTATTCTAATAATCTCGCTCTACCTTGGGCAAAATTTTCAACATCAACCGCATCAGGTACCGTTATAATTTTAAAAATTTCTTGAACTAATAAATTTTGCGGCCAAATTACGTTATCTATATTTCTAACATAGCTTGAATGATATTCATCTTTTAGAGCATTTAGGGATTCAAGGGATTCTTTTTTCGATACAAAACAAACTGTTTGAGCGTTTGAAACTTCTTTTGCCATTAAACAAGCAATTATGTTTTGCTCATCGTCAGATGAACAGGCTATAAATGCGTCAGCAGAAGATACATCCGCATCTTTCAAAATCTTTATATTAAGTGCGTCGGCGCAAATAATTCCTACATCCAATCTTGAAAAAGGTTCTAAATTTTTTTGATTTGGATCAATAACAATAACATCATGATCTTCAAAAAATTCAACTGCAATTGCGCTTGCCATCTCGTTTGCGCCATAAATTACTATTCTCATATCATATTAAAACGGAAACTTAGGCATACCCCCAAAAGGCATTTTTCCTTTTTTACCTTTCAAGGATTTTTTAAGCCCGCCAAACCCTTTCATCATTTTTCTCATTGTTTCAAATTGAGTTATAAAAGCATTTAATTCATTTATATCCATGCCTGCACCTTGTGCAATTCTTTTTTTTCTTGAGGCATTTAAAATATTAGGATTTTTTCTCTCTTGCAATGTCATAGACTGAATAAACACTTCTATTTTTTTAAATTGTTTTTCACCTTCATGGGATATTTTTTCAGTATCGTTTTTTGAAATACCCAAAGGAAGCATAGATAAAATTCCGCCAAAAGACCCCAAAGCCTTAATTTGTTTTTGAATTTTAAGAAAATCTTCAAAGCTAAATTCATCTTTTAGCATTTTATCTTCAAGCGCTTTTGCTTCTTTAAGGTCAATATTCTTTTGAGCACGTTCAACAAGCGTTACAATATCACCCATGCCTAAAATGCGATTTGCCATTCTATCAGGATGAAAATCCTCTAAAGGAACAATATTTTCTCCTGTGGCGATTAATTTAATCGGTTTTTTGGTTGCATGGACAATACTTAAAGCACATCCGCCTTTAGTGTCGCCGTCTAATTTTGTTAAAATTACGCCGTCAATACCTAATTGCTCATCAAAATCAAGTGCAACTTCAAGGGCAGCTTGTCCTATCATTGAATCAACAACAAGAAGCTTTTCATTGATTTTAAAATTGTGGCTCAAAAGCATTAATTCTGCCATCATATCAGAATCAATCTGTAATCTTCCGGCTGTATCAAAAATTAAAACCGTATTATTATTTTTTTGAGCATGCTCTAGTGATTTTTTAGCTATATCAACAACATCTGAATTATTTTCATCAGAAAAGAAATCAATGTTATTGTCTTTTGCTAATGTTTTTAATTGCAAAATTGCGGCGGGTCTATAAACATCTAACGCCACCAAAAGAGGAGATTTCCCTTCTTTTTTTAGTTTTAGCGCTAATTTAGCCGCACTTGTAGTTTTACCTGAACCTTGCAAACCCAACATCATTATTATTGAAGGATTTGTATCCAGTTTTAAGGGCGCTTGCTTTTCGCCCAGCAAATTAGTTAATTCATCATTTACAATTTTTATTAAAGTTTGAGACGGATTGGTTGATTCAACAACTTTTTCGCCCACAACTTTGTTTTTTATAGATGAAATAAAAGATTTTACAACATTCAAAGATACATCAGCACCTAATAAGGCACGTCTGATTTCTCTTAGAGCGTCTTGGATATTGTCGTCTGTAAGAGTTGAGTTTTTTCCTGTGGAAGCAATAATTTGCTGTAATTTTTCCGATAAACTGTCAAACATATATACATTCTACTATAAAAAAAACGAAATTTATTAAAATTTTACATCGATATAAAGATTGTATAAGGAAATCAAAAAATTATATTTTTTATGTGTATACTAAAAATTACAAAGAAGAAATTAAGAGGTAGTATAATGCAAGCAGTAGTAAATTCAAACATCGTAAAACAAGACAACATATCCGAAAAACTTGATTATTTATTATCAGATGTTGATTCAAATACTAAAAATGATGTTGAAAACTCAATCGTTGCAATGGGAGCTAAAGCGGTAAATGCTCTTGTTCAAAAATTAAGAACCCTTAAAGGATTACAAAGAGGAATTGTTGCAATGAGCTTAATCAGAATTGGCGAAAGTTCAATTGCGCCCCTAAAAGCGCTTGCATACGAAGATGAAAATTACCAATGGATGGCAGACTATCTTTTATCTGAAATATAGTTACATAAGAACCTTAAAAAACACGCATTAAAACCAAATGCGTGTTTTTTTATGTAAATAATTAGCACTATGGATAACCTTTTATGGTAATGAATACAAAATAAAATAAACGCATAATCTTAGAATAAAAATTGTGCGTTTTTTATGCAAAAAATAAATGCAACATAAAAGGAGGAAAAATGACTATCAAAAGAAATTTACTATCCGGTGCTACAATAAGCCTATGCGCACTAGCTTTAACCGTTCCAATGTCATTTGCAGCATGTCCTGTGGCAGATGACTGCGGATGTAATAAAAAAACAGAAATTGTAACGCCCGACAATGCCACATGCTCAAAATGCAAACAAGCAGATTGTGCTTGTGAAAAGAAAAAAGACAAGTGTGATCCTTGCGAAAAGAAAAAATCTGATTGCGATTGCCCGACAGGAGGAGCTGCTCCTTGCGTGGAAACAAAACCTTTAAATCAACAAACTTATGCTTACCCAAATGCCATTTACTCAAATTCCAACACTGCACAAGTGGGGGAGGAGCAAAATAACGCAACAATCAACGATTCATTATTAACACCGTCTTATAGAGGTGTTCCTGTTGAATGTGGTTGCGCTACAGGCGGTGCAGCACCTGTAATAAGTGCTGACGCTATGCCAAAATATGATTGCGACGCTCCGTCAAATGTTTATTCAACAACAACAATGGATGTAATCAAAGTATCCAAAGAACCATGTTCTTGTTTAGGCTTTACAGGCGCTGCTGCTGATATCACAGCCCAACAATACCCTGATGTATTTGATAGCTACTGGGCAAGCAGCGACATCAACCGCTTAACCGAACAATGCGTTTTAGAAGGCTATCCTGACGGCATGTTTAAACCAAACAGAAAAGTGTCACGTGCTGAAATGGCAACAATGGTTGTTAAAGGATACAACCTTGATGTAACTTCCGATTGCGATTCATTGACATTTAAAGATGTACCTAAAAATCACTGGGCACATGATTATATTTCAAAAGGTGTAGCAGAAAACATGATTAAAGGTAAATCAAACAACATGTTTGCACCTAACGAAAATATAACAAGAACCGAAGCTTTAACTATTATGGCTAAAGGTTTAAATTGTCCTATGGACGCAGCTAAAGCTGATGAAATCTTGTCAAAATATAAAGACGGTGCTCAAGTTCCTTGCTGGGCAAAAGAACACGTAGCTAAAGCTATTGACAATGGCGCTCTTAAAAACGAAAGAAATCAAGACTATATAAGACCAAACGACAAAACAACTCGTGCAGAAGCAAGTTCTATGTTGCAAGGCATGAGAATTGCAGGCGGTTACGATAAATCTACAAAAACTGCCTCACAAGACCTTGGCGGAAAAACTTATATAGAAAGAGAAACAAAAGTTACAATTCCAACACTACAATTGACAATGAATGACATCATTAATGCTAAACATGCAAATGTAGGTGAACAATTTGCAGCAAAAACACTTAATGAAATTACAATTAACGGTCAAGTATTCCCATGCGGCTCTACTGTTAGAGGTAAAGTAACCGAAGTTACAAGACCAAGTAAAAATAACGAAGGTTCTTTAAGATTGTCATTTAATGAGATAATCAATTGCGACGGTTGCAAAGCGCAACTGCCAAAACAAATCTTAACTGCTAAAGTTGAAAGACAAAAAGATATTAATCCATTGTTAAGATTAGTTCAATTCCCATTCACTTGGACAGGTTCTCTAATTGGTACTGCTGGTAGAACAATCGGCGGCGCTGCTATTGGTATTGCAAATGCCGCAGAAGGCTTATTAGACCAAACAGGTGTAGGTACATCCGAATTATTATCAGGTAAATTTAAAGCCGCAGGCAGAAGCTACCAAGACGGTATTAAAACTACCCTTAAAGCCCCTGTTGACTTAACAAGAACTGCTCTATCAGGTACAATGGGCTTATTCCAAACATCAGGCGAAGAATTGGCTTATCTTGTTGATTCATCAGGAACTCCAATTTCAAAAGTTAACCCTAAAGAAAAAATCACTATTGCTTTTGGACAATAATAAAAATCAGCTCTGGTTTTTAGACTGCAAAATATTTTTGCAGTCTTTTTTGATTTTTTAAGCCTCTATTACAGGTTTCATTTTGTTTTTAAATTTGGTAGTTGAACCAAAGAATAATAAATCCACACTTCCCACAGGGCCGTTACGTTGTTTTGCAATAATAATAGAAGCTTTATTTTTTAATTCGGGATTTTCTTTGTCGTAGTATTCTTCCCTATGAACAAACATAACAACATCGGCGTCTTGTTCGATTGCGCCTGATTCTCTTAAGTCTGAAAGCATGGGGCGTTTATCTGTTCTATCTTCAACTTTACGAGATAATTGAGATAAAGAAATTATAGGTACATTTAACTCACGAGCTAATGACTTCAATCCTCTTGAAATACCTGAAATAGCTTGGTTTCTATCCATGATTGTCTTATCTTCAATTAACTGAAGATAGTCGATTATAATTAAACCCAAATCAGGGTATTTTGTTTTAATTCTTCTGGCTTTTGCTCTAATGTCAGACAATGTTACCCCTGATGAATCATCGATTAAAATAGGAGCTTCGTGGAGTTTGTTCATTACATCTGCTATTTTTTCCCATTCTTGTTCGTTTAATTCGCCCGTCCTTGCTCTTTGAGCGTCAATTTCCGCTTCGGAACACAAAATACGCTGTGTTAATTGGCTTGCTGACATTTCAAGAGAAAATATTAAAACAGGAACATGCTGTTCTATTCCGATATTTTGAGCAATATTAAGAGCAAAGGCGGTTTTTCCCATAGAAGGACGCGCAGCTAAAATAATTAAATCTGATTTTTGAAAACCTGCAAGCATAGCGTCAAGGTCGTAGTATCCGCTTGGAACACCTGTATAAGATCCTTTATTGTTAAACCTGAATTCAAGTTGTTCAACTGTTTCCATTAACAAATTAGTAATTAATTGGACGTCTTGTGATGATTTTTGTTGAGCGATATCAAAAATTGTTCTTTCTGCAATTTCAAGCGCAACTTCTGCTTCAGGGTTTTTAAAAACTTCTTCAATGATTATTGAACCTGCATTTACAAGTTTTCTTTTAAGTGCGTTTTCTTTAATAATTTGAGCATAATATTCAACATTTGAAGATAATACATTGTCTAAACCCAATTCTCCAAGATATTCAATTCCGCCTACATCATCAAGTTTATTTCTTGAGCGGAAATATTCAGCCAAAGATAAAACATCTGTTGGCTTGTTTTGATTGTATAAGGTAAATACAGCTTCATAAATAAGTTTATTTTGAGGCGAATAAAAAAAATCAGGTTCTAAGATTTCAACAATCTTGTTCATACTTTCGGGATTTATTAAGATTGAACCTAAAACCGCAGCTTCTGCTTCAAGATTATGCGGAGGCAAACGTTTAATCATTGGGGCAGCTATTTTTGACGATGTTTTTTGTGCCATTTATTAATTCCATTCCTCTTTTTTTAAATAATTCTATCACAAAAATCATACTTTTGTTTAGCAAATTCCTAACTTTTTTATAATTCATTAACTCTAAATAAAAGGCTAATATAACAGTGTTAGATAAATAAAGCCAAAACCATTAATTATTAGTAACTAAAATGTGCTTACGGATAAGCGCTAAAAAGTAAAGGAGTATTGTCATGGCAGTAGTTATTAACACCCAATGTGGATTCGATTAAAATCCAAGGACTTTTAACTAAGTCAACAAACGGTCTTTCACAAGCAATGGAAAGGCTATCATCAGGATTAAAAGTAAATTCCGCAAAAGATGATGCAGCGGGAACGGTTATTTCTGCTCGTATGCAAGTTCAGCTAGAAGGTAATAAGACCGCTCAAAACAATGTTCAAAACGGTAACGCTATGTTATCAACAGCTGAAGGTAACCTTGATGTTATCCAAGATAACCTATCAAGAATTCGTGATTTGACTTTGCAAGCTAAAAACGGAACTTATTCCGATGAAGAAATCCAAGCAATGCAAGATGAAGTAGAAGAACGTATGGCT
>CASDOW010000006.1 GCA_949282195.1 uncultured bacterium | reverse complement strand
TTTCACACACGGCTTACGCGTTCTTTTCCGCCTGTGGGTATTTCGCAATACTCACTATCGCTAGCGCTGTCGTTCGTTTGCTCAATTATCCTACGGCGGCTATCAATAGTTTTAGCCTAAAAATGACAATGCTCCACGCATTGACATTTTTTAACGGCTTACACTCTGGCTTGCGCGTTTAATACATTTCGCCCATACCAAATGTGAAGAAGCCTGATTTTCTATCAACTCCACAAGTATTTGTCAAAGGTATACCATAATCTAAATTGATTGGTCCAAGTCCCGGTATAAACACTCTTAAACCTACACCGGCAGTAATTGCATACCCTGGTTTATCAAATACATCCGAACCTATTGATTTACTAAACAAAGTACCTGCATCAACAAATGCAGCTAATCTTAAATTGTTTAAGAATGAATTAGATGTAAGTCTGTCTATAAAAGGAATTGGCGCTCTATATTCAATACTGCCCATCATATATCCGTCACCCACGCCGACTTCTGATATATTGAAACCTCTGATTGTATAAGGTCCGCCAAGTGCAAATCCGGCAAATTCAGGCATATCACCGTGGAGTTTTCCGCCTGCTTTAGCAGTCAATACAAGTGAAGATTTCTTTCCGACAGGCATAAATTTTCTTATCATACCATGTAGTTTGCCAAAAGTATCGCCCGAAATTCCAAGATTTTCTTCAAGAGTAATTCTTGCCAACAAACCTCTTCTTGCATTAACGGCACTATCTCTTGTATCATATGTCAAAGCAGGAGTAATTTTAACATAAAAACCACCGTCAAGCTCTTTATCACGATATGCCCAGCTTATGCCTTTTTGAGCATATTTATCTCTCATCTTGGTTTCATCACCCTCGTCAAGAGTAACACTTTCAACCCCTAAACCAATTGAACCTGAAAGATTTTTGAAAGCAACGAACTTACGGGCAATGGTAACTTCACCGCCGAAGCGTTTCTCAATGGCCATTGGAACTTGATAACTTCCATAGTATCTTGCAAAAACACGAGCACCTAAAGATTGATTTTCTCTCTTAAACATAGGCTCCAAGAAACTTATTTCGCCTTGTAAATTTGCTTTTTGAACAACAGAACTGTCATTCATCAAAATACCTGTACCGGCTAAAACATTCAAGTTAAGTTTTTGACCTAATCCTCTAAAGTTATTTTCACCAAAGCCGACAGAACCAAAGAAACCTGAAGCTGAATCAATACCAACCCCTAAAGAAATTTTACCTGTTCTTTGTTCTTCAAGAGCAACATATACATCATACAAACCCGTTCTTTCGTCCTTTTTCAGTTCCCTTTGAACATCCTTAAAGGCTTGTGTTCCCATTAATCTTAAAATATCCGAGCGCATAGTGTTTTCATTATAAACACACCCCGGCTGCAAGAATATATTTCTCTTAACAATGAAATCTCTGGTTTTGTTATTACCCTCAACGATAATATCGCCAATTATCCCCTCATCAATCAAAAAATTAACATAACCGTCAGGATCATCAGAAACTTTTGAAACACGAGCCAAAATATAGCCCCTTGTAGAATACAATTCTTGGATTTCATTAATTGCATTGTTAATATTAAGAATATTTTGCGGCTGACCTTTGTAACGATTTAAAATACTCATAATCTCGCTTGTTGAAATGCTGTTATTACCAACCACATTAAACCCTGCAACAGGCGGATTTTCTTCCAAAATAATTCTTAATTTAACATTATTATTATCTATTTTTATCGGCAACGCTCTAAGATTTTGAGTAAAATATCCGGTGTTATACAATGTTCTTAAATCATTCGAAACTTCAGAGCGAATATATTGATAACCTTCTTTGGAATTAATTTGTTCCTTAATATAATTTGTATCAAGTAAATTATTTCCAAAAATTTCAACTTCTTTTATATAAACCGCATCCGTATCGTTTATATAAGTGTGGTTTAATTCCTCATCTTTAGTTATCTCTTGCTCAATCGGAGTTTCTTCGATAATCTCATCTTTTGGGTCAACTTTTTTTGTTTTATTTCTTTGAAAAAAATTGAAGATATTTTTTCTTTTTACTTTTTTGTCTTTTTCTTGTTTAACTTCAACTTCCTTTTCGTCATCAACCACAGGAGCATAAACAGAAGTATCCGCATCTTCAAACATAGAAAAATCAGACTTATCCAAAGGAACTTCTTCAAACTTTAATTTGTTTTCTTTCTTTTGTTCCTCTTTGGGTTTTCTTTTAAATATAGACTTGAAATTTTTAACTTTTTTAAACTCTTTAATATCTACCTTTGAAGCTGTCGCCGGATCAACGCCTGAAATAGGGTCTTCATCAAGCGCAAAAACGCTTTGTCCCAACGATAAAGACAAAGACAACGATATTACACATGTGAATACAAATAATCTTCTCATCTATTCCAAGTCAATATAAGATAATTATCTAAATACTATTATATATCTAAAAAGCTACAAAGCCAAAAATTTTAACAAAATACTATAATTGCTTTAGTTTTTTACAATGAAATGTTACAAAAATTATTACAAACTGTCATATTAAGAAAATTTATACTAATATTTTATTAAAGAGAAAATATTATGAAAAAATTACAAATAAATAAAGAACATAAAGCCTTAATTGAATCCGTCATCAGAGAAAGCTCAAAATTCAAAGGAAATGAAGAATTGATAGAGCTTTTTTGTGAAGCAATATACAAAAAATCATATCTTTTAATTGACGCAATAAGAGATATGTCAAGACTAAGACGTCATTTGCAAATGATTTGCGATTCTTGTATGGATCAAATAATAAAAGAAAAACAAAAATTTGATGAAACAAGAATATACAAACAAATTGAGCAAAGTGCAAAGTTAAAAGATGAAATAGTAAGCGTCAAAAAGCAATCACCGCTTGATGAAAAAGAATTCATAAATCAAGAAATCGAACGAAACAGAATTAATGAACAAATTATAAACCTTAAAGAAGAAATTCAAAGAAGTGAAAAATATGATTCAACTGACGGGCTTATTGATCCTATCGAGTTCTGCCCTCAAAAAAGAATTTCTGAACACACCATTGAAAAATTAGTTAAATTAATTAAACAAATAGACGAGCAACATCCCACAAAAAACTACTATAAAATATTTTCTCTAAGATATGTTAAAAAGCTCAACCAAACAGACATAGCCCGAGAACTCAAAATTTCACAGGTTGAACTATCTAAACGCTTTGTGGAATTAATAAAACTGGTCAAAGATAACACTTAGTTTTATATTACACTTTCATTCCTCTGCGTGTAAATGCCATGTAATTTTTCATAGGTATTTGCAGTTGTCCGTATCTTCTGCTTTCAATATGAGCAGGGTCAAAATATGGCTTATAAGGAGCTTCTTTAAATTTTGGATTTCTTTTTTCCAAACCCTTTTGCACAAAATAAGCACTAATATCACGTACAATAGGAGTAATGATTGCGCAGCCTATAACAGCACCTGCAAAAGCGCCCATAACGGAAGCTCCGTCTTTAAGCTTTCCTCTAAATTCTTTTTTAGCAAATTCAGTAGCAACATCACCGTCTAGCAAGGTTTTCTTCATGCTTTCAATCATTTCAGGCGTTTTTTTGAATAAACCTGTATTAAACAAACCTTTTTCGGCTTTATTAATTTTTGCTTTCGCAACCTGTGTTGCTTTTTGCGTCAATTCTTCAGGTGTTAAATTATTCAACATATCTTCGGTAATACCTTTAAGCCTATCTATAATTTTTTGAGTAAGCTTGTAATACAGCGCAATGTTTGCAACACCTGTAACAACTCCTGAAGGAACTAAGAATTTTTTATCTTCAGCTGAAGTATTTTTATCTGCGGCAGCCGCAAATGTATTACTTGCAGCAGCAAATAACATGCCGGCCGCATTTAATATTAATAAAACATTACCGGTTTTTCCTTCCGGATTAAAATTATTTACAAATTTAGCCAAATCAAAACCCATTATTTAGCCTCCTTTGCATTTTGTGTATCATTTTGCTGTTGCGTATTTTCAACGGTCGGCTTTTTTAAAACTTTTTCAGAAACCTTTTTATTTATAAAATTAATAAATGGTGCATCAATTATAAAATTTGTAACAAGCATAACCAAAGTAGCTAAAGCGCCGCCGATTGCTTTACCCCAAGCACTCATCTTATCTGTATATTTATATAAATCATTTTCTTTAGTTAATTTCTCTGTAACAGGATTTAGAACTTCGCCTATCTTAGAGCCTGCTTTTGAACCGATTTTCATGCACGCGGCAACTGCCCCTGTTATACAAACTGCGCGAACACCAACACCAACAATAGTGCCGCCAACAGACTGAGCAAACGTCCTAATTGCTTGAACTTTTGAACTTTGATTTGTTCTACCGTCTTTTTCTTTTGTTATTTTGGTTATTGCTTTTCCTATTCCAATATCCATTACCGGTCCAATAACCGCTTCAGACCCTGACATAACAATTTTTTGTGCTATAACGGAGCAACCTGCAAGTCCTGCAACCTCAACAGGGTGGTCTACAATAAACTTGCCTACCTTATTCGTAATGCTTCCTTTGAAATTTTGTTGTTGTACGCTGTTTATTTTCATAAATACTCTTTTAATACATAATCTCTAACAATGATGAATAAAAAAATTTGCTTTAACCAATAATATACTTTAACAAATTTTTACAAATCCCCATTTGCTCACAAATGTTTTTTAGACTAGAATTTATTATATCAAAAAGCAGTTAAAAATAAACCCTTAGGATATTAAGAATATGCAAAGAAATCAAAATCAACCGCAAAATCAATTAAAACAACCATATTTTTACGATATAACTTTAAGAGACGGAAATCAGTCACTAAAAAAACCTTGGAGTTTAAAAGAAAAATTATTCATCTTCGATAAAATTGTTGAATTAGGAATTCCTGCAATTGAAATCGGCTTTCCTGCTTCATCTCAAATGGATTTTGACTCTTGCATCGCTTTAGCGCAAAAAGCAAATGAAAATACAAAAGTATCAGTTCTGGCTCGTGCAAATAAAAACGATATAAATAGAGCTCTTGAAGCACTTAAACATGCCAAAAACCCAAGGTTGCACACATTTATTACACTATCCCCGTTTCATATGGAACATGTTTTAAACAAAAAACAAGATGAAGTTGCCGCTCTTGCAATTAATGCAGTTGAATATGCAGCGCAAAACTTATTAAAAACAAACAAAAATGCAGATATAGAATTTTCCGTTGAACATTTTGGAGATTGCTTTGAAAATCTTGATTTTGTTATTGAAGTTTTAAAAGAAATTGTTCTAAAAGGGGCAACTACAATCAATCTTCCAAACACAGTTGAAAGATATCGCCCTAAAAGATTTTTGGATATGATGATAAAGGTAAAAGAAAATTTACCTGAACATGCGATTATATCTGTTCACAATCACAATGATTTAGGTATGGCAACGGCAACAACCGTTGAAAGCTATTTTTCAGGAGCAGGACAGTTGGAATGTTGCTTAAACGGCTTAGGAGAAAGAGCGGGCAACACAGATTTTAACCAAGTAGCGGTAGCACTTCACAATTCAGGAGTGGACACAGGAATAAATTTATCAAAAATTTATGAAACAGCGCTTACAATTTCTCAAATGTCCCATGTAAAAATATATGAAAAAGCACCTCTAATTGGTCCTGAGGCTTTAGCACACAGGTCCGGAATACATCAAGACGGTGCAATTAAAACAAAAGACATGGATTTTGGCGCATATAGACCAATAAATCCAAGCTTAATCGGAAGATATGATGATGAAAAAATCGGCTTTACTTCTCAATCCGGTAAAACTGCAATTTATGACATCATTAAAGCCCTTAAATATCCCATTACCATTCAAGAATCAATCTATCTTACACCAATTGCTAAAAATTTAGCGGAAGAAAAAGGTGAACTAACTCAAGAAGAAATCCTTGACTTATACTTTAATAAAATATGTAATATTGAAGGTGCTTTTGAATTAATTTCATTCAAACAAATCGAAAAAGGTATTTTTGACTTATTCTTTAATTTTAAAGGTGAAAGAAAAGAAGTAATAGGACAAGGAAACGGTCCACTGGACGCTTGCTTAAACGGTTTAGCAAAATTAGGCTTCAAAACAACTCTTTCATATTACAAGCAATATTCTCTTGACGGCGACGAAAAAGGTTCAAGCGCAAGGGCAATGAGCGCTATATCTATGCTTGATGATAATAACAATGTAATTATAGGCAGAGCAATAGATACCTCTACTGCCTTAGCTAATGTTAAAGCAATTTTTAATGCGCTAAATCAAATAATTAAATAAAAAATTCTTCTTTTCTATTTAAAAGTTCTTGCGTTTCATAATCAAAAAAATGCAAATCTTTTGGATTTATTGAAAATTGTAATTCAGCTGATTTTGGAACTTGAGAATTTGTAACTGAACAAAATTCCTTACCGTTAAAATCAAAATATATATTCTTATATGAACCTAAATTTTCCTCAAAAATTACTTTTGATGTAAATTTAATTAAATTGAAATGATAAGAAGGGTCGTATGACGAAACAACGCTTTCAGGTCTTACTCCAATATATAATTTTTTATCCTTTTCAAACTTATAAGGTAAAGACTCAACTCCTATTATTACATTTCCAAAAGTTAAAAACCCGTCTTTAACTTCAGCTTCAATGATATTCATGGGAGCAGAACCCATAAAAGAAGCCACAAAAACATTTTTTGGGTAATTATATATGTTATATGGTGTATCCACCTGCTGAATTACGCCGTTATTTAAAACCACGATTCTATCACCCATGGTTAACGCTTCTGTTTGGTCGTGAGTAACATATATAAAAGTAGTTTTTAATTTTTTATGTAATTTTTTAATCTCAGAACGCATATACATTCTTAGTTTTGCATCTAAATTAGACAAAGGCTCATCCATTAAAAACACCTTTGGTTCTCTAACCATTGCCCTTGCAAGCGCAACTCTTTGCCTTTGTCCGCCGGATAGTTCTTTTGGCTTAGATTTTAAATAATCCTCTAAAACAAGCGTTTCCGCTGCCCTTTGAACACGTCTTTCAATTTCACATTTTGCCATGTTCCTAACTTTTAAACCAAGCGAAATATTTTCCTTAACATTCAAATGCGGATAAAGAGCATAATTTTGAAAGACCATAGCAATATTTCTGTCTTTCGGAGCGACATTATTAACTAATTTATTATCAATATAAATATCACCCTCACTTTGCACTTCAAGCCCTGTAATCATTCTTAAAAGAGTGGATTTTCCACAGCCTGAAGCACCGACAAGAACAATAAATTCCCCGTCTTCGATTTTTAAATTGATGTTTTTTAAAATTTCTCTATCGCCAAAACTTTTGGAAATGTTTTCTAAAACTACCTCTGCCATTAAAACCCTTTTTATCCATCCATTCTTAAAGGTAATACGAATGTAATCATTGTACCAAAATTTTCCTTAGAATACACCCACATATCTCCGCCAAAATCCGTCGTATATATTTTTAGGATATTAAGCGTAGCTCTAAGACCTATCGGACGTTTTGTTAAACTTTTGTAGTATGTATTAAATATGTTATCTAATTCTTCTTGATTAAATACAATATCTGTAATTTTGGCTTCAAAAAGAACATATTTTTCACTATCCAAAGAATCATTTGCAATAAAATCTCTGGTTTTTAAAAAATCAACAGGAGGATGTCCGATATTAAGGGTGCATTTTCCCAAATTAGAAAATCTTAAAAATACGTCCATAACGCATCTTAACATGTATTCAACCGCTTCAGAATCCAAACAGCAATCTCTTTGAGTCAAGGCTCTATAATCAAGCGAAAAGATAATCTTTCTATCTTTAAAATCCTTTTGATAAACTCTTTCAATTGACTTAATAAGACTGATTAAATCAAAAGTTTTGTTGTTATATTCAACTTTTTTAGATTCCAATTTAAACAAAGCAAACAATTTTTCTAAATCATAGCTTAAATTATTTGAATTTGTATTTATTATATTTAAATATTTTTCTTGTTTTTCTGATAACGCTCCGCCAATTCCATCTAAAAGCGCTCTTGAAAATCCATTTATTGAAACTAAATTAGACAAAACAGCCCCTGAAGACTCCAAAAGAAAATCGTTTTTTCCGTCTATTATTTTCTGAGCTGCTGCATATTTTTCATTTATGTTTATTTGCTCCTTTTGCCTATTGGTAACATTTCTTACACAAACAAAAACCTTAGAATCTTCAATTATCCTTGTTGCAGTTATTTCAAGAAATATTCTTTTTTCTTCGTCATTTTTTTCATTTTTTATAATAGCTTTAACAGAAGCACTTGAACCATTTTGAGTAATTTCATTTAAAATTGATGTTCCATTTTCAACAAAGTCCGAAAAATAACGACCTATAATATTGAATTTTGTTGTCTTATATATTTCTAAGATTTTATTGTTAACATCAATGATTTTTCCGTCTTCTTCTAATGTAAACACGCCGTCAGGCAGAATATCAAAACTTTTTTCTTCTTTTGGTTTTTTAAAATAATCTAATAATTTCATCTACTTATAACACTCTTTTTGAACTAATCTTACCATGGTTTTTAATTAAACAAAAGTTATAGAAAAGCTATTCTTTGTAATAATTAACATTTTCATTTTAATAATTTAATATGACAATAGATATTACAGGGTGACAAAATGGATTTTATCGAAACAATTCAAAACAAAGAAATTGTTTTTGTTATCAACAAAAAAATCATTGATGACGATTTTTGCAATAAAATTATAGATAAAATCCAAGACGGGAAAAAAATCGGACTAAACATGGAAAAAGTCCAAAATATCTGCTCTAAAAAATTCATATCTTATCTTATTGAAGATAAATTCAAACTTTTTAATCTACAAAGCGAAGTTTTAGCATATCTTGCAATAATTTTGAAAGACGGTTTTTTAAAATCCTATATGAATTATGAAGATTTTAAAAAAAATAAACGAGAACTGATAAAAAGACATTTTTTAATTACATAAATCTTGCAAATTATTGCTAAATTAATGTAGAATTTCAATATGTTTTTTTGTGCAATCCTTTTTAACTTATTTTCATCTTACTTAATTGCATCTTTGTGCGGTAATTTTTTAATTATTTTTATAGCATATTTTGCTTTAATTGTTTTAAATATGGAGATTTTATCTTTTTTTAGCGCAATAAACGGGCTAAATTTGTTAATCTTTTCATTTTTAAATTTTATTTTAAGCTTTGCCTTTTTTAAATTTAAAAAAGGCAAATTTCTAAAACCAAACTTTGATATAAAAAGATTTATAAATTCAATTCTATTAGATAAATCTTTAACATTGCTTTTTGCGTCTTTTATCGTACTTATTTTTTCAACCTTATTTTTAGCAATAATAACACCCGCAGCAGAGCCTGACAGCCAAACATACCACTTTTTTAGGGCTTGGGAATTTGTTAAAAATCAAAATCTTCTCCATTTTGAAACTAATGATATAAGAGCACTCATAATGCCCATAAATTCAGAAATAATATATGCTTGGATGTTGGCATTTAAAAAGAATTTATACGGTTATGGAATTGTTTCGTATCTTAGCTATATTTTAGTCATTCTTTCAGGGTGGCAAATATTTGAAAAATTTAAATTTTCATATCGAAAAAGGCTGTTTGCAATATTTATATTATCTTCTCTCAGCGCAATAATTGTTCAAATACCAAGCATGCAAACCAATATTTTGGTTGGAGCGCTGTTATTATGCTCATTTAGCCTTTTTATGTTTAATTTTAAAAGCAGCCTTTATTTTTCAACTTTAGCGCTAAGCCTTGCTATTGGCACTAAAACAACCGGCATTATTGCCCTTTTTGGGTTTTTTTGTTTAATTATCGGCTATGAAATTTTAATTGACAAAAATAAAAAACTTGAAAAAACAAAATTATTTATCATTTTTCTTTTAATTAATTTTATTATTTTTGCAAGTTACAATTATATTTTAAACTTTATGCAATTCCACAATCCCTTTTCAAATAATGCAGCATACCAAGGACACAAATTTTGGGGCGGATTTCAAGGATATATTTCAAACCTTATTAATTTCATTGTTCAAATGCTTGATTTTACAGGATTTAAGTGGGGAATTTATCTAAACGATAAAATTTTAATCATAAAAAATGAAATATATAAAATGTTTAATATTCCCTATAACATAGGAGCGAATGTCAAACTATATGAAGTCAACATCGGAACAGACGAACAAATTGCAGGTTTTGGCATATTAGGCTTTTTGGTATTCTTACCTTCAATATTTATTTCGTTTTTTAAATTCTTTTTCAATAAAAACAAAAGAACTATTCTTTTATTTCTTTTATCTTGCGCTTTTTTAATTAATATCCTTATTTTAGCCCGTTCTTGCGCATTTATGATTTTTTCTATCAGATTTATTGTTTCTTTTGTATGTTTAAGCTTTTGCGTTTGTGCAATTCTTTATTCAAAAAAAGGTCCTATAAAACCGCTAATTGCACTTTTTTGCATATTCTATATGACGCTTATCCCTTTTTATATCCAAAGAATACCCTTTAAAAAACTTAGCTTTAACCTTAGGCAAAACAATTATGATTTAAATAAACTGTCTGATGACTTTTTCTCAAATAAAATAATTCCTGTGTATAAAGCAGGCTATACAATAAAAAACACAATTGAAAATAAATATAAAAATGAAAAAAATATAGCAATAATAAAACCCTTAGAGTCATCGGTATTTTACATAAAAGCCCTTGAAAATAAAGGATATAACATAGATTTTTTAAACAGCGCATTAATAAATCAAGAAAAATTAAAAAAATACGATTTAATAATAGCAATAAATGACTCTCAAAGCGACAATGTGTTTAACATTGATGATGTATTAAATACAAAATATAGTGTTGATGAAAACAATAACGTAAGGTTTGATAAAAATAACGAACTAAATTGTTATTTTAAATTCATAAAACTGCCGAATACCAAAACAATTGACGAAAAAAATGCAACAGAGAGAATTTGCTTTAGCACAAATTATCTAAACAAACACTACAAACTTGATTATACAGAATATACAGATGCATTATTCGGCTTTAAAAAAGTTAAATTACTCTATTTTAAGGGTTAAAAAATATTCAAATATGCGCTATCATGTATAAAGAAAATATAAAAAGGGATTGTTATGATTAAAAAAGCTTTATCTTTGACACTTTTAACTCTTTGCTTTAATGCATTTATACCGTTTTATGCACTTGCATTTGACTGTCAGGATAATGAAGTTGAACATTTAGCACCCGTTGTAAAAAATGCAAAAGTTGATTTAGTTAAAATTACTCCGGGCGGAAATATAATCCAAAAAGAAAATTATATTGTTGTTAATTTTGCACAAAATTTTAATTCAAAATATTATAAAACAGGCGATTATGTACAATTTAACTTCGATAATGACTTAAAAACACAAGAAGGAACCCTCCTAATTCCTTGTAATTCCTCTTTAATTGCCAGAATAAGCTGTATTGAAAAACCAAAATGGTTCTCAAGAAATGCAAAAGTATTTATGGAATTCACACACATTTTACTGCCTGACGGAACAAATATCCCTGTATGCGTTCAATTAGCGGATAAAAAATATCTTCAAGAAGGCGCTAAAGAAACAGCCGGAAAAATTGCCGCATATACCTTATCTATTGGAGCTGTCGGTTCCGGTCTTGGCGCTGCAATCGGTGTTGCCGCAGGTCACACCATAACAGGTTTAATTATAGGCGGCTCAGTTGGGGGCGGAGTCGGATTAGTTTCAGGGGTTGTATCTCCAGGGCTTCACTTTAAAGCCAAAAAAGGCGAAAAAATTATTCTTGAACTTCAAGACAACCTAAAGCTTCCAAATTAATTGTTAAATAATTTTAATTTTAGCATTTTTAAATATAAAAATGCTAAAATATTATTATGCAAAGTTTTTTTCAAGATGAATTTATGTATAAAAAACTTCTTAAACGTATGAAACAAGAAGTTTTAAAAGAACAGCTAAATAAAACTATTGATGAAATAGACTATCTTAACGAATTGCAGCGCCATGTTGCGGACAGAAGCGCTTTTATTTCATCACATGCAAATGAAATTGATTATATTAAAAAAATAAATAATGTCGGAAGAAAAAATATACAAATATAGGCTTAAAATTACCAAAAACAAAGAACTACGTTTTATTTCGCACCTTGATTGGCAAAATTTAATCTTAAAAATATTCAGAAGGTGCGAATTAAAGCTTGCACTATCTCAAGGCTTCAATAAAATGCCGAAAGTTTCTTATTCTCCTGCGTTACCTATTTTTATAGAGTCAAATTGCGAACTTGTCAATTTTCAAACACTTGAGCCATTGGCAGATAATTTTTTAGAACAATTTAAAAAATTTTCCCCAAAAGGAATTGAAGTAATTTCCCTAAATAAAATTGATGACAATAAAAATGAACCTAAATCCCTTGAAAATTACGTTCAATGGGCAAAATACGAAGCAATCTTAAATGATGAAAAAAATCATGTTTACAATTTGGATAAAATAAGATATATTATAGAAAAGTGTTTATCTTCGGATGAATTGTTGATCACGAAGAAAACTAAAAAAGGTATAGAAAAAACGATTAATTATCGAAATTCCCTAAAAACATTTGAAATTCTGGATGGCAATGTTTTAAGCTTTGTTTTAAAAGCGGGACAAAACGAGGAAATTCCTTCCCTTAGGGCGGATGAGTTTTTAAAAACCTTGTTTGATGACAGTAGTATTTTCAAAATAAAAAGAGTGGAATTTTTCGATACCGACTTGAGAGTTATTTAAGTTTAAAGGAAATTTTACCATGACAAAGAAAATTGTAATATCAGAAAAAGACAATATTGCTGCTTTGACTGAAGATAATAAGGTTTGTGAATTTTTTGTTTCAAAAGGAGATGTTTTATTGGGTGATGTTTATCTATCAAGAGTAGATAACATTCTTCCTTCTATTGAAGCGGCTTTTGTTGATGTCGGAATGTCAGATAAAATGGGCTTTATTCATACTGACGACATCACAGGCAAAGGCTCACTTAAAGAAAAAGTTAAACCTAATCAAAAATTAATTGTTCAAGTTGTAAAAGAACCTACAGGACACAAAGGCCCGAGGGTTACAACAGCCCTATCGCTCCCCGGAAGATTTTTGGTATTACTTCCAGATGAAAAAGGTGTTAACGTTTCTAAAAAAATTACCTCACAAAAAGAAAGAGCAAGACTAAAATCAATTGTTAGTCTTTTAAAGCCTGTTGGTGTAGGGGTTATTGTAAGAACTGAAGCCGAAGGTCAAACAGATGCCGAAATTCAAGAAGACTTAGAAATCTTACTTGAAAAATGGAATTCAATAGTTAATGCCGCCGATAGCGCGCAACCTCCGACATTACTTTATAGGGACCAAGATTTATTATATAGAGTTATTAGAGAAGCATGCGATTCCAATGTTGATGAAATTATTGTGGATACAGCTTTTGCACTTCACAGAACTACTCAATTATTACAACACTGGAACATGCAAGTAAAAGTCACAATGCACAAAGGAAACGAACCTTTACTTGTTGCAACAGGAATTAATAAAGAAATAATAAATTCGCTAAATACAAGAGTTAACTTGCCTTTAGGCGGATATCTATTCATTCAGCAAACAGAAGCTTTGACGGTAGTTGATGTAAACTCAGGCAAATTTACAAGCTCATCAAATCAAGCTGAAACCATATTAAAGACAAACATGCAAGCGGCAGATGAAATTGCTCGTCAGTTAAAATTAAGAAACATTGGCGGCATGGTTGTAATAGATTTTATCGATATGGCATCAAGAATGGATAAATTGGCCTTATTGGAGCATTTCGAACTTGTCTTAGAAAAAGATAAAGCTAAACCGCAAATCGGTCAATTATCTGATTTGGGACTTGTTGAATTAACAAGACACAGACAAGGTCAAAGTTTAGCTGAAATATTCACAAAAAAATGCGATAAATGCCAAGGTCAAGGTTTTATTATTGATGAAATGAAATTCTCTACTCCAACTAACATTGGCGAATCAAGAGCAAAAATGAATAAAATTAAAGGGCCTTTTAATTCAAACTTCAGCCAAGAAAGCCCCAATAATCAAAACCAAAGAAATCATAAATTCGACAAAAACCAAAGAAGAGATAAAAACAATCAAAGAAATCAGCAAAATTATCAAAACAACACTCAACAAAATCCTCAACAAACTCAAATTCAAGAGCTTACCAAAGCCCAAGTTAACGACATGATTGATGATTTAATCAAAGATGTTGAATTGAATAATGCAGTTGAAACGGTTGAAGAAAAACCAAAAGAAAATATTTCGATAAGCGAAGACGCACAAATCAAAGAAGCTGTTGAAGAAGTTGCAATTGACATGGCTCAACAAAAAGCGCAAGAATTAAAAGAAACAACTCCAACCGAAGAAGAAAAAGAAACAAAAGAAGAACCCAAAAAATTATCAAGAAAAGCTAAGAAAACAAGGAAAAAATCTGAAATAGCACAAGAAACAAAAGAAGAAACAGCTCCAACCGAAGAAGAAAAAACAGAAAAAGAAGAAAAAGAAGAAAAACCCAAAAAAAGAACAAGGAGAACAAGAAGTGCTAAAACAAGCCAATAAAATAATTGTTCTTATATATATTGTTTTTTCCGTTATGTTCTGCCCTATTGTATTGGCAAATGCACCTCTGCCAAATGGAGCAGCCGACAATAAAATGGAGCTTATACAAAATGATGTCAGAGTTAACGACTTAGATATTGAACCGATTAATGTTCAAAATGTCAAAAAAGACGTTATCCCTGATCCTCATAAAGAAAGCAAGAAAGTTATGGCTCTTTTTCTGAAAACAATGATGGGTGTAGCAATTTGCGCTGTAATACTATACATTATTTTATTATTTGTTAAAAAATTTTACAGCAGTGCTTTTGTAGCTGATGAAGAAGATTATGAAAATCTTGATTTATCCACACCTAACAATAAACAAGATGCGCTTAAATCTTTTTTAAACAGAAGTATTAAATAAAAACTCAAAGATTGCTCTTTTTAGGCTACAATGTCATCTTCAATATTTTGCGAATTTTGACAAATTGCCTTTTCATCGGGCAATCCTTGTGTTTTTAAAAGAATATCAACAATGTGTTTCATTTGGCATTTAAAAGAATACTTTGCTTTTGTAATAGGACATATATCACAATTACAATTAATTTTATAACAATCGAGCGCTTGTTGAGTCCAATTTTGAACTATTGAATCAGAAATCACTCCGTTGGTTTGGCATACAAAATGCTCATCATCAAAGTTATAAGCATAACTTTTAAACAAAATATTTCCCTCAAATCGTAGTAAATCTTATATACTCTTACATTATGCACCAATTTTTGAATTTTATCAAATAAATCCTATGAATGTAGTATTAAAAATAAATTATTCTTTTCGGTAATTAAAAAAATAAAAAAATAAAATAAACTTTTATTATGTTTGATTATTTTAAAAATATAGCAGAAAAAAATTCTTGCCAATCCATTGGCGTATGCTCGGTTCATCCAAGCGTAAACTCATTATATGAAATACTTTTAGCGCAATTAAGAGATATATCATATTATCTTGTTAAGTTGAAAGAATTTGGTTTTTTGAATGCAAATATAATGAATGTTGTAATAGATTCACTATCAACATTTTTAATAAACACCAGCTTCAATCAAAATAAATACTTAAACTTAATCATTAAATTGCAAAACATCAAAGAAGAAACAAAAAACAAATACATAAATTACTGCTCTACACATAAGTTTCCTTGCGAAATCATTAGCAGTGATTTGAAAATAGATGAAAATACAAAAATTTCAGAATTAATAAACTACTCACAAAACACTCTTATGAATAAGCAAAAAGACTGCGACAGAAAAAAACAACGTCTTTTTGAGCTTATAACACTACAAGCAAAATTATGTGCAATTAATATTGTAAAAATTAAAAAACTTGATAAGAACTTTAATGAATTCGATTATGAAGTTATAAGATTTTTTGCTCTGACTAACGGTTATTCTATTAGGGATGAAAAAATCATAAGAAGAATAAAAGAATTTTCTAATATTTCCGCTCTATTGAAAGAGAAGCTTGATTTAATATACAAGGAAAAATATGGAAATAAAGAAAATGCTTCTATCCTCACCACTCCCCAAAAAGGACACTCAATTCTTGTTTCGGGAGATGATCTTGATGAACTTGAATATGTATTAAAAACCCTTGAAGAATATGACCCCAAAATACCAATAAACGTGTATACAAATGGTGCGTTGATTTTGGCGCATTTTTATCCGTATTTTAAAAATAATAAATTTTTAAAAGGACATCTTGGAAAAGACAACACAGAATATGAATTTTCCGTTTTTCCGGGGTCAATTTTAATCACCAAAAATTTTATCCAAAAAATCGACACTCTATATCGTGGTGAAATATTTTCAAATAAACTGATTTCTTTTGAAAAAGTTTTTGATATAGAAAATAATGACTATAAACCTTTAATCAATTCATGCTTGAATATCGAAGGTTACAATAAAAATCAAGAAAAAAAATACCTTAAAATCAATTATGATTTTAAAGAAATAGAAAAAACAATTGAAAATCTTGAAGATGAGGAAATTATCTTAATAGCAGGCAAGCTTGATGAAAATTACATTGGAGAATACAAAAATAAAAAAATAATAACATTTAACTGCCCACTAGAAGAAAATATTTTAATAAAATCAATAAAACATCTAAAAGAGAAAAACATTAAAATGACAATATTCTTCTCTCAATGTAACCTTTCAAGCATAGACACCATTTTGTCGCTATTAAATAAAGAGCTTGATATATATCTTGCACAGTGTTCTTCGTTTTTAATAAATCCGCATGTTATCGAAGCCTTAAGAGAAGATTTCAAGGTAAATATTATATAAAAATTTAACCTCCCAAATGGGAGGTTAAATTTTAGCGAGCTCCGTTACATACTGAAGCAAACTTATGTTTTTCCAATTCCAAATTAGGCACATAGAAAGTCATAACAGTATCATCTACTTTTATCTTGCCTTTTGGAGAATGAATTTCACCGTTTTCAACCGTATAAACAACGTTATCATCAACATATGAAGCAGTTTGAGGATTATATATTTTTCTTCTTAGGGTTGTACCTTCAGGAAGTGCTGACATTTGTTTTTCGTCTTTAATTTTAATTGAATCAACAAGATGAACTTCATTATTGTCTGCTCCTTCTTTTGATTCTTTTCCTTTTGGCAAGCGGTTTCCTGTAATAACACTAATTACTTTTGAACCTCTTTCATCGTATTTCATTAAAGGCCACATGTCTAAACCGTCTTTGTTATCAACCACTAAAGACACAGGATAACCTTCTCTTAAAGCTCTTAATTGAGGGTTTTTATATAAAGATGAAATTGCTTGCATTTTATTATAGTATGTGCTATATCTTTCGTCGTTTTTTAGACCATGAAGAATTTCACCCCTGTTTCCAACATATACGTTCTTAGAAGGTGTTTCATAGCCTGTTTGAGCAAATTCAGCACCGTTATATAATGTCGGAGTACCAACAAGCGCATTGATAACTTGCCATAATGATTGTTGCATATCCATTGA
The DNA here is from genome assembly GCA_949282195.1 of uncultured bacterium. Lineage (GTDB taxonomy): Bacteria > Cyanobacteriota > Vampirovibrionia > Gastranaerophilales > Gastranaerophilaceae > RUG14156. The sequence continues at coordinate 67,033 of CASDOW010000006.1, read as the reverse complement.
TTCACCCAACATTCCTTTGTGGAAGTCAAGCATGGCGTCTTTGTCATTTATTCCGGCTCTATTAAACAACATTTGTATAGTATCTTCATAAGGAGCTACACCAAATGCTTCAGCTGTTCTGTAATCAGGCTCATCGCCTTTTTGAACAACACCGTTTGCTAAATCTTTTAATACATCTAAAAGCTTATTTTTTATTTCAGGTTTATCACCGTATTCTTTCTCGATTTCTCTTTTCATAACCTGAGCCACTGCAACAGCCTTAGGATTGATTTCATAATAATCCTTTCTGCCTGTAATTTCAGTAGCTAATTTTTTGTATTCATCAGAAGCACCCGCTAAATTTTTAGTTAAGAATAACTTTGTATCCAAAGGTAAAACATGTAATAAACGAGGTTTATCATGGTTTTCGTAGAATACGTGTGAATACATTACTGTATGAGGTTGACCATATTTCATTAAATGTTTGGTTTGTTCTCTTAAAAATGAAACATTACCGGCTTTATCTGAAACGCCTTCATAATTTTCAGGATTTACACCCGCAAACATAGACAATCTATTGAAATATTTGTCATAGTTAGAACCTGTTGTAGCGCCTACTTGTTCCAAGAATTGCTGTTCTTTTACATAAGCAACGTGATTTTCATAATCAGCAGGATAATAATCAGCAGAAAATCCCGCTTTTGAAACTATATTGCTATATAAATTTAAAACTTTTGTTCTATTAACATCAGGTTTACCTGAGTCTTTAACATAATCGGCTCTGGTTTCGTCTTTATCATAGTATCTGTCTGCAATATCCAAAACAGCTTTTCTGGTTTTTTCGGTTATAACGCCCGTTCTTAAAATTTCAGCCGCAGCTTTAAAACCTTCTTTGTCAATTTGTTTTGCTTTTTCTGCAATCTTGTCAAAAGATTTAGCTGTTTTATCCAAGAAATCATTTGTTATGTCAGGAGCAAAATTTCTCATTGACTCAACATTGTTCCATTCATAAAAACTTGCAAAATCAGTTATTTCAAGAATAGTTAAAGCAGCAGGGTTATATTTTTTAACATTTTTTATAAAATCAGCCCAGAAATCTGCAACGCTCGGAAGTGAACCGTCTTCATCCCAAACTTCATGAAGTGTAGATGAACCGTTTCTAACTGCGTCTAAGTCTGCAATATCTTTTGCTGCATCAAAACGCCAGTTCAAACCTGCCTTACCTTCTGTTACAATAGCTTCTGCTTGTCTAAAATCTTCATATGAAATTTTAGATAATTCACCTGCAACTTTTTTCCTGATTGAATAAATTGAATCTGTACTTAATAATCGCTGCATTTTGCGAACGACTTGATTTCTTTCATCCTTAACGCTCACAGGCCTTGTAGTTAAAAGAGAATTTAGCGTAACTTTTTCTAAATTATTTCTAACTGCAACAGGATTTAGCGAATTTATTAAAACATCTCTAATTACATCATTTGCATAAGTTTTTATTGCAAAAGCTTTATATTTTTCATCTTGTTTATATTCTTCAGGTATTGCTTCAGTGATTGTATTTTCAACAACATCGTTCAACCAAGCAAATGTTTCTTCGTTTAAGAATTCTTCTTTAAATTGAGGTTCAGAGAATACTGCTGTCAATTCAGGACTAACTTCAAGCGATTGTAAAGGAAATTCCTTAATATAATCACTTACTGTTTTATTACTGCTTAAAACCGCTGAAGGCAAGCTATCGGGATTATTTTTAATTATTTCAAACTGTTCAGGGGTAATGTCGTTATTTTTTGCAACTTTTGCTTTTTCTTCATTACTTAATAAAGCAGTTCTTAAAATTAAATCACTTTGAATTGTTTCAGTCCAATAAGAAGCAACGCCAAGAATATATTTTCTGGCATTCATCATACCTTCAATATTTTCTTTTGTATTTCTCGGATTAGATAAATTCATCTTAATAAGGTCAACATTACCGTCCCAGAATGTTGCACCTGAAGCGTGTTGTCTGTCTGATATTTTGAAATTATCAAACGATAAAAATCTTTTTACATCTTTAAAATCTTCAATTAAAACAGCGTTTTTATCAGTAAAGATTTTTAATCTGTCATCATCTGGATCTACTTCAAAATAGAAAGGATGAACAGAATCAGGATAGCCGATTACTTCAAAATCTTTTTTTGGAGCTTTATCATAACTTAAAATTAATTTTGAAGCGTCATTTATTTGTTTATCGCTTGCCATGCGACTATCATAGAATTGGATATATGTCGGTTTGTTTTTGTTATACCCCGGTTTTTTAGGGTTAACAACTCTAATACCCAATGTAGGAAAAGGATATTCTTTGCCTTCTTGAGGCATTGCAGGTAAAACACCAGGAGTAAGATTGTCTTGAATTTTTAACATGTTATAAAATGGTGATTCTTTACCCCATTTTAAAACATGAGCTACCAAAGGTGATTGTATACCTTGAGATGTAAAAGCACCGTCTGCAACATACGCTTTACCTAATTTATACAAATCAAAGTTTAAATCTTTGAAATCTTGTAAATTATTACATTGATATAAGTTGTTAGACCAATATTTATGAGGAGAAGTCGGGTCAACACCGATATCAGGAGTTGTGATAATATATCTGTATGGCGCTAATTCGCCACTTTTTATCAGTTCATCAATACCTTTTAAGCTTCCGCCTAATTTATTAAAGTGATTTCTTCTAAATTCACTCATTATATTTTCACGAACTTTGCCGTCAATAATCACAGCATCAGAATCTACAAAACTATGGCGCATTGTACCTGCTTTTGGTGAAATACCATAATTTCTTCCAAGGTCAATAAGGTTTAATTTGCCCAATTCATCAATTTCAATTGCTTTAAATTCATCATTAGCATATCTGGAATCTGAGCCGTCTTTTTGATCAAATCTATATCTATATGCAAAGGCATTTATATATTTTTTATCAAAAAATTCCTTCCTTATAATAACTTGACCTTCTTCATCAAAAGGAAGCGAAAAGAAACCAGCTACGCTTGAAGCGTCATAACCGCTTGATTTATCTTTCTTATTTAAAAGCACAAGTTCCAAAAACGGTTCTTCTTTTGAAGAATCATAAGGAGGAATTGTAAAATTAAACACAGGGCTTGCAGTCTTAGAATATGTGCTTTTCACCCCATCAAATGAAATTTGCTTTTGTCTTGTCTTTTGAAATCTATTAATTGATAAATCCATAACTCATCCTTTACTGTTTAATTTCCCTTTTAATGAGATTATTTAACTTTTTACAGATATTTTTGTTGTAGTACATTTTCGGGTTTAGATAATTTTTCAATATCCTTATCATCTATTTCAAATACACAAGCTCTGCCTGCACCCATTTCCACAACTAATGAACCTTGCTTATCATTTTGGAATTTAGATTCAGCACCGTAGCTTGGCATTAAGTTAGCGAATTTTTGTTCAGGTTTTAAACCCGGAATTTCAATCTTGCCGCCAACTTTGAAGTTGATATTTCTGTTTCCTACAAACAACAATGTCTTACCGTCTTTATGTCTTGCAAATGCAATAATTTCAGGATTATTTGTAGGCAATTTTATGAACGAACCTTTTGTAATTACATCTTGCGCATTTGTCATTGATAATTTAACATTAGAATTTGGATTTAATTCATTATATCTGTTATCCCTTAGAGCAAATGCGGTTTTAACAACTTGTGCAATTTCAGGAGAATTACCGCCGGGTTTTCTTGATTTATTAAATATATCTAATCTTCCTGTGTGAACGGTACATTCGTGATTATCTGTTTCAGAATCTCTTACAAGCGCATGTTCATAAGGATACAAGTAGAAATCGCCTGTTTGAATGCCGTCAACTATATATGGGTTAACTTGAGGCAGCATACTTTGAAGTATTGTTGTAAACATTACCCAAGGAGCACCGCCGTATAACATTGGTGATTGGTCGTCGTGAGTTGCAAAAGAACCGATTAAAGATTTAGGTCCGCATTTTTCACCTATTTTATTATTCATATCGATGTTTTCTTTAACATAGTCAAATAAAACATCAGCAGTTAACCAATCGCTGTAATTATGATATTGACCGTAGTAACTGTCAAAACCAACTTCCAATAGCTCTTGTGGTCTGTCATATGGCATATTTAGCTGAGGTGAAGCATCTTCATGGGTATATGTTTCAGCCAACCAAGCAAATTGAGGGTCTTTAGCTCTTGAATAATTAATAATTACATTCCAAAATTCAACAGGTCTTGCTCTGCCAACGTCGGCTCTTATGCCGTCGAAGCCTAAATCAACACACATATCTACGTATTTTTTAAGCATATCAACAAGAGGCTTGTTCAAAATACGATTTTGTTCGTCAACAAATGACTTCAACATTCTGATATCTTGCCAGCCTTGGGGAACTTTTTCTTTTCCGTCAGGGCCGATTGCCATTAATTCAGGATGTAATCTTGCAAAATCTACACTTGCACAAGACGGTAAATCAAGCATTACTTTTATACCGCGTTTGTGACATTCATCAATATAATATTTACATTGAGCAAAAGCTACTTCAGGATCATTTTTATCCATTTTTTCAAGCTTTTTGCCTGTTTTTTGTTCATATAATTCTGCCACCCTTTTTTTAACTTCTTCAGGCGGATTTTCATCAACCAATTCAGGGTCAAGCGTCAAAAAGTCTTTTGGCGCATATAATGAACCTGCTGTACCCATAGCATGAGTTTTTCCGGGAGGGTGAATAGGTAATACGTGTTGAGTATTAAAGCCTAAATCTTTAATTTCATCTAATCTATCTACAGCGTTAATAAAATTACCTGAAATTTCATCACCTTGGATTAATTCATTGCCGTCTTTATCTTGAGCATTCATTGTTCTTAAAATTACGGCAATAATATTAGCTTTATTATGAGTTAACATATCTCTTAGCTCGTTTTTATAACCGGAAACTCTTTTTTGAGCTTCTGTTACCCCTTGAACATTAGAAACACTTGCAGGGGTAATTTTTTTACTTTGAGCTAATAACATTTGAGCCAACAGAGGACTTATCATTGTCAATTGATAATCGCCTTTTATTTCTGCAGGTTCTTTTGTTTGAACCTCAGGGGCTGCTGTATTATATGTTTGTATCGGTACTTGTGCTAATCTTACGTTATTTATTGACATTATTTAGTACCTCCGTTTTTATTTTCTTCGGGGAATTCTTTTTTGATATTTCCAAAGAAAGGTTGAGCCAATAAAGTTACCGCAATAAGCGCTACTGTCATTGGAACAAATATTCTTTTCCAACTCTTATTATTGAAGATTGCAGTAGCACGCTCTGAAACGGCTTTTGAGAAACTCAAGGATCTTGAATAATCATTTTTGCCTTCTTTAACTGATTGATTTAGATTTTTCAACCTTTCCACAACACCTTTAATATCAAAGTTTGTATATTCTCTGCCTTCTTTTGCACCATTTAGAATTACATCTTCTACTTCAAAAGCTTTAGGATTATAGATAATACCTTTCAAAGTTTCATAAAGAGTTTTATCGCCTATATTAGCATTGCAAGCATCCTTTGCAATAGATCCGTCATAAATAACAGATCTCGCGTATTTAATCCAATCTTCATAAGGTATACTGCTATTAAGAGCGATTTCTTCAGGAGTCATTCCTGCTTTTTTAGCTTCGCTTAATATCAATCCTGTCTCTTCAAGAGCTCTTTTAAAGTCAAGGCTTTCAACTCTTCTTTCAAAATTACTGCAAATCAATGCTTTTGCCTTAATCGCATCAAGAGATAAGATTTTTTCTTGTTTGAACCTATCCAATGCACCTATTAAGCCTGATTTTCTATTACCGTTTTCACCTATAAATGCAGTATTCAACAATTTAAAGAATGCATTATCTCCTGTTGATTTTGCATTTTCTGTAATGCTTTGAATATTTTTAGGATCAACCAAATGTTCCATTGTGTCTAATAAATCTTTATCCAATGGAATTGATAAGAAATTGCCAAGTTCTTTTTTATATTCTTCAAGAGTTAAACTTTTTGTTTTATCTGCAAATTTCTCAAAGTATTTCACCAAACGCAATTTTGCTTCGCTTGATTCAACACCGGAATTTGTCATTTCTTTTAAATCATCATAACTAAAGTTAAATCTCTTCATTAACTTATCTAATTCCATAAGATATTCTTTTGTTGTTTTAGATTCAGTTTTTGAACCCATTACGGAATTAAATAAATCCATATATGATTTAAATCTGCCCCTAATCTCAGGTAATACAGATTCATTATATTTTTTAATTACTTCAAAGAAAGGTGCATTGTCCATGCGAATACCTTTTTCAACGGTACCGATTTGTACGCCATCTAAACCATGGGTTTTTAATATTTTCTTTAATCCGCCTATGGTTTTATCTGCACTATTTGCAAAATCATTTACAATGCCGTCGACATCAACCGTTACTGTTTTTGAACTTACCGCTTTATTTGCAGAATCAATATAATCAGCAATGTCTACATTTATATTCAACTTTTTAAGGGCGTCTTTTAAACTTTGTTCATCAACTACCGCAGTTTGTTCTTGAATACTCCTTATTACATCAGCCAAATTATCTGCGCGGAAGCTTTCAATTGGAGCATAATCATCCAAGTCTTTAAACATTTGATAAGTTCTTTCTGCAAGTTCTCCGTTTCTTTCCTTAACAAAATCTACCGGAGTATTTACTTGCAGCATATTGCATAATTTTTCGTAGAAATTTTTATCAAGATTTTTATCTGAGTATTCTTTAAATAAATTTTCTATTCCGTCAACATTTCTAACATCAGCTTTAGCGCCGCTTAAATAATCTTCTAAGCCGCTTTTGCCAATTTCTCTGATGCTGCCACCGCCATCTTGTTCGTAGAATTTTTTAGGAGTAATTATATCTTTTGCTTTTTTATAAACTCTTTCAATAATTATATCTCTAACCTTCGGCTCAACAGCATTACCCACCATTGCCGTCATTAAAGGAGTTGCAAAACCTGCTGTTGCCATTCCAAGGGTTCTGTTTTGAAGAGCAGTTTTGCGCATTTTTTCTTTGATTTTTTCTTCTCCGTTTGGACTATCATAGTCAATGCCTGTTCTTTTGCCTATTTTTCTTAATTCTTCTTTTGGTTGAGCATCCCAAGGTACAAATTGATTATCCAAGAAGAAATCTTTTTCATCACCTTGTGCGCTAACATATCTTTGACCTATATCAAAACCGTGTACAATTCTTGCAGGTAAATTAATGAATAATTTTGGCCACAAACTCATAGAAGCAAAGAATGTTGCACCGCCAATAAACTGCATAACTGCTTCTGTTTTTGTTTTTGCCTTACTTGCTAAAAATGAAGCAATAAGTAATGCACCAAATTTCATGCCAAGATCATTAATTCTTCCAAGGTTGTTATCGCTCAATTTTCCGTCTTTAACAGCTTTAAAGAAATTTTTAGTATCTTTAATTGTGTTTTGAACGGCATGAACAGGACCACCCTTGATTAACCTTGCCTTTGGTGCGTTAGGTTTTACATCGTTAGCATGACGGGTTAATTCTTCATAAATCTTATTATAATGATTTTCGCTCGCCTTATTTGTATTATTTTTCTTATTTAAAGTACTGCTTAGAATAGGGCTTATATATGTCATTAGTTTACCTCATATTCTTTGTTTGTATCAACTTTGGATTTCATTGTGTTTGGATTTGATTTAAATCCGATTGTAGGAATTAACCAAGCCAGCAAGGTGGTTACTACGCTTGCTCCTATTAAGACTTTTCCGTAATTTCTTGTAATTACGTTTCTGTCTGTTCCATGCCATAATTCTTTTCCGGCTTCTACAACGGTTTTTGCAATTCCGCTTACAAAAGAAACTGCATTACTTAAACTATTTAATTTAGGTAATTTCATTACCTCAAATGACTTTTGAGCGCCAAACGCAACACCTGTTGCCGCAACAACGTATTTTGCAACATTTTCCAGTGCAGTGGCTCTTATTTTCAATTTTCTTGTTTTATCATTTACCATTTGACCGGGGTTATTTAATTTTTCTTTAAACCCAGCCTTTTTAGCCTTTTTATCATCTAGCGCAAACACATTTCCATAGTTTAATTCAGCATCTTTTGCAAGCAAATCTTTTCTAAAGAATTCCGCTGAATCATAAACTCCGGGGTATTGTATTCTGACAAGCCCCTTTTCTTGTCCGGGTTCAGGAAGCTCATTAATCTTTTTAATATACAATAAATCTAAATCAACACCTGTTGAAGCATTTACAAGTGTTCTTGATAATTTAGTTGAAGCCCATTTACCAACCGCATAAGCGATTACACCGGCCGCCATTTTCCTGTAACCCATGCCTGCAGCACATGCATCGGTTGAATTAAATGCATTTCTTGCAGCACCATATAAAGCGATTAGCATGCTGCTACCTACCACATAAGGAACCATGCCTAAAGATAAATATTCATAAAAATCGCTATTTTTGGACCCTGCAAACCCTTTTGGGAAATAAGTTAAAAAATCATTTGTAAGTTTGTGTGCGCCTGCTTTTACTCCTGATAAAGGCCCTTGTTTATGTATATGGGACTCATTTCTTATGAATTTCTGCTTTTGTTCTTCTTTTGATACGTAATAACCTATTCTTGGAAGACTGTCAACACTAGGACTTTGGACTTGTTGCATATTTACTCCAAAACAACTACACAATTATATAAACAACACTAAATTGTATTTTTTGCCTTTTTATATTAAATATTCTTAACAATTTGTAATATTACCAACAACTGTAAAAAGCACACCTAATCTAGTTTTTGAACTTATACAAATATTTTCATCAACACATTGTTCGAATACTTAACCTATTGCCAATACTATAAAAAATTTTTAAAATAATAATATGACTCAAGGCTTTTTTCAATTTAATAATTCTATTATAAATGAAATAATAAATTTTGCCACATCATCTTTTGACCTACTCTACATGAGCGGTCCAAAAGGCTCAGCAAAAAGCGAAACAATTGAGAAATTAGCCAAAGAACTTTCTAAAGATTACTTAATATTTCAGCATTTTTGCTTCGAAAATACAGTTATAGACGATTTTTTATTAAATTTTTATGATGCATTAAGAGATTTTTCTTTAGCGCAAAAAATCTCTCTTAAAAAATTCATGACTGATAATTTTAAAGAAAAAGTAAGCCATTATTTTAGAACAATTAATTCCAATTGCATTATTGCAGTTGAGAATTTTGAAAAAGTTAATGAAAATGTTGAGATAATTGATTTTCTTTCTCATCTTGCAAGCTATGAAAATGTTAAAATAATTATTGTTGCAAGAAACAACAACAAAAACCTGTTTCGCTTTAAACCGATTAAAGTAAAAACTCTTGAAATAAATCCGATTAGCAAAGAGGAATTTAAGTCTAAGCTCACCGTTTTAGGGGATGTCTTAGACGAAGAATTAAAAGAAAAATACTATAATATTACTGACGGACTTGAACTTTATCTTAAAATGGGGATAAAATATTGTGCCACAACAGGTTTTTCCATAAAAGATTTAATATTGGAATTTGAAAGAAAAAATCAAAGCCAAAATATTGATTTTGAAGAATTCATGGTATCAAAATTTGTTTCATTAACGCCTTTAGCTTATCAAGGATTATTTAAAATATTAGCTACTTTATCTCACCCTGTGAGTATAGATTTTCTCAAAGAATACAGACTTGGAAACACTTCTTATATCGATTATCTTTCTAAAAATTTTCTTGTAAGTCATTTCAGAGATGAAATGTATGTTAAAGACTATTTTAAACAATACATCGTTAAAACATTTTCAATTCAAGAAAAAATAACAAGCTATAAAAATCTGATTGCAATATATGAAAATGAATTAACCAAAAGCCCTAAAGACAGACTTCTAAGGCTCTCAAGAGAATCTATAAGAAAAGAAATAGACTCTTTTAAAATGCTTGTACCTCAAATTAATTCAGAGTCTAAACCTTTTTCATATCTGGGCATTTCGCAAAATTCTTGGGTAAATGAAAAAGAAAAACAAAAATTAAAACTAAGCGAAAAACTCAACAAAATAAAAGAAAGAAGAAATCTTTTATCAAAAGAAAATAACATCTTCTCTAAAACTACAAACATTCAAAAAAGAACAGAAGAATTAAAAAAAGAACAAGATCATAATTTTATAATAAACTTAATTAATTCTTCTCGTGATTACACTAAAAACTATCAATATAAAGAGGCGATAAATGAGCTTTTAAGAGCAGAAGAAACAGACCACGATAATGAATTTAAAATTGAAATTTATTCTTTGATAGCTAAAAATTATGAAGCCTTAAACGATTTTAATATTGCACAAAAATATTACTCAGACGCCCTTGAATACGCTATTGAAACAAGGGATTCAAGAAAATGCGAACTGCAATTTAAAATTGCAATGACAAACGTAAGACTATTTAAAACAGAGCTTGCCAAAACTCAATTTATGAAAATTGCAACAAATGAAAACAATTCTACAAGTTATCGGGCTAATGCTTTTATTGAATACGGAGAAATAGAAGAAGCCGATTCAAAAATAGATAACGCAATAAGATCATACAATAACGCCTTAAAATTAGTATTAGGCAAAAATAAATCAATAGTTTCAAGAGCCTATTTTAAATTGGGATTAATTTATGATGAAAACCAAGATTGGGATAACGCCATAAAATATTATCAAAAAAATTACACCACAAGCTCTGAAAAAAGCGAAAATAAATATTATAGCATTTCGCTTACAAATTTAGCTTTAATATATATTGAAGAATCAAAGTACCGCGAAGCGGCAGAATTTTTGAAACTTGCCCTGCAATATGACAGCGAAAATAACGACCTCAACAATATGTATTTCTCTCAAAAAGAACTGGCTAAATTATACTCAAGAATAGATGAGCACTCTGCAATAGGTTATTATAAACAGGCGCTTGATTCGGCAACAAAATTAAATGATAACTTCAAAATTGCGCTAATATATTTTGAAGCAGGCGAATATTACTACGACAAAGAAGACGATAAAAAAGCGCTGACCAATTTCTTAAATGCCAAAACAGCACTTAAGGCAAACCCCAAAAGCGAGAATGTGGCAAGAATTAACTCAAGAATTGAAGATATCAAAATGCGTCTTGATAAAATGACTTTTGATTTAATTATGGAAAAATATGATAGCAAATCGTGAAAAAGAAATATTATTAAAAGAACTTGATTTAGAACTTGACAATAAAACAATCGATAAATTAAACCAATGGGAAGAAATTTTTAAACAATATAATTCTCATACAAATTTAATGAGCCAAAACGATATTCAGGTACTTTTTGAAAAACATGTTTTTGACTCTTTAGCTATTTACAAATGGGATAAATTTAAAAACCATAAAAAAATTCTCGACGTCGGCTGCGGAGGCGGTTTTCCAAGCGTAATTTTAGCAATTTGTTTTAAAGATAAAAAAATAATTGCAAATGACTCTCGCATTAAAAAAATTAACTTCATAAAAGAAATTAAAGAAAAATTAAAACTCGACAATCTTGAAATTTTATACTCAAGAATTGAAGAAGCGCCAAATCAAAATGTTGATTTGATTGTTTCAAGAGCAGTCGGAAAAATGATTGATGTTTGGGAATTATCTAAAACCCACCTTACAAAACAAGGTAATTTCTTGATTTATAAGGCAAAATTGTCTGATGACGAGGTAAAATTGTTTAAGAAAAGATATCCAAAAAGTAATTTTGAAATCATTCCATACAGATTGCCTTTAGAAGAAATTTATGAAAGAAATTTAATTATTCTGAATTAAACCAACCAAATAAGAAACAACTTCATCGCAATAAATTCGATTTTTAGATGAAAAAGCAAGAGTTTTGTTATTAAATTGTTTTTCAATTATAGCTATTTTTTTAGCTATTTCATTCCTTGAAATATAATCGCATTTAGTTAAAATATTAATACAGGGGAGTTTGTTATATTTAAGCCATTCCTGCATCAGAATATCGTTTTTTTGAATGTCATGGCGAGCGTCGATAAATTGGATTGAACAAATTAAATTTTCTCTTTTTAAAAGATATTCTTCAAGATTTCTCTGCCAAGACTCCTGTTCTTTTTTAGACACTTTAGCATAACCATACCCAGGCAAATCTGCCAAAATAAAAGGCATTTTCTCGCTTTGTATCTCAAAAAGATTGATTAATCTGGTTTTCCCCGGAGTATTTGAAGTTTTTGCAAGTTTTTGCCTATTAACTAAAGTATTAATAAAAGTAGATTTTCCGACATTAGAACGCCCCAATAGCGCAAACTCAGCTAAATCTGTCTTAGGACAAAGCTTCAAATTCGGTGAACTTATTAAAAATTTTGCGTCTTTTATTTTCATTTTTACCTTTTTTATTTATTCTACCATGGGCATGGTTTTTTATATTATAATAATTTCTATGGAACAAAATTATTTGCCTCTATTTAGAAAATATCGCCCTCAATCTTTTAAAGATATAGTGGGTCAAGAAAGCCTTGTTAAGGCATTATCAAACGCAATTGAGTTAAACAGAATTGCCAATGCCTATCTGTTTTGCGGCCCGAGAGGAACAGGGAAAACTTCAAGTGCAAGGATTTTAGCCAAATCCCTTAATTGTGAACACGGCCCGACATTAGAACCTTGCCAAAAATGCGCAAGCTGCATTGATATTACAAATGCTCAAGGGCTTGATGTAATTGAAATTGACGCTGCATCAAACAGAGGTATACAAGATGCAAAAGAACTTATTAACCAAGTTCAATACGCGCCTATCCATGGCAAATATAAAATTTTTATCATAGATGAAGTCCATATGCTTTCAAATGATGCATTTAATGCACTATTAAAAACTTTTGAAGAACCGCCCAAAAATGTCATTTTTATTCTAGCAACCACAGAACCTCACAAGGTTCTTGAAACAATTGTTTCAAGATGTCAAAGGTTTGATTTAAGAAGAATTACAACTCAAGACATCGTTAAAAGATTAAGAGAAATTGCAGATATCGAAAACATTAAAATCACCCAAGAAGCGCTATATACAATAGCCAAAAATGTTTCAGGAGGATTGAGAGATTCTCTTGCTCTATTAGACCAAGTCAGCATTTTAGGCGTCAAAGAAGAAATAACAAAAGACTTAATTGAAGAACTTTTAGGCAAAGTTAATTTTGATATTTTATTAAACTTATTAAAACAAATTAACAATCAAGATACCCAAAATGCAATAATTTGCGTTGATGAAATTTATTCAAAGGGAAATGAACCGAGAAATTTAGCAGAAAACTTCATCGAGTTTTTAAGAAATGTAATTTTGGTTTTAAATTCAGACAATCTTGAAAACATCAAAAACTTTAGCTCACTGATTGATGATGATATTGAAAAAATTAAAGCGCTAAACTTTGACAAAGATAAAATATTTAAAATTTTAAATACTATTATTGAATATTATAAAGAAATTAAAGTTTCAACAAATCCTTATTTATGGATGGAGCTTGCGGTGATTGCAGCTTCAAGACTAGATTTGAGCATAACTCAAATTCAAAATATTAAACCAAATATTCAAAATCCTAAAATTGCAGCAATTAACATGCAGGCTCCAATTGAACAAAATAAGCCAATTGAAAAGCCGATTGAAAAAATAATCGAAAAGCCTATTAACAAAGAGCCCGAAATTAAACAAGAACAAACACAACAAATCGAACCTATAAAAGAAGTCCAAATTGAAAAACCGCAAATAAACAATGTTCAATCAAAAGACGGCGCTCAAGTTTGGATGGAAATAATTTCTCTTATTCCTTCAATGCCAGCCAGAGCATTCTATAAAGGAGTTGCAAAACTTGTAAAAATTGAAAATCAAATAATTACTCTTGGCTTTTTAAATGAAAACACTTTAGTCCAAGCAAAATCACCCTCTAAAATGCCTCAGCTTGAAAATGCAATCAAAGCTTCAGGAGTTGATTATAAAATCGAATTTACAAGAATAGACGAAAACACAAAAGTTATTGAAATAAAACCTTCAATTAACAGACCTCAAATACAAGCTCAATCTTATACACCTCAAACAGTTCAATCAAATCAGCAAAATCCAATTAAAGAAAGTCAACCAAAAGAAGTTGAAGAAAAAGAACAAATGTCTGAAAACGAGAAAAAACAATACAGCCACAAAGTTCAAGAAATGATTGAACAATTCAACGGAAGAATTATAGACTAATTATTAAGTGTAAAACTTGCCATAAATCGATATTTATTATATTATAGGCATATGAGAACATTTGCGGAAACAAAAACACACGAAGTCACAGTCGACGTTGTTATTTTAACAATCAATAATAACAAATTAAAAGTCTTATTAGTTAAGCGTGCCAATGAACCTTTCAGAGGAAAATGGTCAATCCCCGGAGGTTTTATCAGATTATCAGAAAATATTGATGACGCAGCTTTGCGTGTTTTAAAAGAAAAAACAAGCGTTTCAAACATTTATCTTGAACAGCTCTACACTTTCGGCGATCCTCTCAGATATCCAAACGCACGTGTTATAACTTGTGCTTATTTTGCGCTTTTAAGAGCGGAAGATATCAAGCTTGATGTTAAAGCAACAGAAGGAGTAGCAGATGTTCAATGGTATGAAGTTGAAAATCTTCCGCCCTTGGCTTTTGACCACAAAGAAATTATTGAATACTCTCTAAAAAGAACACGTGAACGCCTTGAATTATGTCCTATAGCATTTCAATTGCTTCCTAAAAAGTTCACTCTAACCGAACTGCAAAAATCTTATGAATTAATCTTGAATAAAACTCTTGATAAAAGAAACTTCAGAAAAAAAATGCTATCATCCAATATTCTTGTTGAAACAAATGAATTTACAAAATCAGTTTCGAAAAGACCCGCGGCACTATATTCATTTGACAATATCACCCTTAACTCAAAAAGAGGGCATTTCTTCTCATAGTTGAAAGAAAGTCAAATTTCTGCTATAATCATAGTAGAAAGAAGAAAATAAATGTCATTTGATTTTAACCCCATAGGAAACCTCTCTAATGTTCAAGCAAGCCATAAATCCTGTGCCGGCGGCGGCGGAAATACGGGATATTTTGAACGCGGCAAAAAAGAAGAAGAGGAAGAGATAGATTTTTCATCCGTAAAAGATTATCCTGAGGATTCCTTTGAAAAAGAAGACAGCATTGAAGAAGAAATTCAATCTCAAAATTTTTTAACCATAATTAAAAATTTATTTTTAGATTTTTTTGAAGCAATTAAAAACTTCTTTAAAAAATAATTATTATTGAACTATCTTTATCTTTATTTTAAAATTACCTTATAAAGTACGACTTAATAAGGAGTTTTAATATGAAAAAATCTATTAAAGATTTAGGTGACATCAAAGGAAAAAGAGCTCTGGTAAGAGTTGATATTAACGTACCTTTAGATGAAAACAACAACGTATCAGATGATACAAGAATACAAGCAATTATCCCAACTGTTAAATATTTAACAGAAAGAGGCGCTAAAGTTATCTTAATGGCACATTTAGGCAGACCAAAAGGAGAAGTTAAACCTGAATTTTCTCTTGAACCTGTTGCAAAATATTTATCAAAAGTTTTAGGTCAAGATGTATTATTTGTTAAATCTTTAGTTGGTGAAGGTGCCGATAAAGAACTTGAAAACCTAAAAGACGGTCAAGTTGCATTATTAGAAAATATCAGATTTTATAAAGCCGAAGAAGCAAAAGATGACGATATGACTTTTGCAACTGAATTAGCTAAACTTGGCGATTTCTATGTAAATGACGCATTCGGCGCAGCTCACAGAAAACACACTTCAACAGCTAAATTAGCTAAAATTTTAAAACCTGCCGTTTCAGGTTTATTAATGGAAAAAGAATTAAGATGTTTAGGCTCTGCTCTTGATAACCCCGAACATCCTTTCACAGCTATTGTTGGCGGCGCAAAAGTTTCTACAAAAATCGGTGTATTAGAAAACTTAATTGAAAAAGTTGACAACTTAATCATTGGCGGCGGTATGGCTTATACTTTTGTTAAAGCTAACGGCGGTAAAATCGGAAATTCAATCTGCGAAGATGACCAATTGGAAACTGCTAAAGCTATCGAAGCAAAAGCAAAAGCAAAAGGTGTTAAACTTGTTTTAGCTACTGATGTATTAGCCACAAATGATTTTTCAGGAAACGGCGAAAACAAAGTAGTTGATGTTACAAACATTCCTGACGGTTTTGAAGGCGTTGATGCAGGTCCTGAAACTCAAAAAGCATTCGCCGATGTTATTAAAGCATCTAAAACAATTCTTATGAACGGCCCTGTTGGTGCTTTTGAAAATCCTAAATTTGCAAACGGAACAAAAGCAGTTTTAGCAGCTATTGTTGAAGCAACAAAAAATGGCGCAACATCAGTTATCGGCGGCGGCGACTCTGTTTCAGCTGCTAAGAAATTTGCTAAAGCTGAAGATTTCACACACGTTTCAACAGGCGGCGGAGCTTCACTTGAATTTATTGAAGGTAAAATTCTTCCCGGCGTTGACGCACTTGATGACTAATTTAATTTAAAAAAATATTTTAAAAGCCGATTAAATCATTTAAGATTTATCGGCTTTTTAGTTTCAAAATTATTTTTATAGTAAAATAAAAATTGAAATTTTAAGGAAATAACTATGATTAAAGCACAACGTGGAACAAAAGATATTTTAAATGATGAAATCCCTACTTGGCAGTGGATTTTAGAAAATGCTAAAAATGTATTTCAAAATGCAGGTTTCAGCGAAATTAAAACTCCGATTTTTGAAGCAACCGAACTTTTCCAAAGAGGTGTCGGAGATTCAACCGATATAGTTAATAAAGAAATGTATACTTTTAGTGTCGGGGGAGCTGATAAAAATTCATCTTCTATCACGCTTCGACCCGAAAATACGGCCGGAGTGGTAAGGGCATATATTGAACATAATCTAAACCGCCAAAGTCCGCCGCAAAAATTCTGGTATTTTGGACCGATGTTTCGATATGAACGCCCTCAAGCAGGTAGACAAAGACAATTTCACCAAATTGGTGTTGAAATGTTTGGAATAAATGAACCGGCTGCTGATGCTGAAGTTATTTTATCGGCTGTTGAATTTTTAAAATCAATAGGATTAGGAAATTTAGAAGTTGAACTTAATTCTCTGGGCTGTCCAAAATGTAAAAACGATTATAGAAATTCCATTAAAGAAGTTTTGGCGCCTTATCTTGATGATATGTGTGATGATTGCAAAATGCGCTATGAAAAAAATCCATTAAGAATGCTCGATTGCAAAAATGAAAATTGTCAAAAAATATTTGAAAAAGAAGAAGTAAAAAAAGTCATTTTTAATGATTATATCTGTGATGAATGTAAAACACATTTTAATACATTATTAAGCTACTTAGATGAATTAAATATAAAATATCAAAGAAATAAACTTCTTGTAAGAGGTTTGGATTACTACAACAGAACCGTATTTGAAATTAAATCTTCAGCTTTAGGCTCTCAAAGCGCTGTTTGCGGCGGCGGAAGATATGACGGCTTAGTTGAAATGCTTGGTGGCGTGCCGACTCCTGCCGTCGGTTTTGCCATGGGAGTTGAAAGACTTTTTAGTCTTGTTGAGAAAAAAGAAGTTTCTAAACTTGATTATTATATCGTTTCAACAAACACAAAAGAAGCTCTTAAGCTGGCTCAAAAACTAAGAAGTCAAAACAAAAAAGTTGAATTTGATATGCAGGGAAGAAAATTCTCTAAACAGCTGGAAAAAGCCTCAAAATGTGCTAATTACGCTGTTATTTTAGGCGAAGATGAAATAGAAAAAGGATTTTATAGCGTTAAAGACCTAAATTGCGGCGAACAAAGGAAAATAGAAAATTTTAGTGATTTATTATAAATATAAAAAGACCGATTATTCTTAAATCGGTCTTTTTTTAGAAAATATTTTGTTTAATTAAGCTAAATAGTTCAGTTTGGCTTCTTTTAGAGCATTAAGCTCTGCATTAAGTGCCATTAGCTGTACGGAGGCATTGAGATTGTCTAACATAAGTGATGACTCAGCTCTATTTGCCATTTCAAGATTGCCCATAAAAAGAGGATTACTTAACATTCCCCTTTGCAAAGAATTATTTTGCAACATCTGAAATTGCAAATTATTCCTTTGAGCTATAAGACTTTGGGTTGCTAAACTTGTTAATAAAGACATCTCTAACCTTTCAAAATTGACACTGTATTATAGCACCAATAAAGAAATTTTTCAAGATTACAACTAATTTTCTCTTGTGATAATTTTATCAATCAATCCATATTCAAGAGCTTCTTGAGCAGACATGAAGTTATCGCGTTCTGTGTCTTTTTTGATTGTTTCAAGTTTTTGCCCTGTATGTTCAGCTAAAAGCTCATTTAACATAGCCTTCATTCTTAAAATTTCTTTTGCTTCGATTTCAATATCGGTTGCTTGACCTTTAGCACCACCTAAAGGTTGGTGAATCATAATTCTTGAGTTTGGCAGAGCTAGTCTTTTGCCTTTTGTTCCGCCTGATAATAAAAATGCACCCATTGAAGCAGCATCACCAAGACAAATTGTTGAAACAGGAGCTTTAATTAATTTCATAGTGTCATATATTGCCATGCCTGCCGTAATAACACCACCCGGAGAGTTAATATAAAGCATGATATCTTTTTCAGAGTTTTCACTATCTAAAAGCAATAATTGAGCTACTATTGAATTAGCTACGTCATCATCAATCTCAGAACCCAGAAAAACAATTCTTTCTCTTAATAACCTTGAAAAAATATCAAATGAACGCTCCCCTCTGCTTGATGCTTCAATAACAGTAGGCACATAATCCATTATTTTATATTCATTTATTCCGTACATAATAAAACCTTTTTATCTATATAAACCATAATATTAAACGAATGTTAAAAATTCAAGTAAAAATATTTAGATTTAGTTTGTTTGTAGTAAAATAAGATAGGATGTTTTCCCGTTAATTTAGTTATCACTGTAAAATAAAAGGAAATAAGATGTACAATGTTGCAATAGTTGGGGGCGGTCCTGCGGGAATTTTTACTGCATTAGAAATCACTAAATTGAAACCCGATTGGAAAGTTTTATTAATTGAAAAAGGCAGAAAAATAGAAAAAAGAATTTGTCCGATTAGAGAAGGTCAAAAAAAATGTTTAAGTTGTAAAACTTGCGGACTTTTGTGCGGCTGGGGCGGAGCAGGTGCTTTTTCAGACGGTAAATTGACCTTAACTCCTGAAGTAGGAGGACACTTGGTTGATTATATGCCATACAATGATGTTGAAAATTTAATCGATTATTGCGATAAAATTTATCTTGACCATGGCGCAACACAAACGGTTTTTGGCACAAACAGAGCCGATTTTGCCGATATTGAGCATGCTGCAACATTAGCCGAATTAAAACTTGTACACTCTCCTGTTCGTCATTTGGGAACAGAAAAATCTTTAGCTGTACTAAAATCAATGCAAGACTATCTAATGGATAGAATTGACATCATCAACAACGAACAAGTTGAAGAATTGATTATTAAAGACGGCACAATTAAAGGCTTCACAACTCGTCAAGGCAGTGAATATTTTGCCGATTATGTTGTAGTTGCCCCGGGACGCGAAGGAGCAGATTGGCTAAGTCAACAATTCATTAAACATAAAATTGAAATGGTAAACAACGCAGTTGACGTCGGTGTTCGTGTTGAATTACCTGCTGCTGTTATGGAGCCTATTACATCAAGACTATATGAATCAAAATTAATCTACCATGCGCCGACTTTTGGTGATGAAGTTAGAACATTCTGTATGAATCCTAACGGCGAAGTTGTTAATGAAAACTATAACGGCATTTCAACCGTTAACGGTCATTCTTATGCCGATAAAAAGACTCCTAACACAAACTTTGCTCTATTAGTTTCTAAAAAATTCACTGAACCGTTCCATGAACCTATTAAATACGGTCAACATATTGCTTCATTAGCAAATATGCTATCAGGCGGTATTTTAGTTCAAAGATTTGGCGACTTATTGGACGGACGTCGTTCAACTCCTCAAAGAATTAAAGAATCAATCATTCAACCTACCCTTGAATGTGCAACTCCTGGGGATTTGAGCTTAGTTTTACCATACAGACAACTATTGAGCATAATCGAAATGTTATATGCCCTTGATAAAATCGCCCCCGGCGTAGCTTCAAGATACACTCTTTTATATGGTATTGAAGTTAAATTCTATTCAGCAAGAGTATTAATTTCAAACGAACTTGAAACACTTGGAGTTAAAAATCTCTTTGCAATCGGAGATGGTGCCGGAGTTACAAGAGGCTTAATGCAAGCAAGTGCTTCAGGAGTTCACGTTGCAAGAGTTATCGCAAACAGATAATATAAATAAAAACATAATTGCCTTTTGGGGTTATCCCCAAAAGGCTTTAATCAATGAATACAAAACAAAATACCCAAAGGCAAAATGGGTAGATTTAGATATTGACTATAAATACCCTGATTTAAAATTCACCCCTGACGCTTATTGCACAATAATTAAAAACATCTGCAATAACGCATTTTACCTAAAAGACAGAATAATCACAGTTCTTGCACCAATTGGAAAAGATAAATGTGATAGTGCTTATTTTATCTCTGAAATATTAAAAAATGAAGGTTTTAATGTCGTTCAGTGTATTTTTGAAGACAAATGTCCTGATATATCTAAAATCAAATTGCCGATATCTAAAAGTAATTTACCCCTAAAAGAAAAAGTTGAAATAATAACCAAAAATATCTATGAACAAAAAGACTATTCTTATTTAAAGGAAACAAAACCTTCTTTTGGTTTTTGGGGAGTACCTCCTAATGATCTTGATATTTTAAATCTTTTTCCAAATAATACGGAACTTTTTGGCTGGATTAGAGCAATTGAAGCAGGATATCCGGGGGATTGGGAAATAGAAACTTATGTTGATGAAAACTTACCTACGGTATTTTTCACACAAGCATTTTGCTCCAAAACCACTCTTGCAAAATATTTAGCCAATAAATATCAGGGGCTATATATCGATATAGATGCAATCCCGTCTAACAGCGCAAAAGCTAAAATTGAAGCGTTTTTAAAATTGAGGTAAAAATGAAAATTTATATAGACGCAGGAACAACTTGGACAAAAATTTTAAAAACGGAAAATGATAAAAAAGAATATTCAATCATTCCCACTAAAGATTTAAAATCCCTAAATTTAAAATATGATAAATGTACGGGTCATAGCCTTTCTAAAGACAAAAATATTTATGAAAATGAAGTTGTAGCTCTCGCAAACGGAGCCAAAAAATATCTGGAAGATGATTTTATAGCTCTTGACCTTGGTTCAAGAGATATTAAATATGTTCAATATCAAAATAAAAAATTTAAAGACATGGACTGGAATGCCTCTTGCGCTTCAGCCACAGGAGCAACCATTGAAATGCTTTTAAAATTTTACAATGTTGATGTAAAAAATTTAAAATATAATCCTCAAAAATACTCTGTAACTTGCGGTATATTTGGTTTAGAAAAAATTATGGATGATATAGCACAAGGAGTAAGTGCCGAAACTGCTATTTCAAAATTTATCCATGGTATTGCATTTAACGCTTATAACTTTGCAAAAAATCCCTCAAAAATATGTATCTCGGGCGGATTTTGCGAAAACCTCTGTTTTATTGAGAGCCTAAAGCAATATTGCGAAGTTATTCCTTTAGGAAGATTTGTCCTTGTAGATGGCTTAATGGCAAATGATATAAAAACAAATTAATGCAATATATGCTCAATTACTTGAATAAACTCGTCTTGTCTAAAAGTATTTTTTTGAATATATTTTTTAATTCTTGTTTGCTCAATTTCTTTTATATATTTTTCTTTTGGTTCAGAACTTACAACAATAACAGGGGTTTTTTCATAGTTTTGATTTTTCCTTAACTCTTTTATAAATTCAAAACCATTCATTTCAGGCATTTGAATATCTGAAATAACTAAATCATATTTTACTTGTTTTGTTTTATCTAAAGCATTTATAGGGTTTGTTGCCGTAGAAACATTATAGCCCTGATTTGATAAAATATTTTTTTGCAACATTCTTGTTGTTCTTGAATCATCAACCACAAGAACTTTATATTTAAAATTATCCTGTACTCTTGCGATTTCATTTTTAACTACAATTCTGCTTCTTATCTTTTTAGAGCTGATTGTTGTTATAATATCGCTAATATTTAAAATTAAACAAGCCTCGCCGTTAGCCAGAGTTGTAATTCCTGAAATATGTTTTACTTTATATAATGGAGCTGCAAGTTTTTTGTGTACAATTTCTTGATCAGAGATTAATTTTTCAACAATAACTCCAAAGATTGCATTTTCTGTTTCTATTATCATTAATGTACATTTAACCGTTTCTCTGGGTCTATTTTCAAGTCCCAAAATTTGTGATAGCGTATAAATTACAATAGCTGAACCGTTATAAATAAAATAATTATTATTATCTTTTTCAAAAACTTCATCTGCGTTTACTCTTGTAATTGTCCTTATAACAGATGTTTCAATTGCATATAATTGCCCTTGTTCTTCAATTATAAATACCTTTTTCGTTGCAACAGTCGCAGGAAGAATAATTCTTACAACAGTACCTTTGTTAACTTGCGAAAAAATATCCACTCTGCCCTGCAATTGACTAATTTTATTATTTACAATATCAAGCCCCAATCCTCGCCCTGATAGTTCGGTTACAAAATCTTCTGTTGAAAATCCCGGGTAGAATATTAAATTCGTCAATTCCTCATCTGAAATTGCATTTAACTCTTCAATCGTTAATAGCTTTTTTTCAAGGGCTTTCTCTTTAATTTTTTCAATGTTTAAGCCTCTGCCGTCGTCTTTTACATCAATTACAACCTTGTTATCTTTATAACTTGCATTAATTTCAATTCTGCCTACGGGGTTTTTGCCCAATGTTTTTCTTGTTTCAACCTCTTCTATCCCATGGTCAATTGAATTTCTTATTATATGCATAAGAGGAATTTTAATTTCTTCAATGATTGTTTTATCGGCTGTAATATCTGCCCCTTCGATAATTAAATCTATCTTTTTGTTTTTATCTCTTGCAATATTATGAACCATTCTCGGGAATAATTGAAAAATTGTAGACAAAGGCAAAATTCTCATATTCTTTACCATTGCTTCTATTTCATTTGTGGTAGAATTTAGCTTTGTCTCGCTTTCTTGAATTTGCCTAAAAAGATAAGACATTTCTTTTATTAAAAGAGTAATTTTTTCATTATGCTGCTCGGATAAAGCGCACAATTGTTTATTATAAGCAATTATTTTTCTAAAATCGTATACATCTTCGCCAATTGGGTTTGACAAATATTTTTTATCAAAATATTTAATATAATAGCCCATTTTAATAAAGTTTTTTTGCCATTCAATTAAATCATTATTGATTTTTTTTGCCAACGAAAGCTGTTCATTTGTCTTAATTTTTGAAACAATAAGTTCGCCAATTTGCCCCACTAAATTATCAAGCTTTATTGAATCAACCCTTAAGGTTTTAATTTCGGTATTAGTAATGGTGTTTAAAATATCTTTTTGAGATAATTCGTGTTGATTTTTTGTTTTATTATTGTGATTTTTATACTGGAATTTAACCATGGTCTTAATCACATCAGATTTTGTCAAAATTTCTGTTAAGGTACTGTTATTGCCCTCTTTTAAATTTTCTGAAATTTCTTTAAAACCCAATATAACGTCATGCGTTAAGGGTATATTTTTATCTTTAAAAACTTCCATTGTTTCTTTTATATTTTTATAAATTGAAGAAACAATATTATTTTTTTCTTTTGAAATTAACTCATCAACAATTTCAACAGTATCGGGAATAAATTCAACATTTATTTCCAACAATGGAATTTTTTGAATAAATTCATTTAATTTTTCACCTTTAAGTTCAACCACCTGAGGGGCTTTTGCCTCAAGCTTCGGCTCAATTTTCTCTTCTTGTTTTTCTTTAGGCTTTTGCTCTTTTATTGGTTCTTGCTGATTTAATTTTTCATCTACAATATCATAATAAGACTTTCTTTTAACATTTTCCTTATCCAATAAAGTTGAAAATTCCTCAATTAATCCCATGACAGAAGAATTTACATCCATAAAAGAAAGTTCTTTATTATCAGAATTTTTATATCTGTCTAATGAATTTAAAATATTTTGCGCTAAATTTATAATTGAACTTAAATTATCACCGGAATTATTTAACAGAGTTATAAAATCATTAACTGTTCTTTCAATTTTAATTATTTCATCAAAATTCTTTTGCGCTCTTGCCAAAGAAACCGTATATAAAATTTCTACAATATCATTTTCAAGCCCGCCCAATTTTTCTAAAAGCTCTTTTTTAGAGGGGCTATCTTCATTTGCAACTATACTTAAATCTTCATCTTGAGATATTTTTTCAATATTTTCAAGTTTTTCTATATATCTTCCAATATCAGGGCTTTTATATTCTGTTTTCTGCGCAGTTGTTTTATTAATTAAATCCGAAATAAATTCCAAACACTCAGAAATCACATCAGTTACAGATGATTGTACTTTTAATTTATTTTCTTTAATCAAACTGATTACATCTTCAATTTTATGGGCAATATTTTGAATATCTTCAAAACCAAGCATACGCGCAGAGCCCTTTAAGGAATGGGCATCTCTGAATAGTTGAATTGCGATATCATAATTAAAACCGCCCTTTTCAAGCATTAAGAGCTTACCATCCATAGAAGAAATTATTTCAGTAGATTCCTGCTGAAAAATATTTAATATTTCATCTAATTCCTCTTTTTGAAACTCCATCTCTTTCTACCCATAAGAAGAATTTTTTTTATAAAACCTGTTGTTTTAAATTATTTGATGTTGATTGTATTTTTGAAACCATTTCTTCGTTTTCGTTTGTAATTTTTTGGCTTTGTTCAACATATTGAGAAATTTCTTCAATAAATCCGTCTGTCGTTCTTGAATCATTGCTTATTTGAGAAGACGAAATAATTATTTCATTCATATTTTTTGAAATTTCATTCATAGCACTAATCAGCTGTTCAATATTTTCACTAATAGTATGAGCTAATTCTAAACCGGATTCAATTTCTTTTGTACCTTCTTCAGTTGCTAAAACTGTTGAATTTGCAGTTTGCTGAATATCATTAATTAAAGAAATGATTTTTGTTGTAGCTTGTTTTGATTCATCGGCTAATTTTCTGATTTCAGAAGCAACAACAGCAAAACCCTTACCATGCTCACCCGCACGAGCTGCTTCTACCGCCGCATTTAGCGCCAATAAATTTGTTTGCTCTGCTATATCTTCAACAAGACCAATTGTAGATGAAATTGATTGAACAAAATCAGACAATTCCAAGATTAATTCTGCAATTGTTTGAATTTTATGTCTTATTGAAAACATTTTTTCAATATTTGCTTTAACCGCACTATATTCATTATTTGTAAAACTAATTGATTGATCGGTTTTTTCTCTTGTTTTATCTGTCAATTCCGCCATTTCATCGGAATATTTTTTAAGATTAATCATTAAATCTTTAACGCTTTTAATTCTATCGTTAGATGTTATATTATTTTCTTTTTGAAAATTATTTTTATCTTGAATTGAATTAACAGACGACAATGTTTCATCCAATGCGTCAATTACTAAATTATTCAAAGGAGTTTGAACCGCGTTTTTACTGTATTCAAAAGCAAAAAACAATATAATTAAACTTATTGTTGACACAGTTATTAAATCATAACTCACATACCCCAATATCTTTACAAAATAAAAATTAACACCAAACGCAATAAATATCATTGCACAGTCAAATATCTGTTTTCTGGTTAGCTCTCTTGCTATATTTACTTTTCGGTTTGAATTATTTACTTCTTTTGACATATTTCACCTTTATATAAAAAAATGTATAATCTTATTATAAATAATTATAAACAATAAGTTAAGTTATGACAAAAAAAGTAATCATAATAGATGATAGCACAACCCAATTAAATCTTTTGAAAACCATTATGACAAAAAACGATTGGGAAGTTTACAGTGCCAAAAGTGCCAAAATCGGCTATGAAATGATTTTTGATATAGCTCCCGATTTAGTTATAACAGACGCAATAATGCCTCTTGTCGGAGGTTTTCAATTAGTTAAATCAATAAAAGAAAACCCCGTTATCTCAAAAATTCCTGTTATAATATACAGTATTCTTGACGCCAAACATGCCAGATACTATCTGCAAGACGATATAAATGAATATTTCTTAACAAAAAGCGATAATGTAAATTCTCTTGTTGAATTAGCTCAAAAAGCAATCAATGAACATCCGGTTGATGAAAAATATAAACAACAAATCTTGGAAAAATCGCTTATACAAACCCAAATCATTCCTAATGAATATAAGCCGATTGAGGAAGACGAAGAAAATTTTGAAGACGAAATCTCATTAATTGATGAAAATAAATTAACGCAAGATTTTAGAAAACTTTACGACTTTACATTGGATGATGAAGAAATATTAGAAAATTTATTTCAAATTTTACATCCTTTATTAAAATATGACTTAGGTTTAATTTCTGTTTATTCATTTGAAAAAAAGGAAGAAAAAGTATATTTAGATGTTAGAGATATTATTTTAAGCCCTATTTTTCAAAACAACATCCTGCATACATATAAAGCAAAAAATAATACCATGTTTAAAACTTATGCCCCCAATTTAAGAACAGTTTTTGACATAAATGAATTTGCTTCAAAAATAGAATTTAATTTCGAAAATTTAAATAAAAAAACTGCCAATATTGCTTTTTATTCATTTGAAAATGAAAAATGGCAAGATGAACAAACCATTTCAAAAATAAAAAACACTTTGGAAAAATTCTTCAAAGCCAGATATATATACAAATTTTCATCCTCTAAAGGAGATTCACAGAAAAAATACTCTCTAAACAAAACAGAATTAAACTTATTCAATAAAATTGAAAATGCCCTTATACAACATGCTTTTATATATCTTGTAATTATTGATATAGTTAATTTTCAATATCTTAAAGACAATCTTTCAACCCAAGAATTAGATATATTTAATTCAAAGATTTCTGAAAAAATCATAAAAACCATAAATAAAAATGAACAAATTCATAAAAATTATGATGATGAATATGCAATAATTATCTTCACAAAAGACGAAAAAGAGCTAAAAAACAGACTTAATTCGCTATATGAACTTTTAAATAAAATAACTTATCAAAATTATGGCATTGAAGCAATTATCACAGCAGTTAACTGCATGATTGAAGAAAATTACAATATCTATGAAGCTCAAAAAATTGCACAAAAAGCATACAGTGAAGCACTCAATGAAAAGGTGGTAATAAAAAATAATGGAAAATAGCTTAACACTTCAGCCAAACAGCCTTCTTCAAGAAGTTAAAGAAGAAAAAAACGAAATATACACTCTTATTGAAATAGACAAGAAAGTCTACGCCATTGAAACAAAGAAAGTGCTTGAAATAGTCAAAATAATGGAATTAGACTATCCTTATGCTCTTCCGTCCTGCATTTTAGGGATTATGGAATACGAACAATCTCCAATCGCCGTTATTGATTTAAGAGAAGTATTGAAAAATGAAAGAATAGTTTACAATCTAAATGCTAAAGTTCTTGTTATAAAAACACAAAACTCTACAACTGCTCTTATTTGCGACAATGTTAAGGATGTTAAAAAAATCAGTCTTACAAAAATAAAAAACATTCCCTACACAACAAAAGACAGCCTCTACAAAGGTGCTTTTATAGAAAATGATGAAGATTTTTACATTTTAGATATAGACGCACTCGAACAATATATCCAAAATAATCCCGATAAATACAAAAACGAAAGCACCACCCAAAAATTCATTATAGATGATGAAATTTCTAAAAAAACACTCAACGAAAGAAAAAATTTTCTAACTAAAATTACCCAAGATGTACAAATAAACACTCCTCTATATGACATGGGGGTATCTTTTTCAATCAATGATGTAAAATATTACATCAACATGGCGAGCGTAAAGGAATTTTTCAAAGTAAACAATACAAAATTCATAAAAGTTCCCTCAACTCCTGATTTCATATACGGGCTTGCAAATATAAAAGGTGAATATATAACCGTTCTTGATATAAGAAGATTTTTCAACAACCCAAAAACCCACATAAAAGAAAAATCAACAATTATTATTTTAAACTCAAATGAATTTAAGCTTGGAATTTTGGCTGACGAAATTTGCGAAAGTTTAAACATAAACTTTGAAGAGATTATTCAAAACAAACTGCAAAAACAAGAAGAAACAAACACCCTTGAATTTGTAAAAGACGGAGAAATTTATCAAGTTTTAGATGTTGATAAACTATTGCAAGACGACAAGCTCACAATCTGCTAATTTTTTAATACTTGCATCAATTATTTTAATCATTCCGCCTATATAAAGAAGAGCATGCGTATTAGCATTTAAACAATTATCAGGTGTTTTGAGATAATTTTCATCATAGTAAAATGCAATTCTGTTTTCCACGCTTTGTATAACAACATCAAAATATTTTTCTTTTGGCAAAAATTGAACTTTTTTAAAAATGTCATTCTGTTTTCTTAATAAATTTAATATATTTTCACTAAATTCGAGCTTTTTATTTAATTCATCACAAAGACCTTTAGCTGTTTCTTGGAATTGAACAAAGTAATCTTTTAACTTTATAAGATTATCTTTCATTTGTATAACTCTATTTTTAATATGATTTTTATCTAAATCAGGTAATGCAATATTTAAATTTTTCTTTTCTATGGGTTTTAAATGTTCAATTAATTCATCAAGCTTAATGTTTTCAAAATTATCTATTTGAGCACCGCCAAAAGAAGAATTAATAAGCCTTAACGAAGGCTTTAATCTCTTTAATTCTTTTGCAGTTTTTTTAAATATATCAACAAAAATAGCATACCCTGTCTGCGTAGGAAGCAAAGATCCGTCTTGAGCTTTAATTGTTGCAATATTATTATTTAAAAATTCTAAATATTTTTTCGCATTTAATTTTGTATTTTTATTATTACTTACAGATACCATTGCGGCTTTTTCAAATTCTTCATAATTATCAGGCTCAATCACATATTTATTAAGCTCTTTGTTAAATACACATTTTAAATTTTCATAATGGCTTCCCTTAGCATAACAATTTCCGTCTTTATAGGCTAAATCCTGTCCTATTAAAATAATTTCATCAAACCCCATAATAAAAGCACTAATTAAAGCCATGTATGAGACAGTGCCAACCGTTTGAAGGTTTGATTGAATTTTTAAACAATCCAAAACCCAAGGATTTAAAAAAGTATTTTCGGAAATATAGTTAAATATAGCTTTTGAATTTAAATTATAAACCCCTCTATAACAATAAGGCTCCAATATTAAATATGAATTTTTTACTATATCATAATCAAATTGAGCTTGGTTGTTTATTGTTTCAATATACAAAATAAAATCAGGCTGAATATTATGCTTATCTAAAAGTTTAATAGTAGGATTAAGTGCAAAAATTACAAATTTATCCTGATTTTTTTTAATTATCTCTATATTTTCGGTCAATGAAGGTCCCGCCGAAACACAAAGTGCGGTTTTGCCCTTATAAACATCTTTTAGTGTTAATACATTTGGGGTTTTTAATACTTTTTCAAAATTTGCAAACGTATTTAAAATTGCATGGGGCATTTTTTTATATAATGTTTCTTTATTGCCATGATGTTGAGCTTGAGCTTTTTGGGCAGTATATAAAACATCTTTAATATCATCTAAAAAGAATTTTTTATGATAATTCAAAAAAGTGACAGATATATCAGTATTTTCATCAGTTAAAGAATAAATATAATCAGATAAAGTATCCTTATCACAGCATAAAAATACATTATCTTTAAATAAACCGTCTATTTTAGCTAAGCTTAAAACTGTTTTAACTATATTTAAATCAGGTTCATAAATGACAATCTTACCTTTTAATTCATTTGCCGCCTCATCGACTAAATAGCCTAAACCTAAACCGTAAATTAACCTTACTGTATTTTTTTCTTCTTTATTTTTAATAGAATTAATAACTCTCTTTGCTTCATTTTCAGCACCGTTAATATCATGGATAAAATCATTACAAGAAAATATATTAAACTCTCCATTTTCCAACTTCACAAGCTCAAGAGTTGATTTTTCGCAATTAAACCTTAAAATTTCATCAGCAAGCTCTTTATTGTATTTAGCAACATGAGCTATATTTTCATTTAATACTTTATTTTCCATACGCAATATGGTAGCATTAAAGGAGTACCTATGGCAAATTTAATCGCTAAAATTACATCATTTGTTTTTATTGCATTACTGTTTTTTAACTGCAATACTTTTGCAAACGAAAACATACCAAATTCAAAACTTAAAAACTATGACGAAATTTACGAAATGCTTGAAGAGCCCGATTTTGAATATATTTTCGGGCTTGACCCGTATCAAGCTGATGAATATACAAAATATATGTACACACCATATCCCCTATTTAGAACAGGTGTAAATTTAATTTTTAAATCCAAAACTATTCCCCCGGGGTATTATCTTCTAACCCCAAGGGAAAAAAACGGCAAAACTTGGATATTATTCAAAGAAAATGGAAAAGTTTCTTATGTAATACCCATATACAAAGAAGAAACAGTGCCTGAAGAATTTTATGAAGATAAATTTCCTCATCCAAAACCTAACTTTTATCAAAAAATAAGAAATAAAACCATGGATTTTATCGGCACAAAATGGGGACATAAAAATCAAAGAACACCAATCCCAAAAGCATATATTGATTTTAATGATATGGGAATGTATTGGGATATGATATTATATTATGGAGATAAAAAATACTATCTTTTGTTTAAAAAAGATTAAATAAGGAAAAATAAATGAAAAAAATTGTTTCATCATTCATTTTGCTATTTGTTTTATCAGCTAATTGCCCTTTATATGCTTTTGATTTTTCTTTTTTCAACAAAGACAACCCTCAAAGAGAAATTAAAAAAGTCTTAAAAAAACACAACAAAGCAATGGCAAACCATAATATTGATTTAGTTCAATCTTATTATGATGAAAATTATAAAAGCGCAGACGGATTTAACCTTGAAGATATGAAATCCATGCTTGAAAAAACCCAACAAGCATACACAAATATCAAATATAAAACAAAAATAAACAATATAACTACCTATGACAACTGGGCGCTGGCTCAGATGAGCGATGAAACATATGCAAAAGTATATCTTGATAAAGACAAGAAAAACAAAGAAAAAGCAGGCACACTAAGAGGCAAAAGCTCATATTTAATGTATTTCAAAAAAGATAAAGATAAATGGAAAATCGTAGCAGATGAAATTCTAATGGAAGAAACATCTCTAAAATACGGTGTCGCTAAAAAAATAGATATGGAACTTGAAACACCTATTTTTATTGAAAACGATAAAAACTACGATATTTCACTAAAAATGCCCAATAAACCGGAAGATATAATTGCTCTTGCATCAATTTCACGAGAAGAAATAACTTATCCGCCTGCCGACTACAATGAAAAATTCAGAAAAATCCCCGAAACAGGAGATTTAGAGCGCTATGTTAAAGCAAACAACAAGAATTTAAACGAATATGCGCTTGCAAGCGTAGGACTTACCAAAGTTTCAATAAACGAAGAAATAACAAAAGCCAAAATCGAAATTTTAGGAATTGCTTATATCATGAAAAGAATAAACATGAATAAAAACAGTATCTCCAATAAAAATATTGCGGAGAAAAAATAAATGAAGGATAAAAAAGCCTGTATTTTCTATTTTTTAATGAATATAATTCTTTTGGATTTTGGAAATCAAATCAGAAAAATAAGCTACAGTCCTTATTTAAAAGACTTTGACAATCCGATTTTCTCAATTTTACATGTTCATAACACAGGCAGCGCTTTTGGGTTATTTCAAAATAATGCGATATTTTTATCTTTTATCGGACTTTTTGCGTTCATTGTTCTTGCTTTTTATGTTTTTCAGAATATTAAATTTTCAGATAAAATTACCCTTTTAGCTCTAACATTATTTAGCGCAGGAACTTTAGGAAATTTAATCGAACGAATACAAAACGGCTATGTCATTGATTATATCAAACTTAATTTCATTAATTTTCCGATATTTAATTGTTTTGATATAATGATTAGCATAGGTGTAATATTATACATTTGTTTTGTTTTATTTTCTAAAGATGACAAAGAAAAAATAAATGGCTGAAATTCAAACAATTACAATAACAGACGATAATAACAAAAAAAGATTTGATGTCTTTCTTGTTGAATACTTTGAAAGTAAATATCCAAGAGCAAAAATTGCTTCATTAATTGATGAAGGAATATTTTTGATTAATCAAAAAAAACAAAAAACTTCATATAAGCTAAAACTAAATGATAACATTTCTTTTAATAAAACCACACTAAACGATTTTTTAAATCCGAATAATGAACTTATTCCTTGGAATTTCGACCTTGATGTTATTTATGAAGATGATTTTTTGGCGGTCATTAACAAAGAAAAAAATATTTTATCCCACCCTACAAAATATGATAGAGAACACACTCTTGTTAATGCGCTTTTATATCGTTATCAAAATAATTTATCGGATATTCAAGGCATAGATAGATTAGGAATTGTCCATAGACTCGATAAAAATACAGCAGGACTGATTGTTATAGCTAAAGACAATGATACCCATATTGATTTAGCAAATCAGATAAAAGAAAAAAACGCAAAAAGAAAATATTTAGCCCTTGCATTAGGTAATTTTGAACAAAAAGAAGGAACAATAGATAAACCGCTTGTTCACTATCTTAAAAACAATGTTAAAATGAATATATCAGATGATGATAAAGGCTTAAAAGCCATAACTCATTATAAAGTTATTGAAGAATTTAAGGGGGTAAGTTTAGTTGAATTAGAGCTAAAAACAGGCAGAACTCATCAAATAAGGGCACATTTAGCTTCAATTAATCATCCTATATTTGGAGATAGCTTATATGGAGCTAAAAGCTTTATGAGAAACGAGTTTTACAACCTGAAAACTCAAGAACAACTGCTTCAATCCTATTATTTATCTTTCATTCATCCAAAAACAAAAGAATTTATGGAATTTCAACTAAAAGAAGATAAATTCAGCAAAGATTTTATAAAAGTTTTAAATTTTTTAAGGAGTAAAAATGAACATTAATCTTGAATTATTCGATATATGCTATATGATAATTGGTTTTATAATGGCAGGAATTGTTTTTATGTTCTACATTTCAAAAATGAAAAAAGAAATTAAAAGCCTAAAAAGACAATATGAAAAAAAATCCATAGGAGCTGACGACTCATCTTTAAGAGTTAAGACTCTTGAAAATAAAATCAAAACCCTTGAAGCAGCTCTTAAAAAACAAATGGAAAAATAGCTTAATAACCCTCTCCGATTGTATCTATTGCTTCAACTCTAATATCAGTTATTAATTCCGAATATGAAATAACAACAATAGTAGGTATATGACGCTCTAACATTTGATATAAAGGCAATCTTATCCTTGGAGAACACAATATTACAGGCTGCACTCCAACAGCACTTTGCGCCCTCATAAGAGTATTTGCAGTTGATTCAATAAGCTCTTGAACTTGCATGGGGTTTAATAAAAACATTGTACCCAATTCAGTTCTTTGGCAGCTGTCATCAAGTGTTTTTTCCCATTCTGATGATAAAGTCAAAGCATATAAAACTTTTTCTTTATTCACGTTGGATAAGCAAATTTGTCTACCCAATGCAGCTCTTAATCTTTCTGATAAGATATCAGGTTCTTTTGAAAATCTTGCATAATCACACAATCTTTCAAAAATAAAGATAACGTCTTTTATTGAAACTTTTTCTCTAATCAGATTTACAAAAATCTTTCTTAAATCTGATGTTGAAATAATTGTAGGCACAAGGTCATTAACCAATGTCGGGTCTTGAGATTTAACAAGCTCCATTAATTTTAAAACATCAGTTTTAGTCATAATTTCATCAACATACTTACGAACGCACTCTTGTAAATGCGTTACAATTACATCCACAGCGTCAACCGCTTGGATTTTATCATTTTTACCTATATGCTGCGGATTTAACCAATAAGCCTGGGATTGAAATGTGGGTTCCACAGAAACAATGGCATTTTCGGGTAATTTCTTACCCAAAGAATCATATTGATCAGCTATAACCATTAATTTTCCGGGGTAAACAGTCCCTGTTGCAACAGGATTGCCACGAATTGAAATTAAATATTCATTATCTCCGATTGCTGATGAATCCATAATTCTTATGTTTGGAATAATATAACCTAAATCATCCGTTACTCTTTGTCTTAAGGCTGCAATTTTAGCCAATAATTGACCGTCTTGTTCAGGGTCTGCTATAACTAAAAGCCCTGCCCCCACTTGCAGAGATAAAACATCAACGCCCAATCTTTCATACATCTTATTAGGATTAACCAAATCCTGCATATTTTGTTTAACCGCGTCTAACTGCCCTAATTGCTGTTGAACATCCTGATTAACCAAAACAGATAAGCCGCCGCATATTAAAATTGCCGCAAAAACTAAAAAAGGAAACCAAGGCAAACCTGTAACACCTGATGTTAAGGCAATTAAAATCAAAAAACCTGAAGCTAAAAACAAACTTGTCGGTTTTGATAAAATTTCAATAGCTAAATCAGAACCCAAAGCAACACCGCCCCCTGTTGCACGAGTCATAACTATACCTGATGAAATAGCCATTAACAATGAGGGAACTTGGGCTGCCAAGCCGTCACCAATTGTTAAGATAGTATATTTTGAAACAGCGTCAGCAGGAGCCATACCATTTAGCAATATACCAATAATCAAGCCGCCTATGATGTTGATTAAAGTAATGATAATACCTGCTATGGTATCACCTTTAACGAATTTCATGGCACCGTCCATTGAACCATACAAGCTTGATTCTCTTTGTAAATCCTCACGTCTTTTAACCGCTTCTTCAGGAGAAATTAACCCCGCATTAAAATCGGCGTCAATTGTCATCTGTTTACCCGGCATAGCGTCCAGTGCAAATCTGGCTGAAACTTCGGCGATACGTTCCGCACCTTTTGTAATTACCATAAACTGTACAACAGTGATAATTAAGAAGATTACACTGCCAACAACCATGTTTCCGCCTGTTACAAAGTGACCAAATGCTTCAACAACTTGTCCTGCATCACCTTTAGCCAAAATTAAACGGGTGGAAGCAATAGATAAAACAAGCCTAAACACAGTACCAATCAAAAGAATTGAAGGAAATGCCGCCAATTCAAGAGGTTTATTAACATACAGGGAAATCATCAACAGAACAATTCCAAGTGTAATATTGAAACTGATTGAGAAATTAATAACCCAATTAGGCATTTCCAATAACAAAATCAATATTAAAACTATGACAAAACCGGCTAAAGCAATTTCTGAAATCGGATTAGACTGTTGTTGAGGAGCTGCCAATTAGACCCCTCCTTTATAAATTCCAAAAGCACTCTGTAAAACCGCCAATTGTGTTTTAAAATTAGCATCTATTACGCCGTTATTTGCAACAACACAACAGCTGCCCTTTTCTATTGTTTCATCAGCAGCCACATTAACTTTAGCACTTATATTTTTGCTATTCAATATTTCAGGTAATGAAGCAGAAGCAAATTCGACATCATCAGGGTTTACCTTTATTGTTACTTTTTCGCAATCAGAATGAATTTCATCTAAAACGGACATAATAATATTTTTTAATACATCTTGTGATAAATCTACTTCTTTTTTAATGATTTTTTTAGCTATTTCCATAGCTATTTCCATAATATGAGGATAAAACTCCTCATACATTTCATCTCTCATAGCCAAAAACTCGTTTAAAGAAGCCTTTATTGCCTCTATCTCATCTTGGGCTTTTTTCAGCCCGTTTTGATAGCCTTCTCTGGCTGCTAATTCTTTAATTGAATGAGCTTCTTGCTGTGCTCTTGAAACTAAAGACCTTTCATCAATTCTTCGATAACCGCGTCTTCTGTCACCTCGTCTTCTTTCAACTCTTTCTTTAAATTCAATTGATGAAATATCAATTTTTTCAAAACTTTCAGCTGTTACTTCTTCTTTTGCTTTTGGCTTTTCGAGAGGTGCTTTTGGCTCAATATCTTCTGTATTTTCCAAAGCTTCTTCAACAGCAGAAAGTAAATCTTCTTTTTTTATAATATTACCTTTTTTGGTAATCTTATTCGAAGAAGATTGTTGAGATTTTTTATTTTGAATATTTTGTTTTCTTATTATCATGAAACATTTTCTTCTAAATATTTAGATATAACATCTGCAACATATGCAGGGATTTTTTTTCTTTTATTGTTGTAACAAGATAAAATGTATTCTTGAACATTTGGTCTTTCATTTTCTATAATATTCAAAATTTTATTTTTGTCCGAATTTTTAACAATTTTACACAATTTTTTATAGGCTTTATCGTAACTTACGGTAACTGCCTCAGGCAATGCATTTTTCATTTCTTCAAAACACCTCATAGTAGCCTTGGTATCCAGTTTTTCTTCCAAATCAGGCATTTTTAAATATTTAATCAAAACTTCTCTTTCAGGCTTATTAAACTTTTGCAATATGCTTTTCATTTTTTCACTTGAAAAATTTCTCATCAAAATTGCCAAAGACGCTAGCTTAATTATCTTCTCATCGCTCATGCAGGCAATATCTGTCATTGTTTCTTCTTTTAATTGCTCTTGCGCCATAGCGTCAATATTAGATTGAGAAAGCGCATTTTTAGTAAGTTCTTCAGATATTACGCCTCTATTTTTTAAATCTTCCATTGCTTTTGTGAAAGATTTTTTAACTTGCGCTTCAACTAAAGATATAAGCTGTTCTTGGGGAATTTGCTTTTCAACTGCCTTTTTGGCTATGTCAAAAACCGTAAAAGCAACTTTTTGCAAAATTCCTTCTCTATATTGAGGGTCAATATTCGCTCTAATTAAATCAACTGATTTATGAAAAATCCATTCACCGATAAATTGAGTAACAAGGCTTGCTTCTTGAGCAGATAGTTTAGAATTTTCCTCCTTAACTAAAGCGTCCCCTGCCATTACACAAAAACGATAGATAATTTCAACAATAAAATCTCTATCGGGTTTTTTAATGTCCTTGGGAATAACCTGCGCGGCTTGACCGGACAAGTCTTTGGCAAAAGCTTTATAATCAAATGTTTTTACGTTTGTTTCCGCCATTTTTCCTTTTTATCCTCAGGTGATTTAAGCATTTTCAATCCAGTTTTTTATTTTTTCTATTGCTTCATTTTCATCCATAGAATTAAAATCAGACTCTAATTCATCAATAGCCTCAGACAGATTATGTCTTGGTGCTTTTGTGGCAGCCGCAGCTGATTTTGCCTGTTCTAGGGCAAGTGCATATTGATTTTTTTGTTCAATAAAACTTTGTGCCATTTGTTCTTGTTGAGCAATTAAATTTGAAGCTTGCTGAGTTACATCTTTTAATTGTTGTTCTTGATTTGCCGCTATTTGTCTTAAATATTCAAGTTCTTCTTCTTGTTTTCTTGCTTCATCTTTAACTTTTTTACCAATATGACCAAGCCCCAAAATAAGCCCTATTGAAAGAATTGCGCCCACAACCCACCAAGGATTACCTGACTCTTCAACTTTTGGAAGTTCGTTTTCTTTCTCAGGAGCCAAAACAAGACTATTAGACTCAACAAAAGCAATAGATACATTTTCAGGGTCTACTTTAGGACTTGCAGCATGGGCAATTAAAGTTTTTAATTCATACAAACTCATATTTGTAGGAATTGAATTTTCTTCAATTGAAACGGCAACCGTTATTTCTTCAATAGTTCCGGCTTGAGTAAATTCGCTGACTTGAGTTTTAGATACACCGTATTGAGTTTCAACAGCAGAGCGTGAATATTGTCTATCTTGGCTTGATGAACCTGATTGCACTGCCCCTTTCACGCCGTCAGGAACATAAACACTAACAGGATTCATGCCGGATGTAGTTGAATCGTTATGATTATCACCTAAATTTTCACTGAATTGCTGTTCTGAGACAGAAGTTTTTTGATCAGGATCATATAATATGCTTGTTTTTTCAACGGGAGCTTGAGTTAAAAATGTTGAAACAGTTGCTATATAATTACCCTTGCCTATAAGTTTATCTAATTGAGCGTTTACTTTTGATTGCATGTATTTATCGTTTTCTTCTAATTTTGCAATAGCATCATCAGAAGCGCCAATTATTGAATTATAAACAGTTCCGTTCGTATCCGTTATTGAAATATTATCGGCTTGAAGCCCATGAACCGCTCCTAAAAGCAAATTAGAAATTGCTTTTACTTTCATATTATCAAGTCTTTCGCCTGATGGCATAGTAATTTGAACGGTTGCTGTCGTCGGTTTTTGATCTTGAGAAAAGAAAGTTTGTTCAGGAATAGAAATAAATACCTGCGCATTTTCAATAGGCGGAATTTTCCTTATCAAACGAGCTAATTCGCCATTAATTGCTCTTATGAGTTTAATTTTTTTATCGTCTTTAGTAGAAGTAAAATCGCCCTTATCAAATATTTCTAAGCCTGTATGCTCATCTAAGAGCCCGCTTTTAACAATAGCTAAAAGCGCCCTATCTCTTTGGTCTTGAGTATATTCTTTTAATACGATACTTACTTTTGACCCGTTATCAACTTTTGTGGCTACAATTTGCTCGCGTGCTAACAGCGCTTGAACTTCAAGAGCCTTTCCCGTATTTTCCGTTGTAAAAAGAGTTACAGGATCATTTTTGATAACTTTTTCAGCCTGTTTTATCTGATTTTCTTGCGCTTGATTGCCCTTAGAACCAACACTAACCATAACGGATATCATAATAATAAACATTACTAAAACAACCACTATAGCAACCACTATAGCGTATAAAAAAGGCTTATTTTCAGTTAATTTTTTTAGGTCAAATTTTTCCATATTGTTCTATTAATTAAATTATACTATCATAATCTGCTAAAGTTAAGACTAAATCTGTATTTGCATTATTTTCTCATATGTTTGTAGGATTTTACCTGTTATTGTGGTTGCCGCTTGAACCGTAATCTCACTTTGGGCAATTGCCGCCATAACATCATGGACATCAGCTTTTCCAAGCATAGCGTCTTGTGTTAGTTGTTGCGGTTTATTTGTAACTTCGTTTAATTCTTGCATCATATCAGCCACAACGTTTTTAAAACTTTTCACATTGGTATCGTCAGAGCTTATTGAAATATTTGCTTCCAATGGCTCCATGCGATTTGTTCTAAAAAAATTTATTTGATTTATTTTATCCATTTTCTTATCCTTTATAGGTAATTAGCTAATACAGATTTAACATAATTTTGCGTTTCTTTATAAGGAGGAATACCGTTATATTTATCAACAGCTCCGGGGCCAGCGTTATATGCGGCAAGAGCCAATATTTTATTTCCATTATATTTATCAAGCATTTGTTTTAAATATTTAACTCCGCCTTCGATATTTTCTTTAGGGTTAAAAGAATTAACAACTCCTAAAGCCTTAGCAGTTTGAGGCATTAACTGCATTAAACCCTTTGCGCCAACCGATGAAACAGCATTGGGATTAAAATTTGATTCTTGTTTTATTAAAGCTTTAATTAATTTTTCATCTACATTATATTTTTCACTTGCGTCTTTGATATAACCTAAAATTGCAGCTTTAGTGTTTGATACTTTTTCTTCCGCTCCTTTTAATCTGCTCAAGGAGCCAAAAGGAAGAGTTTTAATATCTTCTTTAACCATGGGAGGAGTATCAAGTTCAAAAACACTGTTTGATTCAACTTCTTTTTTTGATTCCGCCAAAATCTCATCAAAGGCAGAAGTTTTATTAATTTCTTGTTGTTGCTGAGGATAAATTGAATTTATATAACGATTTAGCTCATTAACGCGATTAAACGCTTGAGCTTGAGAAGAAGAATTTATGTAATTTTGCAATTGCGGACTAAACATTTTACCTTTATCCCCCTTATTAATTCTCGACTTTAAGAAATTTTTGTTAAATCAAATTTCAAAAAATCATACATTTAACGTAGTTAAAAGATTTTATAAAAGGGAAATCTAAAATCTTATACAATATTTAATTATTTTTAGACAAAAAGCAAAAAAGCAGAGCTAAAAATAACTCTGCTTTTTTATTTATTTTTATATTTCAACTATTGAACACAAACTGTCAATAATACGCCCGCTGCAACAGCTGAACCGATAACACCTGCCACGTTTGGACCCATAGCGTGCATTAACAAATAGTTGTTTGGATTATATTCTAAACCAACTTTATTTGATACACGAGCTGCCATAGGAACCGCAGATACACCTGCTGAACCGATAAGCGGATTGATTTTATCTTTTGAGAATAAATTCATGATTTTTGCCATTACAACACCGCCTGCAGTTGCAAGTGAGAATGCAACAATACCAAGAATTAAGATAAATAATGTTTGAACAGTTAAGAATTGGTCTGCTGATAATTTTGAACCAACAGATAATCCCAAGAAAATTGTGATAATGTTGATTAAAGAATTTTGCATTGTGTTTGAAAGTCTTTCAACAACACCACATTCTTTACATAAATTACCGAAAGCCAAAGCACCAACAAGAGGGCAAGCATCAGGCAACAATAAAATACATAAAGAAAGAACTAAAATAGGAAATACAATTTTTTCACGTTGAGAAACTTCTCTTAATTGACTCATTTGAATTTCACGTTCTTTTTTAGTTGTCAAAAGTTTCATAATCGGCGGTTGAATTACAGGAACCAATGCCATATATGAATATGCGGCAACCGCAATTGCACCTAATAATTCAGGAGCTAATTTAGATGTAACATAGATTGATGTCGGACCGTCCGCACCACCAATAATACCGATTGCGCCCGCTTGCGGCAAAGTAAAACCAAACACACAAAGCGCTAACAATAATGCACCAAAAATACCAAATTGAGCAGCACCGCCTAATAGCGAAGTTCTTGGGTTTGCCAATAATGGACCAAAGTCTGTCATAGCGCCTACGCCCATGAAAATTATCAATGGGAATAAACCTTGGTGAATACCTGCTTCATAAATGATATTTAAAAATCCGCCGGGTTCAGCAATTCCAGCGTTTGGAATATTTGACAAGAAACCGCCAAAAGCAATCGGAACCAAAAGCAAAGGTTCATATTGTTTTTTAATACCTAACCACATTAAAAACAAGCAAACAACAAGCATAATAGGTGAACCGTATTGATGCATAAATTGTTCGCAAACGTTTGTAATGTTAGGATCAGCAGGTTGAACAAAGTTATATATACCTGTTGTATGCCATAATTGTTGGAAAACTTCTCCTATATTCATAATTTATTTCCTCCAATCTTAACCTACAACAACCAATACTTGACCTGTTTTAATTTGGTCGCCTTGAGCAACTTCAATTGATGAGATTTTACCTGAAACAGGAGATTTAATTTCTGTTTCCATTTTCATTGCTTCAATAACTAATAAAACATCGCCTTCAGCTACTTCGTCGCCTTCAGATACTTCAACATGTAAAACATTACCGGGAAGTGCCGCTTTAACTTCTTGACCTTCAGCATTTGAAGAAGATTTTGCTTGTTCTTCAACACCTGCTTTAACACCGATATCATATGTTTTGCCGTTAACAACCGCTTTAGAGCCGTCCAATTTAACAGCATATTTTTTGCCGTTAACAGTTATTGTATAACCGTCAGCTGATGAAACAGTTGAAACTTCTTTTTTATCAGCTGAAACTTTATTAACTGAAACAGTACCTTTACCAAGTAAGAATTCAATACCTTTATCAACATTGCCGTCTTTGCAAGCTGCTGAAATAAAGATATTTTCTTCAGTTAGAGGTAAGCCTGCTTCTTGTAATCTTTTCTTAGCTGCTTCAACACCTTTTTCAGGGTCTTTGTCATTCAAATCTACAACTTTTTCATTTGTTGGTTGTAAACCTGTTTTTTCTTCAGCCCATTTAACTAATTCAGGATCAGGTTCACAAGGAGTTTTACCAAAGTAACCTAATAGCATTTTAGCATATCCTGGGTTAGCTTTTTCCCAAGGTTGGTCAGTAATAGCATTTAAGAATGATTGTTGAGCATAGAATTGTGAAACAGGTGTAACACTTGTTGCAAAACCGCCTCTTTCAACAACTTCTTTCATATTTGCAATTAATTTCGGGAATTTATCTAACATACCCATATCTTTTAATTGGTTAACAGTTGTAGCTGTAGCACCTCCAGGTAGTGGAGCTTGAATTAAGATTGGGTTAACTGCTAATGAAATTGGTGAAATCGGATAATCTTTCATACATTCTTTAAAGATTTCTTCTGTTTCCATGATTTTCTTAATATCTAAACCAAGGTCATATTCAGTACCTTTCAAAGCATGCCACATAGAAATAATATCAGGTTGACCTGTACCGCCTGAAACAGGTTTCATAGCAAGGTCAATACCATCTGCACCACCGTCAAGAGCAGCTAAATATGCAGCTAAACCAGTTCCTGCTGTTTCATGTGAATGGAAGCGAATATGAGCTTCGCCGCCCAATAATTCACGAGCCATTTTAACTGTTTCATATACTTTTCTTGGGTTTGAAGTACCTGAAGCATCTTTAAATGCTAATGAATCAAAAGGAAGTCCTGAATCAAGAATGTTTCTTAATACTCTTTCGTAAAATGCTACGTCATGAGCACCTTCACAACCATATGGAAGTTCCATCATTGTGATTGTAACTTCGTGTTTTAAACCATGTTTTTTAATTGAATTTGCTGAATCAATTAAATTGTTAACATCATTTAATGCGTCGAAGTTTCTAATAACATTAACGCCGTGTTTAGCGAACATTTTTGCGTGTAAGTCAATAATATCGCGAGGTTGAGAATTTAAACCAACAACATTAACACCACGAGCCAATGATTGAAGAACTACATCAGGACCAACAGCGGCTCTGATTTTATCCATTGTTTCAAAAGCGTTTTCATTACAGAAAAATATAGGAGCTTGGAAACGAGCACCGCCGGCTGTTTCAAAATGTCTTAAACCTGCATTAACCGCAGCTTGAAGCGCAGGAATAAAATCATCAACTAAAACCTTAGCTCCGTAAATTGATTGGAAACCGTCACGAAACGACGTATCCATAACTTTAATTTGTTTTTTTGTCATTTTTTTATCCTCATAAATCGTATTTACTTAAAAAATTAACCTTGAGCAACAGCAACCGCAATTGCAAGAGCAATATCAGCGTCATCTGTTGTTTTAACTTTTTTTGCTTTTTGTTCAACAACAGGTAGAGGGCAAACTTTGTTTAAAAATTCAACAAATCTTGCCATTAGGGCGATTGCGCCAACAAGAATTATCAGAAATGAAAAAACAATTCCCATTCCGACAACCATTGCCGTACCGCCTGTTGTCCATAATTCAGGGTTTAACATAGTATTTCTCCTTTTATTCCGTTTTTTAAAAAGTCATTATATTCTTCTTTAAAATTTGATAAAAATCTATCTAAAAATTCATTTTTATCAACTCTTTTATTTGTTTCAACAAAGATTGATGTTGCTTTTTGGTCGATATTTTTCAATTCATCTTCTTCAAGATTTAAATTAATTCCGCAGCCCAAAATAACGCCTTTGCAATTTTGTCCGATAAATTCAGACTCGGCCAAAATCCCTGCTATTTTTTTTCCTTCAATTAATATATCGTTAGGATATTTAAAATGGGGTTTCAGTCCATATTCTTCAAGAGTTTTTGCGCCAATCAGAGCAGCAAATCTTGTTAATTCATTAAGATGAAGTAAATTTTGAGGTTTTAAAATCAGGGAAATATATAAATTACCGCCATTTTTATTTGACGAATACCAACTACGCTCAAATTGACCATGTCCTTGTGTTTGCAGGTCACAAGATATCACTTGAAAATCTTTCAACTCCTCAAGATGTTGATGAGCGTAAGCGCTTGTTGAATTTAACTCATCGAAATGAATAATATCATACATAGCTAGATGATAACAAAAACATAATTTATAAACAAACAAATTTTACTTTTTTAAACTATGTTTTAACAAAAGAATAAATCATCCAAGAGCCTGTTTTTATTTTTCCTTGATATAAAAGATTACGAGCCGCCCAATCAAGAGATTTATTTCTCATATATGAAGCAATTAAAAATAAAAACGGGGTCTTATTATATTTTCCTTCATCCGATAAAAGATTTTTCATCTGCTCATCGCTATATAAACTGACGCTTTCAAGATCAACCACAAAAAGCTTTTGCCCCTTTTTCATATCA
The DNA here is from genome assembly GCA_949282195.1 of uncultured bacterium. Classification (GTDB taxonomy): domain Bacteria; phylum Cyanobacteriota; class Vampirovibrionia; order Gastranaerophilales; family Gastranaerophilaceae; genus RUG14156. Next base: position 22,489 of record CASDOW010000006.1, on the reverse strand, counting down.
GATAAAATTTCTTTGTTCAACTTTTCATCCAACAAAGGTGAATTGTTTTTTAAAAAAAAACTTTATAAATCGAATGTCCGTTTAAAAAAGCGTCATAAGTCGTTCCCGCATTTAAAACATAGGGAAAATTATATTTATCAATTGACATGGCTATATAGTCGTTATCGTTATAATATTTTGTAAAATGTGTCTTTGGATAAAATAAAAATAGAATTTTATCTTGTTTTTTGATACCCATTTTTTGCATAGCCAAAACAGGCAATCTTTGTCCTTCTTGTCTAACAAGTCTTATAGCGGATGTATGAGAAACAACAATGAAAAACAAAGTCATAAAAACATAAATTGTTGCAAGAGTGATTTTTGTACTTTTTGAATTTAACTGCGCCCAGCCTATTGCTGTCATTAAAATTAAAATCGGATATAATTCAGTTAAATATTTTGTTAAAAAGATTATTTTTCCTGCAATTGCAGTAATTAATATTGTTAAAAATGTTGCTAAAAATACAGTTAAAAGATATTTATTAATTCTTTTTGAATCTATATTGGATTTTATTATCATCATTAAGCAAATTCCCGCAGGAACAAGAGCAAACATAACAAACCCAATATTAATAACATCATGGTTAATTATTTGATGATAAAAACTCATAGGTGAATTTGTTATGTTTTTTAAAACAGGCGAGAATAAATCCGTAAAATAGAAAAATATCTTAGACCAACTAAATGGTGCCCACCATTGAGAAAAATAAGTAGGATGAACAAATATTCTTAAAATAAAAGGTATTATAGGTAAACACAAAATTAAGCCCGCCACAATCGGCATGTATAAATCTGTTTCTTTTTTCTTTTTAGGTCTGAATGCAATTAAACCGAAAATATTAAATAAAACATACACAAAACCGATTGTATGCTCTAAAATCAACAAAACGGAAAACACGCTAAGCCAAGCGGCATTTTTCCTTGACGGCGCTTCAAACATTTTTATCGAATATAATAAAATCATTGAAGACAAGAAAAATATCATTGAATAAATTCTAACTTCCTGAGAAAAATAAATTAAAAATGAACTGATAGAAGCAATCAAAGCACAAGCTAAACCGATTTGAATTGAATGAAATTTTGTTTGATAATTTTTTCCGACATGATACATTACAAAACAGCCTAAAATATTAGGAACTAAAGATGATAATCTCAACATAAAATCGGAATTTTTAAATATCATCATCCAAAGTTTTAAATAAAAATAATGCAAGGGTGCATGGCAATTTGTTCTGATTCCGTCAAAAAAATCAAAAGGAAATTTCAACATTGAAATTGAATATGTAATATATTCATCATTCCACAACCCTTCGGGCTTGTTTAAATTCCACAATCTTAAGGCTAAACCCAATAGTATGATTAAAACTAAAATTACTTTGTTATCTTTTAATAAATCTTTCATAAACTTATTCTAGCAAACAGTTAATTTTTGTCGTCGTAAATTAAGAGGACTTTAAATCAGGTATGTTATGTTTTTTAAATTTCTTTTACAAAAGCGGTTTTTGTAGTATTGTAATAATTAAGTAGAATTATTTTGGAGTAATAGTATTTAATGGCAGATGTGAACACCGTCGTAATAGTTAGTAACAGACAGGAATTAATAAATCAAATTTCTCAAAAATTAGTATTGTTGAGAAATCTTGATAAGATTAAATCTTGCTCTATTGAAGAAGCCCAAAACATGTTTGACGGTTTTAATCCCAATGTTTTAATTTTACATTGCGACAACAACAATATTCAAGCAATCAATCTGATTAAAAGCCTTAAAAAACAAGAAATCTACAAAAATCTGCCCATACTTTTGATAAACGAAAATTGTTCAAGAGAAATTATAATTGAAGCCTTTGATAACGGCATAAGCGATGTATTATTTATGCCCATTATTGACTATGAATTATTAATAAGGGTTATCTGGTGTTTACAAAAGAATGAGTTAAATTTAAATATCGAATCTCAAACAAATTTTTTAACCACTTTAGGGGTTGTGCAACCTGATACAGGGGTTTACACTCAAAAATATTGCGATGAATTTTTGAAAAATGAAATAGCTCAATCAAGAAAATACTCTCAAAGAGCCTGTATTCTTTTGATTGCTCCTGATAAAAAATACCCCAACTACAAAAATCCCAAAGAATTCATTGAAATCATTAAAAAATCAATTCGTTTGAATGACTCAATAATAATTAAAGATGTAGATAAATTCTATGTATATCTTCAAAAAACAAAACTAAACGGCGCATATAGCGTATTTGAAAGAATTAACACAAACCTTGGCATTGATTCGGGTGCTAATGCAGGTGTTGTTGAAGTTCAGGAACAAAAATTTGAAGATATAAAAGAAGCCTTGGAAGCTGCCCTTGAAAAAGCAAGCGAAAATACAAATTCTCTAATTGTGGCTTCTGATTTTTATTCTAATACCCAAGAAAACAAAATCATGCTTGAAAGCCCTAAAAATATTATTGAAAAACAAAAAGAAATGAACGGCTTCAATGAAAACCAAGATTTACCTCCTTTAAATGAAGCACAAAATAATTTCGACAAAAACAGCATAAGGCTTTTCAATCAGGCATATCAAAGAAAACTGAAAGTAGTTATTGCGCCGGTATTTAAAAAATATGAAAATATCTTGAAAATTAAAAGGCAAGAATTTGCAATCAACTCCTACACAGGAACAAAATCTCTTTTCAGCGTTTCATCAAAGGATGTTAATGCTTCAATGGCAATTGAATATGACGGCGTTGCAAATGCGCTTGTTCGCTTAAGCATAACCGATAATGACCAAAAAAGGCTTTTTGAAACAGAAACGGTTGATTTCACAATTTTGAATTATCGCAAAGTTTCACTTATGCTTAGCGAATTAATCGATAAATTCATCATCATTCTAAGAAAAAAAGCACAATAACCTAAATGGCAAGTAATTTTGATTTTTTAAAAACAGTCGACAAAGAACTTTATGAAATAATTTTAGACTCAGAAAAATTATTTCGAGATGAATATTTTAATCAAACTTGCGTTCAGTTGAGAATTTTTGCCGAAAAAATGGCAAAAAAAATCTTAAACCATAATGACCCCAATTTAACTTTTGATGATACACTGAATTGCCTTAAAGACAAAATTAAAACAGAAAAAGAAAAAGAATTCATTGATGATTTATTTTTTATTAAAAAATTAGGAAATAAATCAGCTCACGGAGAAGACATAAGCCCAAAAGATACCCTTGAAGGACTTGAGAGAGCCTTTGAAGCAGGAATTAATTACGCATATTCAAAAAAGAAAGATGAAAAAATCAATAAACTGCAATTTGACATCACTCTTTTGGTTACTCAAAAGCCTCTAAAAGAAAATAAACTTGTAGAAAAATACGTCCAATTAGCACAAGAGCAAAAAGAAGAACTCTTAAACACAAAACAAGGTGAATTTAATTCTCAAGTTGAAAAAAAAGATGAAAACGGTTTTAGCGATAAAAATTATATAAACAATGCAAAAAAATACAAAAAGAAAGAACTAACCCCGACTCAAAAGAAAATAAAAGAGAAAGTTAAACAAGCAAAGAAAAATTTAAAACAAAATATTAATGCCCCCAGCAAAAACAACAAAAAGAAAAAAAACAAAAAACAAAAGAAAAATAATAAGCTAAAACACGCATTATTTATCATCTTTGTCATAATTTCTTTAATTTTTATATTAAAAATGTTACTAATTTTTTAATTTTTTTAGCACTTTTTTTCATCAAAAATACTTTATATATACATAAGATATTACTATTGTTATGGATGGAGTAAAAATGGAAAAGTATGAAAAATTACATTCTCTTTTTGAAGACGAAAAATCCAATGATTATTTAGGTTCTTTAGTTACAGAATATAGAGAATACAGACTTCAGGCTCTTGCCGAAAAAATTAAAAGCCAAAATATAAGACCTAAAATCAGGCTTTATAGCTATTAGTTTTTGTGATATTTTCTTTGTATGAAGAAAATATTATTTTTAGATTTTGACGGAGTGCTTTTTGACACCATAAAAGAAGTATATCTTGTAAACAGATATATTAAAACAGGTATTGATTTATTTGAGCCGGTTGAAGAAAGCTCTTATAAGCTTTTTTCTAAATATAAATTTCTTGTTTACAATATTTGGATGTTTTTCTACTACAATCATCTTCTTTTTTCTAATACTAAAGAAGATGATATTATAGCGCAATATAAAAACTTGATTTCAAACAGAAACATAAAAAAAGAAGAAGAATTTTGCCAAAAATTTCTTCAAATCAGAGCAGATTTAATAAAAAATCATTATGACTTTTGGCAAACATTAGAAACACCTTATCAATTTTTCCTTGATATTAAAGATTTCTATGATGAAGAAAAAATCGACATAGTTGTTGCGTCTAAAAAAAATAAATCATCCATTTTAAAAAGATTTAAAGAATACAATTTTAACATTGATGAAAATAAAGTTTTTGCAAGAGATGAACTAGATAAATTCTCATCAAAAGGCGAATTTTTCAAAAATTATATGGGAAAAAACAACTATCAAAAAGCAATATTTGTGGATGACAATATAAACAACATAAATTCTTGCAAAGATAACCCCAAAATCGAAACTATTTTAGCTCTTTGGGGAAATTGCGAACCAAAAAGCCAAGGCTATAGCGAAAAAGAAGCAATTGAAAGAATAAAAACTTTCTTTAAAAGCTAACCAAGCGCAAAAAATTTTTGTTTCATGTTTTGTATAGTAAAATAGTGTTGTTTTTTACTTTAAAAAATGCTATTATCATAAAAATATTTTGCACGAGGTAAAATAATGGTCGACAACAGAGGCATAACTCCTGTTAGCGGTTATTTTAAAGCAAGTGACGGCTCTGCTATGGCAAATAAAATGTCAGAAGAAAAAATGGGACAAGGCGGAGAATATTTTGCTCAAGAAATGGCCGAAGAAGAAATTCAAGAACAAAATAATTTTCAAGACAGATCCGCGCAGCTTCGTGCTTCTCTAAACGGGCTTGCTATGGCAAATGCAGGTTCCATTATGCTTATGAAAACGCTTAAAGAAAAAGAATTATCAGAAAAGCAATCCAAGAATAAATCCAAGAAAAAAGAAGAAAATTCAACAGATGAAATTATTGATGAATCTGTTTTAGACGAATAGGACGTTTTAATCTTCTATAATAATATATAACCAATGTTGCTATAATTGTATATAAAACAAGCTCTGCCGTTTCTTCTAAAACAGTGTTGTGAAGTATGCCCTCGCCTAAAATTTGAGCAAATGTACACAACGCGCAGCCAAAAACAGACCAAAACGGCAATCTGATTTTTCTTAATATCAAAGGAATATCAAGATAAATTTTATTAAACAAACCATATAAAAACATAAATACAATATAAATAGCTACAATATAATTAGCTAAAAAACCGTATTTATAATCGCTCCATTGATAAAACCCGTCAGGCTGCCCTTCTATTGCACCAAAAAACACTCTGCCATAGCTGATTTCTCTTCCAATCATCAAAATTAAAAACATAGCAGCAAAATTAAAAAGAGCCTTATGACTTTTTACTTTCAGGGCAAAGAAAATAGGGATTATTAAGGCAACCAATTGAATATTTTCAAGCCAACTGTTTTCATAAATTACAGTTATGTTAAATACCCTTAAGACCAGAAAATTTATAATTAAGACAGTTATTGGGATGATATTGAATTTATTGAAACTAAAATCAATATATCTTTTAATGAAATTTTTAAAATTCATCTTAAAACAATTATAGCATATTTAATTTACAAAAAAGATTAATTTATAATAATTTACAAATTAAAATACTTTAAAATAATTCAAATGATGTTAAACTAAAAATATGATGAAACAATTTAGACAAGAATATTCCATTAAACAAATTCCGACAGAAGACGCTCTAATGCTTGAAAACACGCTTAATGCAATGTCTGTATCAGGCTGGGAATTATATTCTATTTATGAAGCGGAGCAAAATTCAAAAATAGTTTACAACTGTATCTTTGTAAAAGAAATTGAAAATCAAGAAACAGAAGGAAATGACGACATTATCAGCTTCAGAAATTCTGTTGAAAAAATGTTATATTCTAAAGAAGAGCCCTATGAACTTTGCCTAAATTTGCAAAAGAAAATCAGAGATAAAAAAGACAAAATCGAACGTGTCAAAAAATTTCTTGAAACATCAAAAGACGAAGAAAGAGAAATTTTAAACGATGAAATCAAAAAAGATATTGATGAGTTAAACAACTTAAAAAAAGATTTAAAAGACATCTTGGCGCCGTCTAAAATGGTTAAATTCTTAGGCGAAGAAAAACTTTCAATCAGCCTGTCAAGCGAAAACTATTCTCTTTGCGACTTAAAAACCGAAAAAAATCTTTTATCTCAAACCGTTAAAGTAAGACAAGAATTAACCCATGAACTAGGTTATATTATCCCAAAAGTACAATTTATCGAAAATACATCTTTAGATGCTTATGATTTTTCAATCAATATCCATGGAGTTAGCGTTATAAACTCAAAAGCTTATCCTAATCATCTTGCATTTTTTGAAGATGAACTAAATATAGACAAGCTTCCAAAAAATTCTTATAAAGCTAAAGACCCTCTAACCAAAAGAAAAATAGTCTGGATTGAAAAAAGTCAATGCGAAAATTTTTGGGTAGAAGGAATTGAGCCTGCCGAATATATAGCAGGATATTTAAGCTATTATTCTATTGCACATGTTGATGAAATCTTTGATTACAATGATTTAAACAGGTACGTCGAATTTGTAAGCAACCAAAATTCATTCCTTACTGATACAATTTTAGGTGATTATATCAGTATTTCGGAGCTTAAATATCTCTTAAGTCAATTAATCAGAGAAAAAGTAAGCATTAAAGATATTGTTTATATTTTTGAAAAATTAAACGATTTTTCTGATGATCCAAATAAAGCGGATTTATTGGACAAATTAAGAATGGCACTTTCAAGGCAGATTTCTCAAAGCGTATCTAATAAAGATAAAGAAATTTTTGCCTATGAAGTAGATAATGACACATTGGAATTATTAGAAAAACAAACAAATAATGAAGAATCAAGCGTTAAAATAGACCTATCCAAATTTACAAAATTCAAAAAAATCCTCAAAGAAACAAAGGATGATTTAATCAACCAAAATGCTGTTTTAATTGCACCGCAACAATACAGACAGGTTATCTTCATTCTTGTTTCACAATTATTTATGGATATCCCGACTATATGCTTTGAAGAAGTGGCCCCTGACTACAAATTGAATGTTTTGGGCAAAATATAGTGTTAACTTTTGTAAACTTTTGAGCTTTTTATGCAATTGATTATATTTTAAATACTTTATTAATACATAAGGTATTAAATAGTTAATTGAGAGAAAAGCTATGACAGAAGTTGAATTAAACGCACTATTTAACATTTCCCCTGAAAGAATTAAAAATGTTTATGCTACAAACTCTACAAAAAGTGCTGATGAAATCAGGAGAATAGTAAAAATCTTTAATATCGCACGTGAACAAAAAGAAACCTCAAAAGGTTTATCCGTTAGAAGCTTGGCAGCTTTTAGAACAATTTTAGTTAGCAACAATTAATTTTCCCTTGAGTAATTTTATTGATTTATGAAATACAAGAGCGTGCTAATTAAGACGATAGTTAGTTTAATAGCATGTTAAAAATAGCTAAGGTTGCAAACGAACGGACTTTGGCAAAAAGGGAAATCAATTCTTTAATTTATCCATGAGTTTTAAAAACTCCGGAAATGAAGTGTTTACACAATTAAAACCCTTGATTTCCATGGATTGATTGTTAATTAAAGATAATACATAATAGCTCATTGCAAGCCTATGGTCTAAATGTGTTTCAAGAATAGCCGATTTATTAATTTCCGCACATCCGTTAATTATAAAACCGTCCGGTTTTTCTTTTATATCTATTCCAAGGCTCAAAAATGCATCAACAATGGTTTTTATCCTGTCTGATTCTTTGTTTCTTAAATCTTGAGCGTCAGATACTGTGCTTATTCCTTGTATTTTAGAAGCCAAAACGGCTAAAATCGGGATTTCATCAATTAATCTTGGAATTAAATCACCTTTTATTTCAAAAGGTTTAATGTTTTTTGTATACTTAACCCTAATATCGCCCACAAGTTCAGATGAAACCTTTCTCTTATTTAATATTGTAAAATCAATTTCAGCTTGTTTGAATACATCTAAAATCCCTGTTCTTGTAGGATTTATTCCGACATTTTTAATTGTTATATCAGAATTTGGAACAATTGCGCCTGCAACCATAAAAAACGCAGCAGAAGAAATATCGCCCGCAATTTCTATATCTTTTGGAATTAATTTTGACTTTTTAACTTCGACAAAATATCCTTTATCGTCTTGTCCTGTTTTAATATCCGCCCCTAAATACGAAAGCATTATTTCAGAATGATTTCTGGATAGAGTTTTTTCATATATTCTTGTTGGTTCATCAACTCCAAGCCCTGCCAAAATCAACGCACTTTTAACCTGAGCAGAAGATATAGGAGAATAATACGTAATTGCTTTTAATTTTGTCCCTTCAATTTCCAATGGAAGCTTGTTATCATTTGATTTTATCTTAGCTCCCATAAGCCCTAAAGGCTCAATTATTCTTTTCATCGGACGCTTTGAAAGACTGTTATCACCAATTAAAACACAAGAAAAATCACATCTTGAAAATAATCCTGATAACAATCTTGCACTTGTCCCTGAATTATTACAATTTAGGGTAACTTTTTTTGAGGCACTCAAGCCTTCTGATGAATTTAAAATTAAATCTCTTTCAGAAATGAATTCATATTTTACCCCTAATTTTTCTAAAATCTCAAGAGTAGAAATACAATCTTCGCCTTTTGAAAGATTTTTTATTTTGATTTTTGAATTGGTCAAAGCTCCAAAAATCAAAGCCCTATGAGAAATAGATTTATCAGGGGGAATGGTTATTTCCCCCTTTAAACCTTTTATTAATTCTTTTGTTTTTAAAATATTATCCATTAGCTAACTCTGAAACAAAATTGGGCACACAGAAAACTGCGCTATGAAGCCTTCTGTTATAAATTTTACAAGTTTTAGAAATTTCTTGCGCTCTTTTTTCATCAATTTTTGTATAATCCAATGGAATTTCAACGTCATCAGAGCAAAAGCCCCAAGACCAATACCCCCCTGGATATGTAGGCATAGGACCGCAATAAGGAGCCACATTTTTAAATACTTTTCTTAATAGCGCATAGGTTTTTTTCATGTTTTCACTTTGCGCAAAAGGCCCTTCTGTTTGAGGAACAACAATACCGCCTTTTTTTAAAGCTTTTTTAACATTGTTATAAAAGCCTTCGTTAAACAAGCCTTCCCCAGGGCCTATTGGGTCTGTTGAATCAATTAAAACAACATCATAAACATCTTCTTTGCCTTTAATAAAATCAATTGCATCTTCAACTCTAACATCAACTTTTGGATTGTTTAATTCTAAAGCCACAGTTGGGAAAAATTCTTTTGAAGCGTCTATAACCATTTTGTCAATTTCAACCATGTCTATGTGTTTTACAGAGGGGTGTTTTAATAATTCTCTAACGGTTCCACCGTCACCGCCGCCGATAACTAAAATATTTTCAGGGTTTTTATGAGTTAACATAGGAATATGGGCTATCATTTCATGATAGAAAAATTCATCTCTTTCAGTTACCATCATCAATCCATCTAAAGTTAGCACATTACCGAAAGCACGAGAATGGAAAACATCCACTTCTTGAAAATCTGATTTATCCGAAAATAAATCTTTATCTTTTTCTATTGCAATACCGAAACCCTCGGGCGTAATTTCATGGTATAAATTTTCTGACATTTGTTTTTCCTTTATTTAATCTAAACATGTTTTAATATTATACAAAAAAATCAGCTTATTTGTTATAATTAATTTTAATGAAAAGCAAAAATAAAATCTTAGATTCATTTGAAGAATTTATTGCCTTACCCTTGTCTATTCTGAAAAACAGAATAATACAGATAACAGGCTTTAAATCAGATTTTGTTGAAACAAAATCAATAGATATTGAACTAACCGATGATGCCATACACATTAACTGCATAAATAACGAAAATGCTTATAATCTTTTAAGCAGCGTTATTTATAAAAGAAAATTAATAAAACAAAAACAATTAAAAGAAAAAGAAGAAAACGAAACCTCTGTTGGAGCTGCTTAAAAGGCTTTTTATTGCCAAAGAGGACAATATTAAATTAGACAGTGGGCTAATTGGTTATTTAGGCTCAATCAATTAGTATTAATCCATAGGCAATATATAACGATACAAAAGAGGAAGGATTATTAACTATGGTTCAACAAACTGTTAAATCAGCTCAAACAAAGGATGTAAGAGTAATTATTGTTGAAGATTACAAGCTAACAAGAGTAGGTTTAAGGTACGCTCTTAATGAAATTGAAAACATTAATGTTATAGCAGAAGCACAAAACGCCGAAACAGGCTTAGAAATAATTAAAAAAGAACAACCCGATGTTGTACTTATGGATTTAGGTCTACCGGGGATTAACGGACTTGAAGCAACAAGCAAAGTAAAAGAAATTTCCCCAAATACAAAAGTAATTATTTTGACCTCTCACGATAGAGAAGAAGAAGTTGTTGCTTCTTTAGGTTCAGGCGCAAGCGCATATTGCCTGAAAGATATTGACCCAAACACATTATCAAACGTGATTAAAAACGTGGCAAAAGGTGCGTGTTGGATAGATTCAAATGTTGCACATTTAGCACTTAAATTATTCCCGAAACCTGAAAACACAGAAATTTTAAATTCAGGTCATTCCATGGACATAAAAGCAAAATTAACAGAAAGAGAAAGTGAAGTTTTAAAACTTTTGGTTCAAGGGAAATCTAACACAGAAATTGCCCAAGAATTAATTGTTTCAGTGCATACAGCAAAAGCACACGTTTGTTCAATTTTGCAAAAATTATGCGTGGATGATAGAGTCCAAGCAGCCGTAAAGGCAATTAAAGAAGGTCTTGTATCCGTATAATATATTAAAGGCAGTTGAAAAAAACTGCCTTTTTATTTTATTATTTTTTTATGCTGGATGATAATATCGAAATAATCAAAACAAAAGACGGCTCCTTAGGGCTGTATGACAAAACTCTTGATGAAATTTTTCATTCAAAATATGGCGCTAAAACAGAAGCCTTTGAAAAATTTGTTCAACCGGCTAAAATTATTGATAAAAGACCTCTAAAAATTCTCGATATTTGTTATGGCATAGGCTATAACACAAAATGTGCCATTGAAAACTTTAAAAATATTACTTTAATCGATTGTATTGAAATAAATAAAAATCTAATTCTTGAGTCTTACAAATTTAAATACAGAGATGACATAGATAAGATAATTAAATCTAACATAGAAAGAAATGATTTAATTCATTTTTATATTGATGATGTTAGAAAAATTATAAAAAATTTAGATAAAAAATATGACATCATTTTCCATGACGGTTTTGCGCCGTATAAACAAAGTGAATTATGGAGTGAAGAATTAATTTTTTATATTTCAAAATTATTGGATAAAAATGGATTATATTGCACATATAATCATTCAAAACCCGTTTTAAAAGCACTGTTGAACACAGGTTTATTTTTGGGAAAAACCCTAAAAGATAATAAAATAATAGGCACTTGTGCTTCATTCAATAAAGAAAATATAGTTAATCCGCTAAATAATTATGAATTAGGAGAATTATATACAAAAAGCGCAATAACCTATAAGGACCCTTTTTTAAATTATACTCATCAAGAAATTATTGAAAACAGAGAAAAAGAATTAAAAAATTCTAATCTTATTACTCTTTCTCATTATAAAAAATTTAAATTAAATCAAGATTAATCTTTTGATTTTCTACATCAAATTTTTTAATCACAACATCAATTTCGTCTTGTTCCAATAAATCTTTGTTGTAATGCTTTTTATATTCTTGAAGTTGATATTTATTTAAAAGCCCTTCCACCTTAGGATATACCTCAACAAAAGCACCAAAAGGCTTTATTCTTGTAACTTTTCCTCTAACTTTTTTATCAATATCCAATTCATCTTTAGCGTCAAGCCAAGGGTTTTTTTCTAATGATTTCAAACTCAAGGAAATTCTTTGCTTTTCTTTATCTATTCCTATAATTTCAACATCTATTTTTTCATTTAATGACAAAACATCGCTCGGATTATCTATCCAGCTCCAAGATATTTGAGATAAAGGCAATAACGCGTCAATTCCCCCTATATCAACAAACGCGCCAAAGTCTGCAATCCTTACAACCTTGCCTTTTACAACCATGTTAAGTTCGACTTTATCTAAAATTTCTTTTTTAACATTTTCAATTGATTCTTGATAAACTTTCTTATTTGATAAAACAAAATTACTTTTATTCATATCAAGCGCAAGAATTTTAAATTCGAGTTCTTGCCCTATTTTCATATCCTCAGACAATATCTGTGACGAAGGAACAAAACCCTTTACACCCATAACATTAACGCACACACCGCCTTTTACAATTGAAATTATTGAACCTATAACGGTTTCATCGTTTTTAAATTTTTCCTCTAATATTTCTAAATTATGAGAAAGCATAACTTTTTTATGAGAAAGATAAAAAACACCGTCTTCATCTTCAGGGCTATTTATAACAAAATCATATTCTTCATTTAATTTTAAAACATCTTTAATATCTTGTTCTTTAGACATTAAAACTTCATTTAACGGACACTTTGCATTTGTTTTTGCACATATATCCACTAAAACAAAGTTGCCGTCATAGCCTGCAACTTTGCCTTTTACTATTTCCTTAGGCTTATAAGAATAATTATATTTTTCAATCAATTGCTCAAATTCAACATCGCTAATCATAGTGTAATCCTTATATAACCTTATTTATAACTTTTATTATAGCCGTTTTTAGCTAAAATAGTGCTTTTTAACATTAATTTACTACATTTGTACGACAATAAAACCACAATTGAGCAGTTGAATTTTTTTTAATATAATTTATTTATGAATTACGCTAAAAGCACATACAATACGCTATTTTTAGCAAATCTTTTATTAGAGAATAAATTAAGCAAAAAAGAAATTCTCAAAAAGTTTAGCTCGCTTGACAATAAAATTTCTCTTGCAACCCTGAATAATTACCTGAAAAAACTCAAAGACAATAATATCCAAATTAAAAAAGAAGGATTAAATTATTATATTGACAGTTCTTATTATGATTTTGAATTATCAAAAGACAACATAAAAGCTCTAAACGACATAAAAAAGATTGTTATAAGCAAAAAAGACTATAAAACAATAAGAATGGTCATGAGATTTTTTTATAAAATCTCTAAGTTAATAAAAAATGAAGAATTAAAATATGAACTTTTAGATTTCAGTTATTATTCCGAATTAAACTGGGATTTAATTTATAAATTGGAAAATCATTGCAAAGATAAAGATATAATTTTAATCGATTATATTTTACCCTATGGCACAAATAAACCGATTGAAATACATATTGATAAAATAAAATCCTCTTCAACATCAAACAGGCTCTATATTGAAGGAATAATTAAAGGAACAAAAACATTCTCAAAACTCCCGATTGACAGAATTTATATGATTAAAAAAATAATCAGAAAAAAAGTAATGTTTGATATTGAAACAGATACAATAACATATAGGGTATTAAAAAGTGCTTGGAAAAATGCACAATTTGACCCAAAAGAAAAAGTCAATGATTTTGATGAAAACTACTATGAAATTCAAGCACCAATTGTAGATGAATTTTATTTAGTTCAAAGACTTTTTGAATTTTGCCCCGATTTAACCTATATTTCAAAAGGCAGAATTAAAGATTTAATTATTGAAAAATTGGAGATTTTAAAATCATCTTATGACAACAAAACAGACTGATAAAAACTCAATTAAAATTCTTTATGAACTATTAAAAAAATATTCAAACAAAGAAGAACTAATTGAAAAATATAATATTAAATCAGGTGCTTTTTTTAAACATTTAACAGAAATTAAGCAGTCCGGTTTTGAAATAATTAAGGATAGTCCTAATTATAAAGTGAGGGCTTTTAGCAATATATTCGACCTGACAAACATTGACACAAGTATTATTGCTCATCTTTTAGTGTTATCACATTTTAATTCAAGCAAGAAAAGAACAAAAAAGCTTAAAGCAGTTCTCGAGAAAATTCTTCTCTTGTCTTCAAAAGAAAAATATAATGAAACACTAAAAAAACTGGAATTATTTAAAAATGCCAAAAATCAAACAGATTACGGCAATAAAGTCAGTGCTTTTGAAGAATTTATAAATAAAAACAAAATAACTAAAATAATTACACTACAAAATAAAACCTATATTCTAAAACCAATCGACATCAAAAGAAACGAAAACAACATCTACTTTCATTTTTATGATGAAGAAAAAGACGAAAATAAAACAATATCAATTGAAGATATTGTTAAAATTATTCCGATAGATGAAAGCGAAAATAATTTCGAATACAAGAAAGAGATAATTTTTGAATTATACGGAAGATTAGCAAAAAATTATCGCCTGAAAGAAAATGAAAGATTAATTGAAAGCCAAGCAAATAAAATTATCATCGCAAATTCAAGCTCTGATAAAACAGTTTTATTTAAAAGATTATTGCGCTATGATATATTGTGTAAAATACTATTTCCAAAAAACGATGCAAAAGAATTTCAAAATCTTATAAATAATTCGCTTAAAAAACTAAAAACGGAATTTTAAAGAAATGAAAAGACAAACAAAATATTTTCTAATAGGTTCAATTTTTCTTTTAACAGCAATGATATGCATAACTTTTCTGCCTGCAATTATAAGATTTAAAACTTCTTTTCATATTAAAGAATATATTTATGTTCAAATTGAATTTTTCTTATTGTTAATTGCAAGCATTTTCTATCTTTTTTCACCAAAATTCTATATTCAACAAATCAAAGTAATAATTTTAGCCATATTTTACTATGTTTGTTTTGTCAAATTCTATCCTTTAATTTTTTAAATATCGTCTGATGAATTATCAATTAATTCTGATGTATCGGGTTTTAGAGTTTGACCGATTGATTTTTCAAGGTTAGCTCTGGCTGAATTATAATCATAAATTGTTTGATAGTAATTCATTTTTGCAGTTGCAAGGGCAACTTGAGCGTCTTTTAATTCAATTA
The DNA here is from genome assembly GCA_949282195.1 of uncultured bacterium. GTDB lineage: Bacteria > Cyanobacteriota > Vampirovibrionia > Gastranaerophilales > Gastranaerophilaceae > RUG14156. The sequence continues at coordinate 7,180 of CASDOW010000006.1, read as the reverse complement.
CATCACCATAACCGACTTTATATCTGCCTGAAGTAAGCTCATAATTTTCAATTGCTTTATCCATGGCAGTTTTTGCAACAGGTATTCTTGCTTTTGCGTCTTTTAATCTTGTATAAACGGATTGAATTTCATAATATATATCATTAATTTGTGCTTTTGTATCATATTGCACTTGTTGATAAGTTGCTTTTGCCTCTTTGATTTGATTTCTGATTAATACAGGATTTACCGTAGGAAAAGTCAAAAATCCGCCATAGTTATACCAATCTCTGTCTGTCCAGCTATCTACACCGCCCTTTGCAAAATTTGCCTGAAATTCAAGCCTTGGTAAAAAAGTTTTCCAAGCTAACTTCACCCCTTGATTAGCAGCATCAACATTAAGCATTGCCCCTTTTAAGTCAGGACGAGATTCGTTTGCTATTTCAACCGCTTCTCTCATGGTTATTGTAACAGGCTCATATCTTAGAGATGTATCTATCATATAAGGATCAGAAAAAGGCAAACCCATAGCATTATTCAGTTGAGAATATGCTATATCAACGTTATTTTCTGCTGAAATCAATTGTGCTCTGGCATCTTCCATGTTAGTTTGTGCAAACAATACATCAACTTTTGTTTTAGTGCCCACTTCCCAAAAAGCCATTGCCTGATGATAAGTTTTTGTATAATTATCAAGTGTTTCTTGAGCTACTCTTTTTTTATCAAAAGCATATAAAAGATTATAATATGCATCTTTAACCGCGCACACAACCTCGTTTACGGTTGTATCAATATCCGTTTTGGCTTTTTCATATGTAATTTTATCAATAGTATATTGATTTTGCGTATAACCAAAATCCCAAACAAGCTGTTTGATACCAATTTGACCAAGAGTATATTTATTAAATGAACTTGCTTTCATGTTTCTAATCATACTAAGGTCAGGCATATTATGGTTAATTGATGTAGACCAATCAAGGCTGGGAGTATAGCCTGACAGAGTTTCCCATTTTTTATATTTTGCAATTTCTGTTTTAGCATAAGCTGATTTAATCTTTGGGCTGTTTATTAAAGCAAGCTCAAGACAATCTGCCATATTAAGCTCAATTGACTTTGAAACTCCGCCTTCAAGCTTAACTACCTTGTCGCTTTTTTCGCCTACATTCATATAAATATCAGTGGGAATTGAATATTCCTGTTTTACTTTGTCTGTAACCTGATATTGTTTTTTTAATTTTGCAGGCTTAACTTTAACCTTTTTAGGCTTCTTTTCTTTCTTTTCTTTTTTAAAGATTTTCTTACCTATATCTAAATCTTTGTTGTTATCTTCATCGCAATATGCGCCTAGTATCGTCAACAAAAGACAAAGAATAAGAAATGAAATTTTAAATTTATTCTTCATTCTTTTTTTCTACCCCTTTATCTTTATTATGACATTTATTTTTAGTATCTTCTCTTAATTTTTGTATTACTACATAAAATGCCGGCACCATTATCGTACCTATAACAGCAGCAGCTGTCATCCCGCCAAATACGGTTACGCCAAGTGACTGTCTTGAATTAGACCCCGGACCCACTGCAAATACAAGCGGCAATATACCAAATATGAACGCCAATACAGTCATCATAACCGCTCTAAATCTTGTTCTTGCAGCTTTTTCAGCAGCCTCAATTATAGATAAGCCGTTTTCATCGTGTTCTGTTTTAGCAAATTCAATAATCAAAATTGCTTGTTTTGCAGCCAAACCGATTAACATAATAAGCCCGATTTGAGCATATAAGTCAAGCGATAAGCCCCATAAATATTGGAATAAAATCGCACCCAGCATTGCAATAGGAGCAATTAACATAACACCTATAGGCAGCATCCAGCTTTCATACAAGGCAACCAAGAATAAATATACAAATGTCAAAGCCATTAATAACACTATTCCTGTTTGACCTGCTGATTGAATTTCTTGCAGTGATGTTCCTGACCAAGCGAAGCTCATATCTTCAGGCAGATTTTCTTTTGATAATTTTTCCATTTCTTTAATGGCATTACCTGAAGACTGACCTTTTGCGGGTGAGCCTTGAATTTGAACAGATTTATACATGTTAAATCTGGTTATATCATATGGACCTGTCGTAGGCTCAATTCTGATTATGGAAGATAAAGGAGCAGAAGCACCTGAAGCTGTTTTAACATAAACCTTATCAATAGAATTTATTGTTGAACGGTATTCTTCACTTGCCTGCATCATTACCCTGAATACACGTCCGTATAAATTAAAGTCATTAACATAATATGTACCAAATTGGCTTGATAAGGCAGTATAAACATCGTTTATATCAATACCTTGAGCTAATATTTTTTGATAATCAATGTTTACCATTAATTGAGGAGTTTGTGAGTTATATTGAGTAAATACACTGGTCAATTTAGGATCTTGATTAGCTTTTAAGATTAATTTCTTAGCTTCGTTATGAAGTTCTTGAGGAGTTCTTTCCCCTTTATCTAACAATTGATATTCAAAACCGCCAAACATAGACAAACCTGTAATTGCAGGCGGAACAAAAGAAAACATTGTAGCATTTGGATATTTTGCCCCAAGAGAGTTTGCTTTTTGTATAATATCATCAATTGATTTATGGGATTGTTTTTCCCTTTCTTCCTTTGACATAAATAAAGATTGAACAAACTTTGGCTTCAATCTTGTTTTCCAATTGTCAAGATGAGCAATTAAAATAGCCGTATTTTGACCTTGAAAACCAATCATTGAAAGAACAGAATGAACCCCCGGAGTTTTCAATAAATCATCCGTATACGAACTTACCATTTCAGTTGTTTTAGCTAATGATGTACCGTCTTTTAATTGAACGTTCGTAAATACGGCACCCGAATCTTCGGTAGGCAAAAATCCTGAAGGAATTAATTTAAACATACCAATCAAAGCAACAACAAGAACAATATAAGTTATTATCGTTCTTTTTGGCGTTTCAATAAAATATTTTGAACCCTCTAAGAAACTTTCTTTTGTTCTTTCAAATGCTCTATCGAATTTTTTTAAAGATACGTCCCAAGCATAAGCTAAAAACTCACCCCATGCTTTTATTAATTCAATACCTTTTAAATTATTTTTATCTTGCCAATAATCTTTATATAATTGTCTGTATTTATCATAATAACTTCTTTGAGGCATATCTTCTTTGCTTCTTAAGAAAATTGCACACAAAGCAGGAGCCAAAGTTAATGCCATGATTGTTGAAATACCAACAGAAACAGCAATTGTTACAGCAAATTGCTGGTACATTTTGCCTGTAATTCCGGGGATAAATGCAACCGGAACAAACACCGCCATTAGCACTAAAGAAGTTGCAATAACCGCTCCCGATACTTCTTCCATGGATATTATAGCCGCTTCTTTTGGTTTTAATCCTTTTTCAATATGTCTTTGTACATTTTCAACAACAACAATGGCGTCGTCTACAACAGTACCTACCGCAAGCACCAGACCAAACAAAGTCAAGGTATTAATTGAAAAGCCTAAAACCGCAAAAGCGGCAAAAGTACCGATTAAAGATACCGGAATTGCACAAAACGGAACAATACTTGCTCTCCAATCGCCCAAGAATAAATATACCGTTGCTACAACAATAAGAACCGCTAAGATAATTGCTTCGGTAACTTCAGATAATGAATCTTTAACAGAATCAGTAGCATTATGGAATACGGAATATTCAATTCCTTCAGGGAAAGACTTTGACAATTCTTCCATTTTTTTATTACATTTATTTGCTACATCTATTGCGTTTGCATATGATAATTGCATAACAGACATAACAGCAACGGATTTATTATCTACCATACCGTTTGTTACATAATTTTCACCTGCAAGCTCAACTCTTGCAACATCCGATAATTTAATTGCCTGACCGTATTTGTCTGATCTTACAATAATATTTTCAAATTCTTCTTTTGTTTTTAAACGCCCGGGAGTTCTTAACGTTAATGCCATATCGGGTTTATTGACCAAAGGCTCATTACCCAGAGAACCTGCTGAAACTTGCGCATTTTGCGCGGTAATTGCAGCAGATACTTCAGACGGCGAAACATTAAGAGCTGCCATTTTTTGGCTATCAAGCCATATTCTCATTGAATAATCTTTACCGCCAAAAACTTGAACTTCTGCAACACCATAAATACGCGCCAATTCATCTTTTAAATATATTGATGCATAATTTGATAAAGTAACCAAATCAACGGAATTATCAGGCGAATATATACCATAATATAATAAACCGCCGCCGCTTGTATTTTGTTTAACGGTTAAACCATATCTTGATACATCAGAAGGCAATCTTGACGTTACCAATGAAACTTTATTTTGAACGTTAACTACGTTCATATCAGGATCAGAACCTACTTCAAAATATATGGTCAGTTTATATTGACCGTCCTTTGAATCAGATGTCATATATAACATTCGCTCAACACCATTAACCGCAGATTCAATAGGTGCTGCAACCGTTGATTCAATAACATCTGAACTTGCACCCATATATGTTGCACTAACGGTAACTTGAGGAGGGGTAATTGTCGGGTATTCTTCTAAAGGCAAGCTTTTCATTGCAATAAAACCTATAAGCATTATTACAATTGAAACTACAAACGCAAATCTTGGACGTTCTATAAAAAATTTAGATGAAAACATATATTTTTTATTACCTTCTACTCTTTTTTACCCTCTGTGTCAGATGTGTTTTCTTGTTTTTCGACAACTTTAACCGCCATTTTGGGCATTAATTTTGTTATGTTTGTTGCAATATATTTATCATTTAATACAAGACCGTCTTTAACTATCCAATAGCCTTCATATTGACCGTCATCTTTAAAATATTTTTGTGTAACTGTTTTATCATTTGAAACAGTGTAAACATATCTGCCTCTGGAATCTTGCAAAACAATATTTTGAGGAACAACAAGAACAGTATTTTTTTGATTAGAATAAACTTTTACTTTTACAAAATCTCCGGGGATTAAAATATTATTATCGTTATTAAAAGTTGCCCTAAAATCAATTGTGCCCGTTGTTGTTGATATTTGATTGTCCCAAAAATCTTGAACACCTTTAATTGGATATGTTTCACCATTAGGAAGAATAACATCCACTTTAATGGGTGCATTGCCTTTTTTAGGAATAAAATCTTTTTCTCTTAATTCTTCAAACATTTTTGAATCAACGCTATATTTTACATATATCGGATTTGTTTTTGTGATTGTAGCTAATGTTCCTGATGAAACTGTAACATAATTTCCTTCTTGAATTTGCAAGGAACCTATTTTGCCGTCAACAGGAGCTTTTATGGATGTATAGCCGTAATTTCTTTGAGCTTCCGCTAATTGAGCGCTTGCCGATTTAACAGCAGCCGCAGCTGCCATTTTATCGGCATATAAACCGTCATAAGTTGATTTTGAAATAAAATCTTTCTTAACAAGCTCGCTTCCTCTGTCGTAATCTCTTTGTGCTTTATATAAAGTTGCTTTTGCATTTTGCAAATCCGCTTTTGCCTTATTTAGGGCATTAAGATATTGAGTCGGTTCAATTGTAAAAAGAACTTGCCCCTTTTTAACAAAATCGCCTTCCTTAAAATGCTTCTTTTGAAGATATCCGTCTATACGAGCAACCAAATCTACTTTATTCATAGATTGAACACGCCCCGGAATTTCAATTGATTTATATATATCTATTTCTTTAACTTCATCCAATTGAACCTCAGGAGTTGAAGTCATAGCAAGCGATTTAGCTCTTGAATATTCACCATATTTAGTAGTTGTAAATCTAATCAGAATTAAAGCCAAAATAACTGCTGATGTGATAATCAGTACTTTTTTCATAATAAAATAATATCTCCCCTTAATGACCTCATTCTAGCATAAATCAAATTATATATAGAATAAAAATCATCTAAACAGTGTAGTCAATCTATTATTTAAAAGAACAATATTAATTTTAACAACTCAGCTAAATTATTTAATTAAAAATTTATGCTATCAGGCAATTTAAAAAATTAAAAAATTGCGATAATAAAAAAAACCCATTAAAAATGGAGGTAGGAATATGCTAAGATATATGAAATTCTTATTAAATAAAACTAAAAAATATGATAAAAAAGCCTCAAATCCTTTTATAAGTAACGATTTTCAATATAACCCTTTTAAATCAATATACGAACAAACTTATATCTGGGTCGAAAAAGAAAGCGTAAGCCAGAGTGAAGACCAAAACGTTGAGTTTTGGTCGTAACTATTGATAGCTGGCGTAGGATATCGAGACTGTGAGGCGTCTTTAGCCGAACAGAGTCGAGATACCCACAGCCAGAAAAAAGCACAAGGCCAGAGTGAAGACCTTTTGAAGTTTGAATTGTGGCGCGGCGCGCCCAATGAAAACAAAAAAGGCTGAGGTGTGTGAAGCACACAGGCAGGAGCGTTGAGCTCGTGCCAAGTGCGGATACCGTACCAAGGCGACGTGGGACGCAGTCCCTCAGGAGCATAAATAAGCGTTGAGCTTGGCTTTGTTGAAACCGTACGATACCGCCGTAGGATAATTGAGCAAACGAACGACAGCGCAAGCGATAGTGAGTTTTGCGAAATACCCACAGGCGGAAAGCGTAAGCCAGAGTGAAGACCAAAACGTTGAGTTTTATTTAAAATTCATTTCAAACACCTTTTGCTTTTGAGTAATTGTTCCTGCGATAGCCCAGCCATAATTCTAATTTCTTTTAATTTATTTGCAAATTGTTTTTGAAAATCTGTCATAACTAAATTATGGAATTTTTAAAGCAGAAATTTAATCCTATAATGAAGCATAATTATGTTTGAAAATAGTACATAAATATAATAAAAAATTAGTAAATGAATTGTATGTTTTAAATTGGTGGTTATTATTTAAAATATTAATGTTATAATAATTAAAAAAGTCGGCTGATAATTGCGTACCTGAGCGAAGCGAACCGTAGTTCGCAGGGCGAACTAGGTGAGCAAAGCGAAGGCAAAGGTGTGCGCAGTGCGTATGCGGCAAGCGTGGAGCTTGGCGCAGAGCACGGAGTCCGTACCGCTTGAGCGAAGCGAACCGTAGTTCGCAGGGCGAACTAGAAGCGCAAGCCAGAGTGAAAGCCGTTAAAAAATGACAATGCGTTGAGCATTGGCATTTTAGGCTGA
>CASDOW010000005.1 GCA_949282195.1 uncultured bacterium | reverse complement strand
AACTTGCGCACCCCCATTCCCTTTTGCTTTTTGCATTTTGAATGTAGGATTGATTTCAAAATGGGGTCCCTGCTCCGCCCGAAAATTTTTCTATATTTTTATTTAATTGTCAATATTAAACTTAATGAACATGTGTTTCATTTCTTTTCTTTATGATAACACAAAAAAAATACATACGCAAAAAAAATATAATTTTATAAGACGAATAAATATTTGGTTGATATCACAATAAAATTGTTAATAATTTAAAATTTTACAAAAAAATCTGCCCTATTTTTAATAAGACAGATTTCTTTGTTTATTTTAGTTGTATTAATATCTATAGTGAACAAACGCCTTGTTTGCTTCAGCCATTTTGTGAGTATCTTCTTTTTTCTTAACAGCTGAACCTGTTGAATTAGAAGCGTCCATGATTTCATTTGTTAATTTTTCAATCATTGATTTGCCGCCTCTTTTTCTTGCTGCTTCAATAATCCATTGAGAAGCAAGAGCTGTACCTCTATCAGGTTTTACATCGATTGGTACTTGATATGTAGAGCCACCAATACGACGAGCTTTAACTTCAATTAGAGGTGTAGCGTTTGATAAAGCTTTTTTGAATGTTTCAATTGGATTTTCAGTTTTAGCTTTTTGTGAAACTTGTTCCATTGTTGTGTAGAAAATTCTTTGAGCAACAGATTTTTTACCTTTTTTCATCAATCTGTTAATGAATTTAGCAATATCTACACTGTTGTATATAGGATCCGGAGCTGGAATACGTTTTGCCGGTTTTGATCTTCTTGACATTATCTATCTTAACCTTTCTTATTTTTTAGCTTTAGCTTTTTTAGTACCGTATTTAGATCTTGATTGCATTCTGTTTGCAACACCTTGAGTATCTAAGGTACCTCTGATGATATGATATCTAACACCGGGAAGGTCTTTAACCCTGCCGCCTCTGATCAGCACAACAGAGTGCTCTTGAAGGTTGTGTCCAATGCCGGGGATGTATGAAGTAACTTCAAAACCGTTTGTCAAGCGTACACGAGCAACTTTTCTCATAGCTGAGTTAGGTTTTTTGGGAGTAGTTGTGTATACTCTTGTGCAAACGCCGCGTCTTTGAGGGCAACCTGTAAGAGCCGGTGAATTTGTTTTATCTTTAATTTTTTGTCTTTCTTTTTTAATTAATTGATTAATTGTAGGCATATTTTCCCCTTAATAATAGTTTACTGTACTATATATTTCACTATAAACAATGTTTGAAGTCAATATTTTTTTCTTTTTAGTTATTTTATTATTAACTTTTGTAAAAAATATTATATAATATCAATATGCAAAGTAAGAAAATAGTTGAAAAATTGGAACATAATCTTTCGCATTTTTTAATTAGTGAAATGTGTAAAAAAGATCCTTTAAAAAGAGGGTCGGCAGAAATGTATAAATATAAAGGCTTGACAATTAAGATTGACCAAAAATCAAAAGCAAGTGAAAAAACGATTGCAATTCGAATAGGGGCGCTGGAGGCTGAATTTAAAATTGACTCATGCGATAAAAATTCCGGGGCATTGTCGCCTGAAGAAGAACGGCTCATCATAATTTGGCTTGGAAAAAATGAAAATCAGCATTATTTAAAAAGTATTTTCAAGCCGAAAACCGAAAAAAAAGAGCTTTTGATAGTTCCTTTTGATTTAGAAAATGTGTATGAAAAGATTTAACCAATAAAACCCTCTAAGAGTTCTTGTGAATATTCTTCAAAAGTTCCGTTTATGATTGATTTTCTTAAATCTTTTGCAAGGTTAATTAGAAAATGTATGTTGTGTATGCTTAAAAGCGTTGCTGCTGTTGATTCTTGTGTTTTATAAAGATGTCTAATATATGCTTTTGTATGGTTGCGGCATGCATAGCAGTTACATTTTTCATCTAAGGGTGTAAAGTCGTCTTCAAATTGTTTGTTTTTAATTATTTTGTTGCCTTCGTAAGTAAAAAATGTGCCATGACGCGCATTTCTTGTGGGTAATACGCAATCAAACATGTCAATTCCGTATTTTATTCCGTTTATTAAATCGACAGGCGTTCCCACACCCATTAAATATCTTGGTTTGTTAAACGGCAGCATGGGCGCGGTTATTTTTGTTATATGGTTTTTGATTTCTGCCGGTTCTCCAACTGATACTCCGCCTATTGCATATCCTGCCGCGTCAAACTTTGATACAAATTCGGCGCTTTCTTTTCTTAAATCATCAAAGAATGCCCCTTGAACTATTGGAAAAAGTGCTTGATTGTGGTTTTTGTGTGCCTCAAAGCACCTTTCAAGCCATTTTTTTGTTTTATCCAGCGCACTTCTTGCTTGTTTATAATCACAAGGATACGGTGCGCATTCATCAAATGCCATTATTATATCAGCGCCCAAATCTTCTTGAATTTGCATGGATATTTCAGGTGATATAAAGTGTTTTGAGCCATTTTTAGGGTCTTGGAAATATACACCGTCTTGGGTTATTTTTCTTAATTTGGATAATGAAAATACCTGAAAACCTCCGCTATCCGTTAAAATAGGTTTATGAAAATTCATCCAGCCATGTAGGCCGCCTGCTGATTTTACTCTTTTTGTTCCTGCTCTAAGATACATATGATATGAATTGGCGAGGATTATTTGTGCTCCGGTTGCTAAAATTTGGTCGTTTGTGAGCATTTTAACCGAGCTGTTTGTTCCTACAGGCATAAAAATAGGTGTTTCAATCTGCCCATGCGGAGTTGAAAACAACCCCGCGCGAGCATTTGAATTCACAGAACTTTTAATTATTTCAAAGTTAAAATAATCCGAGTATGCCATTTATTGTTTTAGTCCGCCATGTTCATCTAAAATTATCTCAAACATTGTTTTATAGTTTTCGCAAAGCTCATTTTCATTGAAATATAAATGAAGCTCTCTTTCTGCACTTTTTTCGCAATCTGAGGCATGAACCAAATTTGTTGTAGAATATGAAGAAAAATCTGCTCTGATTGAGCCAACATCCGCTTCGTCAGGTCTTGTTGAGCCTACAATATGTCTTACACCTTTTATTGCGTTATTTCCTTCTATGACCATTGCAACAATAGGCCCTGAGGTAATGAAATCTATTAATGCAGGGTAAAACGGTTTGCCGTAATGTTCTTCATAGTGTTTGGCTGCAATTTCCGGTGTAACATTCATCATTTTTAGAGCAACAATTTTATAGGATTTATCTTCAAATCTTTGGATAATTTTTCCTATCAAACCTCTTTTTACTCCGTCGGGTTTAACTGCTACAAATGTTCTTTCCATATTATTACCTCTTTTTAAATACAAGTTCATTAGAACACAATTAATAAATTAGTGCAAATTTATCTTTTTAATTTTAAAAGTAAATTTTTATTAAATAATTTTATTAAATAATTTTTTCCATTATAATAAATTCTGTAACTAGTGGAGTAAGAGGATGTTTAAGAATAGCAGTTCAAGTTACCTGCGCATAGGATCCAAAAAACAACAAAACGTAAGTGAATACTATTCAAATATTAATACAGCCGTTGCATTAGGCAAGACACATGTGCCTATTAAACATAAACAATTGGCTGCAAATTATGTTTTGATTAAAAAAATATTCGGAAGCTGCGCTGCTTCAATACCTATCACAAATGCAGACAGAGCAGTTTTATCTCGTCATGGGTTTTTGCCTTTGGAAAGTACGTCTATTGAACAAATCAACAGGCAAATTGAGCAATTGAAAAACTGGTCAAATGGCGGTGATATTTTGCTTGCAACTTATGCAAACGAATTATTTGAAATTAGAATTAAAGAACTAAAATATTTACGTTTAACAACTACGGCAGGACGAAGCGTAGAATTTCAAGATGGATATAAAGCTTTAGAAAAATATATTGAATATATTGCAAGATAATTCAAATTATATTTAGTAAATAAATGTTAAGGTGTCTATATCTTTTTATGTTGAAATTTTCTTATTTAATGGTATTTTTTTACTAGGAGGTAATTATGATAAGAATAAGCGCTTTATTATTGTTTAGTTTTATGTTGTTGAATTGTGGTAATTGTTTTGCTATTAATAACAACATGACTGAAACCCCCGAAACTCAAGTTAAATACCAACAAGAATATTCAGAAGATGATTTCAATTTTGTTGATAGTTCTGAATATTTAACTGACGAACAACTACAAGAAGCCCAAGAAATCAATGAAATTGATGATAATGCCGGTTTTTGGGCAAAAATTATTAACTCAAGCCATTTTTCATCAGGTACGGCAACAAAAACTTATATACCTATAAATAAGGTTCAATAATTTACCATAGGGCTTTGGGCATGTGCCTGTCAAGAAATTTGACGGGTGTGTTGTCGTAAACACATGTTTCAAATTCTTTTTCAAGAACTTTATCTACACTTATTGCGGTTATTGGTATAGATATCTTTATTGAAACTTCTTTTAGGATATTGTAGCCTCTAATGATATCTTCTTTTGTTGTTTCATCTCCTAAATGTGTATTTGAGATTAGTCCTGATATTTTTTTCCAGGGTTTTTTGTTCTCTCCGCTATTAAATTCAATATATTCTAAAATTGAGTCAACATCTCTTGTTTCAAACTTTGCAGTGTTAACCACAAGATATATTTTTATGTTTTTTTCTTCATCTATGTCGTTTAATATGTCGAGTGTATCCAACCCTGTTACACCATAGCCGACATCAATGATTACATCATTATTATTTTTTTTAAGACAATTAATTTGCTCGTTTGTAACATAGCTTCCTGCTTCACCTAGCCCAAAATAATCGGATTGTAAAATTAAATTTATTCCGTAATTTCTTAAAGTTTTTTCAATAGGACGCATACAATAAGCAGGCTCAACTGTATCTAAATCTACCAGTGTGATTGGTTTATTTTCTTTTGTGTATTCTATTGCTCGATTAAGCGCATTTTCGCTTTTTCCTGATGCATATGCGCCTGTATATATTTCAACTGTTCGCATTTGTTTCTTCCTGATTTTGAGGGGGATTTTCTTCTTCAAAGCTTAGTATTTTTTGCTGCTTTTCATATTCTTCGATTTCTTTTGTTGCTTCAGGAAGAATGCTTTTGAATATCTCAACCAAATCCGGATCAAATTGTTGACCGGCGCCTTGTTCAATCACCCTGAGTGCTTCGTCGCTTGTAAGGCTTTTTCTGTACGCTCTTTTAGACACCATTGAATCGTATGCGTCTGCTATAGCAATAATTCTTGAGCCTAAAGGAATTTCATCACCTTTTAATCCGTAAGGATATCCGCATCCGTTATAATATTCATGGTGATATTTGATGATTTCTGTTATTTCATATAGTTGTTTAATATCTTCCAATATTTTTACACTGTAATGTACGTGCATTTTTATTTTTTCAAATTCTTCCTGAGTTAGTTTTTGACTTTTGTTTAGAATTTCTTCTGCTACACCAATCATTCCGATGTCATGCAAAAGCCCTGCCAGTTCGATTTGATTTATTTCAACAGGATCAAGAGCAAGTTTGTTTACCATTTTCATTGAATAGTATGCGACTCTTCTGCTTCTACCCAGTGTAAATGAGTCTTTAGCATCCAGTGCTTCAATGATTGCTTTGACTGTTCCTGAAAATAAGTCTTTTAAATCTGTGATAAGATTTTCGTTGTCTATTTTTAACTGATAACATTCAAGTGCTGAATCAACTATCATTAGCAATTCATCAGGAGTAAAAGGTTTTTTTATGTATCTGTATATTTTTGCATAATTAATCGCATCTATTAAAATTTTAACGTCAGAATATGCAGTAACCAATAAGCGCATGGTTTTTGGCTGCATTTCGTTAACTCTTTTTAGAAATTCAACACCATCCATTATTGGCATTTTGTGGTCAGATAAAATGCAGTCAAATTGTTGATTTTTTAATATTTCAAGTGCTTCAATTGCACTGTGTGCTTTTGTTATGTCATATTTTGAGCGAAGAGTTCTGTATAATAGTGCCAAATTATCTTCTTCGTCATCTACAATAAGAATTTTATACCTCTTTTGCTCCATCTTGTACTCCGTTTTCTTCTCTTAAATCTTGAATAATTTCTTCTTCCATTGTTAATGGTTTTTCGCTGTGATTTATGGGTAATGTTATGGTGAATTTTGTACCTTTTCCAACTTTTGAATCTACTTCGATAGTTCCTTTGTGATCATTTATAACGCGATATGAGATACTCATGCCAAGCCCTGTTCCTTTGCCGACAGGTTTTGTGGTAAAGAAAGGATCAAATACCTTCTTAAGATTTTCTTCAGGAATACCTTCTCCTGAGTCTATAAACTCGATTTTAACTTTGTCGTGTACTTTATATGTGTTAATTGTTAGTGTTCCTTCGCCTTTTATCGCGTCTTGGGCGTTATCCAGTATATTCATAAATACTTGATTTAATTGTCCGCCAAATGCTTCGATTTTTGGAACATCGGGTGAATAGTTCTTAACAACAGTAATCCTATTTTTGTATTTATTATTTAAGATGTTTAGAGTTGTATCAATTTCCTTTGGTATATCAAATTGTGTTAATACCATTTCTTCCATTCTTGAGAAATTTTTAAGGTCTAAAATGATATTTTTAGTTCTTTGTGTACCTTCCATACAGCTTTTAATCAAATCTTTGATGTCTGCTCTTAAGAAATCTAAATCGATATCTTTTCTTAGTTTTTCAATTTCGTCTTTTATTTCTTGAGGGAAATAAGTATTGTTTTGTTCATATAGGTCAATTAATTTTAATAAATCGTCTACATAATTTTGTAAAATTATAATATTCCCATGGATAAAGTTAACAGGATTATTGATTTCATGGGCAATCCCCGCAACAAGCTCGCCAAGTGAGCGCATTTTTTCTGAATGCACCATCATAGCTTGCGTTTCTTGCAGTTTATAATTGGCTTCTTTTAGAGCTATCGTTCTTTCTTGTACTTTTAGTTCTAATGATGAATATAGTTCATGGAGTTGAAATCCCATTTCATTATATGAATATATTAATTCATTGATTTCCGTAAAATTTGATTTATCGATTTTTACGTCAAAATTGCCTTCAGTTATTTCTCTGGCTGCTTTTGACAGTTTTTCAAGCGGTTTTGATACTATGCTTGACATTAATATACTTATTACAACCCCGATTACTATAAATATAGTTAAGATATTCATTATCATTTCAAAGAAATCGTTGTAATAAGTGTTTAGATTGTTGCCTGTCGGAATACCGAAATAAATAGTATGTCCGCCGATTATTTTTGACAATTTTTGTGTAGTTCGATAGTTTCCTGATCTAAAGTTTTCTTGTATGGTATTTATTCTGTCACCTAAAATGATTTTGTCTGTTGAATTATCTTTTACATAGATGTATGAAAGAAGATTATCTTTTTTCAATAAGTCTATAACATTTTTTGTTGATTCATATGTTTTGTCTTGTTTTTTAGTATCGTAAATAAATGATTGAATTAACACTGTAGAAAGTGAATATCTCAATTTAAAAATATCTGATTCATATTCGCTTGCCAGATTTTTTATGTTGAATAATGTATATAGGGCAAACAGGCTGGTAACTATTATAATGACTATACTCATTAAAATAGCAAACCATACACTAAGCTTGATTGTTCTGTATTTTTTTAAACCAAGTTTGTTTAAGTCGATTTTTTTCATAAATCACCTATATTTTCTTCTGAATCAATATCTGACATAGAAGGGTCTGAAAATATACTGGGTATTTCATATGCCTTCTTTTCTTCCTGTTTTTTAACAGTGGTTATTTTGTCGCTGTAATTATCTAAAATTTTACCTATAACAAGCCCGATAAACCAAAAACAAAATGAAGCCGGCAATACAACTTTTAAAAGCACCATTGTGCTATATAAATCCAGAGTCATATTATTTAAAAGACATAAAATAGATAATGCAATAATCGAGCTGGAACAAAAAAGTGATGACAGCATTTTTGTATATTTAGAATCTTTTTCTTTTATTAATATTGTTTGATTTTGCATGTTTATTAGTCGTTTTCTTTATTTTGTTCTTCCATTTTGATTTTAAACGCATATTGTACAAGAACAATTCTATCCATATTTTCCAGATTAACAAATTTACCCGATATTAAATAGCATTTTTGTCCTTCGTAATCAATTTCTTTAATTCTGATAGGCTGTAATGCACATTCTATCTTCATGTTGTTGGATAAAAGAATTTCAATGTCATAATGTTTGTCTAATTCCAGAATATTATTTGTTATTAATTTAATACCACCGGCTGAAATATCTTCAACATTTTTTATAAAATCAGGGGCAAAATCTTTAAATATAACTTTGCCTTGATTTAAGCCTACGCGAGAATATTCTCTTCTTTGAATAATACTGTAATCGGAAACAAGCGCAAGGCTTATGATGTCATTATCAATATCAAGTATTTTTGTTTCGAAATAAATCAATCCGACATTATTTACGCCGAAAACTTCAACGCTTGAACCTGTTGTGTAGTCAGACAATTCTTTTTCGTCCACTAAAATAAGTTTTGCCTTTATTTTTTCTTCGTCTACACTAATTACATCAAATGCGCCCGAACTTTTAAAGTTGTTAGGTATTATTTTAAAGTCTTTTGCGCTTTCTATTATTTCTTTCATACAATATTCCTTAATTACATTGAAGCAGTTTTCATATTGGCTCTTATAATGCCTACTGATTTAGCTTTTACATTATTTGTTACTTCATTATACGACATAATTGTAATTTGCGGATACGTTCTTTCGATTAATTTTCTAAAAATCAACCTTATGGGTGAAGAACACAATATAACAGGCTGATTTCCCGTTTGTTGAATAGCTCTTTCAAATTCTGAGTTCAAACTATCCATTAAACGTTTAACAAAATCAGGATTTAGTGTCAAACTTTCTCCGTCGGGATTTATTCCTTTTGCAATTTCTTGTTCAACCTCTTGGGTCATGGTGATAACCAGTAAATCACCCGTATCTGAGAGATTTTGCTTACATATTGTTCGAGCCAGTGCTTGTCTGCATTGTTCTGTTAGATAATTGTAATTTTTATTTACCTTATATTGTAAGCTCATTGTTTCTAAAATAGTTTTTAAATCTCTTATAGAAACTCTTTCTTTTAATAAATTTTGCATTACTTGCTGAACATCAGCAGTTGTCATTTCTTTCATTAAGTCGTTAACGTATGTATCATTAACTTCTTTTTTAAGATTATCAATAAGTTGTTGAACATCAGACCTTGTAAGGATTTCAGACGCATTTTTCTTTATAATTTCGGTTAAGTGTGTTGAAATAACAGCACTTGCTGAAACAACGGTATAACCAACAGATTCAGCGTATTCTTTATCTTTTTCAAGTATCCAAATAGCAGGAAGATGAAACGCCGGTTCAATTGCGCTTATGCCTGTAATATTGGGGTCGTCCTCTCCTCCCATTGAATTCATTGCAAGACTTCTATCTGGATAAACTTCCCCTGTTTCAATTGTTATTCCTTTTAATTTAATTTGATATGTGTTAGGGGGCAATTGTAAGTTATCCCTAACTCTTATCGAGGGTAAAACGATACCTAAATCAAGGGCGGTTTGACGTCTGATTTGAGAAATTCTATCCAGTAAATCTCCGCCCTTTTCTATGTCCAAAAGGCTTACTAATCTGTATCCTATTTCGATTTCAAGAGTTTCTACGCTTAAAAGCTCCAATACGCTTTCTCTTGTAGCTTTTTTCTTTTTCTTGCCCAGTTTTTCTGCTCTTTTTGCTTCTTTTTGTGCAATTTCTGCTTTTTGTTTTGCCTCAATTCCTTCTTTATATTTTTTAAAGCTGAAACCGCCTGCTATTGCTGATATTGTTAAAAACGGAATAGTGGGCATGCCGGGAACAACGCCCATTACAAGCAAAAGTCCGCTAATTATGCCAAGGACCTTTGGATTTTGAAACATTTCAGTTCTTATGTCTTCAGCAAGTGAATTATCAGAGCCTGATGCGCGTGAAATGATTAAACCTGTAGCGGTTGAGATAATCAAAGCGGGAATTTGAGAAACTAAACCATCGCCTACAGTTAAAATTGTATAAGTTGAAAGGGCTGTCATAGGCTGCATTTTAAGCTGAATTATACCTATAATTAAACCACCTACAATATTAATTACGGTAATGATAATACCTGCTGTCGCATCGCCTTTAACAAATTTTGAAGCACCATCCATAGTGCCATAAAAATCAGCTTCTCTTAAAAGTGCTTTTCTTCTTCTTTTTGCTTCGTTTTCGTCAATTAAGCCGGAATTTAAATCTGCGTCAATTGAAAGCTGTTTACCAGGCATGGCATCCAATGTAAACCTTGCGCTAACTTCGGCAACTCTTCCTGCGCCGCCTGTAATAACCATAAAGTTGATTATTACCAAAATAACAAATATAACAGCACCTACAACATAGTTACCGCCAACAACAAATTGTCCAAAAGATTCAATAACCGCGCCGGCATTAGCTTCTAATAAAATTAATCTTGTGGATGTAACATTTAAGCCTAATCTGAATAAGGTTGCAATCAATAGAATTGTAGGAAAGCTTGAATATTCCAAAGGTTCTTTTGTATATAAGCAAACCAATAAAATTAAAACAGATAAGGAAATATTTAAGGTTAACAATAAATCCAATAATTGCGCAGGGATAGGTATTACCATCATTAATACAATGGTAACAAGACCAATAGCAAGAACTATATCATTATTTTTAAGTAAGTCTTTTAATTTCCCCAAAACTATCCTTCAATTCATCCTTATTGTCGTCGTTTCTGTGAATATACGTATTGTAAAATTTCAGCTACGGCAACATATAGTTCTTGTGGTATTATAGCATCAATTTCTACTAATTTGTATAGGCTTCTTGCAAGCGGTTTATTTTCAACAATCGGAACCCCGTTGTTTTTTGCAATTTCCCTTATTTTAAAAGCAACAAAATCTACTCCTTTAGCCACTACCACAGGGGCAGGAACTTTAAGAGGGTCATACATCAAAGCAACTGCATAATGTGTCGGATTAACCACAACTACATCCGCATCTTTTACTTTTGACATCATTTTTTGCTGCAATATTTTCATCTGGAAGGAGCGAATTTTACCTTTTATTTTAGGGTCCCCTTCAATGTTTTTCATTTCATCCTTAACTTCTTGTTTAGACATTTTTATGGATTTATTGTATTCCCAGTCTTGATATTTTTTATCCAGAATTCCTATGATTATTAAAAGAATACAAATTGTTGCCAATAGCTCAAAAATAACAGAACCCATTACAACAAGCCCTGTAGAGGGGTCTGCACCTATTAGAGAAAATAATTCTTCTTTTCTTTTTAAAATTACATTTACGCCTGCCAGGGCGACTATAACTGTCTTAACTATTGATTTTATAAGTTCAACCATTTGACGCGGTTTAAATATGTTTATTTTATCTATTAAGGCTTTAAGTGCAGTTGAGGGTGACAGTTTATTAAAGTTTGGCTTTAGTGCTTCTTTTGCAAAAAGCGCACCTGTTTGTAATCTTAAAACGGCTATTGCCCCAATAGCCAAAAAAGCAAAAAATAAAAGCGTAATTTGGCAATAATCGTTTAAAAATGGTGATAAAATCGATATGGCGTCATTGTCAGAGATATTTTCGGGTTTTAAATTCGATAATGTTGAAGTTAACATTATTTTTAGCCCTTCAAGCATTTTTGGACCCATTACAAAAATTAAGCCAATGCCAAAAGACAACACAAGAGAGGATGTAAAATCCTGACTTTTTGATATATGACCTCGGTCGCGTTCTTTCTCTTTCCGCTTGGGGGTCGCCTCTTCCGTTTTTTCGTTTTGTTCGTTTGCCATGGTTTTTTATTATGTAAATAACAGATTTATTGCTTGCATATAATTTTTAATCATTTCTTGCAGATATGCATTTGTTGCTCCTAAAAAAGCTAACAGTAAAAATAGTCCAATATATATTTTAACAGGTATTGCAACCATATAAATGTTCATTTGGGGCATCATTTTGCTCATTAGTCCCAATAAAATATCGCTTATTAATAGTACTGAAAAAATCGGCAGTGCTACCCCAAAAGCTATTTTAAATAGTTGCGCAAAGAGCCCCATAAAAGCACCTATAATGTTGCTGTCTAATATCGGAAAAACGCCCATTGGAATAGCGCTAAAACTTGAGTTTAGAGCAATAAAAAGCATCTGATATGCGCCTGTTGCTAAAAAAATTAAGGTTGTAAGATATATGTAAACTCTTGATAATTCGGTTGAACTTACTCCTGTAGCAGGATCTAGTGCTTCAGACATAGATAAACCCATTTGAATTGAAAGAATGTTTCCTGCCATTCTGACACCTTCTATAATAAGGTTTGCAACAAAGCCTATCAAATAGCCGATTAAAAATTCTATTGCAAGAAGAATTATAAATTCAGGCATGCTATGAGGCATAATAAAATTTTTAGAAGCAAAAACCAAAGGATACATTATAAAAGCAATTGTTGCACTGAACCAGATTTTTGTCATCATCGGGGCTTGAATACTTGAAAAAAAAGGCGCACTGATTATAAGACCTGTAATTCTTGTAAATACAAGCATATAAATTACGATGTTATAGGGAGATAATAAATTTACAAGAGATGGTATTTGTGTCATTCTCCTTTAATTTCCTTATGAGATAAAAACCTTGATGTATTCAAACATTTCTTTTGTGGTTGATGTGAATATATCTATCATCCAAGGGGCTGCAACGATTAAGACAAGGACGGCAGCAAAAATTTTAGGCACAAAAGTTAAAGTTTGTTCTTGAATTTGTGTTACTGATTGAATAATGCTTATTGCAAGCCCTACAACTATTGCTGATAATAAAATAGGAGCTGAAATAATCATCATAAGCATGAGTGCTTTTTGCAGCATTGTTAAAAATAAAGCTTCATTCATTTTTATTTCCTTACGTTACAAACCCTTCGATTAGTGATTTAGTTATTAAGAACCAACCGTCCACCATTACAAACATGATTAATTTAAACGGCATGGCAATTGTTGTGGGAGGTAAAAACATCATACCCATAGAAACTAATACGGAAGCCACAACCAAATCAATCACAAGAAAAGGCAAAAATATTACAAAACCAATTTTGAAAGCAGTTTTTAATTCCGACAATACAAAAGAGGGAATTAAAACATAGGTTGGAACATCTTTCTTTGTTTTTGGTTTTTCTATTTTAGATAATTTAACAAACAATGCAAGCTCTGATTCATGAGTTTGTTTAAACATAAAATCCCTTATGGGAACCATTGAGTTATCAAGCGCTTGTTGTTGAGTTATTAGGTTTTTCATGTACGGCTGATAAGCTGTTTGATTGATTTTGGATATTGTAGGTGACATTACAAAAAATGTAAGTATTAATGCTAATCCTACGATAACTTGGTTAGGAGGCAGGGTTGATGTACCTATTGCCTGACGCGTTAGGGATAGCACAATAACTATCCTGATAAAAGCGGTGGTCATAATGATAATGCTTGGTGCGAGTGTTAAAATAGTCAGCATTATCAAGATTTGAACGCCTTGAGTAAAATCTTGAGGTGTATTCATATCTTTCATTCCGACGGTTATAGTCGGCATTGAAAGTGCTGCATGCACTTTCAATGTTGAAAACAAATATAATACTAATACCCCCAATAAACTTTTGGCTATTGATTGCCTAATTTTAGATAACATTTTTCTTCCATCTTATAGCTATTAATTTTATTGAATAAAGATACCCATGTTTCTGAATTTATCGTATCTTTGATTTTTAAGTTCTTGTTTTGTGTATTCTTCAAATTCATTTAAGGACTTAGTTAAGGCAATTTTTAGATTGTTTGCCATTTCTTCGGCATTGTAGTGAGCGCCGCCTATCGGTTCTTTGATTATTTCATCTACAATTCCGTATTTCAAAAGGTCTTCACCTGTAATTTTCAGTGCATCTGTTGCAATTTTAGCCATAGAGGCATCTTTCCATAATATTGAAGCGCATCCTTCAGGCGAAATTACCGTATAGTATGCATGTTCTAATATCATTACTTTGTTTGCAACAGCTAAACCGAGAGCTCCGCCTGAGCAGCCTTCACCTGTTACAACCGCAATAATGGGAACTTCAAGTTTTGCCATTTCTTTAAGGTTTGTCGCAATTGCCTCGCCTTGATTTGCTTCCTCTGCTTTCATTCCGGGGTAGGCGCCCATGGTGTCGACAAGAGTGATAATTGGTAAATCAAAACGATTGGCATGTTCAAACAGCCTTAAAGCTTTTCTGTATCCTTGAGGTTGCGGCATGCCGAAATTACATTCAAGGTTTTCTTTTGTAGATTTACCTTTCATTGTGCCGATAAGCATTACAGCCTTGCCATCGATTTTTGCTATGCCGCCTGCAATTGCTTTATCGTCAAAGCCATGTCTGTCGCCATGGAGCTCAATAAAATCTTCACACATGAAATGAACATAATCCATAAAGTTTGGTCTTTGCGGATGACGTGCAATTTGTAATTTTTGATATGGTTCTAATTTTTCATATAATTCTTTTTTATACACTTTTGTTTGTTCTTCCAACTTTTTAATCTCATCGTCATAGTTTATATTTGTGTCCAAACTGGTTTTTTTCAGTTCTTCGATTTTATCTTGTATTTTATAAATGGGTTTTTCGAAATCTAAAATTTGAACTTTTTTATCTGAGTCACTCATTTTTGTTTCCTTATTTTTTGGTGTGTAGGGCAATTAATTTAGATAATTTTTCTTTCATATCTTTTCGCTCTACAATGAAGTCTATTTGTCCGTATTTTAGTAAGTATTCTGCTGTTTGGAAATCAGCAGGCAGCTTTTGCCTTATGGTTTGTTCTATTACTCTTCTTCCAGCAAACCCAATTCTTGCGCCTTTTTCTGCTATTATTATGTCGCCGATTGTTCCGAAAGAAGCAGTAACACCACCAAAAGTCGGTTCACATAAAACGGTTATGTATAATAATTTTGCTTCGTTTAACTTTGCAACTATACAGCTGGTTTTTGCCATTTGCATTAAACTTAGAGCGCTTTCTTGCATACGAGCTCCGCCTGATGATGTGAAAACGATGGACGGCAGTTTATGTTCAAGAGCGTATTCTAATATTCTTGTGATTTTTTCACCCACAACAGAACCCATGGAACCACCCATATATTCAAAATCCATAACTGCAATTGCAGCTTTTTGTCCGTCTATCAGGCATGTACCCGTTATGACTGCATCGTCAAGTCCTGATTTGGCTTTAGCGGATTCTTGACGTGCTTTATATGATTGAGTGTCAACAAATTCTAAAGGATCGCAAGGTTTAATATTTGAAAACATTTCTTCAAAGCTGTTTTCATCGGCAATTAATTTAATTCTGTCTTTTGCACCTATTCTGAAATGATAGTCGCAATTAGGGCAAACCATTAAATTATTCTCTAAGTCTTTTTTTGGCAATTGACTTGAGCAGTTGTAACAAAGTGTCCAAAGTTTACCTATTGAATCGTCAATATGAACGTCGTTATCACGCGCAGCAATTTGCTGAATTTTTCTTTTATTAAACCAATCGGTTAAAGTCATAAATAATATCCTCACCAAGTAATTTAATCTAATTATATAATAAAATTATAAATCAATACAAATCATTGCTAAACATTAATTTTTTAACTATTATTAATTTATGCAAGCACAAGTATATAAAATACATTCGGATTTTTATTATGTTAAGAATTTTAAACATGATAAGTTTGTTTGCAAACTAAGAGAAGTTTTAAAAAAACAAAAAATAGATATTGTTGTGGGTGATTTTGTTGAGTTGAGCGAGGATAACAATTTCATTATTTCAAGATTAGAAAGAAAAAATTCTCTTTTAAGGCCAAAGGCAGCAAATATTGATTGCGTTCTTGTTGTTTCATCCATTAAAGAACCTGATTTGGATTTAGTTCAATTAAACAGATATCTTGCATATTTAAAATATAACAATGTTGATTGCGCAATATGTATCAATAAAGAGGACTTAGAGGAAAATCTTGAAAATAAAAAACGTGAAATAAAATCAATTTATGAAAAATTAAATTATAAAGTGTTTTTTATAAGCGCAAAAAATAAGCTTGACTTAGAGGATTTAAAAGAGTTTACTAAAGGCAAATTAATTGCTTTATGCGGTTTGTCGGGTGTTGGAAAATCAACCCTTTTAAATGGATTAAATCCTGATATTAATTTGAAAACAGGTGAAGTATCAATAAAAACACAAAGAGGGTGCCATACTACAAGGCATTGTGAGATAATTGAATTTGACGATTTTGAAATAATGGATACACCGGGGTTTTCAAATTTGAAGTTTGATTTTTTATTACCTGAAAATGTTATTGATTTATTTGAAGATATTAAAAATTATTCTACGGGCTGCAAATTTGCTGATTGCTTGCATAGCGTTGATAAAAAAGGAATTTGTTCTGTTTATGATAATCTGGATAAAATTGATAAATCAAGATATGAAAGCTATTTATTGTTTTTATCGGAAGCTGTTAAATATAGGGAATTGATTTCTAAAAGGAGTATTAAAGAGGAAAGTTTAAATAAAAAAACAGGACATAGGTTAACTCTTAAGATTTCTAAAAGAAAAAGAACTGTTTCAAGAAATACCGAAAAACAAAAAATCAAAGGCAGGGAAAATGAAATTTAGTGATTATAAAAATTTAATTCAAGAGAGTCTTAAAAAATATTTTGATGAATATTCGAAAAATTCTTCATATTCATCTGATGTTTGGGAGTCAATGGCATATACTACTCTTTTAGACGGCAAAAGATTAAGAGCGATTATGTGTCTTGAAATTGCAAAACACTTAGGGGCTAATTTAATAGATGCTTTGCCTTTAGCTTGTTCATTAGAGATAATGCATGCATATAGTTTAATCCATGACGATTTGCCTTCTATGGATAATGATGATATAAGACGGGGTAAGCCTTCTAATCATAAAGTTTACGGCGAAGCAATAGCAACTTTGGCGGGTGACGCCTTGATTTCTTTTGGTGCGCAATTGATAATTGATAAAATGCCTGATTACATTTCCTCAAAAACAACTCTGGATATTGTTAGGGATTATTTAATATGCGCAGGAGCTAAAGGCATAGTAGCGGGTCAGTGTGCAGATATTAAAGCGGAAAACAGAAAAATAAATATTGATAATTTGAAATATATTCACAAATATAAAACGGGTGCACTTTTTAAATGCTCAATATTATTGGGTGCAAAATTTGCCGGTGCCGATAAAGAAATATTAACTAAATTGTCTGAATATGCAGATAATTTTGGCATATTATTTCAGGTTTATGATGATATAATCGATTGTACCCTAACAACTGATGAACTTGGCAAAACCGCAGGTAAAGATAAGCTTGAGAACAAAGTAACTTATGTAAGTATGTATGGCTTAGATGAAGCTAAAAATATTTTTTATAGCCTTGTAGATAAAAACCATGATATACTTAGTGAGCTTGATATTAAATCAGAAATATTTGATGAAATATACAACATGTTAATCCGAAAGGTGAGAAAATAGTGGGAGAATTTCAATTTTATAATACCGGTTTTGAGGCTCTTTTAAGCGGGCTTTTAGCTGCCTCAATAGCTCAATTTATAAAAGTGATTACATATTTATGTACACATAAAAAAATTAATTTTAAAATTTTTACGACAACAGGTGGCATGCCAAGTTCACATACCGCCGGTGTAATAGCGCTTTCTACTTCAGTAGCATTGATTGATGGAATTGATTCTTTACTTTTTGCAGTTTCTCTCGGTTTTTCGCTTGTAATAATGCAAGATGCAGCAGGGCTAAGACGTGCTGCCGGAAAAACAGCTGCAACATTAAACAGGCTTGTTGATGAGTTTGTTCAAAAAAATCAGGAAGTAAAACCTTATGCAGCACTAAAAGAATTGTTGGGTCATACTCCCCTAGAGGTTTTTTGCGGCATGCTTTTAGGTATTTTTGTTCCTTTTGTTGTTCATAATTTTAATTCTATAATTGCATATGTTTTATAAGATTACATGCTTCTTTTTAGAATTTGAGTTAATGTTGCATCTTTTCTTATTCTTTCTTTTATTCGTTGTTTTGATTCAGGAAGTTTAAAGAAATCGTCGTTGAATTTGCACAAGCCTATAGCACCTGTTTCGTCATCATTGAAATTGAAAAGTTTTTTAATTATATCCATTTTGACCTCGTTCATAGTTGTTTTTTAATGACTTATTAATCAAAGTCAAATTTATTATAAATTTTTTTTACCTGTTTTTGCTCCTTAATTTTGTTATGGTTTAATTATAAATATGGATAATCTTTTAAATACGGCTTATACAAAAGACCAATATGAATGTTTATATAAAGATAGCTCATATAGTGAAATCATGGAAAATCTAAAAAATCCGAATGTTGATGATTTCATAAAAATTTTTTCGATAATCAATCTTAAAAATTTTGTATCCGAGGCGGATTTTGTGGTTTTTATTAATCATTTAACTAATCATGCTACACCAATAAGAGAGATTACTGCTTACAAGCTTGAAGAGTTTGTTAAGGAATATAGAAGTTATTTTCTTTCGGATTTTTCAAAAAATAAGTTATTAAATGCAATTGTAGATATAAATCCAAATATTTCAAGGGCTGTCTGCGCTGTTATCGGCATGACGGATGAATTAAAAATTGCGTTGGAAGAGGAAATAATAAAAAAAATTGAAATTTTATTATCGGAAATCAAAGATTATCAAGATAAAACAGGTGATTTGTTTGATGATAATAAAAAAAATCGAAAAAACCATGCCAAAAATAAGAAGCTTTTTTCTCTGTATTGGTATTTAGAAGCTCTTTCGATATGTTTAAGTGAAAAAAGTCATGAAAAAATCGTTCAAATATTAAAAAATACAATAAAATTCTGCGACTATACTATTAGGGAGAAAACTGCAAAAATTCTTGCTATTATGCCTAATCCGCCTTATGAATTATTACAAAGTGCAAAATGTGACCAAAATTTTTATGTAAAAAATCAAGTTTATGATAAAATTAACTTTGAAGATTAGATTAACAGGAATAATATATGATTTCAGTAAACGATTTAAAAACAGGTTTGACATTAGATATCGATAACGGACTATGGTCTGTTGTTGAGTTTTTGCACGTAAAACCGGGTAAAGGTGCTGCTTTTGTTAGAACAAAATTGAAAAATGTTGAAACAGGTCAAGTTGTTGAAAAAACATTTAGAGCTGGTGAAAAAGTTGCAAAAGCAATGTTGGACAGACGCGAAATGCAATATTTGTATAAAGAAGGTTCTGATTTAGTTATGATGGATCTTGAAACATATGAACAGTTGCCTGTTCCTGCTGATAGAATTGGCGACGGCATGAAATATTTAAAAGAAAATATGACTGTTCAAATTCTAATGCACGATTCAAAAATAATCGGTATTGATTTACCTAATTTTGTTGAATTAGAAGTTGTTGATACACCTCCTGCCGAAAAAGGTAATACTGCTCAAGGCGGCTCTAAACCTGCTACATTGGACGGTGGCGCAGTTGTTAATGTTCCTTTCTTTATTCAAGTTGGTGATGTATTGAGAATAGACACAAGAACAAATGAATATTTAGATAGAGTGTAAGGATACCTGAAATGAAATATGAAATTGAATATATTG
This sequence comes from uncultured bacterium, assembly GCA_949282195.1. GTDB lineage: Bacteria > Cyanobacteriota > Vampirovibrionia > Gastranaerophilales > Gastranaerophilaceae > RUG14156. Next base: position 67,868 of record CASDOW010000005.1, on the reverse strand, counting down.
AAAAAATTGCTAAAGTACTTGCTGATAACCAGTTAACTGAAATTATTTTGGAAGACGGAGAGAAAGCAATTACGGTTAGAAAAGAAGCTGTATATATGCAAGGTGCTGCTCCTGTAGCTCCCGTAAGTGTACCTACAGCACAAAATAATTCGGCGCAAGCTGCTGTTTCAAAGGAAGAAAAACAGGCAGATAAACCAAAAGGTACTGCAATAACTTCTCCAATGGTCGGTGCGTTTTATGCAGCACCTGCTCCGGGAGCTAAACCATTTGTTAAAGTTGGCGATGTTGTGAGCGCCGGACAAGTGGTTTGTATTGTTGAAGCTATGAAGTTGATGAATGAAATAGAGTCAGAAGTTTCAGGAAAAATAACTCAAATTTGCGTAGAAGACGGTCAAAGCGTTGAATACGGTCAAGTTTTAATGTATGTTGAATAAAAAGAAATTTATATCAAACAAAAGCGATTGTTCGCTTTTGCTTTTTTAAGGTTGTAAATATGTTTAAAAAAGTATTAATTGCAAATAGAGGCGAAATTGCCGTACGTATCATTAGAGCCTGTAGAGAGTTAGGAATTGCCACAGTTGCCGTATATTCGCAAGCTGACGCTCAAAGTTTACATGTTTCATTGGCTGATGAAGCATATTGTATTGGTCCTGCACAAAGTGCAAAAAGTTATCTTTATATACCTGCACTTATTTCTGTTGCACTTACATCAGGTGCTGATGCTATTCACCCAGGGTATGGTTTTTTATCTGAAAGAGCGGATTTTGTAGATATTTGTGAAGAGCACCATATTAAATTTATCGGTCCGAGCGCCAGTGCTATGATGAAAATGGGTGATAAGGCAAATGCAAGAGCAACAATGGAAGCAAATGGCGTACCGATTACTCCGGGGCTTGGCATTGTTGAGAATACTGAAACAATCCGCGAATTTGTTAAAAAAGTAGGCTATCCGATTATAATTAAAGCAACGGCAGGCGGCGGCGGAAAAGGCATGAGAATTGTAAGAAAAGATGAAGAATTAGATGACGCCTTTAATTTGTGTCGTTCTGAAGCCCAAAGTGCGTTTGCAAACCCTGAAGTATATGTTGAGAAGTTTATTGAAAATCCAAGACATATTGAAGTGCAAATCTTAGCTGACAGTTATGGCAATGTTATACATTTAGGGGAAAGAGATTGTTCTGTTCAAAGACGTAATCAAAAATTACTTGAAGAAGCTCCTTCTGTTGCAATTTCTGAAGAAATCAGGAAAAAAATGGGCGAAGCTGCTATTAATGCTGCTAAATCCATTAATTATGAAGGTACAGGCACAATTGAGTTTCTTTTGGATGAATCTGATCCTAAAAATAAAAAATTCTATTTTATGGAAATGAATACAAGAGTTCAAGTTGAACATTGTGTTACCGAGATGATTTCTAATGTAGATATTGTTAAAGAACAAATTAAAGTAGCACAAGGCGAAAAACTGTCATATACTCAAGATGATATTAAATTAGTCGGTCATGCTATTGAGTGTCGTATTAATGCGGAAGATTATGAAAAATGCTTTATGCCATGCCCCGGAACAATAGAAGGGTATATTGCCCCCGGCGGTTTTGGAACTAGAGTTGATTCTCATGCTTATACAGGCTACAAAATTCCACCATTCTATGATTCATTGGTCGGCAAGGTAATCTGCTGGGGCAGAGATAGAGATGAAGCCAGAAAAAGAATGTTAAGAGCCTTGAATGATTATGTTATTACAGGCGTTAAGACTACAATCGGCTTTCATAAAAAAATCCTTAATAATTACAATTTTATCTCAGGTGATTTTAATACAAGTTTTATTGAAAAAAATTACCCTGAAGTATTGGTAAAAAAATAAGGAAGCAAATGCAGTTTAATTTCGATATAAAAACTGAAAAATTTTTAAAATTAATCTTAAAAAATGCCCTAAATCAAAAGATTAGGGTGTTTTTTGTGGGTGGTGCCGTAAGAGATAATTTGCTCGGCGCACCAATAAAGGATGTTGATTTAATCGTTTTGGGTAATGCTATAGATTTTTGTTCTAAAATCTCTGAATTAAATATTAAATCAATTCATAAAGACTTTTACACAGTTAAAGTTTCTTTCGAAAATAAAATTTATGATATTGCGTCGACAAGGACTGAAAAATATCCTTATAGCGGCTGTTTGCCTGTCGTTGATGAAGTTGGAGTAGAGCTTGAAAGGGATGTTAAAAGGCGTGATTTTACCGTTAATTCTTTATATTGTGAATTAAATTTGTTTGGTGATGAAATCAGGTATTCTTTAATAGATTTAATTGGCGGGTGCTGTGATTTAAAAAATAAAAAATTGTGTGTTTTGCACAATAGAAGTTACATTGATGACCCTACAAGGATTTTAAGGGGTCTGGGCTTTAAATATCGTTTTAATTTTGATTTTTCTATTGACGACTATAAGTTAATAAATGAATATTTAAAAAATCCGATAAGGGACAATATGTCTGTTTCAAGGGTTGAAGAAGTATTTAAAAAAATTTTTAGATTTAATTTTGCACTTCCTTTATTTAGGGAAGTGCTTGAGAAGAAATATTACAGAATTTTGTTTGATGTTGACTCCTGTGTTAATTTAGGCAAGGTTGAAAAAATTATTTCTGAATTTCAATTAAACGAGAAGGATGTTTCTGAGTTTTTGTTTTTGCTTTTGGAAAATAAAACTCAAGAAAAACTTGAAATTAACTCCCTAAGTCAGGCTTTAAAGTCCTTTTCAAAATTTAAAATGTATGATTTAGCATATTATTTTTATAAAACCTCTGACATTAATGTGACAGATTATTTAAAAGCCTCTGAAATCAAGCTTTTTACAACGGGGGATGACTTAATTAAACTGGGCTATAAAAAAGGGAAGTTGTTTTCTGAAATATTTGATTTATTATTGACTGAAAAATTAAAAAATCCGTCTGTATTATCGACTCTGACTGATGAATTGGCATTTATTCGAAAATCCTTCCCCTTGGATTAGTTTTATAACGTTTTTTTATAAACTTTACATTTCTTAATTTTCCAAATCTTGCAAACTATTGTAAAATCTGCATTTTAGATATTTAAAATATTAATATTGTAAACATCTGGCGTTATTTGGTTATATTTTTTTCAATTTGGTGCATTGTTTTCTTGTAACTTAAATTTAATAAGCACAAGGATGTATTACTAAGGCTTTATGAAAGGAGCTCATTTATGTCAGTAGTTATTAACACAAACGTGGATTCAATTAAAATCCAAGGTCTTTTGTCTAAGTCAACAAGCGGTTTAGCTCAAGCTATGGAAAGAATGTCTTCCGGCTTGAAAGTAAATTCTGCAAAAGATGATGCAGCAGGAACAGTTATTTCTGCCCGTATGCAAGTTCAACTTGACGGAAACAAAATTGCTCAAAACAACGTTCAAAACGGTAACGCAATGTTATCAACAGCTGAAGGCAACCTTGATGTTATTCAAGATAACTTATCAAGAATTCGTGATTTGACCTTGCAAGCTAAAAACGGTACATATTCTGAAGATGAAATTCAAGCAATGCAAGATGAAGTAAAAGAACGTATAGCTGAAATCGATAGAATTTCAACTTCATCAAAATATTCATCATTATCATTATTTAATGATGAAACATTACAACAAGACGGTGTAACCTTGCAAGTAGGTGCGGATTACACAGAAGATAATACAATTTTAGCTGATAAGAGTATTTTCCAAAAAGTAACCTTCTCTTCTTTGACAGGTATGGCAGCAGGATTTGATTTGACTGCTATGATAAATGCAGATCCTCAAACGCCGGCAGGTCCTGACCAAGCTGAAGTTCCTGCAGCAGGCACTTATAGTGAAGCTGTATTAAACCTTGATAAAGCAATCGATGATATTACAAGCAGAAAATCTCAAATCGGTTCAGTTCAAAATCGTCTTGAATCAGCTCTTGATACCCTAACAACTCAATATGAAAATTTATCAAGCGCAAAATCAATCATAACTGACGCTGATATTGCTTCTGAAGCTTCAAACTTCACTCAACAACAAATACTTCAACAAGTATCAACTTCATTGTTGGCACAAGCAAATCAAGCACCATCAATCGCATTAAGCTTAGTATAATAAATAATTATATAAATAATTATTTACCTCCGAATTTTATTCGGAGGTTTTTATTATGTTTTTTAAAAATGATAGTCTGTGATATTTTGTTGCGCCGTATTTTTGTATGGCGTTAATGTGTGTTTTTGTAAGATAGCCTTTATTTTTATGCCAATCATATTGCGGAAATTCAAGATGAATTTTATCCATGTATCTATCTCTTGAAACTTTTGCCAATATGCTTGCTGCGGCTATTGAGGCTGATTTTGAGTCGCCTTTGATTACAAATTTTTGCATTCTGTCAAAGTCTTTTATTAATTTATTTCCGTCAATTAAAGTCAAGGTATTGTCATTATTTAGTTTTGTAATTACTTCTGATACTGCATATTTCATCGCCAATAATGAAGCTTGAAGTATATTTATTTCTTCAATTTTTTCAACCGTAACAGCTTTAATTGCCCAAATTGAGTTTTCTTTAATGACGTCATATAATAATTCTCTTTTTTTGGGTGTAAGTTTTTTAGAGTCATTAAGCGATTCAAAAAGTTTTTCATCAATATTTTCGCAAAAACATACTGCTGCCGCCCAAACTCCACCAGCCGCAGGGCCTCTTCCTGCTTCATCCGTTCCAATGATAAAATTTACTCTATTATTGATTTTTTCTTCGTTATCAAAACTAAATAGTGTCATATTCTTCAATTCGCTCCAGTGTGAATTTTCCGATTTTTCCATCTCTGAAATTTGACAATAAGATTAATGAAGCTCTTTTTGCGTCAGGAATTGAGTTTTTTAATATCCAATTTTTCTTAAGTGCAATTGAATTAAGGCTTATTTCTTCGTTGGCGGAAAAATTAAAATATTTTCTAAATTCGTCATCATACAATCTAATTAGAATGTTGATTAATTCATTTGCTACAAATTCGCTATCATATGCATTTTCTCCGATTGAGTTAACACAAGCTAATTTAAGAGCTTGAAATTGGTCGTCTTGGATTGTTGGAATTATCCCCGGTGTGTCCAGTAATTCAACTTTTTCATTAATTCTAACCCATTGTTGTTGTCGTGTTACGCCTGCCTTTGCCCCTGTTTTTGTTTTGGCTCTTTTAACAAGTCGGTTAATAGTGCTTGATTTACCGACATTTGGCATGCCTATTACCATGGTTCTTGTGGGACGGGGAAGCAAGCCTTTTATTATTCTTTTTTGCATTATTTCTTTTGACAGGTTAATGATTTCAGAAATAATTAAATTTGTATCGGATTTGTTTGAAAGGCTTGTTGTAATTACCTTACAACCTGTTTTGATATTTAAAAATTTTGCCCAAGATTTATTAAATTTTTCATCCGATACGTCAGCTTTATTCATCAAAATTAATCTTGGTTTATTTGGGCAAAGCTCAGCTGTATTTTTGTACCAGCTTGAATAGGGAATTCTTGCGTCTAATACTTCTATTATGACGTCAACAAGGTTTAGTTTTTCTTTTAGCTGCCTTTGGGCTTTTGCGATGTGCCCGGGGTACCAATGAATGTGGTTCATAATTTGCCTTTATATTAATAATGCCTTGAATTTTGCAAACTGCGACAATCCAAGGCATTATAAAATTTTCTTTGAAAAAAATTATCTTTTTTCCATTTTTTCTCTAATACGTGTAGCTTTGCCTGAGCGTTCTCTCAAGTAGTATAATTTTGCTCTTCTTACATCACCTTTTCTAAGAACTTGGATTTTTTCAATTCTTGGAGAGTAAATTGCAAACACACGCTCTACGCCAACGCCTTGAAATACTTTTCTAACTGTAATTGTTTTATTGATTAAACTTCCATGTTTTTTAATAACAGTGCCTTCGAATGCTTGAGTTCTTTCTTTGTTTCCTTCGATAATTCTAACGAAAACTTTAACAGTATCGCCTGTGTTGATTTCAGGCATTTCTTTTTGCGTATATTCTTTTTCTAATTCATCAATGATGGGATTCATTTTTTCGTCCTTTTTGTTAGTTGTTCTAGCATATTCCATAATATATTAAACAAAATTAATAAACAAGTACTTTAGGTAAAGATTTATTAACAAAAGTTTATTTTTTAATTTTGTTTAATTAAATTATAATACTCGACATGAGAAGCAAGTGTTTGACAGTTTTGGTTTTATTCTTATTGTTTTGCGGGTTTGTGTTGTTGAGATGTTATCATATAAAGCCTTCAAGTCATAAAATACTAAAAGTTGTTGAAGCGGATGAATTTTTTATTGATTTGAATGACGATAATGCTATCGGCGAAGATGAACATTTTAAATTAAAAGATGTAATAGCTTATAAGCCATATAAAAATAAAAAAACAGATGAAATTGTTGTTTCTTTGGGTTTAGATATTGATGAATATTTAAAGGCGGGCTTTTGCGCAAGACAATGGGCAATAAGGAATTTATCAGATAAGAATGTTTATATAGAGTCAAAATTGCCTTTATTTAATAAAGATAAACCCATAAGATGTATAAAAATAAAATATAACAATTCTGATTTAGGTGAATTTTTGCTTAAAAACGGACTTGCTTATTTATATAAAGAAACAAAAGACACTGATTATTTAGAGTTGTATAATCCAAGGCAAGTAAAGTTAAATGCTTTAGAAATTTCAAAAATACCTTTTTATATTGTTAATTTGAGAAATGATACCGTACATAAAATAAACTGTGAATATGCAAGATTAATTTCAAATGCAGCAATTATTTCTAAAAAATATTTAAATAATTATAAACAATGTTCGATTTGTTTTTCTAAAAACTCGGGTTTTGATTTAAAAGTTTTAAAATCGGATTTATTTTACCCAAAGACACTAAGCAAAAAATTTGGAAATATTGAGCTATTTTTAATTAATCCTTTGGAATTTTCAAGACCGAATGATGATTGTAAGAATGTTTTTTGTAGAGCGATAATAAGAGAAATTAATCGGTCTGAAAAATCAATTGATATTGCTTTATATGGCATGGGCAGCCAAAAGGATATTTATAATGCTTTATTAAAAGCTCGTGAAAGAAATGTGAAAATCAGGACTGTTGTTGATTATTCAAAAAATATGGACACTGTTTATCCAAATACAAGAAAGTTTATTCAAGATTTTAATTCGGTTACGGATAAAAATGAAATAATCATGCATGATAAATTTTTTATTTTTGATAATAAAAAAGTGTTAACAGGTTCAGCTAATATTTCTTCAACAGATAGCGGAGGATATAATGCAAATATTGCGGTTTTAGTTAATTCTTCTAAATTAGCTGAAATTTATAAAACAGAATTTGAGAAGATGTACCTTTCAAAGTTTTCAACATTTAAACAAAAAACACAAAATTCTTCCGTGAGTGTTGATAATTCAATTGTAAATGCTTATTTTTCTCCGCAAGATAATATTTTAGAAAGTGTTATACTACCTGAAATTAAAAACGCTAAAAAAGAAATATTTGTTTCTGCATTTTATTTAACGGATAAAACTTTAATAAATGAGTTAATAAATGCAAAAAGAAGAAATGTTAATGTCATGGTTTTAATGGATAGTGTTGCTGCTAACAACTTTAAAGATAGAGTATATTTATTGAGGAATAATTCAATTCCGACTATTGTTGAAAATTGGGGTGGAAAAAACCATGAAAAAACTATCATGATTGATACTAAGGTTTTAATATTGGGTAGTTGCAATTTTTCAAAAAACGGATTTATTAAAAATGATGAAAACGTGCTTAAAATCGTAAATCCTGAAATAGCTTTATTTTATCGTGATTATTATTTATTTTTGTTTAATTCTATCGACAAGAAATTTTTAAATTATATTCCAAGAGCAGAAGGAATTGAGTCTAAAAATTCTTGTTTTGACGGAATTGATAATAATTATGACGGGAAAATTGATAAAGAAGATGAAGGATGCAGGATAAATAAGTAATTTATAATGTTAAGTCATTTGCATTGAGTTGAGTGTTTTTGTTATTATATTGTATATAAATAACGCATAAGGATAAAAAAATGGAATTTTTTAGAAGACATAGAAAGATTATTGTAATTATTTTAACCGTATTTTTGGTTGCTTGGATGGTTGGTATAGGTGCATTTTTAAGCGTTATATTATAAATTTAATAATATGAATTGTAAGATAATTAAAAACAATAAAATATTTTTACTTATTGCATGCTTGGCATTATTTATTTTTGTCGGGAATGAAGTTTATGCTGCAAGCCCTAAATTAAATGAACAAAAAAATCAAATAGAAGTTCAAAGGGGGCATGCTAAAAAAGAAATTCATAAATTAAAGCTTTTAGAAAAAATTGAAACAAATAGGCTATACAGAAATCAGCAAAAACTTGAATATACGCAGCATAGCTTATTAAGAAGTCAAAAAGAATATGATAATGCAAAAAATGAAGTAAATAATCTGGAGCGAAAACTAGATGTTTTATTGGCAGAAAATAAGCGTCATCAGGCTTATACATCTAAAAGATTGGTTCAAATATTTAAACATAAAAGAAATAATTACATAGATTTTCTTTTAAATTCTGAAGATATAAACGCTTTTTTGGATAGGTTGTATTTTGAGAATATTATTATCTCATATGATAAAAAACGCCTTGAAGAAACTCGTGTTGTAGCTAAGGAAATTTTGGCCGTTAAAGCAAGGATTGAAATGCAAAAAAGAAACCTTGAATCATCAATTGCAAGCATAAACAGGCAGCAGGAAGATATTCAAGACGCAATTTCAAAAAACGAGAAGTTAATTGAAAAATTAAAAACCGATAGGGCAACTTGGGAAAAGGCGGAAAAAGATTTGGCACGCCAATCAAGGGCAATCAGTCAAATGATTAACCAAGAAATGAAACGCAATCAAAAAGAAGGTACAAGTGTTGTAGTTACAAGCGGATTTACACGTCCTGTTTCAGGCAGAATTACCTCCCCCTTCGGTTGGAGAATGCATCCTATATTTAAAAGAAAAATATTCCACTCAGGAGTTGATATTGGTGCTGCATATGGAACACCAATCCATGCTGCAAATTCCGGAAGAGTAATATTTGTGGGCTGGTATAGCGGATATGGAAGAGTTGTTATTATAAATCATGGTAATATTAATGGTATTCCGACAACTACTTTATATGCCCATATGTCTGTTGCAACAGTTAAGCAAGGCGCAAATGTTGCAAAAGGTTCAGTAATTGGAAAAGTTGGTACTACAGGTTATTCTACAGGGCCTCATCTACACTTTGAGGTGCGTCAAAAAGGTAATCCTGTAAATCCATTAAATTTCATAAGATAGTTTGTATATGAATTGTTTTTGGTGTAAATTAGTTATATAAAACTAGTTTTGAGGATTTAATTTGTATAGTTACATAAAGAAGTCTGTAACATATTTATTTTTAATTTCATTACTGATTGGTTTTGAATTTAGTAATGAAGTTTATGCTCAATATGATGTCATAAAAGCAAGAACGGTTGATAATGAAAATATTACCGAAGTAAATACTGACGCGGAAGTTAGCACTTTTAACGATCCTGATTTACCAAACTTTTCTCAGGAAGACAGTGTCAGTTCTTTATTGGAGAAAAAAATCAGTTCTTTTTTGGATAAAAGAAAAAGCAAAAAAATAAAAGAAGATAAAGATATCGTTTCTGAAGATATAAATGAATCAGGAACAGCAAAAGGTTCAGTTAGGGCGGTTGATAACGAGGATGAACCTGTTGAAGAAAAAAACAGATTTCAGATTAATGCTGATGAAATAACTTATGATGATGAAGAAGGAAATGTTTACGCAAAAGGGCATGTTGAGATAATTGCAAAATCTCAAGGAGTTACACTAAAAGCTGATAATGCGGTGTTGGACAAACCTTCTCAAACAATAAAACTGACTGATAATGTTAAAATATTAAAAGACGGTACGGAAATGTCAGGTGAATATATGCTTGTTGATTTAAACGAGCAAAATATTCTTATGGACAATCCTTCGATGAAGGCTTATTCTTTTGTTATTAATGCTCAAGAGGGTTATTTAATAGCAAATGATATTCAAATGTTAAACGGTACTATTAAAAGTTCTGAAAAAAAAGACATAGTTTTACAAACTTCAGGTTTCATGAGGTTAGATAATACAGCGTGGGATGCCGTTAGGAATAAAGACATTATAAGGGAATCATCTGATGTATCTCGTAAGCAGGTTTATAAAATTGATGCAAAAGAAATTGTTGTTACTAGCTATAAAGAACACAACTCAATTGTATTGAAAAATTCTGATATTTATTACGGCAAACATAAGATAATTAAAAATTCCGATATAGAAATATTGTCTGATAAGAAAAATCAAGTAATTGATACAAACTCACCTGAAGGTGGTACAATGAGGGCATTTGGTACATATATCGGTTATGGTTTTGTACATAAATTGCCTAAAGGTCAAATTTTAAAATTAATGCCCGCATTGGTTTATGGAGATAGCAATATCGGTGTTGGTTTAGTTGCAAGACATCGCTCTAAAAACAGTATGTTAGAGGCAGGTTATGCAACTTCTACAACTAATCTTGTGGCAAGAGGTAAATATCGTTTTAGCGATAGCCTAGTGTTAAATTATGGTAGAAATGCATATATGCCGGAAGGATTTATGGGTGCAAGGCGCTCAGGATACGCTGCACAATTGCAATATGAAAAATCTTATTTCAACAGAGATTTAGATATTGCTTTTAATCATGGCGTATATGCGGGTATTTTTAGTGATTATCAAGAGCATGATCAGGAAAATGCTTATGCAACAACAAGATTTCGTTACATGGCAGAAATTAGCAAGAATTTGTTTAGTTACCAAAATAAAGAACAAGAATTAGGTTTCAATTTTGGTCTTCTTTCTCAAGCACAAGCTACTATATATGGTTCCGGTGAAACCGTTGGAATTGCGCGTTTTGGTCCTATAGTGTCGACAAAATTGAAAGGCTGGGAATCAAGCATCGGATATTTAATCGCAGGTACACATGGTGACAGCCCGTTTATTTTTGATAAATATCGATATGGTAAACACGCCATTATGGTTAACGAAAGATATAATTTTAATAATAAGTTTGCAATAGGCTACAGAGCTACATTTACGCCCTTAAAAGATAACTACGAAAACGATTTAATGACAGAATCTCGTTTTTATGTAATTTTTGGACCGCAAGATTTAAAAATGATTTTATCTTATGATTTTGTTAGAGATATTGCCCATTTCGACTTCATGTTCTTGTTAGGTACAGAAGCTGCAAAAATTAATTTTGATAAATTAACAACCAAAAATATAGACTCGAGAGAACAAAAACGAGATTTTTACAGAAATGCAAAAAGAGTTAAGATAGAAGAACCTGAAAATATTTAATATCAACCTTCAATTATTTTCTTGAATTTTTCAAAGTCTTCAATGGTATCTATTCCTGTTGGGTTTAAGTCTGTGATTGCAACTTTTATTTTCATTCCGTTATATAAGGCTCTTAATTGTTCAAGGCTTTCTTGTTTTTCAAAAGGGGCTTGATTTAATTGTGTCATTTTAATTAATGATTTTTTTTTATAGCCATATATACCGATATGTGCGTAATATGGGGAACAGTTTTTGTTTCTTTCATACGGAATAGGACATCTTGAGAAATATAGCGCATTAAAATCTTTATCAAATACACATTTGACACAGTTTGGGTTGTTTATTTGATTTTCGTCTTTAATTTCTCGAACAAGAGTAGAAATATCTGTATTTTTGTCTTTTAAAAGCGTTTCGATTGCTAAATCAATAACTTCCGGAGTTATTTGAGGTTCATCCCCCTGAAGGTTGAGGATATTGTCAAATTCATCATGCCTTAGCGCAACTTCTGCAATTCTGTCTGAACCGCATTTATGGTCTACCTTTGTCATTTCGCAGTTCGCATTGAACTTTTCTGCTGTTTTTTTTATTCTTTCATCATCTGTTGCAATTATAACTTCATCTGCAAGTTTTGATTTAATTGCAGCTTCATATACATATTGTATTATTGGCTTGTTTTTCACTTCTAATAATGGTTTTGCGGGCAATCTTGTAGAAGCGTATCTGGCAGGGATTATAATTGCTGTTTTTGTCATTTTTTTACTTTCTAATAATACTTTTCACCAAGTGATATAACTTTTTTTTGAATTTCTTGAATTAACTCTTTTTCATCGGGTTCTATTGATAAAAATCTTTCCCAAGCAATTAGGGCACTTCTTTCATCTCCGATTTTTTCATAAGTCTTACCTAATTGATAATATGCCATATAGTAACTTGGGTCAATATCTATTGCTTTTTGTAGGTCAATTATGCTTGCTGCGTTTCTATCCATGGCATTATACACTAAAGCTCTGTAGTAATATATTTGAGCATTTTTAGGATAATATTTTATTCCGTCATCCAGTATTTTGAGTGCTTCAAGATATTTTTTTGATTCAAATTTTGAGTAAGCATTATTTAAAATTCCGGTTATTATTTTTTGATTTACAAAAGATAAAAGGGTTAAAGCTTTTGTGTTTTCCTTATTTAGGTTGATTGCCTTTATGAGATTTGCCTTTGCGGTTTCAAGGCTGTTTAATTCTAAATATACAAGCCCCATGTTATAATATATATCTGAGTTTGTCGGGTCTTGTTTTAGTGCTGTTTTGTAATACTTTAGAGCACTTGTAGGTTCGCCCATTTGTCTGTATGTATTTGCGATTGCACAATAAACAGCTGTATCTTTTGGGTTTTGAGCCAGATATTTATCTATAATTTTTTTATATTCTTGATATTTTTTAGGGTCTTTGTTTATTGCTTTTTGTCTTTCTGCTGCAATTGCTTTTTGCTCGTATTCATTCTGTTTTATTTCTTGTTGTCTTTTTTGTTCTTCTTTTTTAAGCTTTTGTTCTTGTTGTTTTTTTAATTCTTCTTGTTTTTTCTTTGCGGCAATTTGACTTTGCTTTTCTTTATTAATTGTTTGTTTTTTATCTTGTTTTTGGACTGTTGTATTTGGTTTTGTTTGTTTTTTGGGTTCGTCTTGTTTTTGTGAGATTAAATTTTGTTTTTCAATTTCAGATATATAGTTTCTGAAATTTTTTGCTCCTTCAATATCATTCATCTGTTCAAGGAATGTTGCAAAAGCTAAAATGTCGGCTTTTGTTGGGGTGTAATTTTTGTTTTCAATAGTATTAATTTTGGTTACTATTTTTTCAGGTGACAATTTTCTTTCATATATTTTATATATGCCATATTTGGCGGCTGCTGAGTTTGGATAATCCTCTAAAATTGAAACATATTCTTTATTTGCAGCTAAAAGATTTCCTTTTTTTAGCAGTAATTCCGCTTTTGTTAATCTGATTTGTGAATCGTTTATATTTTCTTTTAAAATTGAATCATATACTTCTATTGCATCATTAGAGCAATTTAAATTGTAGTATAAATCTCCAAGCTGATATTTAAGGTAAATATCGTCAGGGTTTAATATAATAGCTTTATTATATGCGTTTAGCGAGTCTTGAGTTTTGCCTGTTTTAAGATAAATTATTCCGAGAATTTCATAAAGATTATTTGCTTCATATTTGTTTTTTGGTGTTATATTGTTTTGAACCATTTTTTCAATAGTCATAAGAATATTGCTGTCATTGGTTTTTATAGCTAAATCTTTTAAATATTCAATTCCAAGTATGTTTTTATTTTCTTTTAGATAAATTTTTGCAAGTTTAAATAAGACACTTTGATTGTCGTTGTCATTTTCTAGGGATAATTTGTAGTAATATGCAAGTTTTTTAGGTGGTTGAGCTGTTTTATAGGCAATATCACCAAGAAGCTCATAACAGGTTGAAAGTTTGTATCCTTCTTCAATTAAGTCATTTAATTCCCATACTGCGCAGTTATATTTTTGTTGACTTATTAATCTTAAAACATCTTCTAATCTTGCATTTTGAGAGTAGTCGATTTTGTTTTGGGTAATAAATTTTTGTAATTTTTGTTTTGTTTTGATATATTGGGGTGAATTTTTATCTTTTATATAGGAAAGTTCTGTTCTTATGACATCAAGTTCATCTGTTTTTTGGGCATAGGAATATGAAGGGCTTATTAAAGCCAGTTGTAAAATAAAAATTGTTAAAATTGTTTTTCTAATTTTTTTAAAATACAAAAATTCTACCTCGCAAAAGTCATGACTATTTTAATATAAAATTGAACTAAAGAAAATAAACATTAGGATATTTTTTACATTTATATAGTTGCATTTTATCCATATCGGTTTAATAATAATGTTATTATGAATAAGAAAATTTTGACCGCACTGTTTTTTTTATCATGTTTATCACTATCGGTTAATCCGACATATGCAAAAATGAGTGCAAAATCTAATCAATTGTATAATAGCGCCCTTCTTCAAGAGCAAGACGGCAACTATCAGCAGGCATTGAACTATATTGATAAAGCGCTTCAATATTCTCCTGATGACGCTGTTTTAAATATTAAGCTTGCAGGTATTCAAGAAAGCTTGGGCAATTATCCTGAGGCAATAAAAGCTTATCAAAAAGCAATCAGTTTAAGACCTAATGATGGGTTTTTATATGTTAGCCTTGCAAATCTATATTTAAATCAATATGATTACCAAAACGCTTTAATTAATTATGAAAAAGCGCAAACTTTGCTTCCTGATTATAAATACAACTATATTAATATTGCAAATGCAAAATATCTTCTAAAAGATTCTCAAGGTGCTATTAGTTCTTATCAGCAGTTTTTGGCTGCTTATCCTAATGATTTAGAAGGACAGTGTGCAATTGCAAATATATATCTTGAAAACCAAGACTATCAAAAAGCAATAGAAAATTTTGCTGATGCTTTAAAAAACAATCCGAAAGACTTTAGAGATTATTCTAATTATGGTCTAGCGCTCATGAGAAATGGTGATTTTCCAAAAGCCGAGATTGCTTTTAAAAGTGCCGTAGGTATCAATAAAAACGATTCAATGAGTTATGCTAATTTGGCTATTGTTCAGATGAAGCAAGATAAAACAGACGAAGCACTTTTATCATTTAAAAATGCTCTAAGTTTAGATAGTGATTTACATTCGATAAGATATGATTATGCTCAATTATTAGAAAAGCAGAATAAATATATGCAGGCAATTGAGCAGTATGATTTGTTTATTAAAGAATATCCGACACAAATGGCTGCATATATTTCTTTAGCTAATTTATATGCCAAAGAAAATGATTATAATTCAGCTATTGATGTTTTAAATAATGCCTTAAAAGTTAAACCGGATGAAAATTCTGTTAAGTTGCAATTGGCTAAAATGTATCAAAACAATGCAGAATTTAACGACGCTATTAAATACTATAATGAAGTATTGGCGCTAGATAAGACAAATGCGGTAGCATTATATAATAAAGCGGTTGTAGATAGTGAACTTGGACAATATCAAGAAGCTTCAAATATTTACAATGACCTTTTAAAAATGGATGAAAATATTTTAGCAAAAGATAATATTTATTTTGCAGATATTCAAAATGATGCCATAGAAAATCAGATTAAAATGGCTCAAAATTGCTATAATAACGGTGATTACAAGAAAGCCAAAGCAATATATGAAAAATTGCTTACTCAAAAGAAGGATGATTATCGAATTTATATCGGATTGGCTGATAGTTCTTTAGCTTTAAATATGCATACTTATGCTAAAAATTACTATGAGCTTGCAATCCAAATTGATAATACAAATCAAGATGCACTTATTCATTATGCTCAGGCATTGTATGAATTAAAAGATTACGATACAGCGTTAATAGTCTTAGATAAGGCGATTGAAAATAATTCCAAAGATGATAAATTGTATTACAATAAAGCTTTAATTGAATACGAAAAAGAAAAATTTGATTTAGCAGACAGTGATATTAAAAAAGCACTTTTGATAAATGCAAATGATGTTGATTATAATTATCTGCAAGGTATGATTTTAGAAGCATTAAATAATAATCAAGGTGCTATTTTTGCTTATGAAAAGTACATAGAACTGTCTGATGATGAAGAAACAAAGTCTAAGGTTCAGTTAAGAGTTAAAAAATTATACGATTCTATTGTAAATGAAAAAGCTGAGTAGTTTTTTATTAATTGTATTTCTTTTAGTTTTTAGCCAAGGTTGTTTTGCTTGGGCTAAAAAACAAAAAGCGTCTTTATATATTACTTCAACAAACCCTTTTGATGATAAAAATTATGATGTTCAAATTAGGCAAGATAGCGTATTTAAGCTTAATAGCAGAATATATTTTTTAGTCTATGAACCAAACGGCTTTAAATCAAATTATGTAAAATATCAGATTGTTAAACAGGATGATAATGCTTTCGTGGGCGGATATACAAGAATTAGAAATAAAACCGTAAGATTGAAAAACAAAAATTACTATACTGATTATTTTGTACTAAGTGAATGTGGAAAATATTTTCTTCAAATATTTGATGTTGTTGATTTAAACAAAGAAGTTGTTATGGGTGCTTTTAGGGTGGTTGATGAGTAATATTATTTTAAAAATTAAAAATTTTATAGAGGATTGTTTTTTTGACATTCATAATAAATTTTTTTCTTCAAGGTATGTTTTGAAAGGCAAATGTAAAAAATGCGGAAATTGTTGTCGAAATATTCTTTTTAGCACTCAAGACGGATATGTTAAGTCAAAAGAATTATTTTATGATATGCAGAAAAAATATCGCTATTATAGAAATTTTAGGATTTCAGGAGTAGTTGAAAATAAACAGGAATTTCAAAATGGCGCCTTAACATTTGAATGTAAGTTCATTTCAAAAAATAATAAATGTTTAATTTATCCAATTAGACCGATATTTTGCAGAAATTATCCAGATGTCAATCCTGATTTAATTTATGGCGGTGTTGAAATGCTTGATGAGTGCGGTTTTTATTTTGATGTTAATAAAAAATTTTGTGAATATTTAAATAAAAAAGAGGACTGAGCCTCTTTTTTATTCGTATTTAATTCCTGCTTCTTTAAATCTTTTGAATACTTCTTGAAGTCTTAAAATCGGTTGAACTAAAGACACTCTGAAATGGTCGTCGCTCATTTGCCCAAAAGCACTTCCGGGGGTTAATAGAACCCCTGTTTTATCAAGAACGTATTTGCAGAAGTCCATAGAAGAATTAAAGTTTGAAGGAATTTTTATCCAGAAATACATTGTAGCATCCGATCTTGGTGCGTAAAAACCGAGGTCTTTAAAGCCTTGTGCTACTATTTCTCTTCTTGCATCATATTTATCCATAATTCCTTTAACATAATCTTGAGGCATTGTAAGGGCTGCTATACAAGCATCTTGAACTATGGTGGATGTTCCGTAGTCAATATTTGATTTCATTGCATAAAGATTTGAAATAAATTCTTCCTTGCCGACTGCAAAACCACATCTCCAGCCTGCCATATTGAAGGTTTTTGTAAATGAATGAAATTCGATTGCTATATCTTTTGCGCCTTGAATATTAAATATTGAGTATGGTCTGTAATTTGAAAAACATACTTCGCCGTATGCTAAATCTGATACAAGTAAAATATTATATTCACGACAGAAATTTACAACATCAGTAAGAAAGCTTTTAGGTGCAACTGCTCCTGTTGGGTTGTTGGGATAGTTTATAAAAAACATTTTTGCTTGTTTTGCAACATCTTGAGGAATTTCATTTAAATCGATTAAAAACCTGTTTTCTTCTTTTAAATTAACAAAGAATGGTTTTCCGCCCGCAATTAGCGTTCCTCTGCATAATACCGGATAATAAGGGTCAGGAATTATATTGATGTCATCGGGGTTTGTATACGCCATAGCGATATTTGCAAGCCCTTCCTTTTCTCCTATTAGGGTTTGAACCTCTCTATCTGGGTCAACATCAACAAAATATCTTCTTTTCATCCAATCGGCTATTGCTTGTCTTAATTCAGGTTTTCCTCTGAAGTTGGGATATCCGTGGTTAATCGGATTTTGAATTGCTTCAAGCGCAACTTTTACAACAGGGTCGGGGGTAGCTCCGTCGGGATTTCCGATAGAAATATCTATTACATCAACACCATTTGCGATTGCTTTTTGTTTTAATTCTGCCAGTTGTGCAAAAATGTATTTTGGCATGTTTGTTATTCTGTTTGCAGGTGTAATATTAATTTTTTTAGTTTCCATCTTTTTCCCTTTCGCTAAATTATTTTAAAAAACTTTGTTATAAAAAAAGAGCCTCATAAAATGAGGCTCTTTGAGTGTTTTAAACCCTTATTATGCCTCAGCAGCAGGAGCTTCCGCTTCTTGGGCGGCGGCAGCAGCTTGGGCAGCTTTTTCTTCTTCTAATTTAGCTAGAGCTTTTTTAGATAATTTTGTTTTTTCTGATTTTTTATAGTTTAAAGTACCGTCTTCGTTTGCATTATTGATAAGGTACATAACTGTTTCTGTTGCTTGAGCACCTTGAGATAATCTTACTTTAGCTCTTTTAACATTTAATTTCATTTCTTTTGTTTTAGGATTGTAAAAACCTAATTCTTCAATAGGAGCACCTTCGCGTTTGCAACGGCTGTCTATTGCGATTATTCTGTAACTTGGGTTCTTTTTATAACCTAGTCTTTTTAGTCTGATTTTAATCACTTTATTAAATTCCTTTTTATGTGTACTGTCTTATTTCTATCAAACTATAAACATATTTATTTTGCAAGTATAACAAAAAGTTATTTGTTAAATAATTTAATAATATGCTATATTAGTTCTATGATAAAAAGTTTAATTAATAAATTGATTTTAAAAGATAATCTTGATGAAATTGAAACAAAAGAGGCGTTTGATGAAATTTTTTCAGGTTTAGCAGATGAAATTACTGCTTCTTCGTTTATTACGGCTCTAAAAATTAAAAATGAAACAATGGATGAAATTATTGCTGCTATTCTTTCCAGTCGTGAATTTGTTAATAAAATTAGTCTTGGAGGCGATTTAAACAATTTTTTTGAAAGCGTTATTTTGGTAAGTGACGACGGTTATTTTGATATCAAATTGGCAGTTGATTTAATTTGCAGTGCAAATTCATTAGGGGTTTTAAGATATACATTTAACAATTGTTTTGAAAAAAATAAGTCTTTTGAATTATTAAAGCTTATGGGCGTAAGGTTTGAAAATTCTCATAATATCATAAGAGATTTTGAAAGATTAAATTTCGGATATTTTGTGTTAGGTGCAGATGAAAAATTCTACAAGTATTCAAATCATCTTTCAAGAAGTCTTGAATTTGATAATATTTTAAAAATATTGGAAAAAATGTTAAATCCGTATTGTGCTAAAAATCAAATAATCGGTTTAAATGATAAACAAAAAGTTGAATTTTTTGCAAATATTGCTCTTAGATTAAATAATTCAAATACGATTGTTTTATCAGGCAATAATTCTTTTCCTTATGTTTGCCCGAGCGGTGAAACTTATGTTGCTGAAGCATGGAAAAATAAGATTTTTACATATGTTCTAACTCCTGAATTATTAGGTTTTAAGGAATATCCTATAGTTGATTTAATATGTTCAGATTATGAAACAAATGCTTCTGAATTGGTGTTGTTGCTGCAAAATAAACTTCAAGGTGCAAAAAAAGATTGCGTTATTTTAAATGCTGCCTTAGCTTTATATATTTCAAAAAAAGCAAACTCTATCATGGATGGAATTGAGATTGCTAAAAAGACAATTGAAAATGGCAGTGCATATGATAAATTTATTCAAATTAAAAATACGTATAATGAATGATTTTATAAATTAGTTTGAAACTAATCAGATTTAAAATTATAATATTATTCTGGTATGAGAAAAAATTTTATTTGTTTAATAGTTCTTGTTTTGGCTTTTGTAAGTCAATTTTGTTGTGCTAAAACTCAGCAAGAAGAATATGAAAATGATACTTTATATTCTCAAGAATATTTTGATTATTTGATTGAATGCGCTTCTTGTGATTATCAAAAAGAACAGGAAGCAAAGAAGCAAAAAGAAAAAGATGAGATAACTTTAGATGAATTACCTGTTTCTCCTGAAGAAAATAGGGATGAAGATGTAATTTCAGATAATTATGAACCTTTTAAACTAAAGATTGAAAACTATGACGTGGGCAAATATTCTCAAAGTTATATTAAAGAAAATTCTAAAACATTAATTCCTGTAGGCGATAGATTTAGTTTTATGCAAGACACTTTGCAATTCAGAAACAAATATAACAGTAATGATTATCGTATTTTGGCGGGTGCAGAATATAAAATATGTAATTTTTTAAAATTTACAGGTGGTCTTGAAACAAACTATAGAGGGTATGATCAAAATCCTAATTCAAGAAAGCTGTATTTTACTCCTGTGTTGAGTTTCGGGGATAAATTTTCAATTAGCTTTCATAATAAATTTGATACTTCAAATCATTCCCAAGACCATGATATTGGGTTAAGTGTTTCGCCTTTTAAATCTAAAGCTCTTGATTTTGGTGTGTATGCGGGTACCACTCAGCAGCAAAGTGGTGCGCATAGCGAAAGTATTAATTTTTCAACAAACTTTTATTTCTTTTAGTAAAGAAATGTTTTATTATATTGTGAAAGCATTTCAAGACTTTTCATAAGTGCTTGGTTTGTTGAATTATATCCTGATGAACCGCTTGATTGAGCTTGGATATTTGCAAGTTCCCTGCTTAAGCCTTCAAGTTTTTTCAGCATTTCTTCGTTTGTTGAATTAACTTGAATTTTTTGTTCAAGCGTGCTTTCAATAATTGACAATAATGTGTCAAAATTTTGTTTTTCATCTACTTTAATTCCAAGCTCTTGAGCTAGTTTTTTCGCCTTTTCAAAAAGACTGTTGCTATCAGAGTTTTGACCTAAATTTTGCTGTGAATTTTTTTGAGTGTCTTGAGTTTTTTTCTGTTGAATTAATTTTTTTCCTTCAGCTTCTGTGATGTTTGGGTCATAAACAATTCCAAGCTTTTCTAACTCTGCCTTTGTTGCAGAAGTTAATTTTTGATTGTATGCTCCATATGATGAAGCGCTCATTGCTAAATTTACAGAACTTATTGTCATTTTACTTTCTCTTTTCCTAATTTAATAAAACTAACCTTAAAGTCAACCTTCTTAGTTAGTTTTTCGGCAGTTTTTTAAAAAAAATTAGAAAAATTAAAAATTTTGTAATAAAAGTTTACATAAAATTATATTTTTTGAAAAATTATAAAGATGTAATCGCTATCGTATGAGTTAACTGCTCTTGAAATATTTTTTGAATTGTTTTTAATTTCATAGTATTCATTGTCAATTTTTCTGTATTCAATTATTTTGCTGCAATAAAAGTTGTGTTGTAGTAAATTTAAAAATTCATACAGTGTTTTTGATTTCAGGGCATCAAACAGCATTTTTGACTGATTTTTTGGTATTTCAGAGCTTGAAAAGTTAATTTTTCTGAGTTTTGGCGAATATTTATCCGATTGTGCAAATTTTTCAATGCTATTTGGTGTTAAGGGTTTTGAATTTAATTTATCTACGAATAAAATAATTCTTCCTTCAAGCTGTGAATTTTCCATGCACTTTTCAATAAAATATTTTGTTATGACATCATTTTCTCTTTTATAAGTCAAATAATCATTAACAAGATAAAAAATATTGTTTTTATTTACTGTTTTTGCTTTTTTGGTAATTAAATCTTTTATTAGTGAGTTTTTTGAGTTTTTTTGAAGCATTGAATAATCAAAATTAAAGAAGTTTAGGTCTTTATAATACAATTTTGCAAAGTTGCCTAAATAAGGCATAATAATTATATCTTCGCTATTTAATTCATAGCTTTTTGTAAATGTACTTAGGACATTTATGGTTGCGTACTTTTTATTTGTTGTTATGTTGAAGGAATTAATTTCAGGGTTGATAAATTGTATTGTCAAAATGCAAAAAATAACTAATGATTGAATTAAAATATCTTTAATATTGAATATTCCATATCCTAATAATATTATGCAGGTAATGAAAAACTGGCTGCAGTATATCGGGTTTGTGTCCAGTGTTTCATATATATTTAAAATCAATATAAATCCGAGATTTATTGCTGCGCATAAAAATAATATTCTCAGCCTGTAGTCTTTTTTATAGGCTTTTATTGTGAAAATTATTGCTATAAATAAAGGTAAAATTGAACTGTAGAATAGAGTTATTAAAATTTTAATTGTATTGATATTTTTAATGTCCGGATTTAAAAAGAAGCTGTATAACATCCCAAGGGTGCTTTTCGTTTGTGTTTCAGGGGTCAAAAAGCTTAAATACGGGCTTATGTATTCATTTATCATCAATCCGAGGCTTGATAAGTTAAGCCCGATACCGTCTAAATTAATAGGGATGGGCATTTTATTAATAATTGCATATTGTACTATTGCGAGCGGAAATACAAAAGCAAAAGTTATAATTGAACTAAAACCGAGTTTTGCGATTAATTTTCTTATATAGCGTCTTTTTTCTGTCAAAAAGTAAAATATTATAAATTCAGCGATTATATATAGAGAGTTTAGCGGATTAATTAAAATAAATGAACAATTAAATATATTTAGCCATTTAAAATGTTTTTTATTCGGTTTTTTTATAAAATCAATTAATGAATTAATTAAAAGACTGCCAACTAGAAAATCGAGGCAGTACGGTGCAATTAGATTACTATAATAAAGATAAAAATGATTAATGGATAAAAATATTGCAAGAAAAATGCCAAGTTTTCTTCCTTGGAGTTTTTTTCCTATGTCAATAAAAACAAATATATTAATTAGCCCTATAAGGGCATTAAATGAGCGTATAAAAATTTCATTTTTGCAAATTAAAAGTATAAAATGGAGTAAAAAATAATAAAATGGCGAAAAACAATCCATAATTGCACAGTTTTTTATTATCTCAAAAGGAAACGACGTTGAAGCTATTGCTATACTTTTAAAATCGGTTTCAGTAATACCTGTTGTTGAAAAAATATAGCCAAACCTAACCAGTGCAAATATCATGAAAAGTACAATATATAAAATATATTTTGATTTTTCATTAATTTTCATAATTTAAGTATATATGAATACTTTTAAAATGCCAAATTTTAACCGGCTGAGATGTTTCTGATTATTTGCACGTTCGGATTTTCTGTGTCATACCAAACCGAATTACCAAGAGTTGCTGTTGAATATATGATTTGTTCGTTGGATTTTGGATTGTTAAGAATTAGTAAATCATATCCCTTAAGCCAAGGATTTTCATATACCGTTGATGAATCTCCTTGTCCGATTTCCTTTCCTTTTGTTTGCCCTTTTGTTATAAAATCTATGTTTTGAAACATATCAATCGCGTCTTTAGGACTCAAAACTTCTTTTATTTCTTTTGGAAGAGTGTTGTATTTTTTAACATATTTAGATTTTGCACTAAACACAACTGTATCATATCCGATAGGCAGGGGTTTGTCGTTAGGCTCGTCTACTGTTTTTTTGATTTTTGTTTTAAGCGCACCAAAACTACCCAAATAATTAATTTGCGGAACTTTCATTGTTATCAACTCTTTTCTATTTCAACACAACTTCTATATTTATTTTATCAAATTTTAGCTAAAAAATCCATAATATATTTAAACTATTACAAAACTAAATATGGTACAAAATACACTTATAACAATAATTTTAACTGTTAATTAATTTGTCTTTGTGATTTAATTTTTTTATGAAATTTTTACACCTTTCAGATTTGCATATAGGTAAAAAAGTTAACGGAATTTCTATGATTGATGAGCAGAAATTTGCGCTAAATGCTGCTGTTCAATTGATAAAAAATGAAAATATAACTTCTGTTTTGATTGCAGGAGATGTTTTTGACAGAGCTATTCCTCCGATTGAGGCTATGGAAGTTTTTAGCACTTTTTTATCTGAATTAAATTCTCTTAAAGTCAAGGTTTTTATTATCTCAGGTAATCACGATAATATGGACAGGTTAGCTTATTTATCTGATTTATTGTATAAGTCAAATATATTTATTTCTAAACCTTTTTGCGGCAATATAGAATGTCATTCATTGGATGAAGCTGATATTTATCTTCTGCCTTATGTTTATCCCGCTTTGATAAGAAAATATTATCCTGATGAAAAAATTTCAAATTATTCCGATGCAATTGATGTTTTAATTAAAAATACAAAACTTAATTCTAAAAAAATAAATATTTTACTGGCTCATCAATTTGTTGTTTCATCTAAAGTTCCTGTTTTATCGCAAAGTGAGCAAAAAAGCGTGGGTGGTGTTGATGAAGTTGATTATAAAATTTTTAAAAAGTTTGACTATGTTGCCCTAGGACATCTTCATTGTCCTCAAAAGGTGGGCTTAGATAAAATTCGATATGGCGGATCCCTTTTAAAGTATTCTTTTAGTGAAATCAATCAAAAAAAGAGTTTTTGTGTTGTAGATTTTAAATTAAAAGACAGTTTAAAAATTAATCTTTTCTCTATTTCTCAAAAGCACGATATGAAAGAATATAGAGGTTATATAGATGAATTTTTGAATAAGGATTTTTATTCAAAAATAAATAAAGATGATTATATTCATTTTACTTTGCTTGATGAAAACGTTATTGACGCAAAGGCAAAACTATCTTCGGTTTATCCTAATATTATGCTTTTGGATTTTGATAATACTTTTACAAGGGGTTTGAATAATGATTTTGAAGTTAATTTAAAAGAAAGAAAGAACCTTTTTGAACATTTTTGTGACTTTTATTCAATGCAATTTTCTAATGAGCCTGATGAATATAAAAAACAAATCTTACTCAATGCTTTTAATTCTCTTAAGGAGGGTGAATGCGCCCAATAAAACTTACCTTGCAGGCTTTTGGAGCATATCCTGATAAAATTGAAATTCCTTTTGAAAATTTAGGAATTAACAACATTTATTTAATCCATGGTATGACCGGTTCAGGCAAAACAACAATATTTGACGCAATTTCTTATGCTTTATTTTCCTTGCCTTCGGGGCAATACAGAAAAAATCAAAATTTAAGAAGTCATTTTGCTTCTGATGATAAAGAAACCTATGTGCAGTTTGATTTTCTTTATAAAGGCGAAAAATACAGAGTTTTTAGAGATATAAAAATAAATAAGGGTAAAATCAAAACTTCTGCAATTATTACTTTGCCTAATTCAAAAACTGTTATTGGAAATAAAGAAGTTGATAATTTTATTGTGGATTTACTTGGCATAAATGCTTCGCAATTCAGTCAAATTGCGCTTTTAGCGCAAGGGGAATTTATGAAATTATTAAATTCCGATACAAAAACAAGAAGTGAGATTTTTAGAAATATCTTTAAAACCTCCGATTATAAAGTTTTTCAGGAAAAATTAAAGTCAGCTGCAGCTTTTTATAGAAAATCCTACGATGAAATAAAAAATTCGATTATCCAATATTCTTCACAAGTTGATTCAAAAAATGAAAAAACTAAAAGCTATATTGAAAATTATTCTTCTTCAAATTCTATTGTTGAATTTGACGAGTTTTTGAAACTGTTAAAAGAGGAAAACAAAGAAGATAATAAAAATCTGGCTGATTTAAAAATTGTTCTTGATAAATTAAATAAGGATATAATTGAACAAGAAAAAACATTGCAGATTGCAATAAATAAGCAAAATTTATTTTTAGAAAAAGAAGATTTAATTAAAAAGTTAGATGTTCAAAAAATATCTTTTGAAAAAATAAAAGATGAATATCAGGAATTAGACAAAAAAGAAAAAGAAGAAAAAGAGTTAATTTTAAAAATTGAAAAATCAAAACAGGATTATGAAAATTCAATTTTAATAAAAGAACTTGAAGAAAAAAATAAAAATTATTTAAAAAATATTTGTGAAATTGAAAAAAAATTAAAAGAAAATGAAGAAAAAATTTTAAATTTTAAAAATGATTATTTAAAATTTATTTCAAATGAATATTTTAATTTTGTTGAATTATTGGAAAAATCTCAAAATGAGTTTTTGAAGTTGAAAGATGATTACAATGAATTTAATAATATTTATGTTCTTGCTTATAATAACTATATTTCAAGCCAAGCGGGGGTTTTAGCCAAAACTTTAAAAGAAAATTCTCCTTGTCCTGTTTGTGGTTCAAAGGTTCATCCGAATATCGCAAAATTATCTGATGAAGTAATTTCAAAAGAAGAACTTGATTTAAAAAAAGAAAATCTTGATAAATTATCTGAAATTTTAGCCGAAAAATCTAAAAATTGTTCATTGTTGAATGAAAAAAAAGAACAAAAACTTTTGGAATTTAAAAATGAGTCAAAAAGATTAAAAATAAAAATCGAATTAGATAAATACAATGTTTTAAAATTAGATTATTTATTAGAAATTGAAAAAAATGAAAAATTAAAAGATGATAATATTAAAAATATTGATTTAATAAAATTAGAAATTGAAAAAAATAATGCAAAAATTAAAACCCTAAGTCAAAATCTTAATTTTTCAAATATAAATCAGATTTTAGAGATTTATGAAACCTTAAAAACTCAAAAAGAAGCAATTTCTGCCGAAATTAAACAAATAAAAGAGCTTTATCAAAAAGAAAATGAACTATTTGCTTCTCTAAAATCTAAATTGGAATTAATCGAAAAGCAAATTGATGAAATTTCTAAAATTGATAGTTTAGAAATAGATGAACTAAAAACTATTATTATAAAATATAATACCGAAAAAGAAGAAAAAACATCAATTTTTAATTCGCTTAACGCTAAATTATTGAATAATGAAAAACTGTTTAATAATCTTGTTCAAGCTTATAAAAAATATCTTGAAACAGAAAAGAACTATCTTGAACATGATATTTTATCAAAATGTGCTAATGGAGATATTTCAGGCAGGCCAAAAATAGAATTTGAGCAATATATTCAAGGCTATTATCTTGATATGGTTTTATTTGAAGCTAATAAAAGACTTAATGTAATGACTAAAAACAGATATAGATTGCTAAGAAAAAAAGACTTTACTTCAATTCAATCTAAAGAAAGTTTGGAATTAGAAGTAATGGATTTTCATACATTTAAGAAACGAAGCACAAAAACTCTCTCGGGCGGCGAAAGTTTTATGGCTGCCCTAAGCTTGGCTTTAGGTTTATCTGATTGTATCAGCGCATATTCAAATGTGTCGATTGATGCATTGTTTATTGATGAGGGTTTTGGCTCTTTGGATTCTGAAACTTTGCAAACTGCTTTGGATGTTATAATTGAATTAACTTCATCAAATAAGTTGGTTGGGATAATTTCTCATGTTGATGATTTAAAAACAAGAATACAAAACAGAATTTTAACAACAAAGACAGATTTTGGCTCTCAGGTTCAGTTAAGTTTTTAAATTTTTCTTTATGATAAAATGTTATTATCTGGAGGAAAAAATGAAAAATATTAAAAAAATAACTGATGACTTATACTATATCGGCTGCAATGACAGAAGAATAGCATTATTTGAAAATGTGTATCCTGTTGATGACGGTGTTTCATATAATACTTATTTTTTAAATGATGAAAAAACAGTTTTGTTTGATACTATTGATAAGCATGTTGCAATTCAATTTTTTGAAAACCTTGAATATTTGCTTAATGGTAAACCTCTTGATTATTTATTTTTACATCATCTTGAGCCTGACCATGGTGCGTTAATTAAAGAAGTTGTTGATAAATATCCGTCTGTAAAAATTGTTGCTAATGTAAAAATTAAGCAAATGTTATATCAATTTTTTGATTTTAGTGCTGATATTGAAGATAATTTTTATATTGTAAAAGAAGGTGACACAATAAAAACAGGTAAGCATGAATTTGTATTTATAATGGCACCAATGGTGCACTGGCCGGAAGTTATGGTTAGCTATGATAAAACAGATTGTATTTTATTTTCTGCTGACGCTTTTGGTTCTTTTGGCGCGCTTAATGGTAATATTTTTGATGATGAAGTTAATTTCATGAGCAAAATCCCTGAATATCGAAGATATTATACAAATATTGTCGGTAAATACGGTGCTCAGGTGAATATGCTTTTAAACAAAGCAAAAAATCTTGAAATTGAAATGATTTGTCCTTTGCATGGGCTAATTATTCGAAAAAATATAGCTAAAATATTTGAAAAATATATTCTTTGGGCAAATTATCTTCCTGAAGAAAAATCGGTTTTAATTGTGTATGCGAGTGTATATGGCGGTACACAAAATGCTGCTGAAGTTTTAAGCTATAAATTATCCGATTTGGGTGTTAAAAACATGAAAATTTATGATGTTTCAAAAACCCATAGGTCATACATTTTATCTGATGCTTTTAAATATTCTCATATTGTAATTGCTTCAACAACATACAATAATGGAATTTTTGTTAATATGGAACATTTTATTTCAGATATTGTTAAACATAACCTTCAAAACAGAACCTATGCTATTATTGAAAATGGTTCTTGGGCTTGCAATTGCGGTTGTTCTATTAAGGATAAATTGTCTGAAGTTAAGGGAAGCAATTTTATAGAAAATAAGCTGACGATTAAATCAACAATAAAAGAAAATCAAGAAACTGAGGTTATCGAACTTGCAAAGGCAATTAAAACAAGTATAGATGAATTAGTTTCAAAATAAATTATAAATTAAAAAGCCCTTTGATAAGGGCTTTTTAATTATACGGGTTGAGCAACTTTTTCTTTTTTTCTTGAGATTTTAGAAATTCCTGTTCTTGGAAGTGGTTGTCTTGTGACTATTATTGTATTTGGTCGTTTGTAGCTTGATAATTCCAAAGACAATTTTTTAACTTCTGCTCTTATTAATTTGTTTAATTCTTCGTCGTCGGGATATTTTTCGACTATTTCTTTTTTTGGATATATTTTAACGGCTATTTCTTCTGTTCCCTGTTTTGAGCCGGTTTTAATAACATCAGAATATACAAGAGTTTCTTCAATTATGGGGCTTTTTGCTAAAACTGCTTCAACTTCTTCGGGGAAGACCTTTTTTCCGCCTGATAAAACAATCATATTTTTAATTCTGCCTGTAATATAAATATAGCCATGAGAGTCGATTTTAGCAATATCACCTGTTCTTAGCCAACCGTCTTCCATGATTGCTTCTTTTGTTAATTCAGGTTTATTGTAGTAACCTTTCATGATATTGTCGCCAAACATTTGTAATTCATGGGTTTCTTTGTCAATACGCACTTTGACGTTGCTTATCGGCTTACCTACTGAGCCCAGTTTTCTGTGTTTTTCTGTGTTCATTGTGATTATAGGGCTTGCTTCGGATAATCCATATACTTCATAAATGCTAATTCCGATTGCTTCAAAGAATTTTGCAACTTCAATGTCTAAAGGTGCACCCCCTGACATAAACCCTTTGAATTTGCCTCCGAATTTTCTTCTTAGCTCGCTAAACATAATTTTTGAAAGCCATCTTGTTTTTGCTGCTCTTCCGATTGCATATTTAAAATTAAACCACATTTTCTTAAATGGGCCATATTGTCTTATTTCTGTTTCCAGGGTTGTTTTCATGAGTTTTAAAAATGCTGGAACGGCAACCATGAATGTGATTTTTTTCTCTTGCATAATTTGGAAAATATCTTTGGGTTTTAAGCTGTTTGAGTAGTATATCGATGCGCCTTTATTTAAAAATGACATAAAGCCCACTGAAATTTCAAAAAGATGATTCATTGGGAGAATCGAGAGCATGGAGTCCTCTGAATTAAAATCAAAACATTTACCCACTGCGATTACTTGGGACAATATATTTCGATATGTAATTTCAACACCTTTCGGGTTTCCTGTTGTGCCTGATGTGTAAACAATTAAAGCGGTTTTATCAAGGCTTCTGTGGCGCCATTTTTTATCCGGCATATCTTCAAGAGTGTGCAAATTTACATAGTTTTTGTTGGCACCCTTGCCGTCAATAATTATGATATGTTCAATAGATGAAATCATTTCTTTTAATTTAACTGCATCGCTTAAATGGGAGCTTGATACCAAAATTGCTCTTGGCATACAATCTGAAAGAATATGATTTAATTCATGTATGGTAAGTTTAATATCTAACGGTACGCTAACAACTCCTGATAATACATTTGCAAATAATGTTGCGCCTAATTCAGGCATTGACTCTGATAATATTGCAACTTTATCTCCTTTTTTAAGCCCAATATCAATCATATAGCTTGCAAGTTTTCTTGATAAAATACTTAAGCCTTTGAAAGTCATTTCATTCCAGCCTAAATTGGAGCGTATTCCTAAGGCAATATGATCTTCCAGTTCTTTGGTTCTTTTTTCAATAAAAGATAGTAAGTTTGTTGTTTCCATATGCTTTTTGTTATTCTCCCCTAAAAGTAAAGTGTTATCTATATTATATATTAATTCTTTGAAAAATAGTCTAAATATTTGTAAATTTATTATTTTTTTAATGATATAATTTTTATATTTTAAAGGAGATATTATCAATGATTGAAATGAGAGTCATGGGTATAGCATTAGATACTCGTTCAGGTTCGCCGATTGTGGTTCTAAACGATTTAGACAACAGAAAAGCACTGCCAATTTGGATTGGTTCTGCTGAAGCAAGCGCGATTATAAGAAAAATCGAAAATATTCCTTCATCAAGACCCATGACCCATGATTTATTTTTGGATATTGCAAAACAGTCCGAATTTTTAATAACAAAAGTTGAAATTAATGATGTTGATGATCAAACTTATTTTTCAACAATTTATATGTATAATTCAAAATTACAAAAAGAACTTCAAATTGACTCACGTCCTTCCGATGCTATTGCAATTGCGCTTAGGGCAGATGTTCCGATTTTTGTCAGCTCTGCGGTTTTAGCAGTCGGCTCTGTTTCAACGGATGTTGAAAAAGATGAACAGGAAGCACAAGAGTTTAAAAACTTCATTCAAGATATTAAGCCTTCAGATTTCGAAAAATTATTGAAAAAGAATTTTGAATCCGATCAATAAACTCCACCTTGTGTCATTAAAGCTGAGGCATTGTTTCAGATATTTTTTTCTGATTGCTCTTAAGCCGATTGAATAAAATGTTGTATTATTTTTGTTTTCCATGGTATCTTATTAATGTAAAATTTAAAAAAGGCAAAAAAAATGGATAAAATTTCAAAAGATATGGGAATAATGGATATTGTAACAGCACATCCTGAAACGTTAGAGGTTTTTGCTCAATATAACATGGGCTGCATTGGCTGTGCTGCTGCCAGATTTGAAAACCTTGAAGCAGGTGCAAAAGTTCATGGAATCGACCCTGATGAAATGGTTAAGGCCATGAATGAAGTAATTGAAAAAAGTGCTGGACAATAATTTTTTTTCATAGTATTATGACTAAGCACAGTTTCGTGTTTGAAAATTAAATATATGCCCTGGTGGTGGAATCGGTAGACACGTCGGACTTAAAATCCGATGAGGCTAATAACTTCGTGCCAGTTCAAGTCTGGCCCAGGGCATTTTAAAACTCCTTAACAGGAGTTTTTTTATTGCCTAATGGATTAATTAAGTTTGATATGAAAAATTGTTATAATCGTATTTATTATCATGCGCATAATTTTATAGCCATGCACAAATAAGAAAAAAATGTCAGTTTATGTTAAGAAATGTAAAATTGAATTTAATTAAAAATCAATAATGTTCAGTATCTTTACTTAAATAATTATTAAAAATTATCTTCTAAATCAAATAATGTAAGACAAACTATAAAAAAAATGTTACTATATCTAAGCAACGTTTGAGTAAACGGCAAAATAATACAGTATACAATAAACATAAATATAAAAAAATATTATTCGTAACAAATTTTAAAAATTAACAACAAAAATGGCAATTATGTTTAACAAAAATATTTTATAAATATATAGGTAATAGTGTGTAAAATGTTATTGGAGGAAATCAATGACAATTAGTGTGAACAATCGCAAAAAATCCAGCAAGAAATCTTTTGATGAGTTAGTAAATGATTTAAGAACCTCTAATTCTGAAAAAGTTAGATATAATGCAGCCAGAATACTTGGCGAAATGGGTGATTTTAATGCAGTTGAACCTTTAATTGATGTATTGAAAAATGATAAAAACGGTTCTGTTCGCTTATATGCTGCTCGCGCTTTAGGTGAGCTTGGTGATGTTACAGCAACTCAACCTTTAATCGACTCTTTGCGTTTAGACAGAAATGTTGATGTTCGTGTTCGTGCCGCTCGTGCTCTTGGTCGTTTAGGCGGTGAAGTTGTTGTTGAACCTTTAGTTGAAGCTCTTAATGATGAAAATCCCCAAGTTTGCATTACTGCAACTGAAGCTTTAATTGAAATCGGCGATGTTGCTACTGATGCTTTAATTGCTTCATTGGATCATGAAAAAGTTAATGTTCGTTGTGATGCAACAAGAGCGTTAGGCGAAATCGGAAATCCAAAATGTGTTGATAAAATCATCAACATGTTAAAAGATGAATGGGTAAATGTTAGAATTTATGCCGTAACTTCATTGGGCAAATTGAACGATAAAAAGGCAGTTCCCGGACTTATTGAAGTTATGAAAAATGAAAAAGAAAACGACTTAGTTCGTGCAGGTGCAGCTGCTGCTCTTGGTGTTTTACGTGATCAAAGAGCATTGTTGCCTCTTCGTGAATTGATTATCAATGCAGAAGAACTTGGCGAACTTGAAGATACAGCCCTAAAATCATTTAAAAAGATTATGGCTGCAAACTGGGAAGCTATGCAAGGCACTCAATCAGTTAAAAAGCCAAGTTTCTTTTAATCTGAATTAAAGTATAAATAAAAAAGCCCTGTATTTCAGGGCTTTTTTATTGTCTATAGTAATTTTATTATTAAATTCTGTTATGCCAAACTCCGCCTTGTCTGTCAATAATTGCGTCATAGAAAGACCATAGTCTAAACACACCTGTTAAACCCAAAACAGCATGAGTGATATTTTTTTCTGCAGTTTGACCGTTAATTGCTTGACCTATTCCCGGCCATACTAATAGTGAACACAATGAAGCTCCAACGCTTCTTGCTGATACGTGTCCATCTGTACCATGTGTTCCTGCTGCAAATACGGGGGTAGCCATTGTTAATAGCATCATTAGTGCCATAATTGATAAAATCTTTTTCATACTTTCCTCCTTTTTAGCTATGATAATAAGTAATTTATTAATGTTCTAATCATTACACCTGTCGGACCTTGTAAGGTTTCTTTGTTGGATTTATCTAAATAAGCTGTTCCTGCTATATCTAAATGCATCCAGGCTTTTGATTTTGTGAAGTTGGATAAAAACCAAGCAGCAGTTGAAGTCCCTGCTTGTCTGCCGCCTGTATTTTTCATATCTGCTATGTTTGATTTTAGGTTATCTTTTAATTCGTCTAATATTGGCATTTGCCAAGTGTTTTCTGCTGATTTTTTTGATGTTTCAATAAATTTATCTATTTGTTTTTGATTATTTCCCATAACTCCTGTTATATTGTTTCCAAGTGAAACTATAACTGCGCCTGTCAGGGTTGCAATATCTATTACTTCATCTACATTTAATTTATCGCAGTAACATAATGCGTCAGCAAGTGTAATCCTTCCTTCTGCGTCTGTGTTATCTACTTCAATTGTTTTTCCGTTCATTGCTGTTAAGATGTCACCTTGTTTATAGGCAGAACCTGAAGTCATGTTTTCACAAAGAGCACAAATTGCATGCAGCTCAATGTCGCTTTCTAATTTCGCCATAGCTTGAATTATACCAAGAACGCTTGCAGCTCCTGTCATATCATCTTTCATTGTGAGCATTGAAGTTGCCGGTTTTATATTCATTCCGCCCGCGTCAAATGTTATACCTTTACCTACTAATGCTACTTTTTTTCTTGGCGTGCATTTTGGTTTATATGTTAAATGTACGAATTTTGGCTCATGTACACTTCCTTGACCTACAGCTAAAAATGCGTTCATGTTTAGTTCTTTGATTTGATTTTTATCGT
The DNA here is from genome assembly GCA_949282195.1 of uncultured bacterium. Classification (GTDB taxonomy): domain Bacteria; phylum Cyanobacteriota; class Vampirovibrionia; order Gastranaerophilales; family Gastranaerophilaceae; genus RUG14156. The sequence continues at coordinate 33,813 of CASDOW010000005.1, read as the reverse complement.
AAATCTTTGCTTCAATTTTGTGTTCTTTGGCGATTTGAGCGGCTATATTCGCAATATATTGCGGTGTGGCAATTTGAGCTTGTTCATTTACAAGATCTTTTGTGAATTTCATTGCAAATGATGTATATGCGCCAATTTCCGCTGCACGTTCCAATTCTTTTGTATAATCATCATTTAGTAATTCTATTGTTTCAATTTTTGGCTTTTTTTCTGATACGTACTTGTCGAATTCATATAAGCCTATTCTTAAAGAGCACAGAGTTATCTTTGCACTGTCTTCTTTGTTGAAATTATTTGTTATGTTACTGCATTCATTTGTGTTTTCTATTAATTCAACGGCAATTGAGTTGTTTTTTGTCATGGTTTTGGCTGTTCTTGCGGCATTTGCGACTATTTGAGAGAATTTTTGCCTTGTCAATTTATCTTTTTTGCCAAGACCTGCCAACAATACTTTTGTATCTTCATTAATGGCAAGTTTAAACGTTTGCATAAATTCACCATTAAATATTTTATATGTTTCAATTTGGTTCATAAGTTCGCCGTTTGATAGTGAATTTAAATATTTTAATAACTCCGTATCGGTTTTATAGTCTTCCCAAACAAAACAAATAACGGTATCTGCCGTAAATTCTTTTGTTTTCTTGGTTAAAAATCTCATTGCGTTACTCTCCTATAATATTTTTTATTTTTTCTATCTCATCAAGTGCTCTTTTTGAGCGCAATTCATTTTTATATTTTTTATCTTTTAACTTTTTTTTATCGCCTTCTATTTCTTTTGTTATCCCCCAATTGGAATTTATTGGCTGAAATTTTTTATGATTTTCAAAGGTTATATATTCTATTAATGCTCCAAGCATGGTTTTGTTATCTAATTCAACCATTGGCTTATTATTAAGAAATCTATCCATATTAATTGCTGCAAAAAGCCCTGTTGATATACTTTCGCAATATCCTTCAACCCCTGTTATTTGTCCTGCAAAAAAGAGGTTTTTGTATTTTTTTGTTTGAAGATGTTTATTTAATATTTTTGGTGAATTTATAAAGGTATTGGCGTGCATTACGCCATATCTTGTTATTGTTGCGTTTTCCAGTGAAGGTATACTTTGAATTAATTTTTTTTGTTCACCCCATTTTAGATTAGTTTGAAAACCAACAAGATTATATAAATTTGCCATTTTGTCATCTTGTCTTAACTGTACAACTGCATAGAATTGATTTTTTTTGAATTGTGTTTCTATTCTTTTGTCAAAAAGCCCGACAGGCTTCATTGGTCCAAACCTTAAAGTATCAATTCCTCGTGAAGCCATAACTTCTATTGGCATACAGCCTTCAAAATAATTAGCTTCAAATTCTTTTAGCGGTGCCCTTTGGGCATTAATCAAAATATTGTAAAAATTTTCGTATTCTTCTTTTGTCATGGGGCAGTTAATAAAGTCTGCTTCTCCTTTATCCCATCTTGAGGCGTAAAATGCTTTATTGAAGTCAATTGAATCTTTTTCGATTATTGGCGCAATAGCATCGTAAAAATGAAAATCGTTTTCTCCGAATTCTTCTTTGATGTTTTGCGCTAATTCTTTTGCGCTTAACGGTCCTGTTGCAATGATTGTCGGGGTTGATGTGTCGATTTTTTCATATTTTTCATTTATTTTCTTGATATTGCTAAATGAATTTATTATTTCGTTGATTTCTTTGCAAAATCCAAACCTGTCTATTGAAAGGGAGTTCCCTGAAGGAACTTTGTTTTTTATTGCTATGGGAAAAAGAGTTGACCCCAAATTTATGGCTTCTTGTTTTAAAAGTCCTGAAGCCGATAGAATATCTGTTGAGCCAAGAGAGTTAGAACATACAAATTCGGCCGGATAATCAGTTGTATGTGCTCCTGTTTGATATTTTGGACGCATTTCAAAAAGCTCAACATCATACCCTTTTTTTGCCAGATATATTGCAGCTTCGCTGCCTGCCAATCCTGCCCCTATCACTCTTATTTTATTCATATAACAATTATACATTAAAAACAATAAAAGTTTTCTTAATATATCTTAATATATACCTAAAGAAAAATAAAAATTTGCCGAATATAAATAGTAAGAGTGAAATATCGGGTGGCATATGTTTAATTTGTCCTTAAGAGCAAAAAATAAAATAACAGCTTGCGAGGTAATAGAAAAAGCCATGTTGAAAAGAAGAAGGCTTTCTGTTAGCGCTATTATAAATGTGTCATGCGACAGTCAAAGAATCAGGCTGGTCAAATAGTTTATTCTTGAGTTTTTTCTGTTGAAATATCTCTATTAAATTTTGAGGAAAAAGTTTCTAAAAATTTAACAAATTTATTTGTTTGTATATTTTCAGGCTTTTTTTCTTCTTCGTTTTGTTGATTTATTATAATCAAGACTTCATCTTTGGCTGCCATTTTAAGGTTGTTTCTTGCAATAGATTCAACTTTATACATTGATGAGAAATTTTTAATTTCGCTTTTAAGGTGTTTGTTTCTTTCTTCAGCTTGGGATTTTAGCTCTTGTGCTTTTACTATTTTTGTTTGATATACAACAATTTTAGCTAAATTTAAAAGTGCACTGTAGCTGATTTGGCAAACGCACAACAACAAAACTATTGTTAAAAATGAGTGATAAAATCTGATTTTTCTTATTTTTTTCTTTTGTTGTTTTTGTACTCTTGACTTTAAATTCATATAACCGTTATTCATAAAACAATTCTAACCTAAATTTGTTTTTTTATATCATTATAGTTTAAATTCGTAACAATATTTTGCAACTTTTTGTTTTTTTTGATTAAGTTCATATTCAATAGGTTCTATATTTAGCCAATTTAGCTTGTTTAGGGCATCAAGTGTTATTAATTTTCTTGCTTCATTGTTGTTTTGTGTCATTTTAACAAGCAAAATCTCATCTTTTTTAATGTTGTAAACAATTACAAAACCGCCTGCTCCCACTTTTGAGAATAACTTTCCTTTTGATAATTTAATTATATCGCTGTCAAGCCTGTCATACCCGCCAAAAATATCAGGGTGTTTTAGAATTGAGCTTAATATGGGTTTAAACTTTTTATCTTTAACTAGGTTAAAATATGATTTTATAATACCTTCAATGCTTATCGCCCATAGTGGTGTGCCGCATCCGTCAAAACTAAATTCTGTACATTTTTCCCCCGAAAGGAATTCTTGTCTTTGTTTTATTAGCTGTTGTATCGGGTGGTTTATGTCGGTATAGTCTTTTAAATCATATCCTTTATATTTGGACACTAAAAGCATCATGATGTGTTTTGCTGAGCAGTTATTGTGTAATTTAGTTTTTCTGCCGTTAAAATGTCTTATATCGAGCGGAATTTGCGGTTCTATATCAATATCTTTTATATTTAAATTGTGTTTTTTTAAAATGTTTTTTAAGATGCTTATGTGACTATTACTTCCTGCATGCGAAGCACAAAATATAGCGAGTTCTTGGTTTGAAAAATTAAAATCGTTTATAATATTACAATCGCACATAACTGAAGCTTGCAGGGGTTTTGCAAGTGAGCGCATGTAGAATTTTGTTTTTCTGTTAAATCCTATTGTTCTGTAAATTTTATCTTTAGATGCCAAATAAATGCTGCCGTAGTATGTTGAATCTATGCAGTTATTTCTTGTTGTTGAAAGTAGAATTGAGGCATTATTTTTCATTACAGATTTAGAAGTTTTTTAAGACGTTTTTTCATTATAATATTTTCGTTTTCTAAACGCGCAATTTCTCTTTGCAGTCTTATAATTTGATCGTCACTTTGAGAGCCATCCGGCAATTTTACTGAAGTCAACCCAACCCCAAAAGATAAATGTTTCTTGGCTTCATCTTTTAATAAAAGAAGGCTATCAAGTCCTTTATCCGTTATAAAACCCATTTTAATGAGTATGCTTGCCATTTTGATGTGTCGACCTTCTTCGTTTAGTTTTTTTTGATAGCGGATTGCTTGTTCTAATTGAATTGCGTTAATTTTACCAATTCTTTTTAGAAATTCGCCTGTTTTTATTTTTCCGGCAATAAAAAGGGCAAGTGCAATATTTTTATTTGTTAAATAGTCATCTATTTGCAGGAATTCAAGTTCATTTAATCTGCAAAATATTTTTGCACTATCAGCAAAAGTCCAGTTGTTTTTAACAGTGATTTCAAATATATTGTTTTCTTCGGATAAATCTTTTAAAAATATGTAATAACCTTCAGATAGCCTTAGATTTCTTTCTTGAAGCTCTTGTTTGCCTTTAAAGGTTAATTTCGGACACATATATTGAAATAAATCATCCTCTTCAACCAATTGAGAGAATTCATCCAGTTTTTTTCTAAGGTCTTCTAGTATTTCTTTGGTTATAACCTGTTTAACCCATATAGGAAGATTTCTTATGTTTTGAATAAATAATTCCGATGTTTTTTGCATTAATCTACCCTTTTTATTTTAATTATATATAATCTGGTTTTTTTTACAAATACATTATATAATTTATTGTGGTATGTGTGAAGTAAGTTATAATTGTTTACGAAAGAATTAATTATGGGTTTAGATGGAATTTCGATAAATCAATTAAGGATAACGCCGGAATTTAACTCTGCTGAGTTGAATAATGTTAACAGCTTTAGCCCTGCGAGCGATGTTAAGATTGTTGATGGTTTATCCGAAGGTCAAAAGGTTGATCCTGATAAAGAAAGCCATAATAATAATTCAGGAGATTTTTTTGGCGAAACTAATAATGAAGATGAAACCCATGATGATGTTCAAGAAGAGGTTGTCAAATATGACTTATCTCAAACCGATAAATATTTATTAAAAATAAATGATGATACAAATGATATTTTAATAACCGAAAAAGCAACTAACAAAGTAGTAGAAAAAATAAATGCAAAAGAATTATCAAAACTTGTCTACTATCTTGCAAATTCACAAGGTGCCATTGTAAATAGGAAATTTTAGTATGAACCAGTATGTTAAACAATATCAAAAATCAAGCATAGAAACTGCTTCGCGTGAACAAATTTTAATTATGCTTTATGATGGTGCAATTCAATTTTTGAATAAAGCAAAAGTTGCGATGCAAAATAAGCAAATTGAACAAACTCATAATAATCTTATGGGGGCTCAAAATATTATTCAAGAATTCATTAATTCCATGGATAGAGAAGTTGCGCCGCAGCTTGCAGAAAACTTGATAAGTCTATATGAGTACTTTATCAGGCGTCTGGTTTATGCAAATGTCAAAAAACAAATTGAACCTATTGACGAAGTTTTAAAATATTTAAAAAGCCTAAAAGCAACTTGGGAAAAGGCGATTGAATTAGCTCAAAAAGAACAAGCACAAGAGCTTAAACAGTCTTCTGTTGATTATTATGATTCATATGACGATGAAGACGATGATGAAGATGATGAAGAAGACTGCGAGGATGAAGATTAATGCTGAGCATTCACGACTATAATCATCTTAAGCTTTTGTATGATGAATTTTTAAAAAAGAATTTATATATTAGAGATATTATTAATCAGGGCAACTGGGATGATATAGAGACAGCTGTTAAGGAAAAAGAAGCCCTAATGCGCCAGATTATTTTTTTTGAAAAGCCAAGGCTGTCTGAAATTAAAGATAATGATGAGCTAAATAAGAAGCGTTTGAAACTTATCGAGCTTGAAAAAGCAAATATTGCTTTAATTGTTGAAAAGCGTCAACAGCTCGAAAAAGAGTTAAAAAAAACAAAGAAAACTAAAAAAATCTTGAATACTTACGAACCTGCTTCTCGTAATGTTAAATCTACTTTTGTTTTGAAACAGGATGATTAATTTTTTCTAAGGTTTTTATAGCTAAATTTGATGTATATTATAATTCCTATTAAAATCCAAATAGGAAACATTATAGCGCTCGATGTAAGTTGTTTTAGCGAATATACCATTAAACCGGTGCAAGAGATTATTCCTAATATTGGAAATAAAGGTACAAAAGGAACCTTAAAGGGTCTTTTTAAGTTTGGTTCTGTTTTTCTTAGTATTATTACTGCTATACAGATTGCTATAAAGGCTGTGAATGTGCCATAGTTACATAATTCGGCGGATATATTTAAGTCCATAAATAAACTGCATGCGATTATAACCAGACCCACACTCCAGGTTAAAACATGCGGAGTTCTGTGTTTTTTGTGGATTACTCTTAGAACTCTTGGTAAAAATCTATCTCTGCTCATAGCGTAAAGAATTCTTGTTGAAGCTAATTGACATATTAAAAATACGCTTGCTAAAGCACAAACGGCAGCAACAGAAATAAAACCTGCCAAATAGTCTTTGTTTATCATGTGGAGCGCTGCTGCAATCGGCGCTGAAGAATTAATTTGACTAATAGGCGCAATTCCTGTTAAAACAAGCGCAACAAGTATGTATAATATTGTACAAAATAATAATGTTCCCAATATTGCAATTGGTAAGTCTTTTTGCGGATTTTTTGTTTCTTCTGCTGCCGTTGATACGGCATCAAAACCGATATAGGCAAAAAATATTATAAAAGCGCCCATTAATATTCCTGTTGCGCCGTTTGGAGCAAAGGGAATCCAGTTTTCAGGTTTTACATAAAATGCTCCGACTATGACAAAAGATAAAATCATAAATAAATTTAAGCAAACCATTATGGTTGCAAATCTCGTCGATTCTTTAATGCCTTTGATTAAAATTATTGTTACAACAAGAGTCAGTAAAATTACGGGTATATTAATTGCTACAGGGATTTTGTCAAATAAAAACGGCATTTTATCATGCACATCAAGCCCGTATTTTGAGCACATGTTGTATATTGAACGTACGTCGCTTCTAAGCCAAAGAGGAAAATTTACTATAAACGAAGGCAAATAATTCGAAAACCCTTTTAAAAGCTGTGTTAAATAACCACACCATGAACTTGCTACTGTTACATTCCCTATAACATAATTAAGCATTAATACCCAGCCTATTATCCAAGCTGCAAATTCGCCTAAGGTTGCATAGCAATAGGTGTAAACACTTCCCGATACGGGAATAATTGATGCAACTTCACTGTAACAAAGTGCTGAAAAAAGACAGGCAATTGCTGCAAGTACCATAGATATGATTATGGCAGGTCCTGCCCCTGGGCTTTCCGGAGTTCCTTGTATTGCCGTACCAACAATGGTTAAAATTCCTGTTCCCACAACAGCGCCAATACCAATTATAAACAAATCAAAAGCATTAAGGGTTTTTTTTAGAGAACCTGTTTTTGCTCTTTCTATAAGCTCTTGAGCTGTTTTTCTTGTAGATAAATTGGAGGCGATTTTTTTAATCATTGTTTGTTTTATCCCCTTCGTTTGTTGTATCTTTTTGGGCGAGTCTTTGTTGTTTATAGCTGTATGTAAAATAATAAATTATTCCCAAGATTACCCATATCGGGAATAATATTCTTGAAGTTTTTAAAAATTGCATAGAATATATCATAAGACCTGAACAACATATTATGCCCATTAAAGGCAGAAATGGTGAAAAGGGCACTTTAAAAGGTCTTGGTCTTTCGGGATCTGTTTTTCTTAATATTAATACTGCAACGCAAACTATAATAAATGATGCAAATGTACCAAAGTTGCATAGCTCTGCTGCTGTTGAAATATTTAATAATAACGAGCCTAAAATACATATTGCCCCAACTATTAAAGTTAAAATATGCGGAGTTTTGTATTTAGGATGTAGAGTTTGTAATATTGAAGGCAAAAATCTGTCTCTGCTCATTGCGTATAGAATTCTTGTGCCTGCAAGCATTAACACCAATAATACCGATGTTAAACCGGTCAGAGCACCTATTGAGATTAGCCCTGCTACCCAATTTTGCCCTACCATTGCCATAGCGGAAGCAATAGGTGCGTGCGTATCAATTTGAGATATTGGTACAACACCTGTTAGAACAAGTGCAACAAGAACATAGATTATGGTGCAAACGCCTAATGAGCCGATTATGCCGATAGGAAGATTTCTTTGAGGGTTTTTTGTTTCTTCTGCTGCTGTTGCAATTGCATCAAAGCCGATATATGCAAAGAATATTATAAATGCACCCATAAATATTCCGTTTAAACCGTTTGGAGCAAAAGGTACCCAGTTTTCAGGTTTAATATAAAAAATGCCTGTTAAAATAAAAAGTCCAACAACGCCAAGCTTTATGGCAACCATTACGCCCGCCATTTTTGTGGATTCTTGCATGCCTTTAATTAATGTTGCAATAATATATAACGTGATTAATATACCCGGAATATTAATACAAATCGGAATTCCAAGAAAATGTGGAACTGCGGTATTTACATCTATTCCTTGACTTGAAAGTTCTCTTACAACTGTTGAATAGTCATGGATTAGATAAATAGGGGGATTTGTAAGCCATTCAGGCAGAAAAGTAAACCCTCTTATAAATTGCATAAAATATCCGCTCCATGCACTCACAACGGCAATGTAGCCCACAAGATATTCAAGCATTAAAACCCAGCCTATAAGCCAAGCCATAAATTCTCCCATTGTGGCATATGTGTATAAGTATGCACTTCCTGCAACAGGAATCATGGAAGCAAATTCACTATAACATAGGGCTGAAAATACGCAGGCCAAAGAAGCTAATATCATTGAAATAACAAGTCCGGGGCCTGCTCCTGCGGATTCTGCCGAGCCTGCTGCAGCAATACCTACAACCGTAAATATTCCGCTTCCTATGATTGCACCTACGCCCAAAATGATTAAATCAAATGCGCCAAGTGTTTTTTTGAGTCCGCCGTCATTTGCTTGTTTAATCATGTTGTCGGGATTTTTTAATGTCATCAAATTTTTGGCAAAATTTTTAAGTATATTTATTTCTTTTTTTTCCTCAAAATTTGACACTAAATCCTCGTTGTTGTTAATGCTCATGTTTATTCTTCTCTCTATTTTTTAATTAAAGGGAAGCCCAATTTTTCCCTTTGTTCTACGTATAGTTTTGCTACTTTTGAAGCCAGAGTACGCACTCTGTTGATGTAATTTACACGTTCATCTTTGGATATTACGCCTCTTGCGTCTAATAGATTAAATGTATGTGAACATTTTAAAACCCAATCGTATGCAGGTAATACAATTCCTTTTTCCATACAGCTGTTTGCTTCTTGAGAAGCTAAATCAAACAGCTTAAAAAGTCTTTCGGGGTTTGAATATTCAAAATTATATTTTGATTGTTCTATTTCGTTTTGAAGGTAAATATCTCCATATTTAAGATTTTCATTCCATTTGATGTCAAAAACACTATCTACATCTTGAAGATACATAGCTATACGTTCAAGTCCGTAGGTTATTTCAAGTACAACAGGTTTAACTTCTAAACCGCCCACTTGTTGAAAATAAGTAAATTGAGTAATCTCCATTCCGTCAAGCCAAACTTCCCAGCCAACTCCTGCTGCGCCTAATGTAGGAGATTCCCAGTTGTCTTCAACGAAACGCACATCGTGTTTATTTAAATCTATCCCCATTGCAGATAATGAATTTAAATATAAATCTTGAGCGTTATCAGGAGAAGGTTTTAGGATAACTTGATATTGAAAATAATGCCCCAGTCTGTTTGGGTTTTCGCCATATCTTGCGTCTGTCGGGCGTCGGCAAGGCTCAACCATTGCGCAATTGAAAGGCTCAGGACCTAATGCTCTTAAGAAAGTTGCAGGGTTCATCGTGCTTGCGCCTTTTTCGATATCATAAGGCTGTTGTATAACGCAACCGTTATCAGACCAATATTTAGAAAGATTTAATATTAATTCTTGAAATGTTAAAGCCATTTTTTACCTAAATTCTATAATATTACAAATGTAATTATGTGCAACTATTTTTGATTTTTATTATCGTAGTCTATTCTTCCGATTAATTTGTTTAATTGTTTGGCTACTGATTTAAATTGTTCTATGTTTAAGCTTTGAGCTCCGTCACATAATGCATTATCAGGGTCATGGTGTACTTCAAACATTAAGCCGTGTGCACCTGCAACAAGCGCTGCTTTTCCCATAGGTTCAATTAAGTATCTTTTGCCTGTACCATGAGATGGGTCAACAATAATTGGAAGATGTGAGTATTTTCTGATTATCGGAACGGCTGCTATATCAAGCACGTTTCTTGAAAATTGTGTATCAAAACCCTTAACCCCTCTTTCGCAAAGAATTACATTTGGGTTGCCGTTTGATACAACATATTCTGCGGCTAATAAAAATTCTTTTATTGTTGCGGCAGGACCTCTTTTAATCATTACGGGTTTTTTAATTCTGCCCAGAGCTTTTAATAGCTTGAAGTTTTGCATATTTCTTGCGCCAACTTGCAAAACATCGGCATATTTGCATAACATAGCTATGTCCATAGTGTCCATTACTTCTGTTACAACCAAAAGCCCTGTTTTTTCTCTTGCTTTTGCAAGGTATTGTAATCCTTTTTCTTCAAGTCCTTGAAAATCATAAGGGCTTGTTCTCGGTTTAAAAGCGCCGCCTCTTAAGAACTGGCAGCCCATTTCTTTTGCTGCTGTTGCAACTTGTAACAATCCTTCGAAATCTTTTTCAACGGAACATGGTCCCACCATTAAAACCGGTCTTTCAAGCCCTCCGATTTTAACGCCGTTTGGGAATTTGATTACCGTATCATCCGGATGAGCAACGCGAGAAACAAGAGTGTATGGTTCTTGGATTTTTTTAACTTCTCTAACACCGTCTAATGCTGCTATATTTTCGGCATTTAAATCCTTTTTGTCACCTAATACTGCAACAACATTTAGCATTTCGCCGTTATTAACCTGTGTTCTTAACCCTCTGTCTTCAACATATTTAATAACACGATTTAATTGTTCGATAGTTGCATTATGTTCCATTACAATAATCATAAGTTGTTATCTCCAGTCTTTGAGTATTAGTCGCATTAACCATTCAAACACAAATATGATTATCTGTATATATGTTATTAAGAAATGTTGTTTTATGGTATTATTTTTTTATGACAATGCCTGCAATTGAAATTTATACAGACGGAGCATGCTCTTCTAACCCCGGGCCGGGGGGTTATGGCATAGTTATGTTGTATAAAGATAAAAATGGGATAACCCACCAAAAAGAGTTTTCCAAGGGTTTTAAAAATACAACCAACAACAGAATGGAGCTGCTGGCGGTAATTGATGCTCTGAATTTAGTTAAAATGCCTTGTAAAATATCGCTCTACTCTGATTCAAAATATGTAATTGACGCTATAAATCAAAAGTGGCTTGAGTCTTGGCAAGAAAAAAACTGGAAAATACATTCAAAAAATCCGGTTAAAAATATTGATTTATGGAAAAAATATTTGTCTGCCAGAAAACGTCATCAAATTAACTATTTTTGGGTTAAGGGGCATGCTTCAAATAAATATAACGATTTGTGTGATAAATTAGCTGTCAGTGCAAGAAATTCTTCGAATCTTGAGATTGATGAAGGTTATAAAGGCTAAAACATTCTTCTGACATTACAGCATGGAAGTGCTGTTGTATGGATTATGAAATCATTAATCGGTTGAAGATATTTAATCATAAATTTCTTGTTTTTTATCTTTTCACGACAAATTTGGGTATCAAGCTCTTGTATTAAATAAGTGCTCAATGCTTTTTGTCGTCTTGTTTTGGGGTAATCTTTAAGTAATTTAATGATTTCCATTATATTAATATATATCCTCTATATGGAGGATATCATCAAATATTAACTAAAAATTTACATAAATTAACTTAAAAAATCGTTATGAATTGTTATTTCGTTTAGTTTTTTGCCTGTTCTTTTGTTTAGAGGTTTTATGCCATATTCTTTTAGCATATGAGCAGATTTGAAGATTTTATTTTCTTGTGTTAGTTTTTTATATTCTTTGTCAAATAAATCTACATTGTTTTGCATTTGTTCTTTTATTTTGTGGAGATTTTGAGAATGTTGAGCAATTAATTCATAGATGTTTTGCGAAATGTTTATTATGTCTTCAATATTTTTTTCTTGTGTATCTTGCGCCCAAAGAAGTTTAACCAGTTTAATTGTGGTCAATACAGATGAATTACCCACAATTATTATATTTTTTTCTTGAGAATTTTTAATTACGCCTAAAAAGTCTTTATCTGTGTATATTAGGGTTAATACCGGTTCTAAGGGTATATACATTAAAATGAAATTTGGTTGATTTATATGTGTTGCAGTTGCATATTTTTTGTTTGCAAGGTTGTTAATGGTTGAATTTAAGTCTTTAATAAAGTCATTTTTCTTTTGGAGTTTTATTTCGTCACAGCATTCCTTGTAGTCGATATATTTTTCAAGATTTAATTTGCAATCTATTATAATTGATTTGTTATTAGGTAATTTAATTAAAAAATCGGGTCTTATTGTTTTGTTTTCGTCGTTTTGTGTTTCAAATTGTTTAATATAGTTTATATTTTCTTGAGGGTAAATTGTTTTGATGACGTTTTCAAGGCAATCTTCACCATATTGACCTTTTAGATTTTGATTTGTGGTTAAGATTTTAACCAGCTCTTGTGATGATTTTATTGCGTCTTTTACTTCTTTTGTATTTAGTTCATTTTGTAATTTATAATCATCAATAGATTTTTTAAAGTCGTTTAAGAGTATAAAAAGTGTCGAATTTTCTTTTTTGAATTTAACAAGAAAAAAGTGACATAAAAAACCTAATATAAAAAATATTACGCTTGTTGAAATGTAGCCTTGCAAAATAACTCCTTAATATTTATTAATAAATTATATCTTTTTCTAAAGTTTTTTGCAATTTTGCCGACGTCATTAAAGTACATATTGGAGGACAATAAGTGAAAAGGTTTTTGTGTTTAGTCTTGTTTTTGCTATTTAATCAAGTAAATGTTTTTGCTATTGAATGGGTAAATTTAGTAACGCCTAACGGAAAAAATGTTGCACTGGATATGGACAGTGTTTCTGAAATCGACGGTTATTATTTTTACAATATTAAATTTATTAACGATAATAGAAATACCCCTGTGATTATTACAATGCAGTCAGGTATCAAGCACCCTTTTTCTGCAAGAATAAAAGCATATAATGAATCCGAATATACCTCTTTAAACGGAGATTATGCCAATATTGCGCTAAATAAAACTGCAAAATTAGAGCCCGTTACTTATGATTCGGTTGTTCATACCTGCTATAAAGCTGTTAAAGATATAAAACATCCTACAGTAAGTAATTTGATTATTTTAAAATAATTCTTTATAAATAATTTTGCTTTATTTGTATTTTAAACTACTTTTTATAGGTTTATATCTTTGTTTATGTTATAAATATGACATAATTAAAACTACAAGGTAGGTTATTTATGACAAATAAATGTCAAAATTGTGGATATGAATATGGTGAATTTGATGTATATTGCTCTAGGTGCGGTGCAAAAATTGTAAAAGAAGAATTAAATACAGATAACACTCCTGATTTATCCGTATTTGAGCACAAGAATAAAGAGCCCGAAAAAAAACCTTCTCAAAGACGTTTTGAATTTTTCAATTCCGATTTAAAACCAAAAGACAATGACATGATGGCAAATTTTGCAATATTTTTGCTTATTGCATGTTTTGTCGTTGTTGGTTGCGTGTATTTTTCTCTAAATCGTTATAATGAACAAAAGTTGGTTTTAAAATTCAAAAATTATATGAATAATCCTCAGCAAATTCCTGAATTAAAAGAGCCAAATCGTTATAGCGATTTAATTAATAATTTGTCTGATGTGGAAGCTTTTTTAAGATTGTATTTAAAATATTCGCCTGATTCAATTGAAAAAAAAGAACAAGTATTTGCGGCATATTTAACTGAAATGGATAAATTGCCCCACCTTTCAAATGAAAGTATATTAAAAGAGGATTTAACCGGCTGCGGCGGTGTTTTATCTTCTTCAAAGATTAAATCTTGTACAGGCCTTTTAAATAAAAAGTTTAAAAATACCGGTGTTGTTGTGTATGGAAATAAGAATATTTTGTATTTATATCCTGATTTTAATTATATAAAAGAAAAATATTCTAAATATGTATCTTATTCGTTTAAACAATATCTTGATGTAAGGGCAAAATATAATGCTCCTGTTTCAGTCGGCTTAGAGTTGTACATTAAACCTAAAAAAATAGCAGACAAAATTGCAGCTTTTGAAGAAGTTGCAAATGAAAACCAAAATCTATATGTTAAGGATAAGATGTTTGAATTTTTATATTTTGATTTTAGAAAATTTATATTTTCTCCTGAAATCTATGCAACTACTACGCAAGAGATGAAAAATGATTTTAAAAATGCATATAATTACTACATAAAAACTAAGAAAAATTCAGCATTATGCTCGGTTGTTATGAGTTATTTGGATAAAAAAAGAAGTTATAGCGAGGAAAATTTCAAAAGTGATTATCCTTATATAATTCCTGAGGTCAGCTTTGAAGAGAATGTCGAAAATTCTATTTTATCTGATGTTTTTGCTCAATTAAGAAAAAATATTTTTTCCAATATTGCAGATTTAAAATTGTCCTATGTTTATAATTTTCAAAATAATTCTTGGAGTGAATACAAACAAGGTATAGATTTGAAAAATACTGAGTTTGTTATTTCGGAGCCTGATGAAAACAATAATATCTTTATTTATAACAACAGGTTTTCACCATTGCAGGAATTAAATATTTCAAAATATTCTAAATTATTTCTTGTAAATAACGGATTATATATTTATAACTCCGATAAATTAGCTATCTCAAAAGTTACATTTAACTCTAAGACTTTTAATATTATGAATTTGACTGCATCAGATGTTTCATCTATTTTTCCGGGGATTAATGTTATAAATATTGATTCATATAATGATTATAATATTGCAATTGAAAAACTTAATGAAAAATCCAATTATATTGTGCTTTCAAAATATTCACAGGGCTTTTCTTCTTATGTTTTAACGCCTACAAAAGGAAGTATTTCAAACTTACTTTTGCCTAATATGTTTGGAGTGATAAGCGATAGCGAAGTAGTGATATCTTTCCATGGGAAAGATGTAAACCCTGAGGAAACATCTGAGAACCTACCTACTTACAAAATTATAATTTATACAAAAAATGCACCACAAGAACAAATTAAAAATGACGATGTTCAGTATGTGCAATATGATGAAAAAACTGCAAATGATGAACAAAATTCAAATGTTGAATATAAACCAAATATTATGCCAAAAATAAAACAAGAATTGAAACCAAAAATGGAAGTAAAAAATGAGGAGTTGTTAACTCCTCCGCCTGAACAATCAATTGAACCACCTAAAGAAACTGATTAAGCAAACCATTCATTTCTGTTTAGAGCTGTTGCAACTTCATTTGCAAGACTTTCATCCAGCATGTTTGATGTTGCTTCTTCAAGAGCTTTATTAGAGTTTCTTGAAGAATGAAATTCTAAAATTTCTTCTTGTAGCTTGTTTGCTTCTTGGTTGGTTAGCACGTTTGGTTTTTTTGTAATTTGTGTATTGCTTTCTTGTTGGCTTGCTCTAAAGTATTGTAAGTAATCCCCGCCGTTGAAACTAATCATAAACACCACGCTCGCTAATATACTCTTACCTTTTTAGTTAACGGCATTTTTTATTAAGAACTTTATGGTTTATTTGATATTTGTTACAAAAGTTATTAAAAGCCCTCCTTTTGGGAGGGTTTTTAAGTTATTTATTTTCACGTCTTTGTTTTACTTTTTCGATTATCTCGTCAAATTCTTCTGCGCTTATTGTTTCGTGTTCTAATAATGACATTGCTAATTCGTCAAGTATGTCCCTGTTTGCTGTTAGAATTCTTTTTGCAAGAAGATATTTGTCGTCAATTATTTTTTTGACTTCTGTATCAAGTTCATAGGCAACTTGTTCCGAGTAGTCTTTTGTTTGACCGAAATCACGCCCCATAAATACATGTTCTTGAGGTTCACCATATGTCATACTACCCATTTTATCTGACATGCCCCACTGGCTAACCATTTTTCTTGCTATTTTTGTTGCTCTTTGCATATCATTTGAAGCGCCTGTGGAAACATTGTCGCCATATACAAGTTCTTCAGCAACTCTGCCGCCTAATAGATCTGTAATATGGGCTAAAAGTTTTCTTTTTGTTTGATGTTTTGAGTCGTCTTTTGGCGTGTACCAAGTTAAACCAAGTGCTCTGCCCCTTGGAATTATTGATATTTTTTGTACTTCTTCGCAATCTTCAAGAAGTTTTAAAATAACTGCGTGACCTGCTTCATGATAGCTTGTTCTTTCTTTATCTTCTTGAGTTAGCACTGTGGATTTCTTTTCAATACCAGCGATAACTCTATCGATTGATTTATCAATATCATTCATTGTTATAACTTCGCCGTCATTTCTTGCTGCTAAAAGAGCAGCTTCATTTAAAAGATTTTTTAAATCAGCACCTGTAAAGCCCGGAACTCTTTTTGCCAATGCTTTTAAATCAACATCCGGAGCTAATTTTTTGTTTTTAGCATGTACTTTCAAAATTTCTTCTCTGCCTTTAACATCAGGTTCGTTAACATATATTTGTCTGTCAAAGCGTCCGGGTCTTAATAATGCACTATCTAAAATATCGGGTCTGTTTGTGGCTGCAATAACTATTATATTTGTGTTTTCATCAAAACCATCCATTTCAACAAGTAATTGGTTTAGTGTTTGTTCACGTTCGTCATGTCCGCCGCCCATGCCGGCGCCTCTTTGACGACCTACCGCATCGATTTCATCTATAAAAATCATACATGGTTGATGTTTTTTTGCTTGTTCAAATAAATCTCTTACTCTGCTTGCGCCGACACCGACAAACATTTCAACAAAATCTGAGCCCGAAATTGAAAAGAAGGGAACTCCGGCTTCGCCTGCAACAGCTTTTGCCATTAATGTTTTACCTGTACCGGGGGCACCAACTAAAAGTACACCTTTTGGAATTTTTGCGCCGAGCTTTGTGTATTTTTCGCTGTTTTTAAGAAAATCCACTATTTCTTCAAGCTCTTGTCGTTCTTCGTCAATACCGGCGACATCTTTAAAGGTTATTTTAACTTTATCGTCAGCCAGCATTTTTGCTTTGGATTTTCCAAAGTTTAGTGCGGATGAGCCTGTTTGTTGAATTCCTTTTAAAATTAAGATAATCATTATTGCAACAAATACAATAGGTATGATTACCGTACCTAAAATACTCATCCAAGAACCGTCTTGAGGTTTTTGGATGTTGATTTCAACATTTGAGTCTTTAAGTATGTCATATAGATCTTCGTCGTTGTTGGGAATTTCAACCCTGTATTGTGCTTTTGGTGTTTTAGATTGAATTTTATTAATATTTAGAGGGTTTGTTGTTTTTTCTAAATTATTGTTTTCTTTTGTATTTTCTTGCGTTTTTTTGTTGTCTTGAGTTTCTTTAGGTGTTGCAAGAAGTGTATCTTTAGATATAACAACACTTTCTATTGAACCCATTTGCACTTTGTTTAAAAATTGTGTGTAAGATATCTCGCTTGTTGATGTTTGCGGGCCTTCAAAGGCTATTGAAAGTAAGGCTATTAAAATAATAGCAACAATTACGATGATGCCCGTTGATTGATTTTTGTTCATAGACTCCTCTTGAAAAACTATTATATTGATATTATAACAAAAGAATTATAAAATGTTAAATATATGACAAAGGAATGTGATTAATGGCAAGAGTTTTTTTATCTATCGGCTCCAATATGGATGATAGAGCGGCAAATATTCAGCATGCGGTCGGTTTGCTTAATATGAGTGATAAAATTAAAGTTGTAAAAACCTCATCTTTTTATGAAACAGAGCCTTGGGGAAATAAAAATCAAAATTGGTTTGTTAATGCTGCACTTGCTATTGATACCGAGTATACTCCAATGGAATTGTTGGAGTATTGTAAAACTATTGAATTAAAATTAGGCAGAGTTAAAACCGAAAAATGGGGTCAAAGAATTATAGATATCGATATTTTGATTTATAACGACAAAATTATTTCAAACGGTGATATTTTAACTATTCCGCATCCTTTTATGCATGAAAGAGCTTTTGTTTTGGTGCCAATGCTTGAAGTGAAGTCTGACTTGGTTCATCCTGTTTTTAATAAAACAATTTCTGAATTGTATGATGAATTACAAAATCCTGAGGATGTTTTTTTATATGGTACAGTCTTACCAAAGTAAAATCAAGATAGCTGTTGTAGGCGCCGGTCCAAGCGGGGTATATTGTGCTGTTAATATTCTTGGAATGTTGTCTGAAATAAAGTTTGCAAACTTTGAGTTAGACTTGTTTGATAAAGGTCAAGTCTTAAGAACAATTCTGCCCACAGGAAACGGCAGATGTAATATTACTAATGCTATTGATGATATAAAGGAATTTGCAAAAAACTATCCTAGAGGAGAAAAATTTTTATATTCTTTATTTTCAAGACACTCAAATTTTGACAGCATTGATTTTTTTAAGTCAATCGGAATAGATACTGTATGTGAGTCTGACAGCAGAATTTTTCCTAAATCTCAAAGCGCTAAAGATGTTAGAAATAAGTTATTTAGTAAATTGAAATCTTTTAAAAATGTTAATTTAATAAATAAAAAAATAAGTTCAAAAAATGAGCTTAAAAATTATGATATTGTTGTTATTTGTACCGGTTCAAGAGGAAGCGAAACTTTAATTAAAAGCTTTGGACATAAATGTGTAGAATTTAAAAAAGCACTTTGTGCGCTAAAAATAGAAAATGCGTCATTGTATCCTAAAGGGGTTAGCGTTAAATCTTTAGACGGTGATTTCATTTTCACTAAAGACGGCATTTCGGGCCCCTTGGTTTTTAAAATTTCTTCAATTAATGCATATAAGGAATTTCCTTATAATATAGCTATTAATTTATTTGACAGTGAAGAATTGATTAAAGCCTGCAAAGAATTTCCAAAAAAATCAATTTTAAATTTGCTTTCTAATTTTATTCCAAAATCGCTAGCGTTGGTTTTAATTGGTGATGAAAATAAAAAGGCTGCTGAAGTTTCAAATAAAAAATTAATTTCATATTCTAAGCTTAATTTAAGAGTTATCTCAACGGCTTCTATGGGTGAAATAGTTAATGCCGGCGGAGTGGATTTGAATGAATTAGATAAAGATTGTAAATCAAGGTTGCAAGATAATCTTTGGTTTTGCGGCGAAGTGATGAATATTGACGGATTTTGCGGAGGTTTCAATCTTCAAAATTGCTGGTCGAGCGGTTATGTTGTTGCAAAAAGCGTAGTTAGTTTTATAATTAAAAAATATGGTTTGGAGTTATAAAAATGTATGATTTAGCTGTAATTGGACTGGGTCCTGCCGGTTTAGAGGCTTGCGATATTGCAATAAAGAACAATTTAAAAGTAATTGCATTTGAAAATGGTGATATTGGAGGTACTTGTTTAAACCAAGGATGTATTCCCACAAAAGCAATCTTGCACTGTGCCGATTTATTAAATGAATTGAAAGACTCAGATAAACTTGGTATACAATTATTTTCATCACCTAATTATGATTGGCACAAGATACTTGAAAGAAAAACCGATATTGTGGCTAAATTCAGCAAAGTTTTAGAGCCTTCCTTAAAAAGAAATATAACTCTTGTAAAAGCAAAGGCGGAAATCTGTGTAATTGATGACGAAGTTCAAATTGCTGCTGATGATAATTATTATCAGGCAAAAAATGTTATTATTGCAACGGGATCTAGGCCTGTTGAGTTAGAAGGGCTTGAATTTGACCATAGATTTATAATTAATTCTGATGATTTATATGGTTTAAAAAAAATACCTAAAAGCATTACAATTATTGGCTCAGGAGCTATTGGTTTAGAATGGGCGATTATATTTTCATCACTAAATGTTAATGTAAAAATAATTGAAAAAGCTCCTAATTTAGCTCCTTTGTGTGATATTGATGTTCAAAAAAGACTTGAGAGAATTTTAAAAAATCGAAATATTGAGTTTTACAAAGATGATTTTATAAAAGATATCAACAAAAATATAGTTACGCTAAATTCCGAAATTACATTTGAAACGGATTTAATATTATCTTGTGTCGGCAGAAAACCGATTTTGCCCGAAATATCAATTTCAGGCTGTCAAGAGAATTTTAAATTAAAAGTTTATGATGATTATTCAACTGATTTTGATAATTTATATGTAATAGGTGATGCAAATTGTGAAATGATGTTAGCGCATGCAGCTTCATATCAGGCAAAAAGCGTTATGAAAAAGATTTTGTTTGATGTTTCCGTAACTAAAAAACCAATACCTTCTGTTATATATACTTCTCCTCAAATTGCTTCTATTGGTTTAAGGGAACAGGATTTAGAAGATAAACAAAATTATCAGATTAAAAAAATTTTAATAAGCTCAGTTGCAAAATCTTGGTGTGATAATGCTCAGGACGGACTTGTTAAGGTAATCATCAAAGATAATTTAATAAAAGGTGCCCACATTGTTTCTAAAGATGCTGATTTATTGATTGCAATTTTCAATATATTAATTGATAAAAAAATTCCAATAGATGAAATTGATGATATGATATTTCCGCACCCGAGCTTATCTGAAATTGTAAATGAGGTTATTAAAAATGGCAGATAGATTGCGTTTACCTGAATATTTAAAAACAAAAATTGCTTCACTGGATAACAAAGAATTTCAAGCTGTTAAAAAAATTATCACTAAAAATAATCTTCATACTGTTTGTGACGGAGCCAGATGCCCTAACAAATGTGAATGTTATTCTTCAAGAACCGCTACTTTTTTAATTTTAGGTGATACTTGTACAAGAAATTGTGCTTTTTGTAATATTTCTCAAAAAACACCACTGGGATTAGACGAAAATGAACCCTTTAATGTTGCTAGGGCAGCTAATGAGCTTAATTTAAAATATTGTGTTATAACATCTGTAACGAGGGATGATTTAAAGGAAAATAATGATTACGGTTCAATTTATTACGAAAAAACAATGCAAGAAGTTAGAAAATTAAATTCCGAAATTAAAATTGAAGTCTTAATTCCTGATTTTAAAGGTAATCATATTGCGCTTGATAGAGTAATTAATCAAAAACCTGATGTGTTTAACCATAATATTGAAACTGTTAAAAGGTTGTATCCGATAGCTCGAGCTATGGCAGATTACGATTGTACGCTTGAGGTTTTGAAATATGCAAAATCAAAAGGAATGATTACAAAATCGGGTTTTATGCTTGGACTTGGTGAAACAATGGATGAAATCAAGGAGCTTGTTTTTGATTTAGATAAGATTGGGCTTGATATTGTGACTGTGGGTCAATATATTCAGCCTTCCAAGAAACATCTTGAGGTTGAAAAGTACTATACTCTTGATGAATACAAGGCAATAGAAGATTTTATTAAAAATAACACAAAAATATTGCCGATTGTTGCTCCTTTGGCAAGAAGCTCTTATAAGGCTTATGAGTCTTATTTAAAGATAATTGAAAAATAATTTATTTTTTTGCTTTTCTTCCTCTGTTGGAAGATTTTTCAACATTATTTTCTTGTGTGGACTTGTCAATTTTGGCAAGTTTTGCAACTTTATTTATGTATTTTAGATAGTCTTTTGGTTCTACTTTATTTTCCTCTAAAATAGCAAGAATAATTTTAACGCCTGAAAGATTAAGAGCTAAATTTCTTGTTAAAAATAAAACAAGTTTTGCTTTTTCTAAATCATCAATGCTGTAGTTTCTGCGATTTTTGTCGCTTCTGTTTGGCGATAAAATACCTTCTTTGTCGTAAATTCTTAATGTTCTTTGGTGAATATTAAGGGATTGAGCTACTGAACTTATCGGTAAAATTGCTAATTTTGTGTCTATTGATTCCGTTTTTGATTTTTTTTGCATAACTATTCTCAATTTACTGTTATCTCTTTTTCTTACATTATACCACACCATACATATCATAGCATGTTGCTTTGGTTATTTTTACGTCGACTATGTCGCCGGGGGTTAAATATTCGTTTGACTTAATATATACAAGACCGTCCACTTCAGGTGCGTCTTTGTAACTTCTTGCTACAATTGTTCCGTCGGAGTGGAGTTCTTCTATTATACACGGAATAGTTTTTTTTATAAAACCTTTATTTATACTATATGAAATTTCTTTTTGAATTTTCATCAATTCTTTTTTTCTTTTATTTTTAATATTAGCTTTTATTTGCGGTTTTAGGGCGTATGCGTATGTATTTTTTTCTCTTGAATAAGCAAAAACTCCAACTTTATCAAATTTTATTTTTTTTACAAAATTACATAAATGCTTAAATTCTTCTTCTGATTCTTCAGGATATCCCACAATAAAACTGGTTCTTATTGCAACATTTTTGATTTTTTTTCTTATTTTTTGAATGAATTTTTCATAATCTATTACAGGGCGTTTCATTCTTTTTAAAACATCAGGGTGTGAATGTTGCAAAGGGATATCTATATATTTCACAACTTTATCCAGTTTTGCCATAGCATCAATCAATTCATCGTTGAAATTTGTCGGATAAGCATACATTATTCTTATCCAGTTTATTTCTTCTATTTTGTTTAATTCTTCTAAGAGTTTTGCAAGCATTGGTTTTTTGTATAAATCAAGTCCATAGCTTGTTGTGTCTTGTGCGATTAATATAATTTCAGATACACCTTTTTTTGCAAGTTCTTTTGCTTCTTCTACTATATTTTCAATTTTTCTTGATTTATACGACCCTCTTAATTGCGGAATTACGCAATATCCGCAATTGTAGTAGCAGCCTTCGGCTATTTTGATGTAGCTGGATGAACCTACTGTTATTTGTTCTCTTTTTATGTCTTCTCTATAACAATAACTTGGTTCTTTGGATATATTTACATAGTTTTTGTTTTCAATTGCTTCTATTATTTTGTCGTAGTTGCTAACGCCAATGAAGTTTTTTACTTCGGGTAATAACTCAACAAGCTTTTCTTGGTATTTTTGAACAAGACAGCCTGTAAGAATTATTCTTTTCTTTTTTGCTATCATATCCATAATTGCTTCAACGCTTTCTTTTTCAGCATCATGGATAAATGAACAAGTGTTTATTATTACGGTTTTTATGTTTTTATCATCAGGGTTTAGGCTGTATCTGTATCCGTTCTGGACTAATAAACCTATCATTAATTCTAAATCGATTAGATTTTTAGCGCAGCCAAATTGCAAAATTCCAATTGTTTCTTTATTTTTCATTTCTTTTAAAAATCAAAACCTTATAATTATTACTATCTAAAATTGTTATTCTTGTATAATTATCCATAACATATGTACAAAAATCAACTCCATAATTATAACAAATCGGCGCTTTTCCGTAATCTGATGTGTTTCTGGGAAAAAATATTATATATGGTGTTTTATTTGATTTTAATTTTTTTATTAAGTTCTCTTCTTTAAATGTTTCAAAATCTAATGGGGTGAATGTTGAATTATAAAATCCCCAAGGTTTTTTATGTATTAAATTAAAAATTTG
Source organism: uncultured bacterium (assembly GCA_949282195.1). Lineage (GTDB taxonomy): Bacteria > Cyanobacteriota > Vampirovibrionia > Gastranaerophilales > Gastranaerophilaceae > RUG14156. The sequence continues at coordinate 10,305 of CASDOW010000005.1, read as the reverse complement.
ACCTTCAGGAACCACAATGAAATTTTGATTTTCAGGTATATTATTATCGATAAATTCGTTTGTTTTATCAAATATATCTCTAAATTCTTTGGTAAGATATACCCAGTTTGTTTTTGTTTTGTATTTTGGGTTAATCTTAAAGTAAATGAAATTGAAAATATTTTGAATAATTAAAAATATTATTAAAAAATTTATTAGATATTTTGTTGAAATATATTTTTTGCAAATTAGAAAAATGCTAAAAAGAACAAAAATATACCCGAAATTTCCATAGCCAAAAAATGAACTGTTAAATATGGCTTTGGAGGATAAGATGAGTGAAAAGCCAATTATTAAAAGAGTTTTAGAATTTAATTTTCTAATGTTTATTAATGTTAATATAATCAACATCAATAAATTAAGGTGAAAGAGTTCTCCGTTTTGATTGAAAAGAAATAATGATATTGCTAAAAATGCGTAGCACGCTATTTTGTGATTTTTTTTGAATAAAAAGTAGCTGATAAAAACCAGTATAAGTAAAATCAATGTTTCTTTAAGATGGTATAAAAAACTGATTTTTGAAAAAAATGCACCTGTTAGCTTGTAGAGATATTTGATTGCTTCTGTGTTTGACATTATCTTGATTAGATTAAAATTATTCAAAATTTCGTTAATTGTAACGTTATTAAAATATAGATACAATAAGTTAAAAGCCGGAAATATAAATAAGAAAGGCAGATTTTTTATAAAATTTATTTTTTTAGTTAGAAAATATATTAATAACCAAGTTGAAAATAAAACAAATAATTCAATTCGATTTACAAAAATTAAGCCTAAAAATAAAAATGCAATATTTAGTTTGTTTTTAAGAGTGAAATACAGCATATAAACGCTTGCAAAAACCGCCCAAATCATTGCATAGGAATATGGGATTACAAAAGAAAAAATTGAATTTGAAAAGATATTTATACTGATAAAAAAGAGTGTAAAAATCAGCGCATAATTTTTTTTAACATAGTTAATTAAAATCAGGTAAAAGCCTATTGCTGTTAAATATGACAAAATGTGTGCTTCTAAAATCAGAATTTTAGGGCTTAAAATAATTTTATACAATAGTTGATTTATAAAGTATCCCCAAAATCCGTAAATCTGAAAAATATCCTTGGATAATATCTCCCCTTTTAAAAGTTGATAGGGAATATAAATTTCTCTTGAAAAATCAATCAGCATATTTCCTGTTTTGCCAAAAAGAAAAATGCTAAAAATAATAAATACTATTGTGATTATAAAAATATGTACTTTTAATTTATTCATTTAAAATTTATAACAAATATTTTCTTTGTTAGGCAATTTTTTAATAAAAAAATACTTTATTATAATATGTTTGAAGGATTATATAGTATGTATGGTAATAGAATTTCTGACATCGGAGGTAGACGTGTATTAGGCATGGGCGGGTCTTTGAATGCATATATTCAAACCGGTAATGCGTATACGGGACTTGGAAATGTTAAAGCTGATTGTTATAAAAACAAAAAAAGTTCAAGAGCAAAAATTGACAAATTTGTTTCAATCGGCGTAATTTTAGCAGCAGGCGGTGCATTGGTTTATGCGTTTAAAAAAGGCAAGTTGAACAAGGAAACAATTAAAAACGCTGCAAATAAAGCAAAAGAATTTTATTCATCAGCAAAATCAGGTAATGCTAAAGAAGCATTTAAAAACGCCTTTAATAGCTTTAAGACAAAAGCAAAAGAAGCAACACATAAAGCAAAAGATGCAGCCAAAGAAGCTGCTAAAAAAGCTAAAAACGCGGCAGATGATGCTGTTAATAAAGCAAAAGATGCTGCAGGGCAAGCTGCTGAAAGTGCAAACAATATTCCAAAGCGAACTGCACCATCTATGAATGTTGATGTTGATTATTTTGATAAAGCAGGAAATAATATCGGAAGTGGAAAAACTTCTTTAAGATTTATTGATTAGTTTTTTTGATTAAAAGTTCTTTTTTGAATTTTTCAAATTCAACTTTTTGTTCGTCTGTCAGAATTTTTTCAAATTCTTCTCTGTGTTTTTTTCTTAAATTATCTGCTTCTTGTTTTAACAATACAAGCTGTATTTTTTTGGTGCTTGTTTTAATGTCTGCTTGATATTTTGGAATACCTGAAAGATACACAACTTTTATTTCATTGTGCAATTTTTCCATTTCTTTAACGATTTTTTCCATTTCTTTTCTGTTTTTTTTGCGATTTTGTTTAAGAATTGCTTTTTGTTCAGGGGTAAAATTCAATCTTTCATCAAGCAATTGACTAAATTCTTTTTGTTCTTTGTGCGTTGGTTTTGGTTTGTGGGGCATGGGCGGATTTAAATCAGCCAAAGCATAAAGATTAATTGATAAGAATGTGATTATTAAGCTTAAAATAATTTTTTTCATTAGCTTTTTTCCTCTGTCATTAAAAAACTGAGTTTTTCTTTTAGTATTTTCCTTGCATTGTTTATTCTTGATTTGACTGTTCCTTGAGGAACTTTTAAAATTTGAGATATTTTTTCATATGAATAATCTTCAAATTCATAAAGAATTATAACTTCCTTCATTTTTTTAGGAAGTGCATTAATTTCCTTTAAAATTATTTTTTGTCTTTCTTTATTTGTTAGTTCTTTTTCCGGATTTTGTTTTGATTTAATTGAGTTAATTACATTGTCATCTCTGGTTGAAATGCTTTGATTTCTGAAATATGAGCTTTTCAAGTAATCTCGACATATATTTGCAGCTATTGTGCAAATCCATTGCGAGAATTTATTTTGTTCTTTGTATTTATCAAGATGAAGAAATGTTTTTATGTATACTTCTTGTTCTAAATCTTCATTTTGCGTGCCTGTGAACTTTTTTATAATTTGACGAATTTTTTGTTTGTTTTTGTTAATTATATCTTTCAATTATTTTACCTTTTGAAGTGCAAATTCATCTTCAAGGAGTTGTTTTTGAAGCGTGTTTGAGCTTAATGACAAATATAAGTCATTTCCTTGGTTGTATATGCTGATTGCACTTGAGAAAAGAAAAGCGGGAATAAATAACACGACAAATAATTTTGCCATTGCTTTTCTTCTTTTTCTTTGTCTGTAAAGCGGTCTTGCTTCTTTGATTAATTCAGATAATGTATCCATATTTTATTCCTTACATATATTATAACGATAAAATCCATGTTTTGTTCAATATATTTTTCTTAATATTTCTTAATATTAATTTCAAGCTATGACTGTATTTCAGCTGTTATATAGCATTTATATAAAAAATATTTAACAAATTAGGCAATTTTTTATTTAAAAAATACTTTATTAATATATACAGGATATATATTAAGAGAGTAAAAAAATGACACGATTAAGAAATTACAGAAACGTATTTGAAGAAGAAGAGTTTAATCCGTTCGAGGTGAAGGATAATACTGTTTCTTTAAGAAGAAATTTAGATAGAATTGACCAAAGAGATATAAGGAGCAAATTTAAATGTGCTCAAGATCCAATCAATTTGGCTTTTCGTAGAGTTGAAGATATACCATTGAAAGCTTTAGCAAAAGATTTCATTAAAGAAAGCTTTTTCGATTTTATATCTTTTGTATCAGATGTATGTAAATAATTAGAGAATAATTATTTATCTGAAATGGGGGATTATAGTTAGGTTTACAAATTACTGCCTTAATTTAGGCAGTTTTTTTTAGCAAAAAAAAGACAGATATACATTATATCTGTCTTTTTTATTTTGAAAAATAACTATTAATTAGTTGTCAGATGCTGCTGATTTTGAAATAATTTCTTTTTCAATATTAGCAGGAACTTGTTCATAACATTTAAATTCCATAGAGAATGTACCTCTACCTTGTGTATTTGAACGCAAGTCAGTTGCGTAACCAAACATATTTGCAAGAGGAACAATTGCTCTTACGATAACGTTTCCGGTATTTCCTTGAGGTTCTTGACCTTCAACTCTACCACGACGTCTTGAGATATCACCGATGATTGTGCCTGTAAATTCATCAGGAATTTCAATTTCAACCTTCATCATTGGTTCTAATATGCAAGGTTGAGCTTTTTTAGTACCTTCTTTAATTGCCATTGAACCTGCAATTTTGAATGCCATTTCTGAAGAGTCAACTTCGTGGTAGCTTCCGTCATAAAGTTCAACTTTAACGTCTATCATTGGATATCCGGCTAAGATACCGCCTTCAAGAGCTTCTTCCATACCTTTTCTTGCTGGTTCAATGTATTCTTTTGGAATTGCACCACCAACGATTTTGTTTTCAAATACAAAACCTTCGTTTTCGCCCGCAGGTGAAATTTTGATTTTAACGTGACCATATTGACCTTTACCACCTGATTGACGGATGAATTTAGAGTCTTGATCGGCAGTGCCTCTAATTGTTTCACGATATGCAACTTGAGGTTTACCGATATTAGCTTCAACTTTAAATTCTCTTAACATACGGTCAACAATGATATCTAAGTGTAATTCACCCATACCTGATATGATTGTTTGACCTGTTTCTGTGTCTGATTTAACCCTGAAAGAAGGATCTTCTTCAGCAAGTTTTTGAAGTGCAATACCCATTTTATCTTGGTCGGCTTTTGTTTTTGGCTCAATTGCAACTGAAATAACAGGTTCAGGGAAGCTCATTCTTTCTAAGATGATTGGAGCTTTTTCGTCACAAAGAGTATCGCCTGTTGTTGTGTCTTTTAAACCAACAGCTGCACAGATGTCGCCAGCGTATACTTCTTGTTCTTCAAGACGTTGATCTGCATACATTCTAACCAATCTTGAAATACGTTCTTTTTTGCCGTTTGTTGCATTTAAAACGTATGAACCGGAAGAAATTGAGCCTGAATAAACTCTTAAGAAAGTTAAACGTCCAACAAACGGGTCTGTCATAACTTTGAATGCAAGAGCTGAGAATGGTTCATCATCTGATGAATGACGCTCAGTTTTTGTTCCGTCTTCAAGTTCGCCTTCAATTGCTTTTACGTCAACAGGAGAAGGCATATAGTCTACAACATTGTTCAATAATAATTGAACACCTTTGTTTTTGAATGCTGTACCGCAGCAAACAGGAACAATTTTATTGTTGCAAACAGCTTTTCTTAAGCCTGCTTTTAATTCTTCAATAGTGATTGTAGAAGGATCTTCAAAGAATTTTTCCATTAAAGCATCATCTTCAGCTGCAATTGCTTCAACCATTGCATCTCTGTATTCTTGAGCTTTGTCTTTTAAATCAGCAGGAATATCTTCTTCTTTTATATCTGTTCCAAGGTCATTTGTATAAATTTCAGCTTTCATTGTCATTAAATCAACAAGACCTGTAAATTGATCTTCAGCGCCGATTGGAAGCTGGATAGGAACTGCATTTGCGCCAAGTCTGTTTTTGATTTGGTCAACTACACGATAGAAATCGGCACCTGTTCTATCCATTTTATTTACGAATACCATTCTTGGTACTTCGTATCTGTTTGCTTGGCGCCATACTGTTTCAGATTGAGATTGAACACCGCCTACTGCACAAAATACGGCAACAACACCGTCTAATACACGTAATGAACGTTCTACTTCGATTGTAAAGTCAACGTGGCCGGGGGTGTCGATGATGTTAATTTGGTGTCCTTTCCAAGAAGCAGTTACGGCTGCTGATTGAATTGTGATACCTCTTTCTCTTTCTTGTTCCATAAAGTCGGTTACGGCAGCACCGTCGTGCACTTCGCCGATTTTATGTGTTTTACCTGTATAGAATAAAATACGCTCTGTTGTGGTAGTTTTACCTGCGTCGATGTGCGCAGCAATACCAATATTGCGGATTTTTTCCAGTGCTGTTTTTCTTGGCATATTTAATTTCCTTTTCTAAAAAATAGTATCCTTTATTATATTAATAATCATCTCATAAACAAGACTATTATCAAGCTTTTCAATACTATTATTTTAATATGTTACATAAATTATTTTATTTTATATTTTTCATACATATATTGGGTTTACTTTTTTAAAAATAACATTAAAATTTATATAGTTATATTATGAGGTATAGTTATGGCTAATTTAATTGGTTCGAGTTTATTTACAGGTGCTATTTCAGGATTAAATGCAAATTATCTTTTAATGTTGAATGGCGCAAACGGGTTATCATTAGAAAATATTTTAAATCCCGAAAGTGATACAATAAAATATACTGTCAATCAAACCTTCAGAAGCTATTTGATGACAAATTTTAATCAGATTGACCTTGACGGTGACGGTCTGATTACAACCGAAGATATGACAAATTATTCTGCAAAATTGCGCTCACAAGGTATGACCTATAATGAATTATCTCAACTTTGCGTTTCAGGCGGGTCTTCAATGTCATCTTTGTTAGATACGGTTTTATCTAATTTTACTGAAATTGACACAAACCACGACGGCAGAGTAACTCAAGGTGAAATAAATGCATATAGAATAAATCAAGAAATTAAAGACGTTAAAGAAAAATATCCAAGAATAAACCCGACTCAAATGTCTATGTTTTACGAATCGAGAGTAGATAATACTGAATCTACTTCTGACAATGAAGATAGAGTCTTTGGAGGCTAATAAATTAAAAAAGACGGAGTTTAAACTCCGTCTTTTTTACACTATACTTTAAGATTTCATTTTAGCCTATGAGAGCTTAATTGTTGAGTTTTGAATTTCAGAGCTTATTGCTTCTGATACTGATTGCATTTCTTGACTTACGTTTTCCATTAGGGTTTCAATTTCAACTTGTTGTTGATCAAGCGTTGTTTCTTGGTCGTTTGATTCTTCCTCAATCATTGCCAATTCATCTTCCCAGTATGATTCAACTTCGCTGTTTTCATATGTATAATTTTCTTTTAAATCATCAAGTTGACTTTGTAAGTCTGATAATGTTTGTCCGTTGTATTCGTAGTCTGTTGATGATTCTCCTGCTTCTTTTGCAGCTTCTCTTAGTGCGCTCATATCATCATAAATTGTTTGTTTTTGCGAATTGTAATTATCGCGAATGTTTCTTGTTTGTTCGTTTTTGTCGTTTTCAACTCCAACCTGTTCGGCATGGTATTCTCTTGCCATTCTTCTTTTTTCTCTTGAGATTTGTAAATCTTCTAATTGATAGGCGGCGTGAGTTCTTTTTAACTCCGTTTTCCTTAAAGCCAGTGTAACCCAACCCATAATTGTCCTCTTTCTTAAAGTTTAGTGTGTGTAACGTGTGTTATTTCTTTTCTTATATTAATAAACAAAATTTGTATAAAAATATTGTCTTTGTTATATAAGGAGTATATACTCTTTTGTAACATTTCTTAACATTGTATTTATTTTACAGCTCTAAGTATTGCTATTAGGCATCTTCCGTATTTTTTGGATTTAATTATTTCAAGATTTATATTTAAATCAAAAATGATTTTAGATATATCTATTTGGCTTTTATTGTCATATTCAACTATTATGATTCCGTTTTGTGCAAGCAATGAATGCGCTTTTTTTATTATTGGTTCATAATTTGTTTGCCAAGGGGGATCAATATATATAACGCTAAATCTATCGTCTGTTTTGTATTTTAAGCTGTCTGTTATTATAATATTCGGTTTTTGCTTTATTTTTTCGTAGTTTTTCTTTATTATTGCGCCTGTTTTTGGATTAATTTCTAGTTCAACAACGCTATATCCTCTTGAAATTGCTTCAAGCCCCATTATTGCGCTGCCTGCAAACATATCAAGAAAAGTGTTGTCTTGAAGGTCAAATTGCTGGAGCATGTTAAATACGCTTTCTCTAACTTTTGAAAGTGTAGGTCTTGCGTCTTTTGGTATGTCGATTTTACGACCTTTAAATTGCCCACCTGTCAGATACAAAATTTTACTCCTTTTTGTATGATAAATTTACCATGAAAAAAATTGTTGTAATAGGGGGCGGTGCTGCAGGAGCTAAAGCAGCTTCAAAAGCCAAAAGATTAGAGCCTAATAACCATGTTGAATTATACACAAATGAGGATAAAATTGCTTATTCTTTGTGTGGTTTGCCTTATTATATAGAAGGAAGTGTTGATGATATAAATAAATTAATCATAAGAACACCTCAAGATTTTATTGATAAAGGTATACCCGTATTTTTAAACCATGAAGCTCAGGAAATTTACCCCGATAAAAATTGTATTTTGATTAACGGAAATCATATTTTCTATGATGAATTAATTTTGGCATTGGGTGCAAAGGTTAATATTCCGAAGGTTGAAAATGCAAATGCAAAAAACATTTTCACGCTAAGAAGCCTTGAAGACGGCGTTAATATTAAAAATATCATGCAAAAATCCAAAAGTGTATTATTGGTTGGCGGCGGATATATTGGTATTGAATTAACGGAAGCTTTTATTAAAAACGGGTTAAATGTTAAGCTTGTTGAATTTAAAGACAGGCTTGCCTCTGATTTTGACGATGATTTTTCTAAAATAATTCAAGATATCATTGTTTCAAAATGTGATACTCATATTGAACCTTATTTTTCAAGAAGAATAACCAAATTTGAAGTTGATGAAAATTATAATTTTAAGTGTGCAATAACAGATAAAGGTGATGAAATATATGCTGATTTTTGCGTTTTGGCAACGGGTGCATCTCCTAATGTGGAACTGGCAAAAAAAGCCGGAATACATATTGGTACTACAGGTGCAATATATGTGGATAGTAAAATGCGCACAAATTATAAAAATATCTATGCTTGCGGAGATTGCACCGAAGCCTATTGCATAATTACAAAAATTCCGACATATATCGGTCTTGGTACAATTGCAAATAAAGAAGGCAGGGTTGCCGCAATAAATGCCACATCTGATGAATATTTTGAAAAGTTTGACGGTGTTTTAAAGTCTACAATTACAAGATTTTTTGAATATACTATATCAAAAACAGGTTTAACTTATAAAGATGCAATTGGATATCAGGATAGAATTAATCTTGCTCCTATTTATGCTACTGTCACCAAAAAAGATAAAGCAAGTTATATGCCAAATGTTAATGATATAACAATAAAACTCGTTGCTGATAAAAGAAGCGGTGAATTATTAGGCGCTCAAGGAATTGGCTGCAGGGATAATATCTCTCAGAGAATTAATACCGTTGCTTCGGCATTAAAAAATAGGGCCACAGTTGATGACTTATTGCATCTTGATTTACCTTATGCACCTCCGTTTTCAGGTTCTATTGATCCGATATTAACAGCTGCATATAAACTAAAAGAAAAATTAAACAAATAAAATGCCTGAATAATCAGGCATTTTATTTTATAGTAGTTTAATTATTTCCCTATTGCTTTTATTTAGCGCGTTATTTTCCTTTTTTAAACTAATTTCATCATTTAAATATAATTTTAAATGTTGATTATTTATACCAGCTTCACTGATAAATGCTATATTTTTTAAGCTAAATCGATATTTTTTTGAAATTTTATATTCATAAAGTTTTGCATAAAAGCTTGCTTTTTTGCTTTGATTTTTTTCATTTTGATTTACTAAACCTGTCATAATTTTTCCCCCGTTTTGTGTGTAAAACATAAAAGTTAAACTTCCTACATTTATGTAAAGTTTTTTTTAAAAAAATAATTGATAAAAATTATTTTTTAATTTAACAAAACTTAATAATTTATTTTAGATGACCTCTTTTTTTATCATATAATTTGTTTATGAAAAAGATTATTGTAATTTCAGGAAAACAATACAGCGGAAAAGATACGCTTGCAAAAATATTATTGCAAATGCTTCCTAGTTTTAAACGAATTGGGATAGGTGATGCGATTAAATTAGAATATGGCAAAAGAAAGAGTTTATCTTTTGATGAAATCGAGAAGAATAAACATTTATATAGAAAAGATTTAATTGAATTGGGTAATTGGGGCAGAAATCAGGGAGATGATTATTGGCTTAAAAATTTATCTCAATATGATAATATAATTGTGCCTGATGTTAGGGTTTTGGCTGAATTGAATTATTTTAAAAATTTAGGAGCTTTTTTGGTTCGAGTTGAGTCAAATGAACAAAATAGAGCAAAAAGAGGAATACTTGTTAATAAAGATGACGATACTGAAACTGCGCTTGATAATTATTCTGATTGGAATATTGCAGTTGAAAATAATTCCGATTATGAGTCTTTTAAAAAAGAAGCCGATAAAGTTCTTTTGTCTTTTAAGAAATTTATCGGCGAAATTTAGTTTATTTATAAATCTATCTTATTAGCTTAAACTGATTTTTGAACTGTCTATATCAGATTTTATTTGTTCTTTTACAGTTTCTAGTTCAGCTCTCATTGCTTCTA
>CASDOW010000004.1 GCA_949282195.1 uncultured bacterium | reverse complement strand
ATCAGCTCTTGATACTTTGACAACTCAATATGAAAACTTATCAAGCGCTAAATCAATCATAACAGACGCTGATGTTGCTGCTGAAGCTTCAAACTTCACCCAACAACAAATACTTCAACAAGTATCAACATCATTGTTGGCTCAAGCAAATCAAGCGCCATCAATTGCACTAAGTTTAGTATAGATAGTATACAAGAATCTAACTGGTGATGGCAATACAAGTGGGTTAAACTTTGTTTAACCCCTTTTTTTTATTTTATATTTAATTCATATTCTAAGATGTCTGTCAGAGGTGATTTTTTAAGGGCATTAATTGCCTGATATGTCTTTTGAACAAGTTCAGGATTGTCGCTGACATCAACTATTGTTTCCAATAGGTCAATAGTGCCGTTAAATACTCTCAATAAATCGCCTTCATGCATGATTAGATATTGAGATTTTAAATCATCAAATATCTCGTTCCATAGTTGTATACATTCTTGAGGGTTTGTTTTTGATGTGTCTGCAAATTTTAAAATTGCAGGCACTAAATTTGTGCTCATTTTGATTTTATCGTTAATGCCATATTCATTTTGTTCTTGTTGAATTTGTTTGGCTAAATCGATAATACCTGATAATTTTTGAGCGGTTTGCGCTAAATCATCTTCAAAGGTTTCTCTTGGCTTATCATCATTTATGTCGGCAAACATAGTCATACAAGCAGCAAGTTCTTCAGGAGTTAAATCTTTTGTATATTCAGGATTACTTATTAATTCGCAGAATAAAATTTGATTTATTCCATAGACATTTTTTGCAATTTCGCCTTTATTTGTTCTTTTGTATTTTCCAAATAATTGTTCGAGATAACCTTTTTCTTCTAAGAAGTTTAATTTATTTAGCGCCTCATCTTTTTCATCATTGCAAGAGCCTGTTTGATATGATGAAAAACTGCTATTGATAAAATTATCAAGATTTTTCAATACATTATCTTGTAATAAACTTGCATATGAAAGATTAAAGGCGCTTGAAATTTCTGTATCTTCCGATTCCATTAAAGCCTTAAATCTGTCATATTCATATTTTGATGTAGGACAAACGATAACATTTCCTATATCATCAATTCCGCGTCTGCCTGCTCGACCTGCACCTTGTTTGTAGTTTATGACCGGAATTTCAACTTTTCTTTTGCCGTCAAATTTTTCCAATGAAGTAAATACAGTTGTTTTGAACGGCATATTTATACCTGCTAATAGTGTTTCTGTTGCAAAACAAACTTTAATTAAACCTTCTTTTGATAATTTTTCAACTATGCTTTTATATGAAGGCAGCATGCCCGCATGATGAACAGCATAACCCATTAAAAGTTTTGGTAAATATTCCTTATCAAAGTCTGCACCAAGATATATACCCTTTTCTTTTGCTTCGTTTATTACATCTAAAACTCTTTTTGATTCTTCGGGGGTTAATAAGGTGCCTAGTTTTTTAGCTGTTTCATCCATTTCTTTTTTACATCTTTTTTTGGAGAATATAAAAAGCAATGCCGGTGTCATATTTTTTTCATTTAACAGCCTTACTAACGGCGCAATAGGCGGATTTTGTGAAGAATAATGTAATCTGACATTATCTTTTTTGTTTCTGCTTTCGCTATCTGAAAGAACATAAGCAATTTGTTGAGCTTTTTCAGGTTTTATGCCTTTTTTATCAATTAAAACCTGACTTAATTTTTCGGCATTAACAAGCCCTTTTTCGTTTGCAAATTGAGATAAGATTTCCAGATAATTCTGCCCGTCATATAGTTCTTCAAGCTCTTTAATTGTTTCTTTTGCTCTATCTGATGTACCTTGTTTCAACTTATTAAGATTGATAACATTGTCATAAATTGGTTCTATTGTAAAGCCGTTAACGCCATACCCGTAGACATATTCTTTTAAGGGCACATATCGTTCTGATTCGGGGACATTAATTAAATTTGTCTTAATTGCAGGGTTTAATTTAGATAGCCAGCTTTGTATTTCAGGGGCGTTTGAAGCGGTTGCAGAAAGCAATAATAAGCGCATGTGCTTAGGGGTCTGCATGATTGCTTCTTCCCATACTGTTCCTCTGTCTGGGTCTTTAAAGTATTGGAATTCATCAATAATTACACCCGAAAAGTCTTTAAATGTTTCTTTAATTGCTTCTTCATCTCCTGAATTTACCATATTACGGTATATTTCAGTAGTCATGATAACTAACGACGCATTTGGACCTATAGCAACATCACCTGTAATTATACCTACATTATCTGAATTTACAAATTCTCCGTTTGAATAATTTCCGAATAATTCGCTGAATTTAATAAATTTTTCGTTACTTAGGGCTTTAAGAGGAGAAAGATAGATTATTTTCTCACCTTTTTTTAATGCGTCTTCGATACAATATTCCGCAATAAGAGTTTTCCCGGTTCCGGTAGGAGCGGTTGTAATTGTAGAATTGCCTGATATATATGAATCAATTGAGTCTTTTTGATATCTGTCTAAGGTAAATTTTTTGTCGGAATCTTCAAAAGAACGCAACTTGGCGTCTTTTCTGGCAGGGAGCATAATAGCTTTTATTTGTTCTAAGTCAATGGTTGCTTTGTTGCTCTTGTTGAAGTTGTTTATTTTTTTTAGAAATAAGTTTTTGCTGTTTTTTGTTCTTAATCTGTTTTCAATAATCGGGTCAGCAGGTTTTTTGCTTTTTAAAATATGCTGTGCGGCATTTTGAACAGATAACGCTTCTTGCCCGCCGGATAATCGTTCTATATAGACAGGGGTATAAAAACTCGAGGTTTTATTTTGTTGTTTTTTGTCTTTTGTTTTTTGATTTTTGCCAAAAGGTGTTTCGGCTATTTTATTAAAATTTATTTTCATTCAATACTTCCAAACTGATAATTTAAATATACTACGCATATGAATAAAAAAATATGCAAAAAAATATGTAATATATATTTTTTTGTTACAAAAGTTATAATTTAAACCTGCAAGGTCGTTAAATTGCGGAGTTTGGCAAATAGTTAAGAAATGTAACAATATATAAGAAATATATAATTTTGATATCTAAATTGTTTTTATAAATATGTAAGAGAGAAATTAAAAAAAGTTATTGAGGTATTAAAATGTCAGCAAATTTAGAATCATTGGTTTTAACCGTAGGTAAATCTTTTTTATCAGAAGCAATTAATGGAACTTTAGATAGTCTTGATACTTCTTCTTCTATTCCTAAACGTACAACAAAAAGAGAGCAATATAGCGACGCTTCAATTTTTGATACTACAAAAACTACAACTGATGACAGTGCTTGTGAAGATGCATATGAAAATGCAGGTAAAATCATAGGTGGTGTAGTTGGAAGCGGTGCAGGCTGCGGAATTATCGGTTCATTTATTGGCGGTATTCTTGGTAAAATTGCTTATTCAACTGTTGGAAAGACCATGAATCAAATATCAGATAAATTATTGGGCTGGATACCCGGATATGACCAAATAAAGAATTTTGGTTATAATATATTTAACACTGTAGCTAATGTAGCTTCACTAGGAACAGGCGGCGCAAGCCAAGGCGTAGGCAATCTTGCATCAAAGTTGATTGATACAATTGCATAAAAATTCTTAATTAATATCCTTAATAACTGCAAAAACGAAGAAAGTTCACTTTTCTTCGTTTTTTAATATTCAATCATAACTTTTATGCAGTTATCCTTTTTAGATTTAAAAAACTCATAAGCTTTAATTATATCTTCAAATTTAAAGCTATGGGTTATTAAAAAATCTGTATTTATCTTGCCTTTTGAAATTAATCCCATAAGTTCCTTGCAATAAACGGCGTCAACTCCGCCTGTTTTAAAGGTTAAGTTTTTGCCATACATTTTGGGTAAGGGCAAAATTTGATTTTCTTCATACATGGCAACTATTCCCACAATCCCGTTAGGGCGAGCTATTCTCCAAGCAAGTTCAAAAGTATTTTTTGCTCCTGCGGTTTCAATAACTTTGTCAGCTCCATATTGTGTAATTTTTTTAATTTCATTCTCGATATTACATTTATCAGGATTTAAATAAAAATCTGCAAGATTTTGTTCTTTAGCCATATCAAGTCTATTTTGATTTATGTCAACAGCAATAATTGTTTTTGCCCCTAAAATTCTTGCGCTCATCATAGCGCACATTCCAACAGGGCCTGAGCCTATTATGGCAATTGTATCATTTTTTTCTATTTCACACATTTTTGCGCCAAAATACCCGCTTGATAATATATCTCCGACAAAAAGAGCGCTTTTATCTGTTATATTGTCAGGTATTTTGGTAAGAGTATTGTCCGCATAAGGTACCCTAACATATTCTGCCTGACAGCCGTCAATTGTACAGCCTATGAGCCATCCGCCGTTTATGCAGTTATTTACGTATCCTTTTTGGCAGAAAAAACATTTTCCGCAAAAAGTTTCACAATTAACGCTTACTCTATCGCCTTTTTTATAATTTTTGACGTTTTTTCCTGTTTTTTCAACCACTCCGACAAACTCATGACCTAAAATAATGTTATTTTTAGCTTTTGGGACAAAACCTTCTGTAATATGTAAATCACTTGTGCAAATGCTTGATAGTGTAACTTTTATTATAGCTTCATTTTCAAGCGTTATTTCAGGCATTGGTCTGTTTTCAAGTGTTATTTTGGGGTCAGAATTTTTGTTGTATACAAGTGCTTTCATAAATTCCTCTATACAATATCTAAAATACAAAAATCTTTATAGGCACAATATTTACAATTGGCATTTTCATAATTAGGTTCAAAATTTTGATTTTTTATTGATTTAATTGTGTTATTGAATTTTTCTATTATATTTTTTATTTCTTCATCGGAAAAATCGATTTCTAAGTTTCCTTCAAATTCTTCAGGAAAGATAAAACTTGTTTTTTTGACTTTATTTTTTGTTAATTTTTCAAAGAAGTATTTATATAATCCGATTTGAATATAATAATTTTCATTTTTTCCGTTAGGACAAATTAAATTTAATCCTTTGGCGCTTCCTGTTTTGTAGTCATAGATTGTATATGAGCCGTCGGGGTTTTTGTCTATTCTATCAATTATGCCTTTAAATTTATAATTTTCATCTTCATAGACCAATTTATGTTCAATTTCAAAAATGTCTTTAATCGGCGTTTGAATAAAATGAGGGTAAAATTCCTTGAGGGCATTTTTGCCTCTTTCAAGCATAATTTCTCTTTGTTCAATTGATGATAAATCAAAGGAATTTAATTTATCTGAAAAATAATTAATTACATCATCTTGATTTGGGCAGTTTCCTTCTTTTTTGGCTGTTTTAATTGCATATTCAAGGGTTGAGTGGATTGATTTACCGAAATTAGCAGAATCGTTATCGCCATATTTTGTACTTAGCTCAAAAACATATTCATATAAAAATTCTCTCGGGCAATTTAAGTATTTATTGATTGAGGTTGGTGAATAAAATTTATCTTTTAATTTTAAATCGATAAATTCCTTAAAATCTCTTTTATAGTCATAATCTCTTTTAACTATTGAATTTTTAGCTTCTTGCCAGAATGAATCGATTGAATATTCAAGATTTTGATTAATTTCAATAATATTTTTGTCAATATTTTGAAGTAAGTTTGAAATAAGTTCGCTTGGTTTTTTGACTTTTCCATTGACATATTGAACATAAGAAAGCCTTAAAAATTTCTTAGCTCTTGTCATACCTACATACATTGTTTTAATTCTGTCAGCCAACTTTGTTTTTTTTAGCTCGTCTTCTGTTTTGTATTCCTTTATACCAAGAGGAACAATCGCCTTAAATGAGCCGTTATCGGCTTCCCACAGATTTCTTAAAAGGGTGGGCATATAGACATAGGTGTATTCTTTACCTTTTGAAGAATGATAGGTGGATAATTGAACAGCGTTTAATTCAATTGGCGCTTTTTGGGTAAGGATTGGGATTTCTTCTTTTTGAAGCATTTGAAGATATTCAACAAAACCGACAAGAGTAATATCTTTATATGCGTTTGTAAAATCATCTGCTTCATCTAAGATTTTTTTAATTGCTGCTATATTTTCAATTTGGTTAATTTCAGAATTAAGATAATAATTAAAAATTCCTGTTTTAGAACCAATTTCAATAATAATATTTCTTAGAGTTTCATTTGTTTGATAATTTTTTAAATAATCAAAAGTTTTAATAAAATTATTAATTTTATCTTTTTCAATAAAATCGTCAATTTCTCTCATTGAATTAATAAAAGCTTTATTTGTTGAGCGTTTTTGATAAAGCTTCATATAATCAACAGGGTTAATTTTAAAAGGCTCTAAAAGTAATAGCCTGAAGATTTTATCGGAATTTAGCTCGGGATTTATCAGCATTTGCATGTAATAAAATAAAACAATGAACGATTTTATTTCAAAAATATTTTTCCCTTCTTTTAATTCAAAAGGAATGTTTCTATCTTTCAGCATTTGAGAAAAAACTAAAAGTTCATCGTTTGATTTTGTTAAAATGGCAATTTCTGAGAGTTTCTTATTCCCTTTTTTATCTTTAGGGCAATCAGAAGAATTAATTAAATCATCAATTTCAGCTACAATATCATTATATTCTTGAATTGAATCATAATAAATATTACATCTTATTTTAGGGTTATCAAGTTTAAAATTTTCATTTTTAGAAATCAATTCTTTTGAAATGTTATATTGGCAAAATTCAGGATTAATTTCTAATCTTGAGTGGTCTTGTTTTATTATTTCTCTTGCGCAATTTAAAATATTTTGGCTTGAGCGCATGTTTTCTTTTAGACAGATAACTTTTGTGTCAGGATAGTGTCTTAAAAAGTTTTCAATTGTATCTAATTTAGCACCTTGAAAAGTGTAAACTATTTGATCATCATCTCCTACAACAAAAATATTCTGCGCTTTATTTGAATCTGCCAGTTTAAAAATTATTTCATTTTGATTTTTGTTTGTGTCTTGATATTCGTCAACCAAAATATATTCATATTTATTTGAAATTTTATCTAAAAAGGCTGGTTCATTTTCAAATTTGTCTAAAACAAAAGAAATCATATCGTTAAAATCAAGGTAATGATTTAATTCCATTTTGCTTTTATATAGTTCATAAAATTCCCAGATTTCATAGGCCTTTCTTATTTTCTTCTCTTGAGAATCTATGCCGTTTAAAAGACTTTGAGGAATTTTTTTATTTTTTTGTTTATAATCTTCAAGTTTATCTTTAAGTGCTTTTATTTCAGGCTCCCAGTCCGGGTTTTCTTTTATGTTTTTAAAATATTCTTCTTTTGTTAATCTGTTTCTTTTAATTTCTTCAATTTGTCTTGAAATGGGGTTTAGAAAAATATAAGGGTCATTTTTAGAGCTTCTGTGTTCAATTGGGTTTAATTCATCAATACATTCTTTTATAAATTGCCTTGAAATAGCTGTAGGAATTAGCTTATAATCTTGCGGAAGTTCAAATTCTTCGGGATATTCGTTTATTATTTCATTACAAAAGCTATGATAAGTATAAATATCAATTTCATTTGTTTGATTTTTTAGAACATCACAAAGCCTTGAGCGCATTTCGTTTGAGGCAGCGTCAGAAAAAGTCAGACATAGAATTTTATCAGGAGAAATATTCTTGTTTAGCATGTTTTTAACTCTTTCAACAAGGCTGAAAGTTTTTCCCGTTCCGGGGCCTGCTATAACAAGATATTTTCCTTCTATGTTTTCAATACATTCTTTTTGCTGGGCATTTGGCTCGATTTTTTCTTTTGTTGCTATCATTTTATCCTCGTTTTTAAATTATTATATCATTTTGAGGTAAAATTCAGCAAGTTTACTTTATAAAAGGGCTTCCGTCAAATGTGCCGTTTTGAACGGATTTCAAGGTGTTTAGAATGTATAGTTCCATATGTGTTATTTTTTCTTTTTCTTCATCAGATAATGAATTTTTCCAAGCGTCCAGTTCTTTTTTAAATTTTTCCCCTGGAATTGTGCAATTACCTGTGCCGATTTTTTTGTAATATTTTTGAGTGAATTGTTCGATAAAGCCTTTATATGTTTCAACAATTGCGTCAGATATTAACATAGCTCCTTGAGTTATTGCATCAATATCTTTTTCAATTAATTCTTTCTTGTGTTCTGAGGCTGTTAAAGTTCCGTCTGGATTTCTGCTAATATGTTTAACGCCTGTATTTTTGCCCATTCCGTAGTCTAATACAGCTCTTTCAGCCCAATCTGTTGCAAGTTGCATATCTTGAATGATACCATGGCTGCCATTTATATTGTAAAATCTCTTTTCTGCCGAATATCCGCCATAATCACAGATTAATTCACCCATTAGGCTTTCAAAGCTTAAATTTGTATTTTCTGATCTTTTAGGATAAACCGCTCCAAGATAATCTCCCCTTGGGTCAAGCGTTATAAAGTCTACTTTGTTTGGCAGCTGCCAAGGAAGTCCTTGTTTTTTCATTAAGTCGTACATAACTTGTAGGTTAATTGCATGACCTGCTTCGTGGGTAGTTGTGATTTTTTTACCGATATCGTTTATATATCCTGTGTTGACTCTGCCGCTGGTGGTTCTTTGATAAGCTTCCATCAGGTCTTTTGAATCAATAGCTTCTTTATTTCTTTCTGTTGCTACATTTTTGGCAGTTTCTAATAAATACATAATGTCAACAGCATTAAAATAGCTTCTTGATGCTGTTTCAGCGATGTTGTTTATAGTCTTGTTTCTTGTTTTTTCGCTGCCTGCAATGGTAAGATTCATTTTATTTATATAATATTTAATTACATCTTTTGTTTCTTTAGTTCCGTTAGGCGGATATACGACAATTGAATCTAAGAATTTATATGGTTTTCTTATATTATCATCAATTATTTCGGGTATATTTGCTGAGCCCATTACAATAATATTTACATTTTTATTTTTTCTTATAGAGTCCATTTCATCAAGTAATTGTGAAAATGCTTTTTGTTCATATATTGATGAAACTCCGGTTAGCGGGTTTGCTGCAAAGTTATCAAAGTTTTTGATGTATACCATAGCGCATTTATCGGGATTTGCTTCTGCTTGTGCTACTGCGCTTGACATTATTTTTTTGATTTTCATTTCTGAAAAATCTGCATTTTGAGAAAGTGTATCAATATCTTTCAGTGCAAAATCTTTTGCATTGATTACAATCATAGGGATTTCAGCTTCGCCTGCTATTGCTTGAGCGGTGTGAAATCTGCCGCCTCCGCAATAGTCATCATTGTAGTGTATTATATAGCCTCTTGTTCCTATTGTACCGTTTTTAATTGCTCTAACAACGCTTTCTGCTTGAGCTTTTGTCATAGGTGAGCCTGCTATATCATCTAAAGTCTTGCCTGTGTCGAATATGATGTTGTCATCATTATTATTTTGGACACTGTTTAGAATTTTTGCTTCTCTTGCATAATCAACAATCATTTGAGGGGTAATATCTTCAACGTCGGGGTTGTAGGCTGAAACGGTGTTTAGTAAATTAATTGCTTTATCGGGGTAGTTGCCGTTTGTTTGAGCTGTTAATTCAATTGCTTTTCTGATTGTTTCAGGGGAGAATTTTTTACCTGTTTCTTGTTCAATAAAGGCAATACCGTTTTCATTTGTCAGATAATCTATTGTATCATTAGCGTTAAGAGTCGGAAGCACTTGAACCGAATGTCTTTCAAATGCGGATTTATAAACACTGTCTTTTGAGGTGAGATTATAGTATCCTTCTTTGCTTACGCTAAAAATTAGTCTTACGTTTGATTTGTCTTTAGTTGAAGCAATATTTGCAAGTGTATCAATATCTTGTCTTTTAATAGTTTCACCGTCAGAAGCATGAAGTGTATCAAGATTTACTATAATAACAGTGGTTTTATTTTGTTTTTTCTTTGCTTCACGAACCAATGTATTAAGAAAATCAAAAGTAGCATTTTTATTTAAAAGTATAATATTTGTATTTTCAGGAGATACATTTTTATAGTGTTGATTTGGTTTATTTATTAGATTGATAAAACTGCTTACTAAATGTTTTGTTGATGAAGAATTGCTTTCTTCAGTTAGGACAATGGTATCTTTTCCAAGACTTACATTTTTCCATAGTGCATCAGCTTTGCTGTCAAAAAATGTTAAGTGTTTTTTCTTTTTGTGTTGTTCATTATCAATCATCACTGCTTTTTGCAGATTATCCCTGAATGAAACAACTTTTTTTACAAGTCTGCGATCTTGGGAAAATTCTGTGGCAACCAAAGGAAAACTATCGTCAACTGTTCTGTCAATCATTCCGGCACTTTTGTAGAAGTTGTACGCTTCAATTAAATCATCCATTGTTCTTTTGGACGGTTTTGGAGTAATTAGTGTATTTTTTAGACTTCTTTTTGGGTCTTGCGGAAGGAAATCTTTTTTAATTTCTTCAATGTGGTTATTTACAACTTCTAAGATTTTCTTTCTTTCTTCTTCTTTGGCGACTTCTGCCCCAACTTCATCTATTGTATTTTGTAATGTAGCTATTATGCTTCCATTGCTTGGGTCATTATATTCTGATATACCTTGTTCAATTTCTTCCAGCTGCCTTTTTGCAGAATACAAGGAAGCTAAATAAAGATGCCAGCTTTCAAGAGTGGGGCTTCCTGAAATTTGTGCTATTTTAGTGGCTTCATCCCATGTTTTTTCCATTCTGTTTGTAAACATTGATTTAAGGGCTTTTAAAGAAGTACGATCATCTTGTTTTTGACCCCTAAATTCAACTTTATCTTCATTTAAAACGGCTGAATTTCTATAAATTGGGTTTGAAGTATTGTTTTTATTTTGTAAAAAGTTAAATCTTTGATAAGTTGAAATTGGATTTATTCTCATATTTTCCTCGCGCTAGTCTTTTTAGCATAGAAACGCGGGAAGATATTATTTTGTTAGTTTATAAATAAAATTTTACAAAAGTTGATATTTTAATCATCATGTTTGTGTTTCGGACGCAAAAGAAGCATTTTTGTATCTTCTAAAGCTAATAAGCCATGGGGTATATTTTGAGGCATTACAATCATCTCGCCTTTATTTAAAATGTATTTTTCTTTTCCTATGGTAATTTGAGCTTTTCCTTCAATAATTTGCGCTGTTTCATCTTTTTTATCAACGTGGAGAGTTCTTTCAACTCCTTTTTTAAATGAGAGCAGAGTAAGAGAACTCTGCTCGTTATCAAAAACTAATTTTTTATTTATTGTATCAAGATATTCGATGTCTTTTAGATTAATTATTGTCATTTTTTAAAATTTCCTCTAAATCTTTTTTGGGTGTTGTGATTGGTTTAATTTTAAACTTATTAACTAAAATTTTCAACACATTATCTGAAATAAAAGCAGGCATGGTGGGTCCAAGATGTATATTTTGTATATTTAAATATAATAAGCTTAATAAAACACAAACTGCTTTTTGTTCATACCAAGATAAGATTATGGATAGAGGCAATTCATTAACCGAACAATTAAAAGCTTTTGATAATTCAAGGACAACTTTTATGGCTGAATATGCATCATTACACTGACCCATATCAAGCAGTCTTGGAATACCTTCAATTTCACCTAAATTAAGGTCATTAAAACGATATTTTCCGCAAGCAAGGGTTAAAATAATGCTGTCTTTTGGCGTTTCTTTTGCAAAATCAGTGTAATAATTTCTTCCTGTTTTAGCTCCGTCGCAACCGCCAATTAAGAATATGCGGTTAATTTTTTTGGATTTAATTAAATCGATTATTTTATCTGCTAAAGATAAGATGAAATTATGTCCAAAGCCCACTGTTAAGCTATCGCCGCCATTAATGCCTGTCATTTTTTTATCTTCATTATAGCCTTTTAATTCAAGCGCTTTATTAATAACAGGGGTAAAATCTTTATTTTTATCAATATGAATTGTATTGGGGTATTTAACTATTGAGGTAGTAAAAACTTTATCTTTGTAGCTGTCTTTTATAGGCATTATGCAATTAGTTGTAAATAAAATCGGGGCAGGCAGGTTATCAAACTCTTTTTGTTGATTTTGCCAAGCAGTTCCAAAGTTGCCTTTTAAATGGGGATATTTTCTTAGTTCGGGATAACTGTGACATGGAAGCATTTCACCATGGGTATAGATATTTATGTTTTTATCTTTTGTTTGGTTGAGCAATAATTCTAAATCGTGTAAATCATGACCGGATACAACTATAAAAGGTCCTTTTTCAATGTTTGTTGTGACTTTATTTGGAGCTGGATTTCCGTAGGTTTTAGTATTTGCTTCATCTAATAATTCCATACATTTTAAATTCATTTCGCCTGTTTTTAAAATGAGGCTTAAGAGTTCATCTAAACCTAGATTTTTTGAAATGTCTTTTAGAGAATAATAGAAAAATTTTTCTATTTCTTCATTTTTAAACCCCAGAACTTTAGCATGGTAATAATATGCTGCCATACCTTTTAAACCAAAAAGAATTAAAGATTTAAGGCTTCTTATGTCTTCGTTTTCATTCCAAAGAGATTGGATATTAAAATCATTATTTTCACAAGGAAATTTGTTAATTAATTCTTGGATACTTTTGCTGTCAAAATTTACGTTTGTTATTGTGCTAAATAGAGCTTCGACAATTAAATCTGTGTTTTTATTTGAGTATTCTTTAGAATTTACAAAGTTAATTATTTTTGAAATTAGTTCGTCTTGCAAATTCGCAGTTTCAGGGGTCTTTCCGCATACGCCTTGAACTGTGCAGCCTTTTGATTTTGCGGTTTGTTCGCATTGAAAACAAAACATATTTTCCATTTTTTTCTCCTTTTAAAATATGTTTTATTTATTACATGAATATAAAATTTAAAAATTGCACAGGGTTCTAATTTAGCCATAGGGTATAAGTGATTTTATCCTGCTTAGGAATTATATCAACCTCTTTTCCTCTGAAACCTACTCCTATATAATTAAAAAATTGAAGAAATCTTTTTCCTTTGTATTTTAAAATTTCAAAACCGTTTATTTTAATAGGGTAGTTGATTGTAATAATTTTATTATCTGTTGTTTTAACAATAAAACTTTTGATATCTATTTCAGCATTATCACAGCCCCAGCCGTTTTCTGTTATGTAGTCTGTTATTCCGTAGATAATTGAACCTTTTTTAATATATAGTTTGTTGTTTTTATAGACATCATTTTCAACTATGAATTTTAATTTGTCATTGAGCTCAATTTCATCATGGGCAGTGGAAATTTTTTGTGCAGGACTGATTTTAATTGGAATATCGGGCTTTTGGCTGTTGTTTAGAAAAACTGTCAGTTTTGTTTTTTCAGGAGTTAATGTAACTTCTCCGCCCCTGATAAATTCAAAAGCAGGAACTAAACCGCCGTCGGCTAAATCTTGATAGGTTTCATGCTCGCTTCCGTTTAGATATATTTGACCAAAGTAGTTATCGTTTGAATTTGTATAATGGATGTTGCTGATTAAAAGAGAAGCTTGTTTTCCCATAAAGCCGTTTGGGGTTATTGTTTTAATAATTCCTTCCAAGGTTTTTTTGGAATTAATGTCTTGAAAAGTTACAATATCGCCTTCCAAAAGATTTTTATTAGAAGTTGAGATTTTTTTAATCGGCGTTATTGTAATCATTCTATCTTGCGCTTTTATGGGTAACATAAAGCAGAAGATAGAAAAAATTAAAATGATTTTAGTGATATTACAGAATTTCATCAGCTGTTATAGCTTTCTTTTTTTGTTTTTGTTGAAATTCTTTTATGTCGTTTGCTAAAGAATATTCAAAATTTTTATATGCAGGAAGTTTAGTCATTTGTGAATTTAGATATTCAGGGTATTTGATGAATATGTATTTATACATGTTCATCAATCTTTTGCTTCCTTTCGGGTGAGAGGAATTAAAGCCCCAATCCCACATCGGTTCTGTGAAAATTTTGTTTCCCATGGTAATTGCTGCAATTGGGTTGTATCCTGCTTTCACCATGTAATCAAGAGCGGTTAAGTCTGCTTTTTCTTCATATTTTTTAGAGTTTGATGTCATTGACATATATTTAAAGAAACCGCCGTAGGCTTCTATTGAATGAGCGATTTCATGTGCTAAAATGTATGCTAATTCATCGTCGTTATCAATGTAATTGAATAATCCCGAAAGTACAGTTACACTTTTATTATCTAAATCAGAATATGCATTAACTGTTTCAGTTACTGTTCCGTTCATTGTGATTGTTTTTTTGCTTTTTTCAACAAATATGGGTACTCTTTTTGAAATTTTATTAGACATCATTATTGTGTTGCTGACATTTAGAACTTTGTCAACCTCCATACCTTGTTTTGCCCAAAAATTGTCCTTGTTTATGTCGTGAATTAAAACAACTTCGTCAGCATAGGTAAATGAGCTGAATAACAATAAACTTAAAATAATCAGTGTCTTTTTCATATCTTACCCCTTTTAAAATTTTTTATTATCGTAGCATATTATTAATCTTTGGTAAATATGTGTTAAAATTAGATAGATGAACTTATACTTAGGGGTTTTATGATAGAAATTGTCGAACTTGAGCTTGAAAATTTTAAATCTTTCCACAAAAAAACAAAAATACCTTTTAAATCAGGTTTTAATGTTATTGTCGGAATGAATGGGACGGGGAAAAGTAATATTATTTCAGCTATTAAGTTTGTTTTGATACCAAATGAATTTGATACTAATGTCAGATATATTACATATAACGAAAATTATACAAAAGTTTCGGCAATTATTAGAACAGACGAAAATAAAACCAAAAAAATAACAAAATATTCTGACGGAATGAATTTCAGATATTTTATTGATGATAGAGAAGTTTCTTTATCTGAGTATAAATCGACAATTGCCTTGTTTCAAATTTTGGGAACTCGCTTAATTGATTCAATTGATTTTTTGAACATGGATAATTCAATTGAAAAAGAGATTTTAAAAGCAAGCAAACTTAATCAGTATATTGTTGTGAGCTTGAAAAATCTTCAATCTATTGATGAAGCTATTGAAGTTTTAAAAGATGAAGATAAATATTCTAAAATTAAGCTTTTAAAAGATAAAAAAGCTTAATTTTGATTGGTCAGATAATTTATAATTTCATCAACATGACCTTTAACTTTGACTTTTCGCCATTCTTTTTCAATGTTTCCTTCTTTATTTAAAATAAAGGTGGAGCGCTCAAT
This sequence comes from uncultured bacterium, assembly GCA_949282195.1. Lineage (GTDB taxonomy): Bacteria > Cyanobacteriota > Vampirovibrionia > Gastranaerophilales > Gastranaerophilaceae > RUG14156. The sequence continues at coordinate 74,541 of CASDOW010000004.1, read as the reverse complement.
TCCCATATATTTTTTGCCATACATTGATTTTTCTTTCCAAACGTCAAATTTTTCAGCTAAAATGTGCTCGGGGTCTGATAAGAGAATGAAATTAAGCCCTTGTTTTTCTTGAAAGGTTTTATGGCTTTTGATTGAGTCGGGGCTAACTCCGATTATCGGGGCATAGATTGAAATGCGGTTCAGGTTATCTCGAAAATCACAGGCTTCTTGAGTACAGCCGGGGGTGTTGTCTTTTGGGTAGAAATATAGGACAACTTTTTGCCCTTTGAGGCCGTCAAGATTGAATTCTTTTTCTTCGCCGTTTTTGTCTATGCCTTGTAGTTTCATTTTAACTCCTTTTTGTTTTATTTTAGCATGGGAAAAGGAAATTTCATTGGACTTTGAGGGGGGATTCTGGTATTACGTAATTAATTTAAATGATAAATTATTTTTTGACTTATCAGAATTTTTAATTTTTGTTAATATGGGGGTGCAAATAAGGGGTTTTTATGGAAAAAATAATTGACGAAATTAAAAATTTGGTTTTATTTGATCAAGAAGAGCAACAAAGATTAATAGATAAATTAAGGAAGAATGATAAGGGGAAGACTATTGTTGAATGTTTGGTTAGAAAAACAGATATAATCTTAACCCCAGAGGAAGTTGTAAGACAGCTATTTTTAGATAGATTAATCAATGAATACAAATACCCTGTATCAAGAATAAAATTAGAACATGGTATTCATTTTGGTCGCGAAGTAAAGCGAGCAGATATTGTAATTTTTGAAAAAGAACGCCCAACGACAGTATATATAATTGTTGAGCTAAAAAAATCAAAAGAAAAAGATGGCAAGAAACAATTGCGCAGTTATTGTAATGCAACTGGTGCTACAATGTCCGTTTGGACTAATGGTTCTCAAATAACATTTTTTAATAGAAAAGATCCTAATTATTTTGAAGAAATTCCAAACATTCCAACAGAAACCCAATCATTAAAAGATATTTTAGATGAACCTTTTACATTAAAAGATTTGATTGTAAAAGATAAGATTTTAAAAGAAGGTAAGTCATTAAGACAAATTATTAAAAATATGGAAGATGAAGTTCTTGCAAATGCTGGTGTAGATGTATTTGAAGAATGTTTCAAACTTATTTTTACAAAGTTGTATGATGAAAGTTTGAGTAAAAGGGATAAAGAAATTATAAGCTATTATGTTGACAGCAATTGTGATTGTGAATCGTTAGTAGATTTAGAATATAAAGAATACATAGAGTTGGTAAAAAAAGTTAATGATAAAAAATTTAGACAACTTGAATTTAGAAATAAAGGTGAAACAGATTTAGAATTAAAAAATAAAATTCAAAAACTTTTTGATGGAGCTAAAACAAAATGGAAAGGTGTTTTCACTGAAGATGCAAAAATAAATCTTTCTCCATCTCATTTATCAGTTTGTGTTTCCAGTATTCAAGATATTAAATTATTTAATTCCAATCTACAAATTATTGATGAAGCTTTTGAATATCTAATCAATAAATCTTCTAAAGGTGAAAAAGGACAATATTTTACTCCTCGTCATGTAATTGATATGTGTGTAAAAATGTTAAACCCTAAAAAAGGTGAACACATGATAGATACTGCATCGGGTTCTTGCGGGTTTCCTGTCCACACAATATTTAAAATTACAGGTAAATTATTCTCAAATGCCGATATTCCGGATGAAGAAAAAGAGAATGTTTTAAAAATTTTTGGTATAGATTTTGATGAAAAAGCTGTTCGTGTTGCTAGAACCTTGAATTTAATTGCAGGAGATGGCAACACTAATGTTTTGCATTTAAACACCCTTGATTATGATAGATGGAAAAATTCTGTTAATTCAAAAGAGTGGCTAAGTGTTTATCAAGATGGTTTTGAACGACTTGAAAAGTTGCAAAAAGATAAAGAATCTTATAAAGAATTTAATTTTGATATATTAATGGCAAATCCACCTTTTGCAGGTGATATAAAAGAACAAACTATTCTTGCTAGATATGATTTAGCTTTTAAAGATAAAGAAAAAAATAAAATGAAATCTAAAGTAGGAAGAGATATTTTATTTATCGAAAGAAACTTGGATTTCGTAAGACCCGGGGGAAGGCTTGCAATAGTATTACCTCAAGGCAGATTTAATAATACATCTGATAAAAATATAAGAGAATATATTGCTCAAAAGGCAAGAATTCTTGCAGTAGTAGGCCTAGATGTAAATACATTTAAACCCCATACAGGAACAAAAACAAGTGTTATATTTTTACAAAAATGGAATGATGATGATAGTGAACCTAAATATTATTGTCCAAAAGTTGAAGACTACCCAATATTTTTTGCAGTGTCAGAACAAATCGGGAAAGATAACTCAGGAGAATATATATATGCAACAGATGAAAACGGCCATTTAATACTTGATAAACACGGACATTTTGTATTAGAGCATGATCTCCACAACCATGATGGGGACTTGCCAGATGGCATAGCAGAAGCATTTATTGATTTTGCAAAATCTGAAAAACTTTCTTTTTGGAGTGAAGAATAATGAAGTATTCAATAGTAAATGTAAAAGATGTGAGAATAGATAATGAAATATTTAGATTTGATGCAGATTATTTTAATCCTTCAGCTTTAAAAATTTTAGCTCAAATAAAAAAAAGAAGATTTTTTTTGATAGAAGATGATTTTGTAGTAACAAAATTAGCTGGCTTTGAATACACCAAGTTTTTTACGTTAGAAAATATGAATTCTAAAAATTATTATATTGCCTTAACTAGTAAAAATATACAAAATGAAGAGTTAAATATTCAAGAATTTATAACAATTGATAAAAATATTGCGGATATTTTTTTAAAGAGATCTAAGTTAATTCCTGATGATGTTATTTTATCGTACACAGGAGAATATAGACGTGCACTAACTTTGCAAAATTATGATTATCAATTAGGACCTAACATATGTCTTATTAGGCCTAGAAAAAATCATACAAAATCATATTATTTGTCAACATTTTTGAATTCTAAATATGGGCAATTGCTTTTAGATAAAGAAAAAACTTTATCTGCACAACCAACAGTCGCTATGTCAAGAATTAGAAAAATTCCTGTCCCTGAATATGGTAGTAATTTTTATACATTAATTGAGAAAATAATTAAGTTAAAATCTCAAATTATACAGAATGCGGAATTTATGTATAAAAATTCTGAAAAGCGTTTATTAAAAGAAATAAATATTGAAAATAGCGCTCTAGGGCTTAAATCGTGGTCTGTGAAAAATTATTCTGATGTTAAAGACGCAAATCGTCTTGACGCAGAATATTTCCAACCTAAATATGATGAAATTATTAAATTAATAAAAAATTATTCTAATGGATATGATAAATTAAAAAATATAGTAAAAATAAAAGACGTTAATTTTATACCTGAACCTAGGGAAGAATATAAATATATTGAATTAGCAAATATTGCAAAAAATGGAGAAATTAATAATTGCACAGTAGATTTTGGTGAAAATTTGCCAACTAGAGCCAGAAGAATTGTTTCAACTGGTGATGTGGTGGTTTCATCAATTGAAGGTTCATTAAATAGTATTGCTTTAATAACAAATGATAATAATAATTCACTTTGTTCAACGGGTTTCTATGTTATAAATTCAAATTTTATAAATCCAGAAACATTATTTTGTTTAATGAAATCCGAATTTATACAAATGCAATTAAAAAGAGGTTGTAGCGGAACTATTTTGACTGCAATAAATAAGGATGAATTTGAAAACATTCTATTACCAAAAATAAATAGTAATATACAAGTTCAAATTAAAGAAAATATACAAGAAATGTATAAATTAAAATGTCAATCTAAGCAACTTTTAGAAATAGCAAAAAGAGGAGTTGAAATTGCAATAGAGCAAGATGAAGATATTGCAACAAATTGGATTAATCAAGAATTGCTAAATATAGGCGTTGAGTCTTTTAATGGTGGGCGTTGACGCTTCAATTGTAGGCGAAGAATGAGCCGTACAAGTAAAGTGTGCGCAGAACCTAAAACGAGTAAATCATAGTTCATAGGGTGAACTTGATGAACGAAGTTTTAGGCAAAAGTGTGTGAAGCGCGAAGGCGGGAGCGTTGAGCTCGTGCCAAGTGCGGATACCGTACTAAAACGCAATAAAAAAAAGACTTCCAAAGAAGTCTTTTAATGGTGGGCGTTGAGAGGCTCGAACTCCCGACATCCTCCTTGTAAGGGAGGCGCTCTACCAACTGAGCTAAACGCCCTTTCGCAATTATTATGATAATATATCAATAATAATTGTCAAGCAATTTTTTATATATTAATTGTTTCTTGTTTTTTGAATTGCATGTTATATAAACTTTTATATTTTCCGTCTGGAATATTTAAAAGTTCTTCGTGTGTTCCTTCCTCAACTATAGAGCCGTTATCTATAACCAATATTTTATCGGCATTAAAAATAGTCGATAATCTGTGTGCAATAACAAAAACAGTTCTATCTTTCATTAAGTTATCAAGCGCCTTTTGAACAATTTTTTCTGATTTATTATCCAGGGCTGATGTTGCTTCATCTAAAACAACGATAGGAGCATTTTTTATCATTGCTCTTGCGATTGCAACTCTTTGGCGCTGACCGCCTGATAATGATGTTCCATTTTCGCCGATTACGCTATCAAGCCCTTTTTCTAATGTTATAATAAATTCATCTAAGTGTGAGGCTTTAACTACAAAATCAATTTCTTCTTGAGTTGCATCTTTTTTGCCTAAAAGGATGTTATCTCTTATTGTGCCTGAAAATAAGAAATTATCTTGAAAAACTTGAGAAATTGAATTTCTTAAAGAAGTTAATTTAAAATCTCTTATGTCGATGCCGTCAAAAAGGATATTTCCTTTTGTAACATCATAAAATCTGGGTAATAAATTTACTATAGTGGATTTTCCGCCGCCCGAATTGCCTACTATTGCTATTGTTTGACCATGTTCAGCTTTAAAAGAAATATTGCGCAGAACTTCTTTTTCGTTATCATATGAAAAAGAAACATTTTTAAATTCTACAACCGAAGGCGCATTTTTAAGCTCTTTTTGTCCTTTGTCTTCAATTCTTGATTGAAAATCAAACAATTCAAAAACTCTGTTTATTGCAACAAAAATACCCTGAATACTTGTTAAATCTTGTCCAAGAGTTTTGATTGGTTTGTATAAAAGCAAAAGTGAAGTTATAAAGCTTGCAAAGCTTCCGGTGGTTAATCTTCCGTTTATAATTAATTGATTTCCAACTAACATTACAAAAGCTATACCAATACTTGCAATAATATACATAATCGGTGAAAGCCAGCCTGTTCTTTTTGTTAGGGACATTTGTAAGGTGAAAGTTTCTCTGATTAATGATTTCACTTTTTTATATTCATCATCTTGCAAATTATAGCCTGAAATAACTTTATTGCCTTTGTATGTTTCATTAAATGCGGTTGTAATATTGCCGCCAACAACAGTTCCTTTGTTTGAAACTTCTTTAATTTTCTTTCTTAAAAATGTCATTGGTAAAAATGCGCAAACTAAAACAACTACGCCTACAATAGCTAATTCCCATGAATTGTAAAGTAAAACAAAAATTAATCCTAATGCACTCGTAAAAGAGGTAATTAATGTTTTAATGCTATTGATTAATTGTCTGCTTGCCATGTCAGGGTCAGATAAAAATCTTGAAATAACAAGCCCTGAAGAATTTTCATCGTAAAATTTTGAATCTAAGAAAACTAATTTTTTAAATAAATCAATTTTGACATTATTGGCTATTGTTATACTAATCCAGTCGGAAAGATATGTGTTTAAATATCTTAAAAGCCCTTGAGCTCCTGCAAAAACAACAATCCCCGGAGGAATAATAACAGATAAAATATCTCTTGTTAGGGTGTAACCAAAATATGTTAAAGTGTCACCGTTAACTACAACATCGATATATGGTTTTAAAACAAATGCTGTAGCGCCGTCCAAAAGACCTAGGGGAACAGCAAAAATAAATGTCAGAAAAATTCTGAACATTAAAGGCTTGATATAGGGGAACATTCTATTTAATAAATATTTATAATCAAAGGCATTATTTGTTTGAATTTCACTTAATTTCATATGTAAACTTCCAATATAATACTACTTTAAATATTATTGCATAAATATTTAATTTTGCTTTATGAGCTTTACATTTTGTGATATTACATAATGTATGAAAATATTTGTTTATAAAATAATTACAAAATTAAAAGAAGAAATTAAAAATCCTCAAGGCGAAGTAGTTGAAAATATTGCCCGAAGGCTTTTAATTTCATCAAATTTAAAAGTGAATACAGGTAAATTTTATGAAATAAAAATTTTTGATGAAAATAAATTTGAGGCAGATAAAAAAATCAAAAGAATTTCAAAAGAAATTTTAACTAATCCATTGGTTGAAACTTTTGAAATAGTTAGCGTTAAGGAAGTTTAATGAAAGCTTGTGTGATAAATTTTTTAGGGTCAAATTGCGTCGATGAAACTAAAGATTCTCTTTTAAAATCGGGGTTCAGCGTTGATATCATCAATCAAAACGAAACAAATTTAGACGATTATAAGCTGATTGTTCTTCCTGGGGGGTTTAGCTGGGGGGATTACGTTTCTTGCGGACGAATTGCAAAATTCAGCCCTGTGATTAGTGCAATAAAAGAAAAAATAAAACAAAGAAACTCTTTTATATTAGGGGTTTGTAACGGTTTTCAGATACTTTGCGAAGCAAATATTTTATATGGTGCATTATTGGAAAATGAAAATCAAAAGTTTATATCAAAAGATGTTGATTTGATTTTTAAAGACAAGATTTTTAAGCTTCCAATTGCTCATCATCAAGGCAGATACTATATTGATGATATTAACAAATTAAAAGATTATGATTTAATAAAATATCAAAATAATCCAAACGGTTCTTATTATGATATAGCAGGGCTTTATGACAGAAAAAATAAAATTTTGGGGCTTATGCCTCACCCTGAAAGAAATTATATTACACCTTTTAAATGTGAAAATGGTAAAATTATTTTTGATTTTATAAAAGAAGAATTAAGATGAAATTATATCAAAAACTAAATATAAGTGATTTTTTATACCAAAAAATAGTTGAAAAATTAAAAAGAGAACCAAACGATTTTGAAATATATCTTTTTTCTGCAATGCATTCGGAGCATTGCGGTTATATGCATTCAAAAAAATACATAAATGATTTTTATAAAGAAAATAACTATGAAAATGAAAACTCAGGCTGTATCAGATTAAAGGATTATTGCATATTTTTTAAAATGGAATCTCATAATCATCCTTGTGCAATAGAACCTTATCAAGGCTCAATGACAGGAATAGGCGGAATTGTTAGGGATATTTTATCTCTTGGAGCTAAACCAATAGCCCTATCTAATTCCCTAAAATTCGGCTCATTGGATGAACTAAAAACAAAATACTATATTGATGAAATAACAAGAGGAATATCTGATTATGGTAATTCAATCGGAGTTCCTACAATAACAGGCGAAACAATTTTTGATAAAAGATTTAATAATCTTCCTATTGTTAATGTTTTGGCTCTTGGAATAATTAAAGAAGAAGATATAAAACTCTCAAGCGCTAAAGAGGATAATTTAATTGTTCTTTTAGGCTCTAAAACAGGGGTGGACGGTTTAAACGGTGCAAGTTTTGCATCAGGCGTTTTAGATGAAAATTCTAATAGACAAAGTGTTCAAATTGGCGATCCTTATACTAAAAAAAGATTGATTGACGCAGTTCTTGAAATAAATAAATTAAAAGAAATAACAGCCTGTCAAGATTTAGGGGCAAGCGGAATATTATCTTCCACTTCAGAGATGGCATACAAGGGAAAATGCGCTGTTGAATTACATTTAGAAAAAGTCCATACACAAATTGACTCTATTAAGCCTGAGGAAATTATGCTTTCTGAAAGCCAAGAGAGAATGGCTTTTACAATTGAAAATTCAGCCTGTGCCATAGAAAAATTTGATAAAATTGCAAAAAAATATGAACTTGATTATTCGATTATCGGAAAAACAAAAAAAGGCAATACTTATGAAATTTATTATAACGATAAACAGTTGTGTACATTGGACTTAGGGGTTTTGTGTGAACCGTATTTGTTTGATTTAGAAAAAAAAGAAATAAAAAATACTCAAATAAAAATAAATAAAAGTAATTTTGATTTATTTAAAGATATGATAAATGATGATAATTTTTCATCAAAAGAATTTATCTATTCTCAATTTGACCAAGAAGTGCAAGGAAGAACCTCTTTTTCTCAAAAAGAAAATTCAATCGGCATTTTATATTTAAAGGAAACAGAGTCTTTTATTGGTTTATTAAATCAAACAACTTTTGATATGAACCCTAAAAAGGCAGTATATAACACCTTTATGTCTTCATATAGAAAACTAATTTCATATGGGTTTGAATTAAAGGGAATAACAAACTGTCTTAATTTTGCAAATCCTGAAAATTTAACAGTGCAGAGCGATTTTAGAAATTCAATTGATGAATTAAAAAGGCTTTCTTTTTTGTATAAAATTCCGATTGTTTCAGGAAATGTATCTTTTTATAATGAAATAAAAAATGAAAAAATCCCGCCTGCTGTAACTTTAGGGTGTATTGGGGTGTGTGAAAATAAAAATAGAATAATAAAATCAAAAATAGATAAAAATGATAAAATATATATTTTAAAAAACGAAGATGAAATTAAATCAAAAGAAATAATATTTAATTTATTGGAAAATAAAAAGGTTAAAAAAGTCATTTCAATTGGGCAATTCGGGCTAATTGGAAGCTTATTAAAAGAAACATTGTTCTATAACTTAGGTTTTAGGATAAACTATCAAAACTATTTTGAGCAATATCAAAAAGATTATATTTTAATAGCCGATAAAAAACTTGAAAACATGATTTTAGTTGGAGAAGTTATTGATGATAAAATAATTTTTGATGATATTGAATTTGAAAAAGAAAAAATAAAGAATATCTATTTTAATAAACTAATTGAAAAGATGAAATAATGTGCGGAATTGTAGGCTATATTTCAAAAAACAATAACGATGTTATCAAAAAAATAATTGCTTCATTATTAAAACTTCAACACAGAGGGCAAGACGGAGCAGGCATTTGCTTTTTTAAAGATAATGAGCTTAAAGTCATTAAAAATAAAGGCTATATAAAAGAAGCCTTGGCTGATATTAATTATAAATCATCTTTTGCAATAGCTCATACAAGATATTCAACTATAGGAGATTTAAAAAAAGAAAATCTTCAGCCGATTTTATATAAAAATACGGCATTATGCCACAATGGAACAATATATAATATTGATTATTATAGAGAAATTTTATTAAAAGAAGGTTTTTCTTTTGAGGGAAATTCTGATAGCGAGGTAGTTTTAAAATGGCTTTTTTATAAATTAAAAAAAGAGCCTGAATTTTGGTCAAAAGAAGAAATAAATGAAATTTTATCAACAGATTTTAAAGATAGCGCTTATTGTATTTTAATTTTAGTGAAAAATAGAATTTTTGCTTTTAAAGATATAAATTCATATCGTCCTTTGATTTTTATTGAAACTAATGAAGATTACATCATAGCAAGCGAAGATTGTGTTATTGATAAGCCTTTTATAAAAAAGTTTGAATTGAGTGCAAAATCAGCTATTGAAATATCAAAAGAAGGTTATAAATTAATTGATGAAAAGCCTAAAAAAACTCAGCAGTGCGTTTTTGAGGCGGTTTATTTTGCAAACCCAAAATCAAACATTTTTAGTGTTAATGCCAAAAATGAAAGAATAAAGCTTGGCAAGTTATTAGCTAAAAAAGATGATATAAAAGCGGATTTTGTAGTTCCAATAATGAATAGCGGATATTGGGGCGCTTATGGATATAGTTTAGAAAGTAAAATTGAACTAAAGCTTTTAATTAAAAACAGGAAAAATATCTTAAGAACTTTTATTGAAAATAAAGAAAAAAGAGAAGATCTTTCAAAGAAAAAATATATTGTTGATGACAGAATAAAAGACAAAAAAATCATTCTTGTTGATGACTCAATAGTTAGAGGAATAACTTCAAAAAATATTATTGAATTAATTAAACAAAAAAAACCAAAAGAAATTCATCTTCGTTTAACTTCTCCTATGATAGTCAATTCTTGTTTTTGGGGGGTTGATATTCCAAACAAAAATGAACTTCTTGCATATAATTTAAAATCGGCTGATAATATAAAACAAGAGCTTGGAATAGAGTCTGTCGGATTTATTTCAAATTCTGATTTTGAAAAGATATTTGATAAAAATATCTGGTGTCATAAGTGTTTTTTAGATTGATATGTATAACTATAAAAATACAGGCGTAGATATTGATAAAGCTGATGAAATTATTAAAAATATTTCATCAAAATTTAACTTGGATAATTTAAAAAATTTTGCAGGAATTTATTGTAATAACGAACTTTTTAAAGGATACAATTTAATTTCTTGCACAGACGGCATAGGCTCTAAAATTATTCCTTTAATAGAAAAAAATGACCCTTATACAATTGCATCTGATTTATGTGCAATGAATTTGAATGATTTAGCAACTTTAGGCGCAAAGGCTTTGTTTTTTTTGGATTATATCGCAGTTAATAAAATAGAGGGTGATATAGTTCAAAAAACAATTGAAAACTTGAAAATTATTTTATTAAAATATAATTGCGCTCTTTTAGGCGGCGAAATTTCCGAGTTGCCTGATTTAATTAAGGAAAAATATTTTGATATAGCGGGGTTTTTAGTTGGATACTATAAAAAAGAGGATTTTTTAGATAAAAATAATACAAAAAAGGGGGATATTGTCCTTGCACTGCCTTCTTCTGGCGTTCATTCCAATGGTTTTAGCTTAATTAGAAAACTTTATCAGGATAAAAAAATCTCAAAAGAGTTATTTAATTCAACCTTGAAACCTACAAAAATATACTACGATACAGCACTAAAAATAAACGAAAAAAAATTAGCAAAATCTATGGCAAATATTACAGGCGGCGGCATTTTTAACAATCTAAAGAGGGTCATAAAAGATGATTTAGAGCTAAATCTTGATTTAGGAGCTATTGAAAAACAAGAAATTTTTGAAGCTATTAAAAAATATGTTGATATAAATGAATGTTATAAAGTTTTTAATATGGGAGTAGGGTTTTGTATTATCGCAGATAAAAATAATGCTGATTTAATTCAAAAAATTGTTCCGGAAGCATTTATTTTGGGAGAGTTAAAATGAAAAATATATTAATTCTCTCATCTAAAAACGGGTCAAATTTTGAAGCAATTATAAAATATTTTAAAAATAGAAATGATATTAATTTTAAGCTTTTAACGGATAATAAAGACGCTTATGTTATAAAAAGAGCTAAAAAATTAGGGATAGAATATATTTATTTGAATAAAGAAGAAATTAAAGATTTCTTTTTGAAAAATAAATTTGATTTTGTTGTTATGGCGGGATTTTTCAAAATTTTAGATAAAGAAACAATAAAAACGAACACTTTTATTAATATTCATCCGTCATTATTGCCTAAATATAAAGGCCTAAACGCTATTGAATATGCGTATGTAAATAATGACACAAAAACAGGTATAACAATTCATTATGCAAATGAATTTGTAGATGAAGGGGAAATTATTTTTCAAAAAGAACTTGAAATTAACCCTAATTGGAATTTAAAAAAACTTGAAAAAGAAATCCATAAATTAGAGCATTATTATTACCCGAGAATTATTGAAAAGCTTTTAGGATTAAATGTTTTAGTTATTGGAGGAGGTGCCAGAGAACACGTAATAGCAAAAAAAATAAAAGACTCAAAACTCTTAAATACTTTATATTTAGCTGATTGTAATGACGGATTTTCTTCTTTAGGAAATAAAATCGAATATACGGATTATGAAAATATAGCGCTTCAAGCCCAAAAAAGAAACATAAATCTTGTCATTATAGGGTCTGAAGAATATTTAGCTAACGGGCTTGTTGATGTACTAAATAAATTCAATATTAAAACAATAGGGCCTGATAAAAAATTTGCAAAATTGGAATCATCAAAGCTTTTTGCAAAAAAAATAATGGCAAAATACGACATAAAAACTGCTCCATATAAAAAAATTACATCTAAAAATAAGATTGATAAATATCTTTCATACTTTAAAAACCCCGTTATTAAGGCAAACGGGCTTGCAAAAGGAAAAGGGGTATATTTAGGAGATGATATTGATTTAATTAAAAAAGAACTAAATTATTATCTTAACGGAAAATTTAGAGAATCATCAAAAATAACATTAATTGAAGAAAAGTTATTTGGAGATGAAGTATCTTTGTTTTCTTTTTGGGACGGAGAAAATTTGCTTCATTTTCCATTGTGCAAAGATTTTAAACAAAATGAAAAAGGAGAAAATACAGGAGGATTAGCGTCAATTTGTCCTGTTGAAATCGATTTTGAGGTAAATAAAAAACTTAATTTATATAAAGAAAAGCTTTTTAATCTTTTGAAAAAAGAAAAAATTAAAACCCCCTTTGTAATATATTCGGGTCTTATTATAACAAAAGATGATATTTATGTTCTTGAATATAACGTCCGGCTTGGAGATCCTGAGGCGCAATCTTTGTTAAACTATATTCAAAATGATTGGCTTGAGATATTTTTTATGTGTTCTGTTAAAGGATTAAATCAAATCCAATTAAAAGAAAATAAAAAGCCTGTTACAACAGTAGTTCTTACTTCAAAAGGCTATCCAAACGAAGTGAAAAAAGGTGTAGAAATTAAAAATATACATTCTCTTAACAATAAGACCGAAATATATTTTTCAAATATAATAATAGCTGATGGAAAAGTATTATCAAACGGAGGCAGGGTTTTATCAGTTACATCACAAGATAGAAGTTTGATATATAAAACCCTAAACGATATTGATTTTACCGAAAAAGAATATAAGATGTTGAATGTTTAAAACTTAAACGACTTATTATGAGCGAAAATATCGTAAATGTATATTATCAAATTATTAAAAATAAAATTTCTTTACAGCGTTTTCAATCCGCTATGAGAAATATTGATAAACTGCTTTATAATTTTCCTACAAATCCTTATGGCTATTATTATAGAGGAGTGTGTGAATTTGCGCTTGAAAAATACGAAAAGTCAGTCAGAAGCTATCTTATTGCAATAAAATTAAATCCTGTATTTGATAAGGCATATTTTAATCTTGGTATTTCATATTATTGCTTGAATAAATATGATAATGCCCTGATAAATATCGGAAAAGCTCTTGTTCTTTTTTCCAAAAAGAGAGAACTTGATAACAGAAAAAGATGTATTGAAGCACTTAAAATTATCGAAAATGAAAGAAGATAAAATTGGAATTAAAATTGATTTTTATAGCTCTCAATTTTTTAATTTGCGCATTAATTATTATAACTGCGTTGGTTTTGGTAATTAAATATGCAAAATTGAGTATTAAATATAACAGACTGTTTAAATATTTACAAAATTATCTCAATGTCATAATTTCAACAAGATATGGTAATTTAAATACAAAATGCGAAAATGGGGTTGATGCCTTAACGCTTCAGCTGTCTAAATATACAAATGCTTTAATAGAAAGCATTAAAGATAGAGATACAATGATAAATGAATATATTGAAAAGGAAAAAGAAAGCCAAAATTTAAAACAAGATTTTATCTCAAGCCTAACCCATGACCTAAAAGTACCTATAATAGCTCAAGATAACACATATGACCTTTTTTTAAACGGAAACTTGGGGGCAATTTCAGATGTTCAAAAAAATGCTATAAAAAATCTTAAAATATCAAATAATGACTTAAAGAATTTAATTGTAAACTTATTGGATACTCAAAAACTTGATATTTATAATTTAAATTTAAATTACGAATTAACAAATTTAAATGGTTTAATTAAAGAAGTAATTGAGCAAAATAAAAGCATTTTGACCATTCAAAATAAAGAAATAATTTTTAATTCAAATTGTGAAAATATTTCATATAAAATAGATAAATTTCTTATAAAAAGAGCTTTAAATAATCTTATTTCAAACGCTATTTTTTATGGCAAAAATTCGAAAAATATTTATATTGATTTAAATAAAACCGATGATTTTATTGAAATAGCTGTTATTGATGAAGGGGACGGGATAAAAGAAGATTTGATTAATGATATTTTTAAAAAATATTATACTTCAGCTAAAAAATATTCTAATATCGGAATAGGTTTGGGTTTGTATATTGTAAATAAAATTGTTAAAGCGCATAATGGAACAATTAAGGCAATAAACAATAAAACCAAGGGTGCAAGTTTCATTATTACCTTGCCTGTAAAATAAATTTTGATTTTTTTAAAAAATATTGTAAAATAAAATATCAAAAACTTTTAGGGAGGGTAAAATGCCAAGACATTCCAATGATAATGTTCTATCTTTTCTTGAAAATCAAACAAACAAATACAATGATAGAATTGCTCTTGGGATGAGAAATCAATATGGCTGGTCAGAGTTTACATATGGCGGCTTAAGCGCTTTAAGTAAAAATATTGCCTCTTATTTAATTAATGAATTAAAAGTTAAAAGACAAGAGCATGTCGCAATAATTTCAGAATCCAAAATTGAATTTGGGGCTGCATTTTTTGCTTCAATTATAGCAGGAACTACTTTTATTCCCCTTGATATTAAATTAACAAAATATGAAATAACTTCAATTTTATCTAATTGTAACCCCAGTGTTGTTTTTGTTTCAAATAAATATTTAAAATTAATCAAAGAAATTAAAGATGATATCAATTCAATAAAAAACATAATTTTACTGGATGAAACTCATAATGAAAGCGAATATATAAGTATATATGATATACCTATAGATAAAAATGTTAAATTCCGTCACAGAAGTTTAAATTCAAATGCATTAATAATTTATACATCAGGTACAACAGGAAATCCTAAAGGGGTTCAAACAACATTTAAGAATTTATTTTCTCAAATTAAAGATTTAAAAACAGAGTTTAACAAAATCTTTAAGGAGGGTGAAAAGGTAAATACATTATCAATTTTACCTATGAATCATTTATTTGAGTTAACCGTCGGTTTTGCGACTTTTCTAAATTTGGGCTATTCAATATATTATACTAAGTCTTTAAGACCAAGCGATGTTTTATCTGTTATGAAAGATAAAAGAGTACGCTTTATGTGCACTGTTCCTTCGTTTTTTAGAATGTTAAAAATTCAGTTTGAATCGAATTTATCAAAACAATCTAAATTTAAGCAAGCTGTTTTTAATTTTAATTACCATATTTTAGCTAAATTTTTGCCATTTGAATTTTTGAAAAAACGACTTTTCAAAGACATTCACAATCAATTTGGAAATAATTTCTTTGGTTTTATTTCAGGCGGCGCACCCATGGATTTAGAAATGGGCAAATATTTTAACAGAATTGGTATAAATGTTTTCCAAGGATACGGCTTGTCTGAAGCAAGTCCTATTGTAACTGTTAATTTCGATAAAAATACCAATATGAAATCTGTTGGAAAATTTTTAGAAAGCTACGAAGCAAAAATCGATAATGAAACAAAAGAGCTCCTTGTTAGAGGCGCTGCGGTTATGAAAGGTTATTATAAACAAGATGACCTTACAAATGAAGTTATAGATAAAGACGGTTGGCTTCATACCGGAGATATTGCAAGAATAAATAAAAAGGGGCAATTGTTTATTACAGGCAGAATTAAAAATATGATTGTTTTATCGGGCGGCAAAAAAGTGTTTCCTGAGGAAGTAGAAAAAATAATTGAAGAAAGTATATTTGTCAAAGAATCCTGTGTATTATCTTCAATTAGAAATTATGGAGAAAAAAAGGGAACAGAGGAAGTTTGTGCCGTAATTTGTCCTAAGGATGAATTATATAATCAATACGATAAAAAAGATGTTGAAGCTATGGTTTTGGCGGATGTTAAAAAGCAAATGTTGAAATTGAGTCAATATAAAAGACCTACAAATTTTATAATTCAAAATGGCGAGCTTCCTAAAACTGCAACAAGAAAAATCAAAAGACTCGATGTTAAAAAACTTGTTGGTGCGTAATGGAAGATACAAAAGAAACAATAAGCCAGCTTATTTCTGATTATATAAATTATCTTGAAATTGAAAAAGGTCTTTCAAAAAATACAATAATAGCTTATAGTTCTGATATATCGGATTTTTTTGATTTTTTGGATAATGAATATAAAAATAATATTGTAATCGGAGAAATAAAAAGACGGGATTTTTCTTCTTATACAAAGTTTTTAGCAAAAAAAGACATAAATCCTTCGTCAATCACAAGAAAAATAGCTTCCATTAAAGGATTTTTCAGGTTTTTGTGTTTTAGAAGAGATATTAAAAAAAATCCTTCAATCTCTGTTTCTTCGCCGAAATTGCCAAAAAGACTTCCCAGAGTTTTAACTAAAAATGAAATGGATAAGATTTTAAACCACAATCTTAGTCTTGAAAGTTTAGCTGTAATTGAGCTTTTATATTCGGCAGGGATAAGGGTTTCAGAGCTTGTTAATTTAAAATTAAATAATCTTGATTTATCTCAACAGGTTATTAAAGTTTTTGGTAAAGGGTCAAAAGAGCGTATTGTTCCGATAAATAAAAAATGTGTTGAAATTTTAAAAAAATATCTTAAAAAAAGAGAATTAAAAGCCTTAAAATATGATTGTGAACCATATTTGTTTTTAGCTGATAACGGTAAAAAAATTTCAAGACAGAAAGTTTATAGAATAATTAAAGAACAGGGTGATTTAATTCACAAAAAAATTTCTCCTCATACAATTCGCCATAGCTTTGCAACACATTTATTGGAAAACGGCGCCGATTTAAGAGTTGTTCAAGAATTATTAGGACATTCAAGCATTGTAACAACGCAACTATACACTCATATCAGCAAGAAAACCCTAAGAGAAATTTATTTCAACATTAACGGTTGAAGTGATAAAATGGGTTTATGGAAAAGAATATTGATTGGCAAAAAGAAGATTTAAATTATATTTGGCACCCATGCTCACAGATGAAAGACTATGAACAACTGCCTCCTATTGTTATAGAAAGAGGTGAAGGAATTAATCTTTATGATATAGAAGGGAAATGCTATAAAGATGTTGTTTCATCTTGGTGGTGCAATTTATTAGGACACTGCAACCCTGATATTTCAAATGCCATAAAAAGGCAGGCTGATATTTTAGAACATGTTATTTTTGCTAATTTTTCCCATAAGGGAATAATTAAATTATCAATGGAATTAGCTAAAATTTTACCTAAGGGTTTAAAGAAGTTCAATTATTCTGACAACGGTTCAAGCGCTATTGAAATGGCAATGAAAATGAGCTTTCAATATTTTCAGCAAACAGGAAAACCTAAAAAAATTAAATTTATGGCACTGACAGAAGGCTACCATGGGGAAACCATAGGGGCGTTATCGGTTGGTGCTTGTGATTTATATTCTAAAATATATAAGCCTATTTTAATGGATGTAATTCATATTCAAGCTCCCGATTGTTATCATTGTCCCTTTAATAAAAATAGGGATAATTGTTCCTGTGAA
The DNA here is from genome assembly GCA_949282195.1 of uncultured bacterium. Taxonomy (GTDB): domain Bacteria; phylum Cyanobacteriota; class Vampirovibrionia; order Gastranaerophilales; family Gastranaerophilaceae; genus RUG14156. The sequence goes on along the minus strand of CASDOW010000004.1, from coordinate 56,872 downwards.
TGTATTAAATTTGCAAAAGAAGCTTTTGAAAAACATGCTATTGAAACTTGCGCTATATTAATTGAGCCATTATTGCAGGGTTCTGCGGGTATGAGAATATATCCTAGTTTATATCTTAAAAAATTAAGAGAGCTTTGTGATAGTTATGATGTACATTTGATAGCTGATGAAATAGCAACCGGATTTTATAGAACAGGTAAAATGTTTGCTTGTAACCACGCTGAAATTTCACCCGATATTATGTGTTTATCAAAAGGTTTAACGGGCGGTTATATGCCTTTTGCAGCAGTTGCCGTGACTGATGAAATTTATAATGCTTTTTATGATGACTATTTAAAACATAAAGCTTTTATGCACTCTCACACATATTCAGGCAACCCTTTAGGTGCAAGCTGTGCTTTAGCTGTATTGGATATATTTAAAAAAGGAAAAATCCAAGAGCAATTAAAGGAAACTACTCCATATTTTAATAATTTATTAAAAGAGAATTTCCTAAATCTTGATAATGTCGGAGAGGTTCGCTCAATCGGATTAATTAACGCAATTGAACTTGTTAAGGATAAAAAACATAAAATTCATTTCGATTCTAAATTGCGTCTTGGTTATCAAATATACAAAAAAGCTCTTAAAAAAGGCGTATTATTAAGACCTTTGGGAGATGTTATATATTTTAATCCGCCTTTGATAATTCAAAAGCAAGATATGGATTTTGTTGTAAAAATTGCAAAAGAGTGTACTATTGAAGCTCTAAAGGAAAATAATTTTATATAACAAATTTTATGGGTGAACCTGTATGTTTTTGATTTTGCTTTTAAAATTCAATTAATTCTTTATATGCTTTTATCGCGTAGCTGTCAGACATGCCTGAGATATAATCTATTATTGCTTGTTTATAATCCATTAAATTTTCAATATCGTATATGATTATGTTTCTATATTTTCTTATTCTATGGGTTTTTTCGTCAATGTTAGAGTATTTAATAAGCCAATCAGAAAAATCATTTGATAAGGTAGGGTAGAATTTTGAATATTTTGAAAGTTTTTTAATGGTGTCAAAGCCTGAATAGTAATCTATTAAAAAATCAAATATTGCTTCTAATACAAGTTTTGCATATTTCATAAACGGTTTAAAGCGTTTATTGGAATATATTTTTTGGTAGTTGAATTTTTTTATCTTGTTCATCATTTCAAAATATTCTTTTGAAAATGTTAAACCGTTATCAGGGTTTGAATTTAAGCATAAATTTGTTATAAATTCGTGGATTAGGGATGATGTATTTACATCTTTAAATTTAATTTTCTTTTTCATTACTTCTTGGGCAATTTGTTTCATTGTAACCATGTCTTCTTTGTCAAAAAATTTATAGTTGTATGCATCTTGAATATCTCTGCCTAAATATGCAATTTTATCTGATACTTTTACAACACAGCCTTCATATGTGTAGGGCATTTGTTTGCCTTTTTCTATTAAATTAAGGTCAATATATTCATCTCTGGGCTTAATATAGTTTTCGTTTACTTCTCCGCAATGGCAGACTATGCCGTCCCTTGTTGCATATGTTAAATTAAGATTTTCTTTAAAACCGCAATAATTAGGAAGCGTATCGATATAGTCAATAAATCTTAGAGAGTTTTTTTCATGCCAGAATTTTTTTTCAAAGCCTTCTTTTTCCATTATTTTTGCAATGATTGTTTCGCCATGGTGTCCAAAAGGACTATGCCCAAGGTCATGACCCAGAGCAATCGCTTCAACAAGAGAAACATTTAAACCAAGGGCGGTAGCAATTGTTTTTGAAATGCTTGCAACATGGTTTACATGTTCAATTCTTGTACAGACATGGTCATTATTTGTTGCAAAAAATACTTGAGTTTTGTGTTTTAGTCTTCTATATGCGCTGCAATGTAAAATTCTTGTGCTATCTCTTTCATAATCCGAGCGGATGTCGTAGGGCTTGTGTGAAAGAGGAGCTTGTCTTGTTATAGAATGAATCCATTTCGGATTATTTTCATCTGAGGCAAAATCTTTAAATATGTATAGTCTTTCTTTTTCTTTCATGACTTTCCTTTTGAGATTATTTTCCATAAAAGCGCATTAAAATTATACGTAATTTTATGTATTTTTAAATCATATATGTATTTTATTTTAATAAAATGGTAGAATTAATATATGACAAAGCAAATGTTAGTATTAGCGGCGCTTTTATTATACATTCTATTTAGATCATTTTTTATTGAACCAAATTCTCTTGCAACGACAAATTATAAGATAGAAAATGGGGATTTGGCCGGGATTAGAGTAGCTTTTTTAAGCGACTTACATCTTAAGAAAAATGACTATAATAGATTAAATAAAATCGCTATGACAACAAATAAACAACATCCTGATGTAATAATTTTGGGCGGCGATTTTTTAAGCGGTCAAAACTATAAAAAATCAATGAATGTTACACTTATCGGTCAAAAGCTTGCTATGTTTGGTATTCCGGTATATGGTGTATTGGGTCAGCAAGATTGGATGACCGACGGAACTGCGATAACGCAAGATTTAGCTTATGGCGGTGTTAAAGTATTAGAAAATTCAAGCAGACGTGCTGTTATAAAAGGCCGTTATGTTGATATTATCGGACTTGCCGATTTGACAACCAAAGGGATTGATATAGAAAAAGCATTTTATCGCACAATGCGTCCAAGAATTGTTGTAACCCATAATCCTGATGTTTATTATGATATTATGGAAGATGTTGATTTAATTTTAGCAGGTCATACCCATGGCGGACAGTTTATTTTGCCTTTTACTCCGCCTTTATTTGTGCCTTCCAAGTTTGGTGTTGAGTTTGCAAGCGGGCTTATACATGCAAGAAACAACAAGATGATTATTTCAAAAGGAATAGGCACAAGTGTTTTACCTATTCGCTTAAACTGTAAACCGGAAATTGTTATAGTTGATTTTGTTCCTGTCGGTTCAATAGACGATAAAAAATAAATTTTTAATAATATAGCTTTTTTTGTTTGAATTATATTATAATTATATGCGTTAGCTTATTGGTTATATAAATTGATGTATATTATTTGGACAATATTGGGTATTTTATTTTTACTTTGGGAGATGAAAAAAACTAACCCCATTAAGTTAAGTCTTGCGGCAAGTTGTATGTTTTGTGCAATATTTGCTTATAAAATGCCTGAAAATATATATTTTCAGCCTTTGGTTTTTTTGGGTTTATTTGCTGTATTTACCCTGTTAATAAAGACAGTATTAAAAAGAGAACAAAAAGAGATTTTAAAAGAAAAAAATTTAAAAGAATACATAGGCAGATTTGCTAAAGTAAAGAAAGACATCGGAAAGACGCTTTCGATTGACGGAATTGGTCAAATTATTTTAGATAACCAGCTTTGGAGCGCAAAAAGCGTAGATGACAAAGAAATTAAAGCAGGTTCTACTGTTGAAATTGTATCTAAAGAAAATAAAATCATGAATGTTAAGGTAATAGACAATGGAAAAAATTAATAAAAGACTTTTAATAGTTGATGATGATAAACAAATAAGAGAGCTTTTGGCTTTTGATATTGCGCAAAGCGGATATATTGTTGATACCGCGCTTGACGGGCAAGAAGGTTTGAAAAAAGCATTAGAAAACAACTACGATTTAATTTTATTAGATGTGATGATGCCTAAGATGAACGGTTATGATGTTTGTAAGAATATCAGAATAGCAAAGCCTGATATACCCATTTTGTTGTTGACGGCAAAAGGCACAATAGAAGACAAAACTCAGGGGTTTGATTGTGGGGCTGATGATTATTTAATTAAACCTTTTGAAATTCAAGAAGTGCTTTTAAGAATAAGAGCTTTATTAAGAAGAGGAGAAAGCAGTCAAAAGCAAGCCACAAAAGAAGTTTTAAGAGCCGGAGATATAGAGATTTTGCCTGATAGCTTAGAAGCTTTGATTTTGGATAAGAAAGTCAAATTAACACCAACCGAGTTTGAGATTTTATATTGTATGATGCAGCATATAAACTCCCCTGTAACTTTAGCTACTTTATTAGATGAAGTTTGGGGATACGGTTCTGATGAAGATGTTAGAATGGTTAGAGTCCACGTGGGCGGATTAAGGCAAAAAATTGAACAAAATACAAGAAATCCAAAATATCTTCACACAGTTGTTAATGTCGGCTATAAATTAACTCCTTTTGGTTCTTTTGAGGAATAAAATGAAACGATTAAAAATTGTTGAACAAATTATAATAGTTCTTGTATTTGCTGTATTGGTTCCTATTATTACCATAGGGATAATTATTTCTAATGTTTCTCAGCAATCAGTCAGGTCTGAACTTGCAAACAACACATCTTTAATGGCACACTATATTGGTGATGCGATAGAAAGCTACGTTAATTTAAGCCAAGCGCAGCTTAATCAAATGGCGTCTGGATTTAATTATATTCCTGACACTATGTCTAAAATTCAATATTTTGACGATATTGAGGCAAAAACAAGGCTATTTAAAAATCTAAACATTATTAAAAAAAGCCAAATACCAAAAGAAAAATATAATATCGAAAATGGCATGATGACTTTGGTTGCACCAATTGAATCAGAGAAGAATTATTATTTAAGCGCAAAAATAAATATAGATATCTTTAATTCTCTTTTAGGAAAAGAAAACATCAAAGGCAGAAATATTTTTATATTTGACTATAAAACAAAAGAGTTAATTGTAACTAATGCCAATGATTACCATGCAGATAATATATTAAACGGTTTTAATATAGATACTGTTGAAGATGTCGGATTTTTCGGCAAAAAAAACACCCCAAAAGCTTTCTACAAAATAGATAACCCGACATGGGTTGTTGTGGTTGATACTACTCAAAAAATTACCGCAAAAACAATTAATAAAGCTCGTTATAGAATTATAGCGTCTTTAAGTATTGCTGCATTGTCAATTATTATTATAGTAAGCTTTTATGTATATTATCTTTACATAAATATAAGACAATTATTTAAAGCAATAACCGCTATTTCTAAGGGTAATTATGACAAAAAAATACATTTAATTAAAAGCCCTTTTACACCTAATGAAACTGTTTTTATTGCAAAAGAATTTAATTATATGGCAAATAAAATTAAACTTTCATATAGAGATTTAAAGGAAAAAAATAGAGAGCTTGAAAAATTAAACGAATTTAGAGAAAACCTTGTTAATGCGACAAGCCACGAATTTAGAACACCCTTGACAAGTATAATCGGTTATACTTCAAGATTATTGAGAAATGATATTAAAGTAGACGAACAAACAAGAATTAAATCCTTGCAGATTATTAAACAACAAGCTCAAAGACTGTCAGGCATGGTTGAAGATTTGCTTGTTATTCCCGAGCTTGAAAGTTACAGTTTAAAATTTAACATTCAAGAAGTTGATTTGGCGGATTCTATTTCAAGGGCGCTTGAATATTTAAACGATAGGGAAATTGAATTTGAAGTTGATATTGCGCGCGATTTAAATTATGTTTATGCGGATGATTACAGATTAGAGCAAATTTTGATTAATCTTATAGATAATGCGATGAAATATTCGCTAAATAAACAACCCGTAAAAATAAAAGCCTATAATGAGGGTTTAATGCCTGTGTTTGAAGTTATAAATAAATGTGAAAAAATATCTCCCGAAATTAAAGAAAAATTATTTGAAAAATTTATCAGAATTGATTCAAATTTAACAAGAACAACAAGAGGTACAGGGCTTGGTTTATATATTGTTAAAGGGTTGGCGGAAGCTATGAAAATAGATATTAATCTTGAAGCTGATGAAGAATTTAAAATTACTTTAAAATTTAATGATTATGTTAAATAAATATATGGAACAAGCAATACAACAGGCAAAAGAGGTTAAGCTCGATATTCCTGTGTGCGCGCTGATAGTAAAAGATGATAAGATAATTGCCAATGAGGTAAATAAAAAAGAACAGCTAAATAAAACAACTTACCATGCTGAAATTTTAGCCATTAACAAGGCAAACGACGTTCTAAATTCTTGGAGATTAGATGATTGCGATATGTATGTTACGCTTGAGCCTTGTCCTATGTGTATGTGGGCGATATTAAATTCAAGAATTAAAAGGCTTTATTTTGGTTCTTATGATGTGCAATATGGCGCAGCATTAAGTGCTGTTAATCTTGCTAAAATGGCAAATTCAAAAATTGAAATATATGGCGGAATAAAAGAAAAAGAATGTAATCAGATTTTAAAAGATTATTTTAGGGGGCTAAGATGAAAGAAATTTTAGACAGTCTTGTCAAAAAATATGAAACTCCTGATTTTATAAAAAATGACCCCATAAAATTTCCTCACAGATACAAAAATAAAAAAGATGTTGAAATAGCTGCTTTTATATCTTCCTTGTTTGCTTTTGGAAAAAGAGAATTATTTATTAAAAAGCTTGAATATCTTTTTTCTTTATTTGATAGTCCTTATGAGCTTATTTTGAATTATAGAAAAGCTTCTATCGATGATTTTGTATACAGATTTATAAAAAGTGTTGATTTAGCTGAGCTTTTAAGACTTTTAAACAAATTATATTTGATTGATAAATCGTCTTTAGAAGAATTATTTTACGAAAAACAAGACAGATTTAAAAGAGTGGCTGATTATTTTTATTCTAATTCAAATTGTTCTGATAACTTGGGTTTTTGTTTTTTGTTTGCAAAGCCTGAAAATAAATCGGCACTAAAAAGAATAAACATGTTTTTAAGGTGGATGGTTAGGGACGGCAAAGTTGATTTAGGATTATGGAAAGGGATTAAAAAAGATGAGCTTTTAATTCCTTTAGATACTCATGTAGCCAGAATTTCAAGAGAGTTTGGATTATTAAAAAGAAAACAAAATGATTTTAGGGCAGTTATTGAATTAAGTGAAAAATTGAAAGAATTTGATGAATTTGACCCCGTTAAATATGATTTTGCGCTTTTTGGCTTAGGAATTGAGCGAAGTTTAAAAAGTTAAATTTTCAAGATAAGTTATAGAAGGGTCGTTGTCTTTGTTTAATAAAATTCCTATGGCATCTATTTGATATTTCTCATTTTTCATAGACACATTTTGCATATAATACAGCGCGCATTTATAAATTGATTTTAATTTAGATTGATTAATTGCCTCTAAAGGTTCTCCAAAGAAGTTTTGTGTTCTTGTTTTAACTTCAATAAAATGAATGGTGTTATTTTTTTTAGCTATAATATCAATTTCTGCCAGACGAGAATATCGATAGTTTAATTCTAAAATTTTAAACCCTTTTTTTATTAAGAAATTTTTTGCTATTTGTTCGCCATATTTACCAATTGTTTTATTTGTCATAGAATAATTGTAAGACAAATATTTTTATAATGGAGTATGTTTAATGGAATTACTTAAAAAGACAGCGACTGAACAACATAAAGCTCTTATTAATAAAGAAGTGAGCGCACTTGAGCTTACAAAGGCTTCAATTGAAAGAATAGAAAAATTAGATGAAAAATTAGGAGCATTTAATTCGACAACTTTTGATGAAGCTATAGAAACAGCAAAAAGGGTTGATGAAAAAATTGCCAAAAATGAACAAATCCCTTTTTTGGCAGGTATTCCGACTGCTCTTAAAGATAATATGAACATGACAGGCTCTAAAACAACTTGTTCATCAAAAATTTTAGAAAATTTTGTATCACCATATGACGCTACTATAACAACAAAATTAAAAGAAAACCTTGTTCCTATATTAGGAAAAGCAAATCTTGACGAGTTTGCAATGGGTTCAAGTAATGAAAATTCAGCTTTTAAAATTGTTAGAAATCCATACAACTTAAATAAAGTTCCTGGAGGTTCTTCAGGCGGTTCTGCCGCAAGCGTTAGCGCAAGTGAAGTAACTTTATCTTTGGGTTCAGATACAGGCGGTTCAATTCGTCTGCCGGCTTCATTTTGTGGTATCACAGGCTTTAAGCCGACTTATGGCAGAGTATCCCGCTATGGCTTGGTTGCTTTTGCATCATCTCTGGATCAAATCGGTCCTTTTGGAAGAAGCATTGAAGATGTTACACATCTTTATGAAGCAATTGCAGGCTATGATGTTAAGGATTCAACATCCCTAAATTTAGAGGTAGGCAATATTTCAGCTAATCTTAAAAAAGATATTAAAGGCCTAAAAGTTGGTGTAATTAAAGAATTAATGGCTGAAGGTGTTGCTGATGATGTTAAAGAAAGCATTGAAAATGCCATTAAAACTTATGAGAAATTGGGCGCTGAAATAAAAGAGATTTCGCTTCCTTTATTGAAACATTCAATCGGCGTTTATTATATTGTTGCAACAGCTGAAGCAAGTTCTAACTTGGCTCGTTTTGACGGGGTTAGATATGGTTATAGAGCACAAAATTGCGAAAATCTTTTAGATATGTATTGTAAAACAAGAGCTGAAGGCTTTGGTCCTGAGGTTAAAAGAAGAATAATGCTTGGAACGTATGCGCTATCAAGCGGTTATTACGACGCATATTATAAAAAAGCGCAGCAACTAAGAAGATTAATCGCAAATGATTTTAATAAAGCTTTTGAAAGTGTAGATATTTTAGTATCTCCAACTTGCCCGACAACCGCTTTTGACCTTAATTCAAAAGCAAATAATCCTCTTGAGATGTATTTAACAGATATTGCTACAATTTCATCAAACTTAGTCGGAGCACCTGCGCTATCTATGCCTTGCGGTTTTGATAAAGATAATATGCCGATTGGGTTACAAATAATAGCAAAAAATCTTGATGAAATGACATTATTACAAAGCGCATATGCGCTGGAACAAGAGCTTGGGGTTTATAACCAAAGACCAAATATTTAATATTAAAATATAAAAATTTAAAAATTCTTCAAAAATTTTGCAAAATCTAGGCAATTTTTTTGAAGAATTTTTTTTATTAAATATATAGAGGATATATATTATGAGCTACACAGACAACTTGTATGGAATTGAAGTAAAAACTAAGGCAAAATCTTTAAGAAAAATGGTTACTTTTTCTATATTTGGTTTTGTTTTTCTTAGTTTTGTATATATGCTGTATTGGATTGGCGTAATGTCAGACAGCACGATTTTGGATTATACGGGTAAAATCTTTACGCCGCTTGCTAAAATAATTTTCCCTTTTGATAATTCATTGTATATCTACAGAAATACAAGTATATTTTTATTTTGTTTAATTTTTCCTGCTATGTTTAGTTACTATTTGATAGATAAAATAGAATCAAGATTGTTGAAACAATATAGAGATTATCTTGATAATCAGGAAAGAATAAAACGAATTGAAGAAGAAAAAAATCGCCTAAAAGAGTTTGACATAATCAAAAGTTATTCAATATGTCTTTCTTTGAGCTATGAAAATTCAAATATTAATGATGAAATCAAAAAGAAACTGAATAAAGCTGTTTTTAAAAGACTAAAAGAAATATTTAACGGTCTAAATAAAAACATCAAAATTTCTTTAAATGAGGTAATGATTATCGTTTCCAATAATTTTGAAGAATATGATAAAATTTATGGAACATTGTTAAAGATGTTATCCAAAATTCAAAAAATATTGGATGAAAAATATAATTTCAAGCTTATTCCAAGCATAACAACCGATGCTTATGAAAATAATGATTTTGTTGATTTATCAAAAATTCAAAAACAGCACTATGAAATCCAAAGTTTTAAAATGCAAAATAGGGCATTAACAAGTGCATTATTCAGAAAAAAATATCAACATTTAAATCATAATAAATATGCAGGTATTCCTATTGGCGAATATATGACAATGAACAGAAATTCAAATAATTCATATGAATTAAACGTCGTATTTAAAAATTTATCAAAAACATTGGCAAGTCTATAATTTAAGACTTGCCTTTGTTATCATCTGAAATATATTCGCTTAATTTTTTGGCAATTTCTTTGCATTTTTCGCTATCTAAAAGCAAAGCTTTCATATCTTGCAATTTTTTTTCGTATGATGGCTTTTTTTGATAGTTATTAAAACTATTTTTATCCATAATACTCTCCTAAGTTTATTTATCTTTAGAGAAAAACTCCATTATTTTATCAATTAAACCTTTGTAATTTTCTTGTTTTTCTTCTATTACTTTACCATATTCTTCGGCTTTTTGAAAATTGCCTTCAGAGTAATAGAACTCGGCTAATATTTCTCTTGCTTGTTCATCTTTGTCGATTTCATAAACTTTTTGCCAAAATTCAATAGCAACAAAGCGTTCTTTGTTTAATTGATATAATTTTGCAAGCTCAATTAATGTTGTTTTATCTTTATGGTTTTTGTTGTATGCATTTGTAAATTCAACAATTGCTTCGTCGTTTTTGCCTTGGAGTTTATAGCAAAAGCCCCAGTTAAAATGCGCCCTAAATTCGTCATTTAATTCTTCATAAATTAAAGCCTTCATTTGAAATGATAATGCGTCAGCTGAAATTATTTTGTCATATGCTTCAACTTCTTTTAGGGCTTGTTCAAATTGTTTTGTATTATAAAGATATTGCGCCTTTAAAATGTGGTAATTTCTTTTTTGAATTTTGTCTAAATTTTCATAATCTACTTTGTTTAAAAGTTCAATTGCATTTTCATTTTGTTCATCTTGAAGAAGAATTTTAATCTTTAAAAATTCATCATCCACAACTTCAAGAGCTGATTTTAAATCGTTTGCTTTAAAATATAGCTGAGCTAACATATTTTTCATGTTTTTATCATCTTTAAATATGCTAAGCCCTTTTTTTGCAATAGAAACAGCGCTTTCAATGCTGTCTTCTTTCATATATAAATCAACTAATTCAAAATAAACATCGGGTTCATCTTCTTTTAGTTCAAGTATTCTTAAAAATTCATCAATTGATTTTAAATTTTTCTTGTCAACTCTATATAACCTTGCCAGTTTTCTTCTTGCTTCAATGTTATCTGCATCAAGTTCTATTGCTTTTTTTGTGTCATTTATGGCGTATTCCAGTTTATTTTGAGCTATATTAACATTTGCTCTTGCAAGATAATAATTAAATTTGTCTTCAAGCTCAAGATAAATATCCATAACGCAAGAAAGTGCAACTTCGTCAATCGGGTTTAGTTTTATTATTTCATTATATATTTCAAGAGCTTTTTCAAAATTTCTTTGTTCATATTCATTTGCCGCATTTTGGTGCATTAATTCTAAATTTGCCATTTTTTATCCTTTTTTATTTTATTTTATCATAAATGGTTAAGTTATTATTGTGCAATATACATTTTAGCTAAATCTTCGCAGTGTTTAAAACCGCGAGCCAGAATATGTCTTGAAACAAGCTCGTTGTCGTATTTTATTATTTTGTGTTCTGTGAAAAATTTTCCGTTTTTGTCAATGGTTAATTGAAGATATATGGGCATTTTGTCTTCTGTCATAGCTCGACCTACAGACCCTGCATTTACTACAGTTTTGCCGCTATTTAAGCTATATCCGCAAGGTAAATGTGTATGTCCGCATAAAATCAAATCCGCAGATGACAAACTAACCATTTGTTCTATTTCTTCTATAGGTAAATTAGGATAAATATTTTCGCTTTGATTTCTTGGCGACCCATGGACAAGCTCTATTTTTAAATTGTTTAGTTCAACTAATTTTTTCTCGGGCAGATTTTTAACAAAATCAATATATTTTTTATCTGTTATTTTAACATCTTCTTCTAGAGAGTATCCCATGCAGCTAAAGGCTTCTTTTGTTTTTTTAATTAGTTCAGGGGTGCAATTTGCAACCATTTTATCTGTGTTACCTTGAATTATTTCAAAATTATCTTTATATTTTTCTTTCAGTTCAAAGATTTTTTGACATACATAATTAGGGTTGTATCCTGCTAAAATAATATCCCCAAGGCAAAATATTTTATCAGGGTTGAATTTTTCAATATCATCTAAAACACTGTCAAATGCCAGTGCGTTAGCATGAATATCAGATATAACTGCTATTTTCATATATTCTCCTTATTTATAAATTATTTTTCCGTTGTTGATTGTATTAGTTTTATAAACCGACATATTGGGATTAATTAAAGACATAAATTCAATATCAGCCGACATGTTGTGAAGATAAACTACACCATATTTGCCTTTAATATAATCATTTTTAGATATTTTCTTTAAATATTTCATAGCATTTGTGTCCACATAATGCCAGATAATTCTATTATTATTTTTTAATTTTGGAAAATAATCAAGATAGTCTTCTCTGTCGTTTGTAATTGCGTGGATTTCATAGTTGGAAGGATAATTTTTAATGTTATTTTGAATGAAATTCATAAAATCATCCAATCGATACATTTCTCTTAATGGCATTGGGTGAGTTATCAATAAGCAAATTGCAAATAGAATTATTGAATAAATTCCTTGTAACATTCTAAAAATTTTGTTTTCTTTAATAAAATGAAAAATAGAACTTATTGAAACAATTTCCAATAAAAATAATAGTCCATAGCCTGCTAAAAGTATTCTTTTGTGCAAAATCGGTTTAATATAAATTGATATCATTGATGAAATAATCAAAATAAATGCAATTGAAAAAATAAGATATATAAAAAGATTTTCTTTATTTTTATCTTTTTCAAGATTAATTTTATTTAGCCATTTATCAGGTAAAAATGACATAATAAGTATTACTAATAAAACTATGCATAAAGCTAAAAATACATATTTATTTATAAAATATTCGTTGATTGTATACAAAAAAGTGTTTTTGGATAATTCATCTATCCATGAATTAAACCCTTGATTGAACGAGGTTTTATAAATATGAATTAAATAAGGCAAAAATGTTAATCCGATTAAAATATTAGATAAAAAGAATTTTAAAAGTTCTTTTTTGTTGTTTAATAAATTAAACACACCCCATAAAAAATTTCCCATAACAAAAATTGTCAAAATATAATGTGTATTTATGGTCATTATTGAAAGAATTGAAAATATAATAAGGTCTTTAAGTTTATAATTTTTTAAATATTTAAAAAGAAAATAAATTACAGCAATACTTAAAAACATTGCCATTGAATAACATCTTGCTTCTTGAGAATGATATATAAAAATAGTATTAATTGATGCGTAAAATGCGCCAAAAAGCGCTGTTTTAATTGATTTTTGATTGTTGTCTTTTAATAATAGAAAAGTCATCGGAATGATTAATACGCCGAAAATAAAAGGAAAAATTCTTAATGCTAAATCAGATGAGCCAAAAATTTTAGAAACAATGTATTCTAAAATAAAAAACATTGGAGGATTTCCGGCATCATTAAAAGTTGAAACAAAGCTTTTAATTGCCACTGTTTTAGTATAGATTTCATCAAGCCACAAAGGATAATCTAAAAATCCCGTTAGTCTTAAAAATATTCCTAAAATAATTATTGCGCCAAGAATATAATAAGGAGTATTTTTGGGCAGCTTAAAATCAAAAATTTCTTTTTTAAAGTTGTAAATTAAATAGGCAATAAATAGCCAAAAATAAGGAATAATAAAAATTTGCCAATTATAAAATAAAGCTAAAAATAAATTGTGAATATGAGAGATATAGCCTTTATAATTACCTTTAAAATTTAAATTGTATGCTTGATAAGTTTCTTTTTTGCCGTCCAGCTCCATTTCAAAATGTTTCTTTTTTAATTTTAAAATATCATTTTTACTTAAAAATTCTGTTTTTTGTCCTGTATATAAGCTTAAACCAATGATATTATTTTCAAAGTCTTTAATATCATCAGGATAAGCAATATAAATATTTTTTATTTTAGAATCGCAAAAACCTGCAATTTGATTGTTGAATTTCAAAGAGTAGATATTTGTTATGCCGTTATTTTCGAAATTTAAACAGTAGTCATTAAAACAAGCGAAAATATTTTTTTCATATTTTTTATTCAGTTCAAGATTTATTGTAATTGGGTTTAAGGGTGTATTAAATCCTTTAATTTGAAATTTATAAGGATATTTTAAAAATATAGAAATTATTGAAAATATGCTAAAAGCAATTAAAATCCAAAAGGCGGTCTTAATAATTTTGTTTTTTCTTTTTTCAATATATGAATTATCCACAAATCTCCCCTTGTATAAAATTTATGTTATAATTCTAGCATATTTTTAAACTAAGGGCGGTTTGTAAATTATGGAAAAAATTCAAATAAAAATTGGGGATGTTAAAATTGGCGCAGGTGCTCCTATATCAATTCAATCTATGACGAACACTAAAACCGATGATACTTATTCGACACTAAAACAAATTGAAGCTTTAGCCAAAGAAGGCTGCGAGATAATAAGGCTTGCTGTTTTAAATAAAAATTGTGCTTATGCCCTAAAAGAAATTATTAAAAATTCACCCATTCCAACTGTTGCTGATATTCATTTTGATTATCGATTAGCGCTAATTGCTATGGATATGGGGATAAACGCCTTAAGAATTAACCCCGGAAATATTGGAAATATTGAGCACACAAGAAAAGTCGTTGAAATGGCAAAACAAACAAATACGCCGATTAGAATAGGAGTAAACGCAGGCTCATTAGAAAAAGAATTATATGAAGATAAATCTCTTAGTCTTGTAGACAAGATGATTATTTCAGCCAAAAGACACATAAAAATTCTTGAAGATTTGGATTTTCATTTGATTAAAGTTTCTCTTAAATCTTCTGATGTTATGACTACTATAAGAGCATATGAAAAAATATATAACGAAATTCCATATCCTCTTCATATTGGCTTAACAGAAGCAGGCACTTTAAGAGGCGGAATTGTTAAATCATCTGTTGCAATAGGGGCTTTATTGGCGCAAAATATAGGAGATACAATAAGAGTTTCTCTAACAGAAAACCCCATTGAAGAAGTAAAACTCGCAAAAGAAATTTTAAAAGCTCTTGATTTAAGAAAAGGCGGAGTTAATTTTATTTCATGTCCGACTTGCGGAAGAACACAAATTGATTTAATCGGATTAGCAAAAAAAGTTGAAGAAAGATTTTCAAACATTGAAGCTCCCATTACAATAGCAACTATGGGCTGTCCTGTTAACGGTCCAAAAGAAGCTGCAGGAGCTGACTATGGCATAGCAGGGGCAATTGGCGAAGGGTATATTTTTAAAAAAGGGCAGATGATTAAAAAAGTTCCGCAAGAAGAATTATTAAATGAATTGGAAAAAATAATATACTCGGACTTAAAAATATCTTAACACTTTGTAAAAATAAAAACATGTTATATAATATAAGAAAATGGTTATTGTTTGGTAAAGGATATATTAATGAAAAAATTATTAGTATTACTTGGAGTTATGGCTTTTATACCGGCGGTTTCTTTTGCTTATTATAAT
This sequence comes from uncultured bacterium, assembly GCA_949282195.1. Taxonomy (GTDB): domain Bacteria; phylum Cyanobacteriota; class Vampirovibrionia; order Gastranaerophilales; family Gastranaerophilaceae; genus RUG14156. The sequence continues at coordinate 41,524 of CASDOW010000004.1, read as the reverse complement.
GAAAATGAAACCTCTGATATTGACGTTTTAAGAGCCCAAGGATATAGCGACAGTGCTTTAATGATGGTAGATTTGGCAAATGATATAAATAAAGGTCAAAACGGGACATATACTCGCCGTTTTCAGCCAAAAACACCTAAGGGAAAATTGGGAAATGCTTATACACATTTAAAAAGATATGTTGACCCTTTCCAAGATGACGGCAAATTTGGCGAGCATGAAATTAATTTCACAAACACTTGGATGGATGGCACAACCCACTATTCTTCAGCTCTTGAAGAAAAATCAAGCGTAGAAAATTTATAAAAATATTTTTACTACCAAAAATAATATTGAAAAAACAGGAACAACGTAATTTATCGTTGTTCTTTTTTTCATCTTGTTTTTAATAGATTTTTTATCAAATTTATAGATATTCAAGACTGCTTTTAGCGAATTTAATAAAATTGCCATAAAAGCAAAAACTATTGCTATGACTGCAATATATCCATATGCATCAAATAAATAAATATTTTTTATTATTTTTAGAAAGGATTTTAAGGTATCGCTAAAAATTACTGATGACATAATTAATAGTGAAATTGCAAGGATTAATGCATATACTTTGTTGTGGAAAAATATTGCAGTTAGTGTATTAAAATTGATTTTATCTGGATTGTAGTTTAATTTTAATATGGTTAATAGTGAATATAATCCCAAGAATAAAACAGCACAATTAAAACTTGTTTCAATATTAAAATTATTGAAGCCAAAAAGAATAATGTTTAATATTATAAGAAGACTAAAAACAGAATTTGTGTTAGCAAAAAATTTCACAAGATTTTTTTGTTTTAGGGCAAATATTGAAAATATTACAATTGAAAATATTATGAATAATATAACAGGAATTTGACCAATATCGGAATTTAAATTTTGACATAATGACATTTTATTGAAAGAACATATGCCAAGATAAGGCAAATACATAAATAATAATGCGCTATATGGCAGATTTATTTTGTAATTTCTATCTAATTGATAGTTATAAAAAGGAAATAACCCTATTTTTAGAAGAAAAGATACAACAAGACAAACATTAATTATATGTAATTGTAAATCATTTTGAATGAATAATGTAAGAATATAAAAAGAATAAAAAAGAAAACTTGAACATAATGTTATTAAAATAAAATCGGGGCAATAGGTTGTATATTTTCTTATTCTCATATTTGAAGCAAATTTATAAATTAAAAATACGCTCAAATCTAAAAGCAAAAATATAAGTATAATATTCATACTGTATGATATAAGCCCCCCAATAACACCAAGAAGAAGAATTATTGAATTTAATAACGGGGTTTTGAATTTGATTTTTCCGATTAATTTATATTGAGTGAATAAAAATCCAACTAATAAAAGATTAATCGATATTTTTGTTAAAAATGAGCTTTTATCAATTATAAATAAGTTGTTTAAAAAAGTAACATTGAAATCTTGGTTATGAGAGAAAATTGAAAAATAAATAACCCCCGATATCAACAGATTTAAAATAAAAGTTCCGTTAGTAATAAAATTTGAAATTCTTTTTATGTTTAATTTTCTTTTAAAAAATAAAAAGAAAAAGAAATTTAAAAATATGCCTAAAATGCACACAATTTCAGCTGAAAGAAATGAAATAAGCTCATTTAAATTTGGTTGATTATTAAAATTAAGTATCATATTTTCCATATATTAATTTCCAAAATTAAAACTATTAACCGTTAAATCAAATATATTGCTATAACCTAATGTCATTACAATAATTAAAAATATTAAAATATAACAGCAAAATATAGCGCTTTTGCCTGTAAAAAATTTAAAATCAGGAATATCATAGGGCATAATTAAAATTTTATATCCTAAATTCAGCATGCATAAAGTTAATATAAATAAACCAACTACAAGAATATAAACAGATACATTTAATATGATTGCTTCGCTATCAAGAGCGAATATGGAGCTAAGAATTGTAAATGTTGAACTAAACATTAATAAAAAAGGTGTTCTTATTAAATTTAAAAGTGAAAATATAAAAATAACCTTTAAAGATTTTTGTGTAATTTTTTTAAAATCATCTATTATATCTGTTTTAAATTTATTTGTTAATGTCATAAATATAAAGCCTAAAAGCAGATATGACACAATAAGCGATAAGATATAATAAATGCATTGACTTATTCCGTTGTTGTCAAAAATAAACAATGCAAATAACCCGACTATTAAATTTGCAGTAATTGAATTTATGAAAAATTTAATTAGAGAGCTTATTTTTAGAGAAAGTATTGAATAATAAAGCAAATTAAAAATTAAATAAATCGCAATTATTTCCTGATAATGATAAAATAAATAATCAAACGAGGGGTATATCTTAAATAATAATATTAACCCCATAATAATTGAACTTGTTATATTAATTAAAGTTATAAATATATTTGTAATTGATAGGTTTTTTGTTTTGAAATTATTAAACGGAATAAAATTAAAAAATCTAAAGATTAAAATTAAAAATCCAAAAAATGCCAGAGAAATTGAAAAATCATTAATATGATATAAATTATCTGCTATATTTGTATAGTTGAAGGTTATGTTGTTTACTAAAAAATATCTTATAAAGTCATAGCCCATAAGAAAAATTGCAATTAGAAAAATAAGACAATCTTCAATAAGTTTAAATTTCAGAAATTTTTTAGTATCATCGGTTTTATTATGAATATTTTGTAGAAGATAAAAAATCAAAAAGCTCCAAAATATGCAGCCAAATGATACAAATATATTATTAGCAAGAATAAATGTCTGAATAATTCCCAACAATAAAATTAATGCACTATAAATAGCCCTATGAGATTTTGTTATTGTGTTTTTTGAAAATATCGAAAATAACATAAAAACAAATGCGCTAAAAAATAAAAACAATGATGATACTGTATTTAGTGAAAAATCAATATTAAATACGGTAAAGTTAAAATTATTTACAAGAAACATTATTGTTGAAATTATAGAAAAATTTAATATAAAAAAACTGTTTATAAGATTTCTTATATGAATAGGATTTTTAATAAAAAAGCTTGAGCTTAATATTATTGCAAAAATAAAAGGCAAAAACATTGAAAAAATTAATATAATATTTTTTATATTTTCAAAAATTTCAATCATTTATTTCTCCCCAAAAAGTGCAATAAATATTGTCATAAGAACAATTAGTGCAATTATAATAAAAATGTTTCTTAAAGTCTTATAGGAGTTATTTCTGAAGTTTTTTAAAGCAAATAAAGATAAGAAATAATTAAATATTTTTATTGTAGTATATATTAAATTTTTAGTGATTTTATCATTGATAAAATCTAATATTTCTGAAATTATTTCGGGAATTTTTTCAAAAAATATTATATGCAGTTTTTCTAAGAAAAATCCTTTTTGTTTATTGAAAAATTGTTTTTTGATATTTAATTTATTTTTATACAACAGGAAGCTCACTAAAATTAAGACAATAAGATTTAAAATAAAATAAAGTGTTAATGATTTTGTTTTATTAAATGTCAAATAGCTGTATATAAAAAATGCGTTTATTATGGTTATTATATAGCCAAATAAAATCTTGATATTTTTTTCAAAAATAAGAAAAACTAAAGAAGATATAATGCTTAAAATTAAAAGAATTTTAAAACATAATAAACTTTTTGGCATAAATTCAAAAAACGGCATAGTTTTAATTAAAAGATAGCACCCTAAAACACTGTTTGCACAAGTTATAATTGATAAATAAAGAATGTTTGAAGAATTTGAAATAAAGCTATAAAAACAATTAAAAGGAAGAATAAACATTTTTGATGTTATTGCTCCGATTAAACCAATTGCGCATATAATAAATTCAAAAGGATTTGCAATTCCATAAGTATAACTTATTAATTCGTTCAGTTGCGAATAATTAATCGATGTTGATTGTATATAGCCTTGAGATAAGATTGAATATCTGAACAAAATTAAGATAGATACCAAAAATAAAAAATCCCCAATTGAAAATATTCGATAAAATCTTGTTATATTATAATTTGCACAATCTTTGAATATATCAAAATAAGAAAATACAAGAATAATAATTCCTTGAATTATCCATAAAATTAAGCTTTGAATTAATGATTGAGAACAAATAAAAAGATAGGTATTAAAACCCAAAAGCCCTAAAAATATGTAATATTTTGGTTTTGTAAAAATAAATTGCTTATTTTTATCAAAATAAATTATTGAATATATTGAAATTAAAAAATAAACTAAAGCGCAATATATTAAAAAATTTATATTAGTTTTATCTGTCAATATTCCAAAATCGATTTTTAAATCCCCGATTGAAGGAAGCTCATAAATGTAGTTTATGTTTTTTTGGTTTAAATAAAATAATTTTAAATAGATAAAAGACAATAAAGATACAAGATTTGAAACACCTAAACCCCAGTTTGTAAGCCTTTTATCTATATATTGCAGAGTCAGTTTTGTTGTTATTATCAATAACACAAATAACAAAGGAAGAAAAACCGCACCGCTAAAGATAAAAATACTAATATCCATAGCTTTATCTTATATATTTTTTAACTTTTTAGCAATACAATATTTTATTTAGAATGCTTTTGGAATAAAATTATATTACTTATAAATCAAAATGGAGAATTAATTAACTATGAAAATGTCAAAACTTTTTGTGCAAACACTAAGAGAATTTCCGAATGACGCAGAAGCCATATCTCATAAATTATTAGTTCGAGCAGGTTATATTAAAAAATTAGCAAACGGTATTTATACTTATATGCCATTAGCGCAAAGAGTTTTGGCTAAAATTTCAAACATAATTCGAGAAGAAATGAACGCTTCCGGTGCTCAAGAATTGACAATGCCTTTTGTGCAGCCTGCTGAAGTTTGGCAAAAGTCAGGCAGATGGCAAAAATATGGAAAAGAACTTTTAAGATGCAAAGACAGACATGATAATGAAATGTGTCTTGCTCCGACCCATGAAGAAGTTATAACAAGTGTTGTGGGTGAAGTTGTAAATTCATACAAACAATTGCCCTTAAATTTATATCAAATTCAAACAAAATTCAGAGATGAAATTCGTCCTCGTTTTGGCTTGTTGAGAGGTAGAGAATTTATAATGAAAGATGCTTATTCATTCCATACAACGCAAGAAGATTTAGAGCGTGAATATGAAGTTATGGGTAAAACTTATACATCTATTTTCAATCGCTGCGGTCTTGAAACAACAGCGGTTCAATCGGATTCAGGGGCAATAGGAGGCGCTGTTTCTCATGAATACATGGTTTTAGTTGACACAATGGTCGGGGAAAATGATGTATTTTATTGTAAAAATTGCTCATATAGTGCAAATTCTAACCATGCAATTTCAAAATTGCCGATTGAAACAACAGACGGCGGATTTGATAAAGAAGAAATTGTGGACACGCCAAATACAAAAACAATTGAAGAATTGGCAGCGTTTTTAAAAGTTAATGCTAATTGCATTTTAAAAGCTGTAGCTTATATTGCTGATTCAAGGCCAGTAATAGCTATGATTAGAGGGGATAAAGAAGTTGAAGAAACTAAATTAATGAATGTTTTAAATGCTCTTGAAATTCGTCCTATGGAAAATAATGAAGTAAAAGAATTTTTAAATAGCGAAGCAGGATTTATTTCATATAGAAACGTTGATAAATCAAAAGTTAGGGTTGTATTTGATAATACGGTAAAAGGGATGAAGAATTTTGTACTTGGTGCAGACATTAAAGATAAACATATTGTAGGAGCTAACCTTGAAGAAGGAATTGAATTTTACGATATTTCATTAGTAAAAGAAGGCGAATTCTGTCCTGAGTGCGGCAAACCTTTATATATTACAAGGGGGATTGAGGTCGGAAACATATTCCAGCTTGGAACAAAATATTCTGAACCTATGGGAGCTTGCTACACTGATGAAAAAGGTCAATTAAAACCATATATTATGGGCTGTTATGGTATTGGGGTTTCTCGTACAATGGCAGCAGCAATTGAAAAATACCATGATGATTTTGGAATTGTTTGGCCAATTGAAATTGCACCTTATCATGTTGATATTGTTCCTGTTAATATTGATGATGAAACTCAATCAAAGGTTGCTTATGAAATTTATGAAAAATTAACTAAAGAAGGTATTGAAGCCGTAATTGATGATAGATCCGATAGGGCAGGCGTAAAATTTAAAGACGCTGATTTAATCGGTTTTCCGATAAGAATTACGGTAGGTAAAACTATTCAAGAAGGTCTTGTTGAATATAAAACAAGAAAAGACGGCGTAATGACTAAATTAACGCCTGATGAAGCAATTGAAAATGTAATAAAATATGTCAAAAAATCCTCTTAAACTAAAAATTGCATATTTATATCCTGACATTTTAAAAGGTTTTTGTGATAAAGCAAATATTGATGTTTTTATTCAAAGAGCAAAAAAAAGAAATGTTGAAGTTGTATTGCATGAAATATACGCAAATGAAAGAGTGCAAGCATCTAAATATGATTTTTATTATATCGGGGGATCTAATACTCAAGCGCTTAATTATACCTTAGAATTTTTGAAAAAAAATGAAGAAGAATTAAAAATTGCAGCTTATTCAAATGTGCCTATGCTTGCAGTTAATTGCGGATATCAGCTTTTTGGAAATTCTTATCAGCTTCATAACCAGAGAAAAACAGAAGGCATTAAAATACTTGATATAGATACAAATACAGGTAAAAATCTTTATTATGGGGCTTTGGTGGGAGTTTGTCCTTTTTTGAGAAATAGGACAATAGTGGGTTTTGAAAACCATGGCATGGTTACTTTTTTAAAGTCGGGTGTAAGTCCGTTTTTAATATTGCGCAATGGCAAAGGTAATAATGCAAAAGACAAAACCGAAGGTGCTAAGTTTAATAATGTTATAGGCACATATTTAACAGGTCCATTGTTGGCTCAAAACCCTCATTTATGCGACTTTTTTATCGCAGCAGCGCTTAGAGTTAAATATAAATGCAAAATTCCTTTAGCGCCATTATGTGATGATATAGAATGGTATTCACATAACTTTATTTTAGAAACAAAATAGTTTTTAAAAATTTATGTCTATAATAAAATTGTTTTATGCTTTTAGTAATTGATATTGGAAATACAAATACATCTTTGGGGGTTTATGAAAATGATAAACTCGTTGAAACTTTCAGACTCTCTTCTGATGTTAAAAAGACAGCAGATGAATATGGCATTAGTTTATTGGCTATTTTAAATCATAATAACTTAACTTCTAAAATAAAAGGTGCGATTGTTTCTTCCGTTGTTCCGCAATTGTGTGAAACATATAAGTATGCTATTAAAAAATATTTAAAAATAGAAGCAATCAGCTTGTCTTATAAATCCAAAATGCCGATTAAATTGGCATTGAATAACAATAAAGAAATTGGTGCCGATAGGATTGCAAATGCAACAGCTGCCGCTATAAAATACAAACTGCCTGCAATAGTTATTGATTTTGGTACTGCAACAACTTTTGATATTGTAGATAAAGACGCTTGCTTTGTGGGCGGTATTATTGCCCCCGGGCTTAAAATTCAAGCAAATTCTTTAGCCCAATTTACTTCAAAATTGCCAAAATTAAAAATTGAAGCTCCTGATAAAGCAATCGGTAAAAGCACTATTTCAGCTATGTTATCAGGTATTGTTTTAGGGCATAAATGTTTGATTGAAGGCATGATTAAAAATTGCGAAAAAGAATTAAACCAAAAAGCCACAATAATTGCAACTGGCGGTTATTCATCAGTATTATTTGATAATATGGATGATGTCTTAGATTATATTGATAAAGACCTAACCTTGTTTGGCTTAAAAGAACTGTATAACTTAAATAAATAAGAGGGAAAAATGACTAAAACCATGGAAAAATTAACTCTAAAAATAAAAAAATTACCTAATTTTGTTTCAATGCCTGAATATAAAACACAAGGCGCTTCTGCTATGGATTTAATTGCGGCAATCGATGAAGATATTATTATTCCTTCAGGTGAAATCAGAATGATTCCGACAGGAATTGCAATTGAATTGCCTCACAACACTGAAGCTCAGGTTCGTTCTCGTTCAGGTTTGGCAATTAAAAAAGGGATTGCCGTTGTAAATGGAATAGGAACAATTGATGAGGATTACAGAGGCGAAATCTGTGTTGGATTGATTAATCACTCTAAAGTTGATTTTACTGTTCAAAGAGGGGACAGAATTGCCCAAATGGCAATAATGGAGGTTTTAAAGCCTGAAATTATTGTGGCTGATGATTTGTCTGATACTCAAAGGGCTGAGGGCGGCTTTGGCTCAACAGGTGTTAAATAAAAATATTGTGGAATTTAAATAACAGATGTATGGTTTTAATTTTCAACTGGATGATTTTCAACAAGAAGCCATTAAACACATTGAAAATGGCAAAAGTGTAGTGGTTTGCGCTCCAACAGGAGCAGGCAAAACTTGTATTGCTCAAAGTGCCATACATTTAGCTTTAGAAAAGGGGGAGAGAATTTTTTACACAACTCCTTTAAAAGCGCTTTCTAACCAAAAATACAACGATTTTTCAAGTATTTACGGCAGCGACCTTGTAGGGTTGCTAACAGGTGATACTACAATAAACAGAGATGCTCAAATTGTTGTTATGACAACGGAAGTATTTAGAAATATGCTTTATGGCACCACTTTTGGTTCTCTAAAGGATAATCTGAATAATGTCAGATACGTTGTGCTTGATGAAGTTCATTATATGAATGATGAATCAAGGGGGACTGTTTGGGAAGAAAGTATTATATATTGCCCTACAAATATTCAAATTATAGCTTTATCTGCTACTGTTAAAAATTCAAAGCAGTTAACTGATTGGATTAACACGGTTCATTCTAAAACAGAACTTGTCTATACAGATTTTAGACCGGTACCGTTAAGATTTTTTTATTATGACTCATCTAAACCTCATACGATTTTACCTCTATTAACTCCAAGCGGAGATTTAAACAAAAAAATTAAGCCTGAGAGTAAATTTAAATACTTTAATAAAAAAGAAAAAGTTAAAAATCCAACCACAAGCGTTGTTGAGGTATTAAATGAAAAAAATATGCTTCCAGCTATTTATTTTACTTTTTCAAGAAAAAAATGTGATGAAAATGCCAGAAAATGTTTAAAACTAGAGCTTTTATCAAAAGAAGAAACGCTTGAACTTAATAAAATTCTTGATGAATATTTAAAAGAATATCCTTATTTAGAAAATAACCCTCAATTGGATTTAATTAAATCAGGAATTGCAGCCCACCACGCAGGGCTTTTACCCGCTTGGAAAGCATTGGTTGAAAAATTATTTCAAAAAGGATTAATAAAAGTTGTTTTTGCAACTGAAACACTGGCTGCAGGAATTAATATGCCAGCTAGAACTACAATCATAAGCTCAATTTCAAAAAGGACGGATTCAGGGCATAGAATGTTAACTGCTAATGAATTTCTTCAAATGTCCGGTAGAGCAGGCCGCCGCGGCATGGATGAAATTGGATATGTTGTAATAATCGGAACCCCTTTTCAAACTCCTGATGAAGTTGCAGCACTTGTTAAATCGGACGCTAATCCATTAGAAAGTAAGTTTTCACCAAGCTATTCAATGGTATTAAATTTGTTACAAAGATTTTCTCTTGATGAAGCAAAAGAGCTTATTTTTAAAACATTTGGCTATTTTTCATCAACTGATAGGTTAACTCCTCTTTTATCAAAACGAGAAAAAAGAGAGCAAGATATTATAGCTGCGCATGATTTTAATTGCAGGTGGCACCATGATGATAAAGATTTTGAAGAATATAATAAATTAAAAAATTTATATGTTCAAACAAGAACAATATATAAAACTCTAAAAAGACAGGCAAAAGGAAAGTATAAAAACCCTGAAAATGTTCCTGAAGTTGTTGAATATAGAGAAAAGTCAAAAGAATTTTTAAGAAAAATTGAAACCTATGGCTGTAATGCTTGTAAAATATATAAAAAACATAAAAAATGTATCGAATTAACTCAAAGATATGAAAAAGAAATCAAAAAATTAGATAAAGAAATTGAATTTCAAAAAGATGTTTATTGGCAAAAATTCTTAGCTCATAAAAATATCCTTGAAATAACAGGTAATTTAAAAGATAATTATCCGACCCAACAAGGAAAAACCACAATGGCATTGAGATGTGAAAATGAATTATATTTATCTGAAATAATTTTATCGGGATTATTGGATAATTTATCTTGTCAGGAATTATCGTCCGTAATTTGCGCAATTATAAGTGAAGACATCAGGAATAATGACGAAGGTCTATCAAAGCCTTGCTCAAAAGAAGTCAGAAAAGTTTTAAATAAAATAAAAGACATAAGAAGAAAAATTTTTCTTCTTGAAAGAGATAATAACATTGAAAATCCGATGTATTTAAATCAACATTTTTGCTGGTTTGTTGAGTATTGGATTGGTGCTAATTTAAATCCTGAAAACAATCCAATGGATACTTGGGAAAATATGTTCTCCGAAACAGATTTTTCTCAAGGGGATGTTGTAAGAACATTTAAAAGAACAATTGATATTTTAAGACAATTGACTATTTTGGATAATATCTCTGAAAATCTTAAACAAACAGCACGTGAGTCTATTAAATTAATTAATGTTGAACCCATAAATGTTGATTAATCGTCTTCTAATAAATCTCCTACGTTTTCAATCAGCATATTATAAACATCAATTGTTGTAGGACAAATATAGAGTTTTCTTTTAACTAAGCTTTTAATGGTTTCTGTGAAACATTTTAATATAGCTAAATCAAGCCCGATTACACCTTTATTTTTTTCTAATATTTTCCAGATTTTTTTAGAATATTTTTCATCTCTCGTGTTTGGTTCAATTTTATCAGCTAAAAAAATAATCTTATCAAATAGGGTCATATCAACTGAGCCTATTGTGTGATTTCTAACGGCACTTATGATTTCACTATCTTCTATTTTGAAAATTTCTTTTATAAAATAAGCTCCGACAATAGCATGGTATGTTTTTGGGTTTTTTAGTTCAGAATTTAAAAAGCCTGTCTTTATTTCATTTTTAATGATTTCCATCAGCTTAAAATCATCTTGATTTTTGGCGCAATCATGAACTAATCCTGCTAAATATGCTTTTTCTTCGTCTTGATTATATATTTTAGCCAATTTTTGAGCGCACAATGCAGCACCCAGGGAGTGTTTATATCTTTTTTCAGACAGATTTTCTGACAGCCATTTTAGAATATAATCCGTTGTTTTCAATGTAGTTTTTAACCTCATAACTAACCAATCCTGTTATATCTTGATTTTCTTCAATGTATTTTCTAATCATATTTGACGAAACATCAAGAAAATCGATGTTTAAAATTTCAAAACTGTAACCTTTATTTTTTAAATATTCAAAAGCTTTTAAACTTAAAACCTGACCATTTTGAAATTTTCTCGGTATAACAATAAAATGAATTTTTTCTTTTAAAATTTCGGGTTCTCTCCAATTTTCAATTTGAAAAAATTGATCATAACCTATTATAAAATTAACTTTTTGATTGTCGTTTTCTTCAAAAAGTTTTTCGATTGTTCGATAGGTATAACTTGGAACTTTTAATCTATGTTCAATATCAGATGTGTTTTCTTCCCCGACAGCTAATTGAACCATTTTTAATCTGTGGGAAAATGAAAGTATTTCTTTTGTTGCCTTGTGGGGCGGCATATATGACGGTACAAAAACAACAGATTGAAAGCCAAGTTTTTCTTTAACCTGTCTTGCAATTTCAATATGTCCTTTGTGGATAGGATTGAATGTGCCGAAAAAATAACATTTCATATTAATTATTATTATATTACAATAAAATTAATTATGTATAATTTTGATTCTTTAACATTAAAATATTTTTATGAAGAAAATAAAGATTTTATTTTGGGCTCTGTTGTGCAAAAAATTCAATTGCCTTCAAGATACGAGATTATTTTAAATATCAGAAATATATCTAAATCCGAAAATAAAAAATTATATATAAATATTAATCCAAAATATCCTCATATTTGCTTTATTGATGAACTGTCAAATAAAAAAAGAGGTATAAAAATTCCTCAAAAACCGCCGATGTTTTGTATGCAATTAAGAAAATATTTAAACGGTTCTAAAATAAAGGATTTTAAACTTGTAAAATATGAAAGAATATTGGAGCTTTATTTTGATTATTTTGATGAAATCGGTTCATTAACAAAAATGTGTTTAGCGCTTGAATTTATGGGTAAGCACTCTAATATTATTTTATATAATGCGCAAAATAAAATAATAATAGGTTCTATTCATAATATTTCCCAAGAAAAAAGCTCAATAAGAGAAATTTATGGCGGAATAAAATATATTTATCCTCCTCAAAAGCAAAAGCTCGATATTTTAAATACAAGTTTTTCAACTTTTTATGAAATAGCTAAAAATAAAGATATTAAAGAAATTAGTGAGAATTTTTATTATTTTAATCAAGCGCTTTTAAAAGAGGTTTTTAATAGGTTTTCTGGTTTTGATGAGATTTTTAAATTTCTTCAAGGGCTTCAAAATCTTGAAAATAAAGAATTTATTTGTTCTTTTTGGCAAGGTGAAAAAAGCGTTAACAATTCAATTGATAGTTATTTCTCAAATATCATGTTTGATGAAATTTTATCTTCAAAAAAAGCTAAATTAAAAAAATATTTATCAAATGATATTAAAAAATTAACTAAAATCACTCAATTTAAACCCGATAACCTAAAAGCTCTTAAATATAAAGAAAATGCAGATTTAATTATGGCTTATATGTATTTAATTAAAGAGGGCGAAAAAGAGTTTAAAATAGAAGATAAAACAATTGAACTTGATGAAACAAAATCAATAAATGAAAATATGCAAAAATATTATGCATTATATAAAAAAGCCAAAACAAGCTATGAATATAATTTTTCAAGATTTCAAGAAGCAAAAGAAAAGCTTGAATACTATGAGGGTATATTATTTAATATCGAAAATTCGACAGTTTTTGAAGAATTAAGCGATATTAAAAATGAATTAATTGATTTAGGTTTAATTCAAGATAAAAAAGAAAATGAAACATCTAAAATAGAAAAAATTGATTTTAGGGGTTATGAAATTTATATTGGTAAAAACAACAAACAAAACGATTATTTAATCTCTAAAGTCGCTTCAAAGGAAGATTTATGGTTCCATGGGCTTAATTTTCCTTCGGCTCATATTATTTTAAAGGTTCCAAATAATAAAAAAGAACCAAATAAAGAAGTGTTGGAATTTTGTGCAAAATTAACCAAAGAAAATTCAAAGGCCAAAAATTCAGGTAAAACTTCAATCATTATGACAAAAAGAAAAAATCTTAAAAAACCGCCAAATACATATTTGGGCTATGTTACATATAAAAATGAAATAGAAATTATAATCTAGTTGATATTTTTGTAATATAATAAAGTTAAGTTAATAAGTTAATAAGGAAATAAAAATGCAGGTTTCATATGAATGGTTAAATGAATTTGTTGAATTAGCAGGAATTGCTCCTGAAGAAATTGCCCACAATTTAACAATGTCAGGTCTTGAAGTTGAAGAAATTGAGTATAAAAAGCCTGCTTTCACAAATATTGTTACAGCAAAAATAATCAAAATAGATAATCACCCAAATGCCGACAAGCTTCATCTTGTAACTCTTGATATAGGCGGAGTTGAAAAAAGAGTTGTTTGCGGTGCGCAAAATATTGAAATAGGTCAAATTATTCCTTATGCTTCTGTTGGTTCTAAAGTTTTAAATAGAAAAACAGGGGAACAATTTGAGCTTACTCCCGCAGTTATCAGAGGGGTTGAATCTCAAGGAATGCTATGCTCTCAAGATGAACTTGGTTTATCGGGTTTACAAGATGAGGACGGTATTTTAATTTTAAACAGATTGTATGATAATGTTGAACTAAATCAACCGTTGGAAAAATTAATGAACTTATCTGATGAAATTATTTTCCATACAGCACCAACGGCCAATAGGGGCGATCAGATGAGCGTTATTGGGATAGCAAGAGAATTAAGCGCATTATTTAATCGTCCTATGAAATTTAAAAAACCGCAAATCGAAGTTAACAATACGACTGATTTTGAGGTTGAAATTAAAGATGATGAAATATGCAAGTTTTATAGTGTTGCAATTTTAAAAAATCTTGTAACAAAGCCTTCTCCTGATTTTATTCAAAGAAGGATTATTGCAGCAGGCATGCGTCCGATTAACAATATAGTAGATATTACAAACTACGTTATGCTTGAATATGGCACACCTCAGCATGCTTTTGATTATGATAAATTGGATAATTATCTTTGTGTGAGATATGCAAATGAAAACGAATCGATAGTAACCATTGATGAAGTAGAAAGAAAATTAACACCCAATCAAAGTGTAGTTATTGCTACAAAAGAAAAGCCCGTTTGTATAGGCGGTGTTTTTGGGGGATTAAATTCTGAAATCGATTCTAATTCTAAAAATATCGCTCTTGAAGCAGCGTATTTTACTCCGCATACTAATCGTAAATCAGCTCGCTCTGTAGGATATCGCTCTGAGGCCTCATCAAGATATGAAAAAGGTATTGATATCGAAATGGTTACATTAGGGCTGTATCGTTCAATTGAACTTCTTCAAAAATATGCAAATGCTGAATTGATTGGGATTTCAAAAGCAGGATGTGATAAACTTGAGGATGTTGAAATAACTTTAAGAAATTCTGAAATTAAGAGAATTTTGGGTGTTGAAATTCCTCAAGAGCGCTCAATTCAAATTCTTCAAAATCTTGGTTTTGAATTATTGGGAAAAAATGAATTAGCTGCAAAATTTAAAACACCAAGTTACAGAATAGGCGATGTTGAAAGAGAAATTGATTTAATTGAAGAAATTTCAAGAATAGACGGTTTTGATAAAATTTCTCCCGAGCTTCCGAATATTAACCAAGGAGCGGATATAAGCTTTGATACAAAAACAATCAAAACAGTTAATGAATTAATGCTTTCTTATGGTTTTGACGAAATCATTACAAGTTCCCTAATTGGTAAAAATTTGTGTAATACATTTAATCAACCGCTTGACGATGAAGTTGCAATAAGGGTAAAAAATCCTCATAGCGAAGATTTTTCAACCTTAAGACAAAATCTTTATCCTAATATGCTAGAAGTTGTTAAAAATAATTTTGATAACGGACAAAAGAACTTCAGATTATATGAAATCGGAAAAACCTATATTCAAAAAACAACCCCGACAGAAGATGACGCCGGAGTTGTTGAAACAAGAAAGTTGATAGGCTGCATTTTTGGTAACATTAACAATAGCTTAGTTGTAAAAAAACAAGACGATTTTTATACCTTAAAAGGTGTTTTAGAAAGCTTGTTCGATAAATTAGGTTTATCAAAAAGAATAATTTATTCTGCATTTTCTGATAGTGATGCTAAAAATTATGAGTTTATTCATCCTGCGCAAGGTGCTATGATTTCAATTTTGGGAAAAAATAAACAGCCAATAGGATACATTGGTAAATTACATCCGATTTTATCCGATAAATTGAAGTTCAATCAATCTCTTTATATTTTTGAAATTAATCTTGAAGAAGTAATTTGTGCTATTAATCCGTCAATAGTAAAATATAAAAAATTGCCTATATATGGCGCAGTTCAAAGAGATATTGCTTTTAGCGCACCAAAAGAAATTACGGTTGAAGAATTATATAAAGCAATTAAAAAATCTGCGGATAAAAATATTTTTAAAGGTGTAAAGGTTTTTGATATCTATGAAGGTGAAAACATAGAAAAGGGTAAAAAATCTCTTGCTTTTAGAATAACTCTGCAAGATGATGGTAAAACGCTAACTGATGATATAATTCAAGCAGAAATGGCAAAAATAAGATCAAATCTTGAAAAAAATATAATAGGTTTAACTCTCAGATAGAAAAAGGGAAATATGATACTCATAACAGGAGCGGCAGGCTATATTGGCAGTCATTGTGCCTTGTGTTTCAGTGAATATGGTTTAGATGATATTTTGATTTTTGATAATTTATCAACAGGTCATATTGAAACAGTTTATGAATTACAAAAAATTAATCCTAAAATAAAATTTATTCAAGGCGACTTAAAAAATAAAGAAGATATTTCGTCTGTTTTTAAAAAATTTCAAATTGATTCTGTAATTCATTTTGCTGCGTTATCTCAAGTGAAAGAAAGTGTCGTTAATCCAAGCTTATACTATTCTAATAATGTTTTAGGCACTGTTAACTTGTTAAATTCCATGATTGAAAATAATATTTTAAAAATTGTGTTTTCTTCTACTGCTGCAACATATGGAGAGCCAAAATATACTCCGATTGATGAAAATCATCCGCAAATCCCTATAAATCCATATGGAAGTACAAAATTAATGATTGAAAAAATTATGGATGATTATGATAAAGCCTATAATTTAAAATCAATAAGATTGAGATATTTTAATGTTATAGGAGCTGATGAAAAAATAAGAATAGGAGAATGGCATAACCCTGAAACACATTTAGTTCCCAATATTTTAAAATCAGTTTTCAATAAAACATCTGAGTTTAAAATATTTGGAAATGATTATGATACTAAAGATGGCACCTGTATAAGAGATTATGTTGACGTATTGGATTTAGCCGATGCCCACAGATTGGCACTTGATTATTTAAATAAATTCAATAAAACAGATGTTTTTAATCTGGGCACTCAAGAAGGTCAAAGTGTTAGGGAAATATTTAATATTTCTCAGGAAGTTACAAGGCAAGAAATTAACTTCAAGATTGTTGAAAAAAGAGAGGGTGATCCAAAGATTTTGCTTGCTAATTCTTCAAAAGCAAAAGAAATTCTTAATTGGAAACCTAAAAGAACAACCTTTGACAGCATTAAAAATGCTTTTGAATGGGAAAAGGTTTTGTTTGATAAATTAAAAGCCTCAAATTGATTGAGGCTTTTAAGATTATTTTTCTTCTTTATTTGTTTGAATTCTGTCTTGATAGAAGTTTGTTTTTGGTTTTGGTTCTTCGAGAGATTTTAGAGCTTGTTCATAGTTTAATTTTGCCGCTGCAGCTGCTTGCATTTTTCTTTGTTGTTCTGCTCTTTGTGCCGCTTCTCTTTTTTGACCTCTTAAAGTGCCGTCATGAACAATGTTTCTTCCTGTTGAATCATAAACTGTTCGAGCCATTGTTAAACCGCTAAAAGCAAACATTAATAATAGTGATGAAATTAATATTTTTTTCATATTTTCCTCCACCTTTCATATTGATATTATAATACATATTAAACCTGAACAGAAAAATTATTGATTAATTTTTTAATTAAATTAATTAAACTTAATAATTTGATTTTAATTTTTTTCTTAATTCCCTGTAATCAGGGCAATATTTTTCAACTTCTATCCAGAAATTTTTGGAATGATTTTTAACTTTTGTATGACATAATTCATGGATTAAGACATAATCAATGATATCAAAATCATATTTCATTAAATTTATATTTAAACTTATATTGTTTTGATATGAGCAGCTGCCAAAGCGTGTTTTTTGATTTCTTAGAGAAGTTTTATTGTATTTAAAATTATATTTTTTGGCTAAAAATTCTAGTCTTTGAGGGAGATAATTTTTTGCTTCAATTTTCAAAGCTTCAAGATAGGCTTTTGATAATTCTTTTTGGATTTGTTTAGATGAAAAATCTTCATTTTTTGGATAATAAAAATGAATTATTTTATCTTTTTTTATTGTTTTTAATTCACTAAAAGGAATAATTTTTAGAGTATCAAATTTTGTTTTAAAATTTTGAGGGATAATTTTTTTATTTAAATTGAAATTTTTAATTTTTTCAAAATTGGATAATAAAAATTCTCTTGCGGTTTTATATGGGCAAATATAAGGCATTGTAACCAAGATAAAATCGTCTTTTTTTAAAGTAATTTTAATTGATTTTGAAAAAATGTGTTTTTTATATTTTATTTGAAAATTTTCTATTGTTTCTGTTTTATTCATCTTTGAAGATTTTTAAGTGTCTAAAATTTCCTTCTCCAACACTGATTGAGCGATACCCATGGGCTTCAACAAGTTCGTGTTGAAGTTTTCTTATTTGTTTTTCTTGCGGTTCAAGTTCAATTACTTCAGCCCCTTCCGATAATTTTGCAATAGCCGCATTTGTTTCATCCAGTGCTAATTCTGTTGCATCTTTGTAATTTGTTAAAGATTGAATTTCTTGATTTTCTTGAGTTAAATTAAGAGCTTCTTTTAATACTCTTTGAATTTGACTCATAGAATTAGTTCTTACAAAAAATACAGGTAAATGATATTCGTTTGCAGTTGCAAGGATTTTTGTTCCGCCTTTTGCGAAATTTTTATGCGCTATAACAAAATCCGCTTCTTCAACATTTCTTACGATTTGCGCATCTATATCAAGTCTTTCGATTAGTTTATCTACAATCGAGCGAGAAACGGCATAGATATAGATTTTTTTATGTTTTTTGTTTTCTTGAACGTATTTTTGTCTGTTGAAATTAAAGCTCAAAGGGGATTGAGAGGTGTTAAGGGTTTTATTTTCAAGCTCTTCAACCTTTTTCAATATATTAATTTCGGGCTTTTTTTCTTTGTAATTTCCGTCCACTTTTCTGATTTCAGGGCTTATTGGCCAGCCTCTTAAAATATAATCAACGGCAGTTGCAGAATCCTTATAAATAGCTAGGGTGTTTCTGTCTATAATCTCAATTACTATATCAAAAGTCGGTTGCTTTTGTCTTTCAAGAACTGTTTTTTGACAGCCTCTGTGTTTTGCTTCGTCATCTCCTAAAGTAACTGTATCAATTCCGCCAATTAAATCGGATAGTGTCGGGTTTTTGATTAAATTATCAAGAGTGTTGCCGTGTGCTGTTGCAATAAGCATAACGCCGCGTTCTGCGATTGTTCTTGCGGCTTGTGCTTCTTGTTCTGTTCCGATTTCATCCACTACAATAACTTCAGGAGTATGATTTTCGACAGCTTCAATCATTATGTCTTTTTGAAATTCAGGCTGAGAAACTTGCATTCTTCTTGCTTTTCCGATTGCAGGATGTGCAACATCACCGTCACCTGCGATTTCATTGGATGTATCAACAACAACTACACGCTTACCAAGCTCATCTGCCATAAGGCGGGTGATTTCTCTTAGTTTTGTAGTTTTTCCGACTCCGGGGCGGCCTAAAAATAAAATAGATTTATTTTGTACAACAAAATCTTTGATACATTCTATTGTTCCTGTGATTACTCTGCCTATTCTACAGGTTAAGCCTACAATTTTACCTTGTCTGTTTCTGATTGCGCTAATTCTATGGAGAGTGCCGGCTATTCCCGAACGATTATCGGAAGTAAATTCCGGGAGTTGTTCGGTTATATAATCAAGATCTTCTCTTGTAACGGTATCAGACCCAAGAGAAATAATTTTCCCGTTTCCAAGGCGTATTTCAGGAATTCTGCCGATATCAAGAACTATTTCAATGGCGTCATCCAATAAGCCTTCTTGAATATTTCTTTTAATTTTAAGAGGCAAGATTTCAATTAATTTTTGAATATCATTTTGAAATTGGACTTCGCTCATTTTTCTTCTGACCTTTTTACCTATCTATTAATATAATGCCCGATTTAAATTTTCAATCATCAATTATTTAATAAAATTCTGTAACAGTTTGAAATAATGTATTTATAACACTTTTAAACTAATTATTAAATCTGAATACCATTATATCTCCGTCTTGAACAATATAGTCTTTTCCTTCAAGGCGAGCAACTCCCTTTTCTCTTGCAGCTGCCCAAGAGCCTGCTGAAATAAAATCATCATAAGAAACAACTTCGGCTTTAATAAAGCCTTTTTCAAAGTCTGTGTGGATAACTCCTGCTGCTTTTGGAGCTTTTGTGCCTTTTGTGATTGTCCAAGCTCGAACTTCTTTTTCGCCCGCTGTGATGTATGTTCTTAAATTTAAAATATCATAAGCGGATTTAATCATTTGTTCTATGCCTGAATTTTTAATTCCAAGCTCATTTAGGTAGTTCTTTGCTTCCTGTTCGCCAAGGTCAACCAATTCTTCTTCTAAATTGGCGCAAATTAAAACCATTTGAGCGTTATTGCCAATATGTTCTCTGACTTTTTTAGTGTATTCGTTTCCGTTTAATAAATCCATTTCAGAAACATTAGCACAATAAATAACAGGCTTTGACATTAATAAATGACAAAAATGAAGCGCCTTTTTTTCATCTTCTGTGAAATTGCTTGAGTCAATAAATTGACCTTTTTCAAGGAATGGCATACATTTTTGTATAACGCTATCTTGAATTTTGGCTTCTTTGTCACCTGCTTTAACTTGTTTTGAAATTCTTTTTGAAATATTCTCTAAGGTTGAAATATCAGCCAGAGCAAGCTCCATATTTATTGTTTCAATATCATCCACAGGGTCAACTTTTCCGTTAACATGGATTGTATTAACATCATCAAAACATCTGACAACTTGAACAATGGCGTCAACTTCTCTAATGTTATGTAAGAATTGATTTCCCAAACCTTCGCCTTTAGAAGCACCTTTTACAAGTCCTGCAATATCAACAAATTCAATTGCTGTGGGTATGACGGTTTGGGTGTGAACAAGGTCTTTTAGCTTATATAATCTTTCATCAGGAACATTTACAACTCCAACATTCGGTTCGATTGTGCAAAAAGGGTAATTTGCGCTTTGGGCATTTTTTGAATTGGTTAGCGCATTGAATAAAGTTGATTTACCGACGTTTGGGAGTCCTACTATTCCTACTTTTAACATTTTATTTCCTTTTTTAAGTATCAGCCCTATAATTTTACCATAAACCAAATATTATTTGTTTTATTGAAATATGGGATTAAAGTTTTATGTAAACTTCTCCTTTGTTTATGCCCTTGCCCCTTTTTAGTTCTTCTCCTGCTGTATTTATTAGTTCAATAGCTGAATTTTGCGTATCTTGTTTTAGTTTTATTATGCTGCTAGTTGCCGAAAAACCGTTGTTTTTTTTGTGTACACTAAGCCAGCGTAGAAGTTCTTGAATTTTATCTTTATTTTCGAATTTGTCATTCAGATAGTCTTTTATGCTGCTATTTTCAAATAAGTCTTTATAATTTTTTGGGTCTTGCGATTGTATTTTTTTGGATAAATCATAAAGAACACTTTTTATTGTTGAAGAATCTTCTTGTTCAAGTGCGAGCGCTATTAATTCTTCAAGATGATGTTTGTAATCTTTTTTTGCCTTATTTAGCCTGTTTTTAAAAGTAGAATTTCTTAATAGTTCACAATCAAGCTCTGCTAATTCAGAAAGTGTCCTATAATTTATTTCTTCCTCTTTTATTTTTGCCAAAAGCGCGTCAATTTTTAAAAGTTCATTTAATTTTCTTTGGCATTTAGTTATATATTCATTTTCGTATTGGGTAATTATTCTGCTTTTTTTGAATTTATCTTGAATTTGTTTGCATAATTTTTTAATTTTTTCTATATTGCCGCCTTGAACTAACAATATAAATTCTTCTCCGCCAAACCTGTATCCTTCAAAACCTTCTTTTTTGCCTTCTTGTTTTATAATATCTGCAATTTCAGATATAAATTCATCTCCGACAATATATCCCAGCAATTCATTTATTGATTTAAAGTTGTCTATATCAAACATTGCAAGATAAAAATCGTCATTACCTGATGAAATTATTTTTTCAATTGAGCGGATTAATGTTTTCTTGTCTTTTAATCCGCTAAAGGAGTCATAAGTATCTTCAGGGGTATTTCGAATAAAACAATCTTCGCAATTTCCCTTAAAAGTTATGATATTTTTTGGTGACGGATTTATTTTGTTTTTATAAATAAATATGGGGCTATTTTGAATTTTTTTAATCATTTGATGTGTATAAAAATCCTAAATATTATAATTTGCTATACAAAAACACACTTACTTTTTTGTAAGTGTGTTTTTGTATATTTTATTTATTATTTATACGTTAACAAGTTGTTTTTCTTGTTCTAATTGCAATGTAATTGTTGTAACATCACAAACTTCTGAAGGTCCAAAGTATTGAATTGCTCCGGGGAAGATATAGCAATCTTCTTTTGCCCATTTATCTCTATTTTTTTCAAGAGCTTTAAAAGGCGCACCTTCTAAATCAACAAGTGCTTTTTTAATTACAGGTTTCATTTCGCCATGACGACGTTCCATGTTCATCATCATTGTAAGAGGAACGCCTCCTGCAACCCATTCGCTTGCAGGTTTTGTTGTATTCTTGATTGATGATAAATAGCCTGTAAGACCTGATTGAACTAAAGCAAATGCATTGTAGCCAAGTGAATAGCAGTAATCTGCGTCAAAGTTAGAAGGCATTGCACATCTTCCTTCATAGCCGAAGAAGTGTGCTTGGTCTGCAAATTTGCCTTTGTATGAGCCTTGTTTTTTCATTTCTTCAAGTTTTTCTCTAACCATTTCAATTAACAATTTTTCTGTTTCTATTTTTGAAACTTGAACGTTACCGTGAGGGTCTCTATCCATTAATAATTGTGCTTTAATTTGAGAAGGTAGAGAATTAAACAAGTTAGCACTTTCTGTGTCTAATTTTGAAGAAATAATTTCATATTTTTGATTTTGAGAAGCGTTTTTATATGTTTCATCTTTTTCTAAACCTGCAAGTAAATCATTTAATGAAGCAATCATAACTTTCATTTCAGGAATAAATTCAATTAAACCTTCAGGAATTAGAGCTGTACCAAAGTTTTTACCTGCGTTACCTCTTTGAGCAATAATTGTAGCCATATATGAAACAATGTCGTTCAAGGATTGTTTTTTAGCTTCAACTTCTTCGCCGATTAAAGTAATGTTTGGTTGAGTTTGAAGTGCAACTTCAAGACAAACATGTGAAGCGCTTCTTCCCATTAATTTAATAAAGTGCCAATATTTTTTAGCTGAGTTTGCATCTCTTTGGATGTTTCCGATTAATTCAGCATAAGTTTTTGTTGCTGTATCAAAACCGAATGAGATTTCGATTTGGTCATTTTTAAGATCGCCGTCTATTGTTTTAGGACATCCTATTACGCTAATTCCTGTGTTATTTTCAGCCATCCATTCAGCTAAAAGACAAGCGTTTGTATTTGAATCATCTCCGCCAATAATAACAATAGCGCTAATGTTAAGTTTTTTGCAAACTTCAAGAGCTTTTTTAAATTGATCTTCAGTTTCTAATTTCGTTCTGCCTGAACCAATGATATCAAAACCGCCGGTATTTCTGTATGCGTTAATGATTTCATCTGTCATTTCCATGTATTTACCGTCAACAATACCTGAAGGACCGCCTAAGAAACCGTATAATTTATTTTCTTTGTTTGCTGTTTTTATAGCGTCGTATAAACCAGCTATAACATTGTGTCCTCCGGGGGCTTGACCGCCTGAAAGAATAACGCCAATGTTTTTTAATTCGTCAGATAAATCTTGACCAACTGTATCGAATTTTGCAATTGGTTTACCGTATACGTGTGAAAATAATTTTTTAATATCTTCCCTGTCGGCTACTGCTTGAGTTTCAGCACCAAGAGCAAGTTTAATATTTTTAATGCCGTTTGCTAAAGCACCTGCTAATTTTGGTTTATAAGCAAGTCTTTCTTTTTGTAGAGGTGAAATATCTCTCATCTTTAATCTCCTTTAACTTTCAATGATTAAATTATCGCATAAAATCAGATTTTATGAAATGTAAATTTTTGTTAATGAATGAAATGAGGTGTTGATACTTATAAAAAAACAGACTGCTCACTGCAGTCTGTTTTGTCTTATAAAGAATATTTATTTAAGTTTGCTTAAAATTTGTTCAATTTCATCACTTTCTTTGGGTTTATAATTAACCTCTCTAACATAAGCATGCATTGCGTCAGCCATACTTGTAAATATGCGTCTGATTGCATTTGTTTGACTTTCAGGGCTGAATGTTTTTGTAAATTCATCTTCAGAATTTACATCATTTGCGCTAACTTCTATAGTTTTTAAAGTTGCTTTGCCTTTTTCAACGCTTAATTGTAGTGTATCGCCAAAATCATCAGATTTTGTATGTTTAAAATCTATTAGATATGTGTCTTCTTCAGGTGTAGCTGATTTAAGTATACTTTTAATGTTGCTCAATCCCCAGATTATTCTTTCTTTATCTTCAGGAGCATAGGTATTTATTTTTTTAGCAAATTCTGTTCTTTGTTGTTCGTTTGTGCCGCCAATATACACTTTTCCTTTAAAACTTATATTTGAATTGATTTTATTTATCACTATTATTCCTTTCTTGTTTTTTTGATTAATTTTGTATTATTTCTTATGTAGATATTACAAAAGCGCTAAATAAAAAAATTTGCTAATTTTATTTTTAAAATTTGTAGTTTTGTAATTAAAAGACCGCTTTTTGCGGTCTTTTTTTATCTTAATTTAACTAAATCAGCTTTTCTTATTCTGACATTTTTTGGCGTTATTTCGACAAGTTCATCATCTTGAATATATTCAAGAGCGTCCTCCAGACCCATAATTTTGGGCGCTTGCAAAGTTACCATAACATCAGCTGTGGCTGAGCGCATGTTTGTCATTTTTTTAGTTTTACAAACATTAACCGCAATATCTTGAGGGCGGTTACATTCACCCACAATCATGCCTCTATATACTTTTGTTTTAGGAGTTATAAAAAATACACCTCTGTCTTCAAACTGATGAAGTGCATATGCAACCGCTTCACCGTCTTCGTGGGCAATTAAAGAGCCCGTTCTTTGACGCGGAATGTCGCCTGCGTACTCATCATATCTGTCAAAAGTATGATACATTATACCTTCGCCTTTTGTCATTCTGATAAATTCAGATCTAAAACCAATCAGACCTCTGGCTGGAATTGTGAAATCAATATTTGTTCTTTTTATGCCTGCATCCATTGAAACCATTTGAGCTTTTCTTGAAGCTAATTTTTCAATAACAGAACCAACAAATTCTTCAGGTACATCTACGATTAAGTTTTCAAACGGTTCCATTTTAACGCCGTTAACTTCCTTATAAATTACTTCCGGTTTTGAAACTTGAAATTCATAACCTTCTCTTCTCATTGTTTCAATTAAAATGCCAAGATGTAATTCACCCCTGCCTGAAACTTTGAATACTTCTGTTGATTCTGTATCTTCAACTCTAAGCGATACATTTTTTTCAAGCTCAAAATATAATCTTTTTCTTAATTGTCTTGATGTAACAAATTTGCCTTCGGTTCCTGCAAAAGGTGAATCGTTAATTGAAAAGTTCATCTGAAGAGTCGGTTCATCGATTTTAATTAAAGGCAGAGCAACAGGATTAGATAAACAAGAAATGGTTTCGCCTATTTGAATATCAGAAAAACCTGCAACACCAACGATGTCACCCGCGAATGCTTCTTGAATTTCTACTCTTCCAAGGTCTTTAAAGCCAAACAATTTAACAATCTTGCCTTTTTCAATTGTGCCGTCTGCTTTTAATAGGGCAACTTGTTCTTGAGATTTTATTGAACCGTTTTTAATTCTTCCGATTGCAATTCTTCCAACATAATCATTATAATCAAGCGTTGTGATTTGAAGTTGTAAAGGCAAATCTATATCTGCTTCAGGACCTTCAATGTTTTCTAAAATGCAATCCAATAAAGGAAGAATGTTTTTATTTTCATCTTCTAAGTTAACTTTTGCATAGCGATTTAGTGAACTAGAGTAAATTACAGGGAAATCAATTAAATCATCTCTGTCTGTCAATTCCGTAAATAAATCAAAGACTTTATCAAGTGTTCCGTCAGGGTCTGCACCCGGTTTATCGATTTTATTGATTACAACGATTATTTTTATGCCAAGCTCAAGAGCTTTTGATAAAACAAATCTTGTTTGAGGCATTGGGCCTTCTTGGGCGTCAACAATTAACAGTGCTCCATCAACCATACCTAAAACACGCTCAACTTCTCCGCCAAAATCAGCGTGACCGGGGGTATCAACGACATTAATTTTAACCCCTTTATATTCAACGGCAACATTTTTAGATAGTATTGTGATACCTCTTTCTTTTTCAATATCATTATTATCTAAAACGCAAGTTCCCATTTGTTCGTGCTCGCTAAATACATTTGTAGCGTCTAAAATACAATCTACAAGGGTGGTTTTGCCATGGTCTACGTGAGCAATAATTGCTATATTTCTAAGTTTTTTATTTTTCATTGTTGTTAATCTTTCTATTTTTTGCGACGTTTATATAAAACTCGTGACAATAATAATTTTACAATAAAAAAATTAAGCAATTTAAATTATTCATTTGTTTTATGTTAAATGTAAAAAAAGGAAAAATATGAGAATCTCATTAACTGCTAGCCCTATTAAATACTTTGGCATTAAAAAAACTTCAAAAAATACTTCTAAAAACTCTAATTCTTCGCCTTTAGGTTCAGATACGGAAGCTAAAAGAGTTCCTTTGAGTATGCATAAAACACCTTTTCAAACAGTAAAAGATAAAATTCAGCTGGATAAAATAAAAAGAGATATTTATAGAGAATATGAAATATTAGCTGATGAAACCGCTAAAAAAATGGAAAAAATGGGTTATGCTTTTGAAAAACCAAAGCTCGTTTTTCAAAAAATAAATGATGCGCCTACACGTGCTAATTATAGTTCTGATTTTAATACAATAACAGTTGACCCATATTTTAATTCACACGAAAGAATAAGAAGTCGAAAATATAAATTGCCGACAGCAATTACAGGTTATCTTGTTCATGAAATGCAGCATGCGATAAATACTCAAATTACTCTTCATGCTGAAGGGGTAAAAGATATGTATCTTGATGGACTGCAAAAACTTAATCCTGATGTTTCAAGAGAAGAATTGGCGCGAAGCGTTTCTTTTGTCCTTGATTTTAAACCAAAAAGAATAATCTCTTTAGATGAACCAATTCCATATTGTAATTTTGAGCTTTGTATTGCTGACGGGTATGAAGATAAGATAAATCCTGCTAAAATAAGACGCGTTTCAAAGAATACTTACATTCCTCTTTTTGCTCCAAGGGAAATGTTTGGCGCTGTGTTTGTAGGTAAAGAACTAACAAAAGAAGAATATTTTTCAAGTATTAACGAAGTTTTAGCTCATATGCTCGAAGTTGATGTGTTTCAGAAAATAGGTTTTTCTGAGAATGATAATAGTTTTGATAAATATATCGCATATTTAAAAAAAAGAACTATGCATTATTTATTTAAATATTTAGAAAGTTAATTATGTTTATGATTACATCTATAAAAAATTATTCTTATATAAAATATAACAATATTAACAATAAAACAGCAATTTTAAAAACCTTTAATACTCTTTCAAAGGATACCTTTGAATTAAAAAAGAAAAGTTCACCTTCTTTTTATGGAATTAAATCTTTTCTAAGAGAAATTCAAGCTATAGAGCAAGATAGAAATTTAGCCATTAAAATTATTCAAGAAGAATATGAAAAATTATCGGCACAAATTGCAAAAGAATTTGAAGAACAAGGTTTGACTTTTCAAAAACCAAAATTGGAATTTAAAAAACTTCCCGATGATATTAATGCTGACTATCATATATGGGACAATACAATTGTAATAAATTCTAAAAAATCATCTTTAAATAAATGGTATAAATCAGATGATTTTATAGGGTATTTTAGTTCTTTAGAACAAAAAGAAAAACAATCAAAAAGTAACATCAAACAAGCCTCTATTGAAGAGTTTAGACTTATTATGAACTCAATTTTGACCCATGAATTTCAGCATGCAAAACAAATTCAAACCATACTTCATCTAAAAGGAGCAAAAAATTTATTCATCAAGACTATTCAAACTCTTTATAAATTGCCTGATGAAGAAGTTAGGCGTTTATTTTCTTTTGTATTTGAGTTTGAACCCAAAAAAGAAATTGAACCAGATAAAAAAGCTGTTTTTCAAAATGTAGGTTTAAAAAAAGGCGAATTAGATTGTGTTGATTTTGAAAATTTATTAGAGCTTGATAATGGAAGTTGTATTTTATTTTTTGAACCTGAAACAATATTAAGTTCAATGATTAAAGTAAATAAAAGTTATGAAGAATATATAACTAATTTATCTGAATTAGACGCTTTTATTGCAGAATATTTAGCCGTCAAAAACGGTGAATTTGAGGGAGTGGACGAAAACACCATACAAAATTTTACAAAAGCCAAAAGAAACAGAGTAAAAAGAATTTTTTATTTAATTTATTCGAAACAGAATGTTTAATATTGTTTAATAAATTGAACTCAAAAGGCAATAATTTCTTCCCTTGTGTTTTTTAGATATTAAGGGGTTTTTATGGAATTGTCACAAATAAATCAAAGTTACTTGAATAATATTAAAAATTCAAACACACAAACTTTGAGTGCTGCAAATTCCGTTGTTAAAAATTCAAATTTAGCTCCTTTGCAAAAAGACAGTGTTGAATTTACTTCAAAAAAACCAAAAGTGAATGTTAAAAAAGCTCTGTTAATTGGTGCGGGTATTGGCACCGCTCTTGCGGCTGTTTATGGTTTAGTTAAATGTTATAATACAAATAAAATTAAAAAATTAATAACAGAACAATATAATAAATTAGCTGATGATGTTGCTGAACATATGAAAAAAAGCGGCTTTGATTTTGTTAAACCTGAACTAAAGTTTGAAAAATTAGATAAAAATACGCTTGGCGGTTATCTTCCTAATGATAATACTATTAGAATAAACAAAAACAATTTATCTATTAAAAACTTTTATAAAGCTGCAAAAGAAAAAGGAGGAACAGATTCCGCCAAAAATATGTTTGTTTGGTTAGATTCTAAGACAGCTAAAAAAATGGGACTCGAGAAAGGAACATTGCCTGAATTTTTAATGGAGGAGGCTACAACTTTAGCTCATGAATTAGAGCATGCAAGGCAATTACAAATGTCACTCCATGGGGAAGGTGCAAAAGAGTATATTTTATCCGGTTTTAAAAAGCAATTCCCAGAGCTTTCTGATGAATCAATTAAGAAAATATTTCCTTTTGTATTTAGTTTTACTCCAAAAAAAGAAATTTCATTAGATCAAAAAATTGCAACTGTTGGAGATGTTCTTGTTAAAGTAAATAGTGATAGAAAATTAAACCCTGCGGTATTTGAAATATATGCCAAAAGTAAGGACGGTAAAAATATATATACGCCTATGTTTACACCAAAAAGCATGATTGAGTCATTAATTTTGGATTATAAAACAGGCAAAAATGATTATTTGGCATATGTTACAAATGTGTGCGAAGTGTATGCAAGACGTGCAGAAATTGATGTTCTTGATAAATTGAAGTTTGAAGGAGTAGACAAAGCTACTCTTGAAGCATTTAAAGCAAAAAAACAATCTGATTATAATCAATTAATAAAATTTCTTGCTAAATAAAATTTTTATTAAGTTCTCTTTATTGAATTATTTTTAATGTAAAATAGTTTTAGATATTTTATGAGGAGAATTTAATGGAGCTTGATATTATAAAACAAACAGACCCTGAAGTTGCAGGCTATATTGAACAAGAATTAAAAAGACAAAGAGAAACGATTGAATTAATTGCTTCTGAAAATTTTACTTCTCCTGCTGTTATGGCGGCATGTGGAAGTGTATTAACAAACAAATACGCTGAAGGTAAACCCTATAAAAGATACTATAACGGATGTGAATTTATAGATAAAATTGAAGAATTAGCAGTTAAAAGATGTTGCGAGCTTTTTAAATGCGACCATGCCAATGTTCAGCCGCACTCCGGAGCTCAGGCTAATATGGCTGTATTTTTATATGCCTTAAAAACAGGGGATACAATTTTAGGCATGGATTTATCAAATGGCGGCCATTTAACCCATGGGTCAAGTGTTAATTTTTCAGGAATTAATTATAACGTGGTTTCATACGGCGTTGATGAAAACGGTGTAATTGACTATGATGATGTTGAAAGAAAAGCATTAGAACACAAACCGAAATTAATTATTGCAGGTGCCAGCAATTATTCAAGAATAATTGATTTTGAAAGATTTTCAAATATTGCAAAAAAAGTCGGCGCTTATTTTATGGTCGATATAGCTCATATTGCAGCGTTAGTTGCAGCTGGAGTTCATCCAAGCCCTGTTCCTTATGCTGATTTTGTTACAACTACAACTCATAAAACCCTTAGAGGTCCAAGAGGCGGCATTATTATGTGTAAAGAAGAACACGCTCAAGGAATAGATAAAGCAGTATTCCCCGGAATTCAAGGGGGACCTTTGGAGCATATCATTGCAGGTAAAGCAATAGCCCTAAAAGAAGCACTTAGTGAAGAGTTTAAAACATACGCAAAACAAGTTGTTGAAAATTCATCTTATTTAGCTCAAAAATTAATTGAAAACGGAATTGATATTGTGGGTGGAAAATCTGAAAACCATGTTATGACAATCGATTTAAGAAGATTAAATAAAACAGGAAAAGATGTTGCAAATTTATTAGAGGAAGTGGGTATAACTGCTAATAAAAACACTGTTCCAAATGATCCAACCTCTCCTTTTGTAACATCAGGAGTTAGAATTGGAACAGCTGCAACAACCACAAGAGGAATGAAAAAGCCTGAAATGGAAAAAATTGCAAAAATTATAGCAGATGCTATTTTGGAAAAAGATACAAAAGAAAATTTAAGAAAACAATCATTGGAATTGTGTAAACAATTTCCATTGTATGAAAATATGTAAGGAAAGATTATGATTAAATTATCTCAAGCACATGTCTTAGGAACAATAATTGCTTATTTATTAGGCATTTTTATAGTGCCATTGGTTATTTATTTTTCAAAGAAAAATCATCTTGTTGATGTTCCGAACGAAAGAAAAATCCACCATGGGCAAATTTCACGCCTTGGCGGAGTTGCAATTTGGTCGTCCGTTATGTTAACTTTTTTATTTTTGGTTGTATTGAGTTATTATCCGAAAGGTCAAGGCTTATCTGCTATTATAACAGGCGGGTCTTTGATGTTTTTAATGGGTTTAATTGATGATGTTTACGGTTTAAATGCTAAATTTAAATTGTTTATTCAAATTGCAATAGCTACAATAGTTATTCTTTTGGGGGTTAGAATTGAAACATTCTATAATCCTTTTGGCGCCAATATTGAGCTTGGAATTATGTCATATCCGATTACCTTATTATGGATTGTAGGGATTACAAACGCTATTAATTTTATAGACGGAATTGACGGTTTAGCAGGCTCTATTGTCAGCATTTCAGCTCTTGCAATTGGAATAGTATCTTTGGTTTTAGCGCCTAGTGTGCCGATTACAGCTCTAATAGCATTCATTTTAATGGGTGCAATGTGTGCGTTTTTAACCTTTAATTATAATCCGGCTAAAATTTTTATGGGTGATTCAGGGGCTTTATATGCAGGCTTTTTATTGGCAACACTATCTATAACAGGTATTGTAAAGCCAAGTCAAGGAATTAGTATGTATTTACCTATTTTAATTCTTGCAATTCCTTTAATGGATGTTGTTTTTTCTTCTACAAGAAGAATTTTAAAAGGCTCAAGTCCTTTTGTAGCAGACGCTGAACATATTCACCATAAATTATTGCATGCCGGTTATTCTCAAGATAAATTGGTCTTATTATTGGCTAGTTTCTCAATGGTTTGTGCGTTATTATCCATAATTGTCGTAAGCACAAAAAGTATGTTTATTATTATCGCGCTAAGTTTAATCGGTGTGTTATTAATATTGAATGTAGTTTCAAAATTAATTAAGAAAAAAGATAATTAATGGCAATATAAATTATTTTAGAGCTGACACACTGAGAGTCAGCTCTTTTTTATTTACATCTGTAATTGCCCACCTGATAGGGTCTAAACCTGTTTTTTTGATTTCGTTTTCAATAAATTCAACGCTTGGCGGTAATTTATCGACAGCTATTTTAATTGTTTTTGATATAACTTCACTCATTATAATAATATTCCTGCCATTGCCGCTGAAATATAGCTCACTAATGTTCCGCAAACCAAAGCTTTTACGCCTAATCTTGCCAAGTTTTTTCTTTGATTTGGAGCAAGTTCGCCAATACCTCCGATTTGAATTGCAATTGTTGACAGATTTGCAAAACCGCAGCAGGCAAAAGTTGCAATTACTATGCTCTTTTGGCTTAATGCACCTAAATCTATATATTTTACTAAGTCAATATAGGCTATTGTTTCATTTAAAATAAATTTTTCACCTATTAAGGTTCCTATCATTTCAATATTGCCCCAAGTTGCTCCGATTAAAGCTGCAAAAATGGAGAATACTTTACCCACTAACATTTGAATGGATAAATGCTGCATATCGATACCGATGAATGACAGGTCAAGATGAAGATATT
The DNA here is from genome assembly GCA_949282195.1 of uncultured bacterium. Lineage (GTDB taxonomy): Bacteria > Cyanobacteriota > Vampirovibrionia > Gastranaerophilales > Gastranaerophilaceae > RUG14156. The sequence goes on along the minus strand of CASDOW010000004.1, from coordinate 9,013 downwards.
TAAATAAAAATAGTCCTAAATGAGCTAGTATTTCATTACAAAAAGCAATTATCGCAACTAAACCGATTAAAACCGCCACAACATTAATCGATACTCTCATACCTTCTGAAGCGCCTTTTGAAATGGCAGCCAATAGATTAACATCATTTTTCTTGTCTGAGATTTTAAAATCTTTTTTTGTTTGCGGTTCTAATGTTTCAGGATAAACAATCTTAGATACCACAAATGACCCCGGAATTGCCATAACAGAAGCTGCTAATAGGTATTCGGTGCTTATTCCGAAGCCTGTATACATAGCGATACAACTGGCAGAAATACACGCAGTTGACCCTGTCATAACTGCAAGCATTTCAGAACGGGTCATATTGGGAAGATAGTGCTTAATTAATGATTGCGCTGCAACATTTCCTACGAAAGGGCTTGCGCAATTTGATAAAGCTTCTGCACCTGAAACACCCATGATTTTATTCATTATTTTGCCCAACACAAGAATGACTCTTTGCATTATGCCGTAATAATATAAGATATTTACCATAACTAAAATTAAAATCATGGTGGACATCATAATAAGGGCGAAAATATAATCGTTTTGAGGGAATAATTCTGTTATTTTATCGGGCGATGAGGTTAACCAGCCAAAAACAAAGTTTGAACCTTCGATTGACGCCGCAAGAATTTTATTGATTATTTTTGCCAGAAATTCAAAAATTTTCACTCCTAAAGGGATTTTCATAATAAAAACAGCAAGGGTAAATTGCAGCACTAATCCTACCCCCACTGTTTTATAGTTAATTCTTTTTTTATTGTTAGACATTAAATAGCAAATGCCAAGAATAAAAATAATTCCAATAAGCCCGTTTAATCTTGCTAAAATTTCCAAAAGGTTTTTCCTTATTTTGTAGTTAACGATAATTAAATCTATAGATTTTCTGTGTAATCAGCACCACCTGTTGCTCTATATAAATTTACAGATGAAATTATATAATTTATTTTATCGCTAACCAACTTTTCTTGCGCTAAAATTTCGGCAGTTTGATACAAAATGTAATCTAAATCGTTTGCAAGCCCGTAGTTTCTGTTGTTTAGTTTTAACTTTGCTTTTGTTTTTGTGATTTCTGAAATATATTCTGATAAGTTATAGTTTTTATTTTCTTTTTTTAGTATGGCTAATGTATCGTTAACTTCTTGAATTGAGGCAATAACAGCTTTTTCATATTCTTTTTGAGCTTGTTCATATTGAAGCTTTCTTAATTTCATGATGTTATATTTTCGACCTCCGTCAAAAATATCCCAATTTGGCATAAGCCATAAGTCAGCCATTCCTGTGTGAGCACCAAAAATTTTAGATAAACTTGTGTATCCGTTAAAACCAAAAGTTCCCATAATAGTGAAGCTTGGAAGTAAATCTCTTTTGGCAGCACGAGCTTCATAGTCTGCTTTTAGAATTCCTTCTTTGGCTGCTATGACATCGGGTCGGTTTAGAATGATACTTGAATTTAGGCTTTCAGGAGTATTATTTAAGGGATTTACTTTATCAAACGAGCTTCTTTTTATATCTTCAAAAAGTTTATCGGATAATAAATAGGCGATTTGATTTTGCAAAACTTCTTTGTTTGTTTCAAGGTCATTTATTCCTGCTTCAATTTGAGCTTTGTTTTCTTTTGCAGATAGAACATCGTCAATTGAGGCAAGTCCGATTTTTTCTTTGTTTGAAACTAAGTTAAGAGTTTTATCGGATAGGTCAAAAAGTTTTTTGTGAAGTTCAAGTAATTTATCTGTTTTAACTAAATTATAATAATCAACGGCTAAAGTTGAAGCTAAAATTATATATGTTGCTCTTTCGTCTTGTTGAACCATTTTAAGGCTTTGTTTTTGCCCTTTTGTTCTAAGGCGGTTTTTGCCCCAAATATCTATTTCATAGCTTGCCGTTACGGGAAGTAAAAATCTTGATAGTTTATAGCTGTATATTTGAAAATTGTTATCGCCCCGATATAAATCAGAAGAAGCAAAAGTTCTTCCTAATTGCCCGTCAAAAGTTATTTGCGGGAGTTCTTGAGACAAGGACATTTTAACAATTTTATCACTTTCTTTTACTTTTAAATTTGCAATTTTTAAATCTATGTTGTTATTAAATGCTTTTTGCAAATTATAGATAAGATTGTCGTCTTGAAATTTTTCCCAAAAATTTAAATTTAAATATTGAAGTTTATCTTGAGAGCTGTCTTGATTTTTCTTTAAGCTAAAAGCAAAACAAGACAGCATCAATTGAGATATAAAAAACAGTAATAAAATTTTCTTTGTCATAGTTGTTAATGAATTTTTAATTTTAGTATTTACAAAATTTTTTTATGTTATTATGATAACATAAAAAAATAAAAGTAAAGCGAAATGTTAAATCAACTTGAAAAAAATTCTTTATCAAATACCGTAGTATCAACAGCAATCTTAATTAAAGTGCTTACTTTAAGGTGCTTTAAAAAATACGGGTTTGAAATCACTCCCGAACAATTCATCATTTTAGATACGATTGCAAAAAATGAAAAAATTTATCAAAGACAAATCGGCGAATTAATCGGTAAAGATAGGGCAAATGTTAATCGTTTAATAAATATTTTAGAAAAACAAGGCCTATTAGAGCGCTCAATTGATTCAAACGGTAGACAAATAAACAGAATTAAAATCACGAAAAAAGGAAGTGAATTAAGAGATAAAATTCTTCCTATTATTACAAAAATTAGAGCAAGTTATTTAAATAATATAGATTATGAAGAATTATTGAAATGTCATCAAATATTGAATAAAATTAAAGAAAACATTTCAAAAAGTACAAAATTGAAAACATAAAAAAGGGTAAAAAAAATGAATAAAAATTCGAAATACTATAAAGAAGCAAGAAAAAAAGTTTTAGAAAAAAGAAAGCCATATCAGAAAAAAAGAGTCATAATTCCTGTTATTACGGCAATTGTTTTTGTTTTAATGGGAATATTCGGTATAGTTTATTCTTCATTTTATCAATCAACGGATGATGCTTTTGTTGAAGCTCATATGATTTATCTGGCTCCTAAGGTTTCAGGTCAAATTGTTGAATTAAATGTTGATGATAACGATTTTGTAAAAGAAGGAGAAATTATAGCTCAAATTGACCCTGCGGATTATCAAGTGGCGCTCGATAGCGCAAAAGCAAAACTGGAAAAAGCGCAAGCTGAATTAAAAGTTTCAGTTAGCGATATAGATAAAATGGGCGCTATGACAAAACAAACCCAAAATAATATTGATAGCGCTAAATCAACTCTTGAATATGCAAACAGTGACTATGTGAGATATAAAAACGCATATAAAGACGGTTCTGTTACAAAACAGGATTTAGACAATGCAATTAAAAATTTGGATGTTGCAAAAGCACAATTTAAGGCTGCTCAAGAACAATTAAAAGCTACAAATAGCGCACTTAATTCAACAATATCTAAAAAAAGTTCTCAAGAAGCTGAAATTAAAAGATTAATGGCAGATGTTGAACAAGCTAAATTAAATTTATCATATACAACCTTGATTGCTCCAAAGGACGGAACAATAACTAATAAAAATGTTGAAATCGGTACATATGCTCAAAAAGCACACCCGATAGTTACAATTGTGCCTAAAGATTGCTATATTGTTGCAAACTTTAAAGAAACGCAATTGACTCATATGAAAAAAGGTCAAAAAGTAAAAATTAAAATTGATACTTATGGAGGAAAAACCTTTGACGGCGTAGTGGATAGTATCCAAAGGGCATCAGGTGCTAAGGCAAGTCTTTTCCCTCCTGAAAATGCTGTTGGTTCTTATGTAAAAGTTGTTCAAAGGGTACCTGTTAAAATTGTATTTACTGAAGATATCTCAAATTATAATATCGTTCCTGGCATGAGTGTCGTACCAAGAGTAAAAATAAAATAAGCATAAAAAGCCGTGCAAACAAAATCACTATATGAAAAATTAAATATACCGCTTTGGCTGATTACCATAAGCGTAATGCTTCCGACTGTCTTTTCAATGTTAGCGACATCATCTGTTAACGTTGCAATCCCGTATATTGCAGGTCAGTTTGGTTCAACGAGAGATGAAGCAAACTGGGTTGTAACAAGCTATATGATAGCCCATGCTATGATGTTACCCATTACAGGCTGGCTGGAGGTTAAATTTACAAGAAGAAAATTATTGAAAATAATTTCTCTTATTTTTGCAATTGGGTCTGTAATTTGTTTTATGGCACCAAATTTGAATATTTTAATTATCGGAAGAATTATTCAAGGGATAGGCGGCGGCCCTTTTATGCCATTGAGCCAAGCTATTTTAATGCAAGTTTTCCCAAAACACCTGCAAGCGGCTGCTATGGGTATATTTGGTCTTGGGATGATGGTGTCAGCGATTGTCGGCCCTGCTATGGGCGGGATTTTAGTTGAACATTTATCATGGCAATGGATTTTTATTATTAATATTCCTGTTGTTGTGGCTTCCATGGTTATGATTCATTGTAATGTTATGAACAATAGAACATCAATTAAAATTGACAAATTTGACGTTGTTGGTTTTTCTGCCTTAATTTTATGGCTTTTACCCATGCAAACTGTTTTAGACAAAGGAAGTCAATATGGGTGGTTTGATTGCAGGTGGATTTGCTGGCTGAGCGGATTTTCAGTTTGTTCAATGATATTTTTTATTGTATGGGAATTAGAATATAAAGGAGCTATAACTGATTTTAGAATATTTAAAAATAAAAACTTTTTTATAGGAACAATCTTGGGTTCCGGTGTAAATATGTTAGCTTATATGACCTTAAGCACTTTGCCTGGGTTTGTCCAAAGTTTAATGGGGTATAATGCGGAGCTTGCGGGGTTAAGTTTAACATCAAGAGCTGTATCTTGTATTGTATTTATGATGATTGTATCAAAATTGTGCGAATTTTTAGATAACAGAATTATAGCTGCAATTGGTTATTTTCTTTTGGCAACAAGTACTTTCACATTTACACAGTTAAATTTACAAGTTTCATTTTCTTATTTTATAATCCCAAATATAATTTTAGGGGCAGGGATTATGTTTGCTTTTATTCCGATTACAAAACTTGCACTTGCAACTGTTGAAAAAGAAAAATTAGCACTTGCGGCAGGGTTGCATTCTCTATCAAAATGTGTTGTAACCGCTTTTACAATTTCAATTACAAATGCACTAGTTATTGCTTTGTCTCAAGTTCATCAAAATTATCTTGTTTCAAATTTAAGCACGCTAAATACGCAATTTTTAACAAGAGTAAGCTCTCTAAGCGCAAAAGTCGGCACTTTTTTACCCACAATGACAGCAGCAAAAAAAGCAAATGGCATACTTTATCATTCAATGTTATCTCAAGCTAAATTATTGAGTTATGTTGATATTTTTGCAATATTCAGTTTATTGTGTTTTATGTTTATTCCTCTGTGCTTTGTTATGAGCGCACCAAAAGATTAATTATAAATTAGATTTTTCTTTTAGTTGTTCTTTTAAATCTTTTATTTCATATTTTAATCTGTTCATTTCACACAAAACAGGGTCAGGAATTCTGTTGTGCTGTAATTGCCCATGGATAAATTTCTTTTGTTTTACAATTCGCCCCGGAATTCCCACAACTGTGCAGTGTTCAGGCACATCACTTATTACAACGGAGCCTGCTCCAATGTTTGTATAGTCCCCTATTTCAATATTGCCAAGGACTTTTGCTCCTGCTCCGACTGTTACAAAATTTCCTAAGGTCGGGTGGCGTTTACCTTGTTCTTTTCCTGTTCCGCCCAGTGTAACACCCTGATAAATTAAAACATCATCTCCAATTATTGTGGTTTCACCGATTACAACACCCATGCCATGGTCAATGAAAAACCTTTTTCCGATTGAGGCTCCGGGGTGAATTTCAATTCCTGTAAAAAATCTTGCAATTTGAGAAATCATCCTTGGAATGAAAGGAATTTTCCAATATAAAAGCTTGTGTGCAATTCTATGGGCTAAAAGAACATGGAAACCTTGATATAGAAAAATAACTTCTAAAATGCTCCTTGCTGCTGCATCTTTTTCTTTTATTGTGTTTATATCTTCTATTATAGTTTTAATCCAATTAAAAATGCGCATGTTACCTCACTTGATAAGATAATAATAGCAATCTTGAATAAAACTTTCAATTGCTCTTAAAAATATTTACTGATAATTTGGATTAATTTTTAAAAGATTAAAGATAACACTCTTGTGTTTTGAATTTAATTCAAGCAATAGAAGATTTAAAATTTTGCTAACAACATTTGTTTATAAATGTTTTTTATATCTTCCTTGTTCTTCCATATTAGCTAGCGGATATTCATTATATTTATTATAAAAATAATCAATTAATGCTCTTTTTGCATCTTTAGCAGTATCGAAAGTTTTGTTCCATTTTCTATTAATCTCATCAAGCGTTTCCCAACACACAAACAATTGTTCATTATTTTGAATTTGCCATATAGCTTGTCCGCCATCGTGTTTGTCTTTTTTTCTGTATCCACACTCTATTAATTCTTTAATTCGCTTGTTTAAAGCAGTGCCTTTTTTTCTTATATCTGCTTTTGCTATATTTAATATTCTGTTATATGAAGTTCTTTTATATTTGTCGGCAAGATCTGTTGCATAAAAATATTTGTTAATTTTTAATTCTCTTTCAGGATAATCGCTAAAAACAACTTTAAAATTTTCAGGACATTCTACAAGATATATACCTTTTTCTTTAGGGATAATACCGTAGTTATTATATAATTCTTTTATAGAATATCTTTTGCAATCTTTAAAAATTTTTTCAAAAATATCTTCTGCCATATAGCCTTTTGTATAATCAGTTTAGCTTTCTTGTTCAACAATAGAGAACATGTCTTTTATTTTATTGTTCTTATAAGGTGTTTCAACTATCCTATCAAAATTAATTTGATTATTCAAGCGAATCTCCTTTATTGTTAAATTTAAATTCATAATTTTTTGCTCTTGCAATGAAAAATATTTCTTTTCCTTTTATTTTATACGAAATTTCATCATAGATTGGATTTAAAATAACTTTCCCGTCTTTATCTATTACCCCTTTTTTGTAATCTTCGCTAACAAAAAACGCTCCACCTGGAATTTCATTATAAATATCAATGTCATCAAACTTTGGCTATCTAAAATCCAGATGTTTTATTTTGCCGTAACAAACAAGATTTATAATATCTTGATCCATAAATTTATAAGTGTTTTTTGTTAACGTCAGAAATTTCTCTGTTATGTTTTCTTGTCTTATTTGTTTAAGATTCCAAAGTATAACACCTGCACGAATATGGTTTATAAATGCTTTAGTTAATCCTTCCTTGAGGCTTGGGTAGATGTTTTTATATTTCAAGAAAGATTCTACAAATAAAAAAGCTTTAATGATATTTATTGTATTATCGGCTCTATATTCAGCAATACTGTCTTCTCTGTTACATCTGTAATTTATGAGTTCTTTATTAAATACAATAATTTTTCTTTGCGCAAATTCTTGCCAAATGGCTAAAGGCTAAGTCGTTACTGGATTTAATATTTTGAAAAAATAAATTATTATCAGTAATCAATTTTTTCAAATATAGCTTATTCCAAGGTATTACACAAAAGAAATTAAAGATATCTTCCGGAAAATCCTTCCAGCAAAACGGTTGCTCGAGTGGTACTTTATCGATATCAAGAGGCCAGAGCGGATTGCCGCTTTCAATTATATTGCCCGAAGCGTCAACTTTTTTAGACGAACACACAGTTAAATCTGCATTATGTTGTTTAGCATGTGCAAACATATCTTCTAATAAAGTTTGTTCAAAATAATCATCAGCATCAAGTAATTGTATATATTCTCCTCTTGCTAGTTTTATACCGTTATTTCTGGCAGCTCCGGCACCGGAATGCCTTTGTTGTAATATTACAAATCTGTCATCTTTTGTTTTGTATTCTTGTAAAATAGCCAAGGAACTGTCTGCAGAACCATCATCTACGCATATTATTTCAAAATCTTGAAAGGATTGAGCAAGAATGCTATCCAAACATTCTCGTAAATATTTTTCCACATTATATATAGGTATAATAATTGAAATTTTCACCAGATTGAAACTTCCTCTTGGCGCAATAGACCAATAAAATGGTAATTTGTGATAAGTATACAATTAAAAATAATTATTAGTCAATTGTTTGTTGAAATAAATTTGATATGGTTTAATTCTTTTCTAATATTAAGAATAAAGTATACAAATATTGAGAGGTAGTTTGTCATATTGAATGTTAAAGAGCTTAGGGAAATAAGGAATATGAAACAAGTTGAGCTTATAGATTTAATTGAAATGAAAGCTATCAACTTAAGTAGATTGAAAAAATGCTCATCTTTCAAAAGAAGATAACCTTAATAAAATAACAAATGTTTTCGCCTAAGTCCAGCCGGACTAAGGCTTAAACTTCAAAAGTATGCTCCTGAGGAATTTGTGCTTCACACAAATTCTTACGTCGCTTTCGTCCAGTGTCGTCCTGTCCGCCGAAACTCAACGTTTCGCCGTCACGGACTCACATCCGTATGCTTTTTCGTTTTCATTGGGCGCATCGCGCCGACTCACATCCGTATGCTTTTTCGTTTTCATTGGGCGCATCGCGCCGCAATTCAAACTTCAAAAGTATGCTCCTGTGAAATCAAAGATTTCTACGTCGCAATCGTCCAGTGTCGTCCTGTCCGCCGAAACTCAACGTTTCGCCGTCACGGACTCACATCCGTATGCTTTTTCGTTTTCGCCTAAGTCCAGCCGGACTAAGGCTTAAACTTCAAAAGTATGCTCCTGTGAAATCAAAGATTTCTACGTCGCAATCGTCCAGTGTCGTCCTGTCCGCCAGACCTCTACGGTCTGCCGTCACGGACTCACATCCGTATGCTTTTTCGTTTTCATTGGGCGCATCGCGCCGCAATTCAAACTTCAAAAGTATGCTCCTGTGAAATCAAAGATTT
>CASDOW010000003.1 GCA_949282195.1 uncultured bacterium | reverse complement strand
CCCCACTATCAAACATAATAATCAACAATACAAAGTTATCGATTTTACAAAACTTCCCAAAAACTTTGACCTTTCAAAATACGGCTTTAGCCCTAACACCACCCCTGAAAACTTAAGATTATTTGTGCATATGGTAAATGATGATTCTCTTTGTAATATTGATATGGCTCACCATTTGTCAAATCCTCTTTTAGAAGCCACTTTATGTGCTTCATATATTTCTTTAAAAAACAATGATACTTTTTCAAATTTAAGGTATGGTGCAAGCCTTGAATGTGAAAATGTAAATATTTTAAACGCTTATTTTGAGGATCAATGTTCATTTAATTTTGCATTTAAGGATTTTTGCAGTTCATCGGATAAGTCTGATTTATATCGTAGTTTTGTTGTTGACAAATTAAAACAAAAATTGGGTTTATCTTCTAAAGAGTATTCTGAATTGTTTTCCAAAATTCAAAATATTAAACATACTTCTCAATTAGACTCCTTTAATTATGTTGTAGTTAATGGAAGAAAAATAAGTACAAAAGATATTAAAAATGCAATTTTAGAAACTAATGAGGAGCTTATTAAGTATAAAGGTTATACTTCGCATAATGAATTAAACTTATTTGCACCTAAGGTAAATGCGCTTGTTGCTAAAGTTAATTCAATCGATAAAATACCAAAAGAAATGTTTGACTTATCCAAAAAATATGATTTACCTATTTATATTTTAGGTGAGTAATGGATGTAACTTTTTTTAACATTTTATAAAGTTTATTATAATTTTGCCGATAACATATTATATAACCGACAAAAGGGGTGTGTAATGGAAAGTGTTTCTGAAATTAAAGCAGGTTTTATTGAATATTTAAACAATAAATATGGCGATGATGATTCTTCTAAAAACCTGTCAGATGATATAGATTTTAATATTTTTAGCTATGGCTCTGATTTCAAGAGGTATTTAGTTCAAAACGGCTATGCGGACGCTTCAGTGTTTACGCAAAGCATAGCTGAATTAGAGAAAATTTATCTTGGTGAAGACCCTGAAGAAAATTATTCAACAGACAGTTTACAAACCGCGCAAACAACAACGACTGAAAATGTTTTAGCTAATAGCAGCTCTTTAGATTATGAAAATATAAATACTGATGATAACACATCTATTAACCCTATTGACGCTGTTGTAGACGGAATTGCGACATTTTTTGACACATTGGGCGAAATCGTACAGACAAATTTGACAAAATGTTTGTCAATGTTTAGTGATGCTGCTTTAACTTCAAATCAATCCGAATTATCTTTAGTAGAACAACAACCGGTTGATGATGTACTAGATACTATATATACCAGTGAAGAAGCTCTAAGTTATCTTGATTTAGACGGTGACGGCGAAATAAATGATTTTGAAAAAGAATTGTTTGAAGGTTATGTCCAAAAAGATAAAGATGAATTAACTTCTGAAGATTTATTGGAAGCTTTTGAAAGCATTAAAAATGGCACTTTTAAATATGATATAGAACTTCCAAAAAATGCACAGTCTGTTAGTGATATTCCTGAAACTGTTGCAGCGCAAAGTGGACAAACGACTGAGAACATTTCTGCAAGGCAAACATCTGACCCAACTAAAACTTTGACTTCAACAGGTAAAAGCTACTCAAGTTCCGGTTCTTCTTTGGTTAGTGCTCCAAGTTCTGCACCAACCGATATTAATCAAATGAATTTAGATCAATTAAAAAAAGAACAGGTTAAAAGACAAGAAAATGTTGATACTGCTCAATCAAGCGTTGATACAATTCTTTCTGATATTGAAAATATTGAAGCTGGTGAATATCAAAATGCAAAAAATGCTTACAATGAAGCAGTTGAAAATGACGAAAATATAAGTGCAGAATTGAATGAAAGAAGAACAAGCAATCTTGAAGAGATTGACTCAGTTAATAGTGAAATTAGTTCTTTAAATTCTCAAATTTCTCAAACGGAAATTTCTCTAAACCAAGCTAATAATAAATTGGATAGCGACAATAAAACATTGTCATCGTTAAAGAGTGCGCTTTCATCATATGAAGGTGTTTCATCTGAAGATTCGGATGAACAAGCGCAAATCGAACAAAAGAAAAGAGAGCTTCAAGCGCAAATCAATGAGCTTGAAAATAAAACAATTCCGGCTGATGAAAAAGAATGTGAAAGATTAGATAATCTCTTAAACGGTAATGATGAAACAGGGGGTTTAAAAGCTCAACTTCAATCAAAACAAGAACAATTTGAACTGTTACAAGAGCAAAAAGCGGAAATTGAAGAAGAAATACTTGAAACTTGCAAGGACGACCCAGACAGTCCGACCACAAAAGCGTTAGAAGAATTTCAAGCCGTTGAAGTAAAATTGGAAGAATTGCGCGCAAAACTTCCTGATGCGCAAAGTGATTTAGCTCAGGCGCTTGAGGATTTAAATGAAGTTAATGAACTTATAAATACAAAAGAAGCTCAAGAAACCAAAACGGAAAATGAATATTATACAGGCAGTCTTCCTCAGGAACTTGTTGAAGCTTTAGATACAAAGCTTGGTGAAGGTTTCTGTGCAAAATTAGAACAGGTTGCAAAAAATATTAATTGTGACCCTGCTGATTTAATTGGTATGATGCAAAGCGAATCAGGAATTAATCCTTCTGCATATAATAGTAACGGTGGTGCAATAGGATTAATACAATTTATGCCTGCAACCGCAAGGTCTTTAGGTACATCAACACAAGAATTGCTTAATATGAGTGCAATAGAGCAATTAGATTATGTTGAACAATACTTTAGTAATTGGACAAAAGGTTCTGATGAAAAATTGACAGGAGGTGATTTATATACCCTATGTTTCTTGCCTGCATATTTAGATAGAGAAGTATTGTGTTCATCATCTGATAGCTCTACATCAAAATATTATCGAGCTAATTCAGTATTAGATACAGATAATGACGGCAGCGTAACTAAGGCTGAATTAAATCAAAGGGTTGAAAATAAATATCTTGAAGTTTTAAATAAATATGGAATTAGCGCATAAAACAATTTAACATATTTATACTTTGTGATAAACTTTCAGGTGTAAAGTTATTCATATTAGTTTATTGCAGTTTAGCAAATAAATTTCTTTACATGTTTTAAAATTGTATCCGATTACATTTTTTGAAAGTGAGTTGCATATGAAAATTTCAAGCGTGGGTGTCCAAAATCATCATTCAAGACCTTCTTTTAAGGCAAATGAAAAAGGGTATGAAAATCCGATTAATAGAAAAACGGAACGCAATTTGTCCATATTGAGTACAGTTGGTGCAAGTTTAGCTGCTGGTGCTGTTTCGACAGGAATTGCAACTTGTTTTATTGATTCCGCTAAAGCAAACAGATACACTAAAGCAGGTATTGTTGGCGGTATTGTTGCTGCTGTTGCAATGGCTTTAACGCTTCCTGCAAAGTTGTATGATACAAAAGTGTCATCTTTTACAAGAGAAAAAGAAATGGATGTATTTTCAAGAGATAAAGAAGTGAAATCAAATCTTCTCGGTCAAATTGACGAACAAGTTAAGAATGAAGATGTTCCTCTTGAAGAAAAAATTAATAATTTTGCTCAGTTCCAAATGGCTACAAACGGTCAAGGGTTGTTAGTTAAAGGAAATTAGTATTTATGCGCATTGATGTTGCAAGAAATATTACTTTTAAAGCAGCAAATAAGCAAACTCCAAAAAAGACAACAAATACCGATGAAAATCCCATAACAGTAAGAGGTGAACGCTCCAAACTTGTTGCAGGTACTTTTATTGCCGGTCTTGGTTTTGGCTTTAAAGAATTGCTTGACTTATTTGACGGCGATTTGATTTGTGATACTTTTGTCGAAAACGGATGTAATGTTGCACAAAAAAACTTCAAAAACGCTTCAAATGCTAAAAGAGCATTGGCTGCATTTGGTGCTTCAATGGGTTTAATGGGGCTTTTTGTTGCAGGGATTGCTCTTTTATATACATTGTTTAATGCTCCAAAGATAAATTATGAAGGAAAAGTTAATGCTTTTCAAAAAAGCAAGGATATGGATGTTTACGTAAAAGGCAACAATATTGAAAAAAATCTTTATACACAACTCAATGAACAAGCCAAGGTTGCTTCTGATGAAGAAAAAAATAAATTGAGAGAGCAGTATGTTCTTTTGCAAATGGCAAAAAATAAAGTTCCTGAATTTGCTCAATTTAATCGTGATTTTAAATAAGATATCAGCGAGGAGTTTGAAATGAAAGTTTGTGTAGTGGGTACCGGTTATGTTGGCTTAGTTGCAGGCGCTTGCTTTGCTGAAATGGGAAATGATGTAATTTGTGTAGATAAAGATAATGATATTTTAAATAATTTAAAAAAAGGCATTATTTCTATATATGAGCCTGAATTGGAGCCGTTAATTAAATCCAATACAAAAGAAAACAGATTGATTTTTACGGATAATTTAGAGTATGCGGTTAAGCAATCGCAAATTTGCTTTATTACGGTTGGCACTCCTCAAAATGATGACGGTTCTGCTGATTTGCAATATGTATACGAAGTTGCGCAAAATATTGCAAAATCTATGAATGATTATAAAGTAATTGTTGATAAATCAACGGTTCCTGTTGGAACAGCAGAAAAAATTACTCAAATTATTAAGAAAAATACTAATTTTGAATTTGATGTTGTTTCTAATCCTGAGTTTTTGAAACAAGGTGCTGCGGTTGAAGATTTTTTAAGACCGGATAGGGTAATAATCGGTTCAAATTCAAAAAAAGCAATCGATATAATGAAGAATTTATATGCACCTTTTTTAAGAAATCAACATCCTTTGATAGTTATGGATACAAAATCGGCGGAAATGGTTAAATATGCTTCAAATTCCTTTTTGGCGTTAAAAATATCATACATAAATGAAATTGCTAATATTTGTGAAAAAGTTGGCGCTGATATAAATAATGTCCGACTTGGAATGTGCGCTGATACAAGAATTGGGACTAAATTCTTATATCCGGGGTTAGGTTTCGGCGGAAGTTGTTTTCCTAAAGATATTAAAGCCTTAATCAAAACAGCAGCAGATAATAACTGTGAATGTAATCTTCTCAAGTCAATTGAAATTGTTAATAATAAACAAAGGCAAAATTTTATTGAAAAAATTTTATTGAAATTTAATAACGATTTAAAAGATAAAACAATTGCTGTTTGGGGCTTAGCTTTTAAACCCAAAACAAACGATATGAGAGAAGCGCCTTCAATAACAATTATTGAGGAACTGTTAAAAAAAGGTGCTTCTGTTAGAGTTTACGACCCTAAAGCTTGCGAATATGCAAAAAAAATATTTAAAGAAAAAGTCGAATACGGAAAATCGGCATATGGAATTTTAAATAATGTTGATTGCCTGTTGCTTATTACAGAGTGGAATGAATTTAGAAATCCTGACTTTGATTTGATTAAATCCTTAATGAGAAAGCCGATTATTTTTGACGGTAGAAATCAATATAACAAGGATTATTTGCATAATATCGGAATTGAATATTTTTGTATTGGAAATTAGCAAACCTTATTTTCTTGATTAATTCTTATCAGCTTATATAATTTACTGTGTAACAATAATTTAATGAAAGAAGGAAAAATTGCGCATATTGCCGTTAGTAAATTTTGGCACAAATAAAGTGTCAAGTTTTTTAGACCGCTCAAACAGTAATAATTTAGCTAAAATCAATTTAGGCTCTGATACTGTAAGTTTTGCCTCAAAAACAGAAAAAGCAGCTTGCTACACTCCGCCACAGGTTAAAACATTAATTCATAATTTTGAAAATTTAAATCGTGGTTTGATATCTTTTTCAGAATCTATATTGCAAGATTCTCAATCATTATATTCTGACGCTCAACAACAAGCACAGGATATAGTTGATTATTCTATAGATATTTACGATAAAATTAAAAAAATACCTTACCTTTCTCGTTTTGACGGACAAAAACATGTTATATTATCAGATAATTCTGATGATAATACTGTTTTTTATCCTTACAATGATGCAGTTTTGTATCAAAAAGCGTTTAGAGAAACTTCTTGTGGTGCAAGAAGTTATGATAAAAAAATATATTTTATGAATGGCATGCCGACTGTTTATTTTGAAAATTTAACTGTTTAACCAAATGGAGATAAGAAATTTTCTAAAAAAATTGAATTTCAAAATGGCGTACCTGTAGTCTTGATTGAATATGGTGAAGTTTTTTCTGATAATTTCAAATGTGACAAAAGAGTTGATTTCATTAACGGATTACCTGTAAAATGTTTTTTGAAACAATCTAAAAGAGAAAATGGTAAAATCGATTATCAACAATCGTTTTTCTATAAAGATGACAAACTAGCTTCATATCATAAACATGATAATGAATATTCAAATAAAAGCGGTTCTAGGGAACTTTTTGAGCAATTTGTTTTTGCTGATGATAAGTTAAGCTCTTTTTCTCAAAGGGCGTATCTTGGTGATAAATATTCTACAAAATCAACAAGAATAATAAAATATCAAGACGACATGCCGGTTGCTTATAAAGAAGGTACAAAAACAAACTCAAAGCTTCAACAACGGCCTTCAAAATTACTGCAATTCAAAAACGGAATCCCTTATAAGGTATTTCTTGGGTCGTATTTTGATATTTTTCAAAGCATGCCCGTAAATTGTAAATATGCTTGCAAAGAAGGTAAATAGACTAAATTTTAGTTTTGATTTATTTTTTTGTCCATTAATATCTTTGCTTGTCCTAATGTGCTGTTATAATCAATTCTATTGGGCTTTTGAATGGTCTTATTGTATATTTTAAGATAGCGCGCTAAATTAGGATAACAAGTTGAATTGTAGCCCATTGATAACATTTCATCCATGGTGCCATTTATATCATCAAGATTATATCTTAATTTGTATAAAGCCGCAAAAAGACCTGTTCTGTCTTTACCTTGTGCGCAGTGTATGTATATCTTTTTATTTTCTCTTTTTGCTTCATCCGTAATTTCAAAAAAGGTTTTTAAATAATCCATATCTGGATTGTTAAATGCGGGAAATGGCAAATTTACATAGTTAATACCTAAATTTTTTGCCATTTTATACTCTTTTCGATTTTGCTGTTTAATCACATAATTTATTGTGAAATCAACTATTGTATCAATGCCCATTTTTTTTAGTTGCAACATTTGAATTTTATCGGGTTTCCCGCCGCGATAAAGATTTTCGTCTACTTTTTTAAATCTTTTAATTTGCTTGTGGTTATAATTTCTAAAAAATAAGTTTTTTGTTGTAATGCTTTCGGTATTTATATGCATAATTTTAATTTTGATAGCTGTTTCTTTATTTATTATTTATTAAAAAAGCTTTAAAATCAATATTTATGTTTGTTTATGCAAATATTAATTTATGTAAATTTTTTTATTATTTTGTTTAAGTTTTTAATTTAAATTGTCGTAGTAAATAGTGTAGATATGAATGAAGGTATATGGTATGAGTAACGACATTTCAAAATTAAGCGGTGCGCATGGTTTTACTTCTGCTCAAGAAGTAAAAGACGCAATGAATCAAAATGCTGCAGTTCATTTTGGCAAAGATAGCAAAAGAAGTGAATCAATTTTTGGTGAAAACGGACTTCAAGCAGGTGCTACCAAAGATGATTTTATGGAAAGATTTGAAGAGCTTGGACTTGATGAAGATATCGCAAGTGCATGCTGGGAACTTTTAAATATAGATACTGAAGGAGATTCAGCCGATATAATTGATGAAGAAGAACTGGATAAATTAATGGCGATGTTTGGTTCTGACGCAAAAGGTCAAAGCGGTGATGAAATTGATGAAATTACATTAGGAAGTTTATATACTAATCTTGCTTCCCCAAAAGATGCTTCAAGTGTCGACAGCACCGATACAAAAACCGATGTTGATAAATCAGAAACAACTGCTGATGAAGCACAGACAACAACAGAAGACCAATCTCTTCTTGGTCAAATTTTCCAAGGAGTTATTGACGGTGTTTCAAATGCATTTAAATCAATGTTTTCTTTTACTCCTATATCAATCTTGTTGAATACTGTTGCACCTTTATTAAACGGAGGTCTGACTCAATCAGCAAGTGCGGAAACATCTGATTCTAATTCTTCAGGTCAAGGAAGTGAACTTGAGTCTGTTGTAACTGAAGCTTTGGTTCAAGGCGGCAAAACTATTTTGAAGGATATTTTAACCAAGGGTGAATAATTATCTGTTTTTAAATAGTAGTAAATTTGCATATAGGAAGTCTTATGGGAAATAATGTTGGAGCCTTGAGCGGGCAATATGGATATACTAATCAAACTGAAATAAAAGAAGCCATGAAAGAAACCGGCTACACTAAGTTTGGCAAGGGCGGCAAAAGAACCGAGTCAATTTTTGGTGAAGGTGCTCTTCAAGCCGGTGCAACTAAAGAAGAATTTATTGATAGAATTCAAGAAATTGGATTTAGCTCTGATATTGCAAATGCCTGTTGGGAGGTTCTAAATTATAATACAGAAGGCGATTCTGCTGATATTATTGATGAAGAAGAATTAAATCAATTGTTATTGATGTATGGTTCTGATGTTCATGGTGAACGTGGCGAT
The DNA here is from genome assembly GCA_949282195.1 of uncultured bacterium. Taxonomy (GTDB): domain Bacteria; phylum Cyanobacteriota; class Vampirovibrionia; order Gastranaerophilales; family Gastranaerophilaceae; genus RUG14156. The sequence continues at coordinate 81,707 of CASDOW010000003.1, read as the reverse complement.
GAAATAGATGAAATCACTGTGGGCAGCTTATATACTATGCTAAATCAGCCTAGAAATGTTGATACTTCTTCTGTTTTAAATACTTCATCATCAACAACAACTACTACCACAAGCGGAACCACTCAAAGTACTTCTGCTGCTACTACAAATGATGAGTCTGAACCTGAGGTTAATGAAAGACTTGTCGGCATTATGACTCGTTTTGAAGAAGATTTTAATGAGTTGATGAATTCAGGTGATGTTACTTTTGAAAAGGTAATAAGATTTGCAAATAGCTATGGATTTGATGAATTCTGCGAAACAAAACCAACTACTGCTGAAGAAATTCAATACAGGTCAAAATTTGTCAATATGGCAATTGACTTGTTTTCAAGTGCTGGTTCTGCCCAAGATGTCAGCGATTTGAATAATTCAACAAATATAATGGATTTAATATATACTTCATTTGAAGATAACGATTTAAGAGAACAAAAGCTTCAAGATTTATTCTCAACGGTTTCTAATCTTGAACTTGACAGCTCTGAAAGCGACGTTGATTGGGGTAAATATGATATGACCCAAAGCCTTGAACAGTTGTTAAACGGTGAATATACTAATGCTGATATTCAAAATCTGTTTAGCGAAAAAGGCGGTGTTGAAAATGTAATTTCTGAAATAATGAAATTAGATTCATCTCAACAAAGAAAATATTTAGATGCGCTTATGAATTCTTTGCTTAACGTTGAAGAAGTTGAAGCAAATGACCCTGCTGACCCAAATAATGAAGTTTCACCCGAGGGTTCTGGGGAATCTGAAACTGATAATGCTTATGTGCGTCCGGCAACAGATGATACACCTTTAAGTGATACATCTGCTATTTATTTTGCAGATAAAATTAACGGCGGTCTGCCTTTCCAAATTTTGGATTGCTCTGCCTTACAAGATGTTTTAAATAATCAAAATTTATCTCAAGAAGACATAATTAAAATATGGAGCAAGTATTCTGAAAAATACGATGAAAATCTGCTTGAAAATGCAAATATGACACTTAATGTGGCTGCAAAAAATCAGGCAATTGAAGAATTGACAGATATTGCAATTGAGCAAGCTAAGGCAGGAAACGCTGAAGCAATCAGCTTGCTTGCAAATGAATTAAAGGCTTCTTGTAAAAATATGAAATTTACTCCTGATCATTTTATGTCATATTTCTTTGAAAATATTGATACAGAAACATTAGCTCTTATAACTCAAGAATATTCACAATTAAATAACGGTGCATCTTTAGCAAGTGACATTGAAGGCTTTATTGCTTTTGGTAAAGTTGCCGATTATGCAAAACAGGTTGATGAGGCAATGTCAATATTATAATAATTTAATATTTATGCTATCATTTTCTTATGAAAAGAAAAAAGATAGTTAAGATATTTGTTCTTGCAATGATTCTTTTAATCGGCTGGGGAGTTGTCTGGTCTTGGTTTATAACCAGAACAGTAAGAAAAAACTCTGACGATAATTCAATGAAAAATCAGCATGCAATTGTTAAAAACATTATCGTTACAGAAACTCAGGAGCAAAAAAAATACTGGGAATTCTATGCTAAATCAGGTGAGTATAATTCTGAATTTAACAGTGTATTGTTAAATGATGTTATTGGCAATTTTTATGACAAAGAGGGAAATGTTGTTGTAAGCTTCAGGTCTAATAAAGGGACTTATGACGAAAAAACAAAAAAAGTTGTCTTAAACGGCGATAATCTTTTTGTGGGAAAAGATGGCTCTCAATTATTTGCTGATGAACTTATTTGGCAAGGTGAAGATAAAGATATCCTTGCCAATGGCAATGTTCAATTTATCCAAGATAATAAGCTTATAAGTAAATCTAAAAGAGCTGTTTTTAATTCTACATTAACTAATTTTAAGATTATCGATAAAACGATAACTAAAATTTATGCGGATGATGACGCTAAGAAAAAATATACACAGTTGTAATTTTATGCTAGATTATTAAATATGGAAAAGATAAATTTGAAATTTTTAATAGTATTTTTTGTTTTATTTTTTGCAAGCAGTGTGTTTGCAATCACAATTGAATCCAAGAAACAAGAAATGCACTTAGATAAAAATAAAGGCTATTTCACAGGTGATGTTAAAGTTCAAGTTGGTGATGTAGTTGTCCAATCTCCAAGAGCAGATTTAGATCTTGAACCTGAAACAAAAAAGCCTTCGCTTGCAACATTTTTTGATAAACCATATGCACATCAGATAAAAGATAATAAAAAACACGAAGTAAAAGCTGATATAATCAAGGTTTCATTGATAAATAAAGTAATTACAGCACAAGGTAACGCTCAAACAAACGTCCTTGAAGATAAAAAACCAACAATTATTATAACTGCAGATATGCAGGAATACGACACAAATACAAGTTTAATGAAAGCAATAGGAAATGTTGTTATAAACTACGAAGATATGGTTGCAACATCTGATAATGCCTATGCATTAATGGATAAAAAAGGTGACGTACATAATTTAAAATTATCTTCAAGAGCCACTATTAAACAAGATAAAAGCATAATAAAAGGCGATGATATCAGATATTCAAAATTAAGACAAGATATCATTGTAAGCGGCAATACATTGTCTGATGTTACTTTTGAAAATGGCGACAGGGTGATTATTAAAGCAAGAAGTCAGCAATATGACAGAAAAGGTAATACAATGATGGCTTCAGGTTCTGTACATGTTGATTACGGCGATTATATTGCCGACGGCCCTAAAGCAATCATGCATATCAATTCAAAAACAAATAAGCCGGAAAAAATTATTTTTATCGGCAGGTCAAAGATTGTTGAAAAAGGCGTAAATTCCGTTGAAGCGGATAAAATTACCATGACTATGCAGCCTAGGACTTTTGAAGCAGTAGGCAATGTTAAAACAAATATTGAACAAAATACTACAAAAGAAAATGATAACAAAATGGAGTTTAGTTTATAAAAATGTCAAATATAATTCTTGAACATAAACAATGTCTAATTGCAGGTGATGGTCAATTGCCTGTTAATATGGCAAAAAGTGCTATGCAAAACGGTTTTGATGTAGTTTGTATTTCATTATCATCAGATAATTATAAAGATTTAAAAAAATATTGTTCAAAAGTTGTTTCCTATGGCCCGGGGCAGGTTGATTCAATTAAAAAGTTCTTACAAAATGAAGGGATTAAACAGCTTACTTTTTTAGGCAAGGTTTCTAAAACAATGCTTGTTAAACGTCCTAAATTGGAAAAAACTGCAATTTCCTTATTGAAAGAAATGAAAAAACTCAATGATGACGCTATTATGCTTAAAATTGTTGAGCAATTGGAAAATATCGGAATTACAATTTTGGATCAAACTATATTTATTAAAAACTTAATGATTCAAAAAGGCGTTTTGACTGCACTTGCACCTACTGAATCTCAAAATGCTGATATTGAATATGGTTTCAAAATTGCAAAACAAATGGGCGGACTGGATATTGGTCAATCTGTAGTTATGAAAGATAGAATGATAATGGCAATTGAAGCTATTGAAGGCACAGATAGATGTATAAAAAGAGGCGGACGTTTAGCAAAAAGAAAAAATGCAGTTGTTGTTAAAGTTTCAAAGCCGGCTCAAGACAAGCGTTTCGATATTCCTGCTGTGGGTTTGAGAACAATTAAGACTATGAAAAAATACGGCGCAAATGTGTTAGCGCTTGAAAGCGGAGAAACAATAATAGTTGACCAAGAGAAAATGGTTGATTATGCAAATAAACACAAAATGGTAATTGTGGCACTTTAATGAAAAAAGTTTTTATTATTACAGGAGAATATTCAGGAGATAAGCACGCTTCAGGCGTTGTGAGAGAGTTAAGAAAAATTTACCCTGATGTTGTAATTGAAGGTGTGGGTGAATCTAATCTTGAGCAAGAGGGTGTCAAGTTGTTTTGCAACCATTCAAAAATGGGTAAAGTTGGGTTAACTCCTAAAACAATTTTAAACCACTTATTTTTAGGAATAAAAATTGTTAAATATCTAAAAGAAGATTTTAAGCCCGATTTGGTTTTATTGGTTGATTACGGCGCTTTTAATTTACAGATTTCAAAACATTTAAAAAAGGCAGGAATTAAAACCTTCTATTTTATTCCGCCTCAAATTTGGGCATCTCGAAAGCACAGACTAAAAACAATCAAAAAAAATATTGATAAAGTTTTTACAATATTTCCTTTTGAAAAAGAATTTTATGACAATGAAGGTATAAACGCCGAGTTTGTTGGACATCCTCTTGTTGCTGAACTGCCTTTATGCAATAAAAAAGAGGAATTTTTTAAAAAACATGGTCTTGATTTAAATAAAAAATTGATTGGCGTTTTTCCGGGGTCAAGGATTTTTGAAATACATTTTCTTTTGAATATATTTATTAAAGCAGCTAAATTAATAGAGAAATCAAGAAATGATGTCCAGTTTGTTTTTTCCCATGCTAAAAGTTTATCTAACAGTGTTTTTAGTGTTCCATATAAAGAAATCAAAGAAGATAACCATGAGCTTTTAGCATATTCTGACGCTTTAATTTTAGCTTCTGGAACGGTTGCTCTTGAAGCTGCAATGTTTGAAACTCCGATGATAATTGCGTATAAGGGGCCTTTATTTTTCTATTTAATATATCTTTTAGTAAGAAATATAAAAAAGGCTTGTTTAGTTAATATCATTACTAAAAAAGATTATGTAGATGAGTTTTTAATGTTTGACGCTGAGCCTAAAAAAATTGCAAATTGCATAAATCAAATTTTGGACAATAAGGAAAAAAGAAACCATATTATTGAAGGCTGTAAAAAAACAAAAGAATTGTTAACTAACTTGCATTGTGTTGAACAAGTAGCGCAAAGTATCAAAAAAGAACTTGAGGAGGCATAAAATGAAAAATCTGGCAAATATTATTACGCTATCAAGAATATTCCTAGTTTTTGTAGTTGTGGGCTTGTTATATTGCACGGAATGCCCGACTTCATATTTTGCGGCACTCTTTTTAACGGCAATATTAATGTGGTTTGACGGGCTTGATGGTTTTGTGGCTCGTAAGTTTAATATTTCTTCTCGTTTTGGTGCACTTTTAGATATCATGGGCGATAGAATTGTTGAGAATGTTTTTTGGATTTCTTTTTGTGCTTTAGGCTGGATAAATGTTGTTGTTCCTATTGTTGTATTAACAAGAGGAATTATAACTGATTCATTGAGAACATTGGCTTTTGAAAAAGGATACACTGCTTTTGGTAAAACCACAATGATGCAAGGAAAAATTGCAAAATTCATTGTTGCATCTAATTTTTCAAGATTTACATATGCCGTATGTAAAGCAATAGCTTTCTTCTTGTTGATTGCAGGAAATATACCAATGGGATATCAAAATAAGGATTTAATTTTTGACATAGGTTTAATTTGTACTTATATTTCTGTTGCATTCTGTGTATTAAGGGGTTTACCCGTTGTATTTGAATCTAAAAGATTTTTTGTTGAAAGTAATAAATAATTATGAAATCCGATTTTTTAAATATCGTCTTATATGAACCTGAAATACCGCAAAATACGGGTAATATTGCAAGATTGTGTGCTTGTCTTGGGGCAAAGTTGTATCTTGTTGGAAGACTTGGCTTTGTGTTGTCTGACAAATATTTAAAAAGAGCCGGCCTTGATTATTGGGATAAACTTGAGATTGAACATATTTCAAGCTTGGACGAATTAATTAAAGAAAATCAAACTTCAAATTTTTATTATTTCACAACAAAAACCAATAAAATTTATACATCTTTTTTGTTTAAACAAGGAGATTTTTTGGTTTTTGGACCTGAAACAAGGGGAATTCCCGAGGATATTTTGAATAAAAATAAAGAATTTTGTGCGACAATTCCAATGAAAAAAGATACAAGAAGCTTAAATTTATCTAATTCGGTTGCAATTGCGGCATATGAGGCTTTTAGGCAATTTCAAGTTACTTTGGATTAAGAGGTGGAGATTTATTTATGTCACAGCAAGGTGCTAATATACAGGTTTTAGGAAAAGAAATTATTTTAAATTTATTGCCTAAAAGAGTTCAAAATTCTCATAAAGGCACTTATGGACATGTGTTAAATATTGCAGGTTCTTGCCAGTTTAGCGGTGCTGCATATTTAAGTTCAATTTCTGCTCTTAAAGTTGGCGCAGGTTATTCAATGCTTGCAAGTTGCAGCGATGTTATCAGTTCAATTCAGTCAATGTGCCCTGATTTAACTTATCTTGATTTAGGGCAATCTAATTATGGCACTATACCTAAAGACGCATTAAAATACCTAAATGCACTTGCAAATTATGATGTTGTATCAATCGGATGTGGTTTGAATTTAGTCGGCGGTGTTCGTGATTTTATTTTAAATTTTATAAAGAAAAATGCAAATTCCTATACCCCTATTATTCTTGACGCTGACGCTCTTAATGCTCTTTCTCAAGCTGATAGTTTCTCTTTTCCTCTTAATTCGATAATAACCCCTCACCCATTGGAATTATCCAGATTATTAGATGTTGATGTTAAAGAAATTCAGCAAAATAGAGCGAAATGGGCATGGGAAGCAAGTCGCGAATTTGATTGTATTGTATTATTAAAAGGACATGACACAGTTATTTCCGTTCCTAACGGCAAGATTTTTATCAATCATACAGGAAATTCTGCCTTATCAAAAGCAGGAAGCGGAGATGTTTTAACAGGAATGATAGCAGGTTTTTGCGCTCAGGGATTATCTTTAGAATCGGCTGCTTGTTGCGCTGTATTTCTCCATGGGCTTACAAGTGAAATTGCATCTAAGGCAATGAGTGAATATTGCGTTTTAGCAAGCGATTTAATAAAATATATTCCTTATGCATTTAAAGCGCTTTTAACTGTTAATTAAAGGCTTGAAAGTTGATATTCATCAGGATAGATCTCTGAAACGGTTAAAGCATTTGATACGGCTATTCCTTCATAGTTTTGCGCAGAGTTTACAATTTTTCCGTTTACATACATTGCGCTTGAAGAACCTCCGTCAAAATTCATAGCATATTCACAACCTATATTTTTCATTAATTTAGCAAGTTCATATAATGTCATTCCCACCGAAGCTTTTTCTCTTCCGTCAATTGTTACAATTATAAATGTACCATCGTTTTTATATCCCACTGCACTTCTTGGATTTTTTCCTGATATTGACTGGAGTTTCTGGGTTTTCACATCCACATATATCTGCGAATTTTTAACTAAATACGGCCCTGCTCCAATTATATGCCGAGCGTCTTTAAGATTATCGGGGATTTTTATGTCAATTGTAATATAGTTATTGTTTTTAGCTAATTTTGTAATTACGGGTTTAGGGGCTGAAATTACAAAGTCATTTTCTGTTATTTCGATTGGATTAGCGGAAATTTTTTTAATTGTATTTCCGCTAACCAAAATATTGTAGCCGTTTTTGGGCGCATAAGGAGATTTTGCACCCCAAATCGGAGTATATAAAAGTGTATGCGTTGATAGCATTCTTGGTTGATTTATGTTGTCGATTTGTACAACATTATCTTTTGTGTATGCTTTTATGTCAAAAGCTATATTATCCATTTTGAACGTCGTTTTATTATTTTCCTCAAAAATGGCAATTCCGACTCTATTATAAATTGGACCTGTTAATACTTCCCCGTTAATCATCAATGCTCCTAAGGGCACACCTGTCTGCGGTTTAAAAAATCCTCCATTAATTGCTATAAATGCTCCTTGTTTTTGAGCTATTTTCCTAACGCTGGATTTTGAATTTAATTTTGTACTGGCGATTTGCGGTTGTATTTTTAAATATGGATTTACATTAGTGTTTAATTCGACAATATTAATTTTAATTGGTTTTGAATTGATATATTTAACTTTTTTGATATGGGCAACCCCTTTTGTCGGAAATGATACATAGGCGCCTGCATATTTGTTTTTGATATTTTTCTCAAAGTTTTCCTGTAAATATATCTTTTCGGTGTCTTGTGCTAATTTTACATCTTCAATATGCTGAGTATTTGCGAAAATTGGTCTTGAAACACCAAGTATTGCTAAAAGTAAGGTTAGAATAAATAAAAAGATGATACAGTTTATTCTGGCGTCCTGTTTTTCTTTGTTTGCTAAATATTCTGAAAAATAGGAGCCAAAGTAGCCTCGATAATAGTCGTCTGTCCCTGAGTTTATCATCTTGTTCACCTTAGCTTATGTAGTATGCTCTATATATATAATTCCACGTTTTTTAATTGCCTAAAAAGCAATAACAGTGTGGTTTTTAGATGATTTTTTGAGTGTATATTTTACTATTTTGGAAAAAGGCGCTAATTAATGTATTTTGTTTATTGGCTATTATTAAGTGTATAAATTTTCATTAAGAATTGTAAAATTGAACAAAAATGGAGTTTTTTAGGTTATAAAATTTGCAATATTGGAATTTATATATTATGAGATTATTTTTTGGGAGTATTTAGCAACTGATACAAAATATTGATTTTATATTTTGTACTTTAAATTAAGTTTACACACACCTACATTTTTCCTAACCTTTCCTTCCTTTCTATGTACCAAGTAGAAATACCTCGCCTTTTAGCGAGGATTTTTTTATTTAAAAAAATGAGCCAATATTGGCTCATTTTCAATTATATTAATTTTTCAAGTCGTTTAATAACTTCGTCTTTACCTAATATTTGGATTGTTGCAACCATGTCCGCACCTCTTGTTCTGCCAGTTAGTGCGCTTCTAATTGCCCACATTGTTTCTTTTGGTTTGAAACCGTGGTTTTCTTTAAAGTATGTTCTTAATTCAGCAAGTTTATCATGGATATTTTCTTCGTTGTTGAAATCATATGTTTCAACTTCAGATTTAAACTTAGGAAGAACAACCTTTGCAACATCACCCTTTAGAATTTCTTCTACTTCATTATATTTGGGTTCTTCAAAAAAGTATTGTGTATCATAAACAAGGTCTTTTAGAAGTGTTATCGGCTCTCTTGTAACCTCTATTATGTGTTCAAGTTGTTTTCTTGAATATTTATTTAGGTCATACATATTTAAAAATGGTATTGCTAAATCTGTGAGTTTAGAAATATCCATATGTTTTATATATTGTCCGTTCATCCAGTTTAATTTTTCATATTCAAATATTGAGTTAGAACTTGAAACTTCATTAATTCTAAAATCAGCTGCAATTTCATCAACATTTTTTATTTCAACTCCGTCAGAAGGCGCCCAGCCTAACAATGCAACAAAATTCAACAATGCTTCAGTTAAATATCCTTCTTTAATAAAATCAGAAACTGCCGTTGCGCCATGTCTTTTAGATAATTTACTTCTGTCAGGTGCTAAAATCATACCCAAATGACCGAATTTAGGAATAGGAGCACCCAATGCTTCATAGATTAAAATTTGTTTTGGGGTGTTTGAGATATGGTCTTCACCTCTTATAACATGAGATATTTTCATCAACATATCGTCAACAACAACTGCAAAATTATATGTTGGTGTTCCATTTGATTTCATAATGGCAAAATCGCCGATTAAGCCTGTATCAAACTTTAATTCGCCTTTAACTAAGTCATTGAAGATTAATTCTTTTGCTTCAACTTTAAACCTGATTGAAGGTTTAATGCCTTTTGCTTTAAGCTCGTCTTTTTGTTCTTTTGTTAAGTTTAAACATTTTCTTGAATATTTATATGGAATTTTCTTTTCTTCGGCTATTCTGTGTTCTTCGTCTAAGTCTTCGTTAGAACAAAAACATTCGTATGCATACCCTTTATCTATAAGCATTTGAGCATATTTTGGATATATATCAAATCTTTCTGATTGTTTGTATGGACCGTATGGACCCCCTACATCTGGTCCTTCATCCCAATTTAAGCCCAAAGCTTTTAGAGAGTCAAATATATTTTGTTTATATGCTTCAGATGATCTGTCTAAATCTGTATCTTCAATTCTTAAAACATACTCGCCGCCAGTTTTTTTTGCAAATAAATAATTAAATAGAGCTGTCCTTGCAGTTCCTATATGTAAATTTCCTGAAGGAGAGGGTGCAATTCTAACTCTGACTTTTTCTTCGCTCATTTTTCATTCCTCTTAAAAAATAATCTTTATGCAATAATATTACACCAAAAATAAATTTATGTTATTATTTTTATATGGAAAATAAGTTGAAAATCGGAATTATCGGTCTTGGTACCGTTGGCAGCGGAGTTGTTAAAGTATTATCCAAATTTAACGACATTGAAATAGTGTCAGCTGCTGTAAAAAACTTGGATAAAAAACGTGATGTTAATGTTAAAAACATAACAACAGATGCTTTTGAAATTGCAAAAAACCCCGAAATTGATATTGTGGTTGAAGTTGCAGGCTCAACTCATGTTAAAGATGTTTTGATTGAAGCAATCAAAAATAAAAAGCATATTGTAACGGCAAATAAAGAGCTATTAGCAAAACATGGAGCCGAATTATTTGATATCGCTCGTGAAAATAATGTTGTAATTATGTATGAAGCGGCAGTTGCAGGCGGTATTCCAATTATTCTTCCAATTAAAACAAGTCTAAAAGCCAACGACTTTAATTCCGTTGCGGGCATTTTAAACGGCACAACGAACTACATTTTAACCAAAATGGAAGAAGAAAATCTTTCTTATGAAGAATGTTTGTTGAAGGCTCAAAAGCTTGGTTATGCGGAAACTGACCCTACAGGCGATGTTGAAGGTTATGACGCAATGTATAAAATTGCAATTCTTGCAAATATTGTATTTAACAAAAGAATTGATTATACAAAAATTTATCGTGAAGGAATAACAAAAATCTCTGCAGGTGATATAAAAATTGCTGATGAATTGGGATATAAAATAAAATTGATTGCACAGGCTAAGAAGGTTGAAAACTCAGATATGCTTGATATTAGAGTTCATCCTATGCTTGTTGATAAAAATAAATCCATTTCGGAAATTAAAAACGCAACAAACGCTGTTTTATTATCAGGATTTCCAGTAGATAAAGTTATGTTTGTAGGCCCGGGCGCGGGTGAATTTCCTACTGCAAGTTCTGTCGTAGGCGATATTTTATCTATAAAGTCTGAATTAAATACAAATAATCAAGTTCTTCCTATGACGATGTGTAATCACAGTATTTATGCGGATTTAATTAATATAAGTGAAACAAAAAACTGCTATTATTTAAGGATAAGCGCAAACAACGAACCTGGCGTTATCGGAAAAATCGGTTTAGCATGCGGAGAATTTAAAATTAATCTTTCTTGCATAATACAAAAAGGTGTTTTGGATAATCCGAATGCAACAATTATTGTTATTACCGAAAGTTGTTATGAGAAAGATATTAACTCTATGATAGAAAAAATTTCAAAAGACAACAATATCAGAGTTGAGAATAAAATAAGGGTTATGTAGTATGAGATATGTAGGATTAATAGATAAATATCGCAAATATTTGCCTGTAGATGATAATACTCCGATAATTAGTCTGTGCGAGGGAAATACACCATTAATCAAGGCTAAAAATCTTCCTTCTGAAATCGGGCTTGATGCTGAAATTTATTTTAAATACGAAGGTTTAAATCCAACAGGCAGCTTTAAAGATAGAGGCATGACAATGGCTGTAACGAAAGCTGTTGAAGAGGGTTCAAACGCTATAATATGCGCTTCAACAGGTAATACGTCCGCTTCTGCTGCGGCTTATGCGGCAAGGGCAAAGATAAAGTGTTATGTTTTAATTCCTGACGGTCATATTGCTATGGGTAAATTATCTCAAGCTATGATGTATGGGGCTAAAGTCATAGCTATTAACGGTAATTTTGACGCTGCACTAGATGCTGTTCGTGAAATTTCTTCAAAATATCCAATTACACTTGTAAATTCCGTTAATCCATACAGAATTGAAGGTCAAAAAACGGGTGCTTTTGAAATTATTGACGCACTTGGTGACGCTCCTGATTATCATTTTATTCCTGTTGGAAATGCAGGTAATATAACTGCATATTGGAAGGGCTATAAAGAATATTTTAAAGACAATAATTCTTCTAAGCTGCCTAAAATGATGGGTATTCAAGCAGCAGGTGCTGCTCCTATTGTGTTGGGTCATAAAGTTGATGAGCCTGAAACAATTGCAACTGCAATTAGAATTGGAAATCCTGCAAGTTGGGAGTATGCTCTAAAAGCAAAAGAAGAATCAAACGGCACTATAAATATGGTGACTGATGAAGAAATATTAGAAGCATATAGATTATTAGCAAGAAGCGAAGGTATATTTGCCGAACCAGGGTCAATTGCTTCAATTGCGGGCTTAATTAAATTCAAAGACAAAGTTAAATCAGGTTCGAAAATTGTGTGTATTTTAACGGGTAATGGTCTAAAAGACCCGACAACCGCAATCGAACACTCTTGTGCAGTTGTTCATAAAACAACAAGTTCAATAGATGATATTATTAAAGTTATAAAGGAATAGGAATATAAAATGTTGGAAAAAGAATATTTTGCTCCAAAAATAGAAAAGAAATGGTTTGATATTTGGGAAGAAACAAACCCCTATAAAGTTGACGATAATTCTGATAAACCTAAATATTATGCGCTTTCAATGTTTCCGTATCCTTCCGGAAAGTTGCATATGGGTCATGTTCGAAATTATACAATAACTGATGTTGTAGCAAGATTTAAAAAAGCTCAAGGTTATAATGTTTTACATCCAATGGGTTGGGATAGTTTTGGTTTACCTGCTGAAAATGCTGCAATACAACATGGTGCTAATCCTCAGAAGTGGACTCTTGATAATATTGCATATATGAAAAAACAGCTTAAAATGCTTGGTTTATCTGTTGATTGGTCAAGAGAAGTTACTACATGCCTGCCTGATTATTATAAATGGACACAATGGCTATTTTTGCAATTATATAAAAAAGGGCTTGCTTATAAGAAAACTGCTCCTGTTAATTGGTGTGAAAAATGTCACACAGTATTAGCAAATGAACAAGTTATTGACGGTAAATGCTGGAGATGTGACAGCGAAGTAACAAAGAAAAATTTATCTCAATGGTTTTTAAAGATTACTCAATATTCTGAAGAATTGCTTCAAGACTTAGATTTATTAAAAGGCTGGGGCGATAATGTTAAAACAATGCAAGCAAATTGGATAGGTAAATCCACTGGTGCTATTTTAAAATTTAAAGTAAAAGAAATTGAAGGGCTTGAAATTCCTGTATATACAACAAGAGCAGATACTGTATATGGTATAACTTATCTTGTAGTGGCGCCTGAATATAAAGATATTGATAAATTAACTACACCTGAAAATATGGAAAAAGTTAAACAATATCGTGAAAATGCTAAAAAACTTTCTGAAATTGAAAGATTGTCAACCGAAAGAATTAAAACAGGCGTACCTTTAGGTACTCATATTATAAATCCATTTACAGGCAGAGTTTGTCCAATTTGGGTTGCTGATTATGCTTTAGTTGATTATGGTACAGGCGCTGTTATGGCAGTTCCTTATCATGATGAGCGTGATTTTGACTTTGCAAAAAAATACAATCTTCCTATGATACAGGTTATTACAGGCGATGATTTTGAAGAAGGCAAATGCTATATTGAAAAAGGCACTTTAATCAATAGCGCCCAATTTGACGGCATAAAAGCAATTGAAGCCCGAGATAAAATTACTCAATATGCAAAAGAGCAAGGCTTTGGCGATTTTAAAACTCAATATCGCTTGCGTGATTGGTTAATTTCTCGTCAAAGATATTGGGGTGCACCAATTCCTGTTATGTATTGCCCGAATTGCGGTGAAGTTGCGGTAGATGAAAAAGATTTACCTGTGTTATTGCCTGAAGATGTTGATTTTTCTGTACAAGGCAAATCTCCGATAGAAACAAGCCCGACATTTAAATATACAACTTGTCCGAAATGCGGAGCAAAAGCTTTGAGAGATACAGATACCATGGACACTTTTATGTGTTCAAGCTGGTATTATATGAGATATTCTGACGCTAATAACAATAAAGAGTGTTTTAACCGCGAAAAAGTAAATAAATGGCTGCCTGTTGATCAATACATAGGTGGTATTGAACATGCAATTTTACATTTATTGTATTCAAGATTTTTCACAAAAGCATTAAGGGATTGCAGTTTATTAGATTTTGATGAACCGTTTTCAAATCTTTTAACGCAAGGCATGGTTTTAAAAGACGGTTCGAAAATGTCTAAATCGAAAGGCAATACTGTTGATCCCGATGATATTTACAAAAACTATGGAGCTGATACTGCAAGATTATTTATTTTGTCTGATTCACCTCCTGCTCGTGATTTTGATTGGACAGATGCAGGTGTAGAAGGCTGTTATAAATTTATTTCAAGAGTTTATCGCTTGTATTCAAAATTCCAAGATAAAATCAAACTTGATTATGATTTTGATATTAAAAATCTTTCTAAAAAAGATGAAAACATGGTCAGAGAAGTTCATATTTCAATTAAAAAAATCACAAATGATATTGAAAATGAATTCCAATTTAATACCGTAATATCAAGATATCGTGAATTTACAAATGCAATTTATGAATATGTAAAGGATGAAAATTCAATTAATTATAATGTTTTAAGCTTTGCATTATTGACATTGTTGAAGTTAATCTCTCCTGTTTGCGTATTTATGAGTGAAGAAATTTATTCTTCATTAGGTGCAAAAGAGTCAATTCACAATCTTCTATGGCCAGAATATGATGACAATTTAGCTAAAATGTCATCTATAACTCTAATTGTCCAAGTTAACGGTAAAATAAAAGATAAAATTGAAGCTGATGAAGGTTTGTCTAATGATGAACTTGAAAAATTAGCTAAAACATCAATAAAAGTTCAAGAGGCAATTGAAGGAAAATCGATAGTTAAAACAATTGTTGTTCCAAATAAACTGGTAAATATAGTTGTTAAATAATCAAAGGAGCCAAACGGCTCCTTTTTTAAGCTTATTTTAAAAGATAATTTCCAACAACTTCACTAACATAGGATAGTGAATCTTTTAAACCAAGGTTTTTTGGTTTGATATTTTTAGAATACATTAAATAAGGAACCATTTCTCTCGTATGGTCAGTGCCTCTAAAAGTCGGATCACATCCATGGTCGGCTGTAATTATCAATATGTCATCATTTGCCATTGCATTTGTGAACTTATCAAGATATGAATCTATTTCTTCAATTGCTTTTTTATAGCCTGATGAGTCGCGTCTGTGGCCATATAACATGTCGGTATCAACTAAGTTTGTGAAGATAAAGTCAGCATTGGAATTTTTAATCGCCTCAAGAGTTTTATTGAGCCCGTCGGTATTGCCTTTTGTAAGAATTTTTTCACTAACACCCGAGCCAACAAAAATATCATAAATTTTGCCAATTCCGAGAACTTTTTTGTTGTTTTTTTCTAAAATATTTAATAGTGTATCCTTAGGAGGTTTAACCGAGTAATCATGTCTTAGTGAGCCAATTCTTGTGGGTTTGTCTTCAATTATACGATAAGGCCTTGCGATAACTCTTGATATACCATAATTTTTTTCATCTAATATTTTTCTTGCAATCTTACACCATTCATAAAGCGTTTCAACCGGAATTAAATCAATATCAAGCGCAATTTGAAACACGCTGTCTGCTGAAGTATAGATAATGGGAAAATGGGTTTTTTGATGTTCGTTATTCAATTCTTCAATAATTTTAGTTCCTGAGGCGGGATAATTTCCCAATATCCCCTTGCAACCAGTTTGTTTAATAAATTCATTGATTAATTCATCGTCAAATTTTAAATATGTTTTAAAAGGATTATCTAAAATTAATCCCATCATTTCCCAGTGTCCAGTGGTTGTGTCTTTTCCTTTAGATTTGAGCATTAATTTTCCAAAGGATGCTATATTTTCAGAGTTCTTTTGAACACCTTTGATATCAATAATATTGCCCAAGCCCCATTTTTCAAAATTAGGTACATTTAAACCGTTTTCCTTGTTGGCAATATTTACCAGTGTATTACAGGTAAAATCGTCATTATATTCAATAGCATCAGGCATTGCGCCGCAGCCCATTGAATCGATTACTATTACAATTGCTCTTTTTTTCATAGATACCTCAAGCTATAATTTCAACATCATTATTTAAATAATTTAAATGCCATTTTTGAATTGCTTCTCCGGGGTATAAAAGCCCGACACCAGGGGGGTATGGCAAAATCATTTTGTTTGAAATTTTTAATAATGAATCATTTTTGTTGATGTAAATAAAATTGCGATTAAATGCATTAACAGGCTGCAATTTAACAATCGGATACGGTTGAAAATCCATTGTTTGAAGCTCAAAAGAAGGATTTGTCGGGACTTTTTTAAGCGCCGTTTTTAGTTTTTCAATCTTTTGTTTTGTGGTTCCAATGCCTGTCAAATATAAACAAGAATTTTGATTGTTTAATTCATCTTCTATATTGTATTCATTAAATAAAATATCCGATAAATCAAAGCCGGATATACCGTCTTTCATTAGTAAGATTTTTGTTGGGTCATGGTTATCATCTTCGTAGAATTCAACGCCAAATCTTTTTAGCTCATGCTTTGTTTTTTCGATTTCTGAAATCAGGTTTTCGATTTCCTTTTTACCTTCCTTTGAGCTTAAATAGTTAAGACATACCTCAATATTTGCCAAAAAAGGATATGAAGGCGAACTTGTTTGAAAAAGGTTTAGTGAATTTTGAAAATCAGTTGTTGTAAATTGTTTTATTGATGATGACACATTTAATAATGCTGTTTGATTAAGAGCGCCTGCGGTTTTATGAAGTGAATTAACGCTAATATCAGCACCTTGTTCAATGGCGGTTTTAGGAAGTTTATCAGAAAAATTATACAATGCACCATGGGCTTCATCGACAATTAAATATACATCGTGTTTTTTGCAAATTTCTGAAATTTCTTTAATATTTGAATTTATGCCTTCGTAAGTTGGCGAAGTCATTATAAATACTTTATATTGGTTTAATTCAAGAGTAGATTCAAGTTTTTTGGGGTCAATAGTAGTGTATATTCCCCATTTTTCATCAGTTTCCGGCATAAACCAATCAACAATTCCTGCTGTTACAATAAGTCCGTTAAAAATTGATTTATGGCAATTTCTGGCTGCTAAAACTCTATCTCCAGGGGAAATAATTGTTTTCATTGCAGCTAAAATGGCCGTTGTTGCACCCTGTACCACGAAAAATGTTTGCTTGGTTTTTAATATATCAGAAACTTTACCCTGCGCCATTAATATTGAATTAACAGGATTTTGAAGATTATCAAAGCCGTCAATTTCAGAAAAATCATGCTTATAAAATGGAGCATATTCTTTTGAAAAAATTGGCTTTTGATTGTGTGACGGCGTTGTAAAAATAGTTCTTTCGAGCTTTTTTGTTAACAATTTGATTATACTCATAGATTTATATTAGAATAATTGTTATGGATATACAAGATAGAATATTAAAATTACGTAAATTAATTGAGCTTAATTCATATAAGTATTATGTTGAAGATAACCCTGAGCTTGAAGATTGGGAATATGATAAATTATTTCGTGAATTGAAAGACTTAGAAGAGCAAAACCCTTCTTTGATTACTCCTGACAGCCCCACTCAAAGAGTTGGCGGAATAAGCGAAAAATTTGAACAAGTTCCCCATAAAATAAGACTATACAGCCTTGATAATTCAAACAATTATGATGAATTGCGCCAATGGTACCAAAGAGTATTAAAAGATGTTGGTGAGCAAAAAACCAGCCAATTGAGCCTTCTGGGTGCAAATTTCGATGATATCGAGCTTGTGAGCGAATTAAAAATAGACGGGCTTGCAATTAGTTTGATTTATGAAAACGGAATATTCAAAAGAGGATTGACACGTGGTGACGGAGTTGTTGGTGAAGATATTACAAATAATCTTAAGACAATTAAATCAATTCCTCTTAAACTTTTTCAAAACATTGATATTGAAGTTCGAGGCGAAATTTACATGCCTATAACTTCATTTGAAAAATTGAACGAAACTCAAATCAAAAATAATCAAAAAACCTTTGCAAACCCAAGAAATGCTGCCTCAGGTTCAATCCGTCAGCTTGACCCTAAAATAACAGCAATGCGTGATTTATCAATTTTTATCTATGCTGCAATTATTGATAAAAAATATAACATTTTAACTCATTCTGACGCTATGGATTTTTGTAAAAAACTTGGTTTTAAGGTAAACAATTATCAAAAATGTAAAAACATTGATGAAGCAATAGATTTTTGCTCAAAAATGGAAGAATATAGAAAGACTATTAATTATGCAACAGACGGCGTTGTAATCAAGGTCAATTCTTTTGCAAAGCAAAATGAATTGGGTTTTACGGCACGAGCTCCAAAATGGGCAACAGCTTTTAAGTTCCCCCCTGAAGAAGTTTGGTCGGTTTTAAACAGTGTTGAATTTAGCGTGGGTAGAACAGGTGTTATAACTCCTGTTGCAAATATTACCCCTGTCAGTCTTTCAGGAAGCATTGTTTCAAGAGCGTCAATGTATAATTTTGACGAAATAAAAAGATTAAATATATGCTTAAATGATGAAGTTTTGATTAAAAAAGCAGCTGAAATTATACCAAAAGTCGTTAAATCAAGGAAAACCGATAATTCAACTCCTATTGTGCTTCCTGTTTATTGCCCTTCTTGCGCATCTAAACTTATAGAAGTTGAAAACGAAGTTGGGATTTATTGCCCTAATAAAGAAAATTGTAAAGCACAAATTAAGGGCAGATTAGAATATTTTGTTTCAAAGCAGGCAATGGATATTGACGGTTTTGGCGAAAGTATTATTGAACAATTGGTTGAAAAAAAATACGTTTTAAAGCCTTCAGATTTATATAAATTGACTTTAGAACAATTGTTAACTCTTGATTTAATTAAAGATAAATCAGCAAATAACCTTTTAAATGCGCTTAATCAATCAAAAGATTGTTTGTTGTCGAAATTTATAAATGCGCTTGGAATTAGATTTGTCGGAAAAGAATCAAGTGATATTTTAGCTCAGCATTTCATTGATATTAACACACTAAAAGCAGCTAAATATGAAGAATTATCCGCCATTGAAGGAATAGGTGTAAAAATGGCAGATAGTATTGTTCAATATTTTTCTGATGAAAATAATATCAAAATGATTGATGAAATGATAAAACTCGGTCTAAATATTAAAAATAAATACAATGGGGTTCAAGATTTAAGACTAAAAGGCAAAAGTTTTGTTATAACCGGAACTCTTGATACAATGTCAAGAGAAGATGCTCAGGCTAAATTAAAAGAGCTTGGAGCTAAAACTCCAAATAGTGTTTCAAAGAATACAACCTATGTTGTTATTGGGCAAAATCCCGGTTCTAAAGCCAATAAAGCCAAAGAATTAAATATAAAGATTTTAAATGAGAATGAATTGATTAGTATTTTAAAAGGAGAATATAATGAATAAAAAACTTGCTTTAGCTGCATTGTTAATTGCTTTTTTAGGTTTTAACTTTAATACATTTGCTCAAGAATCCACTCTTTCAACTGAAGCTGTCATTAATCAAGATGTTTCTCCTGATACTGCTAAAATAAGGTTGTATGTTGAAAATACAGGTTCAAATATTGAAGATATAAAACAAAAAAACGATAAAACCGTAAATGATGTGATTTCCAAAATTAAACAAAAGCTAAGTCCTAATGAATCTGTTAAAACCATTGCTTTTAGGGTAAATAGCGTATATTCCAATAAAGAAAAATCAAGCCTTTTTCAAAAATATCAAGTAACAAACGGTTTTGAAGTTAAGTTAAAAGATTTAAATAAAGTTTCGAAAATCATTAAAATCGCTCTTGATAATGGCGTAACAATGGTTGATAGGGTAGATTTTTCAATCGAGGACGGTGAAAAAGTTTGTAACGAGTTAATGACCTCCGTTATTTCCATGGCTAAAAATAGAGCATTGACAGTTGCAAAAGCTTCGGGAAATGAATTGTTAAAGGTTAAAAACATTAATCCTTACTGCTCATTAACTACAAATTATGTTCAACCAAGATTTTTAAACAGTTCCTTGGCTAAAACAGCCGATATGGCGTCATCTGAGGGTTCTATGCTTGAAACAATTAACCCTGGTACAATTTCAGCTCGTGCCAGTGTAAATATGACATATTACTTAAAGTAACCGCTTGCATTTTGTAAGTATTAATGATATCTTATAATTACCGACACTGGATGGGATATTCTGGTTTGGTTTTAAGTTTTAAGTGCTTATTTATACGTAGCAAGTAGTTTATCACGGATAATTTGTGAAGTACACGTTTAATAATAAATATTTAAAAGATAACTCAAAACCCGGTTCGTATCGTAGAGGATATGAAACTTTTCAAAAAGGCATGGTTGAAGATTTGAAATTCAACGAAAACATTGTCAGGGCGAAAATTAAAGGTAATTTTAAGCCTTACTATGAAACAGGGATTAAATTTACAAAAGCAGGCGCAAAACCTACTTGCAACTGTCCTTTGGATGAACCATGGTGTAAACATGCTGTTGCTCTCGGGTTTGCGTCTTTAAAAAATCATTTTTGGGATGAATATTTGTATGAAAAATTCGATATTGAACCTAATTTAACTGATGAAGAATTGCCCATGAATGAAAATCCTATGGGAGATTTTATTTTTCATTTCAATCCAAAAAGAAGGCAAAATTTCTTTTCAATTCTCGTAATGAACAGACACACCAAAAAGGTTATCAGAGATTTAGAGGCTGTTTTTAAACAAATTATCCAAAGGCAAAGAGAAGAAGAAAATTTTGAATTAAACAATTCTCAAAAGCTTGAAGTTGTCATGTTTAAAATGCTGTTAAGTCAATCAAGACTGGATAAAAAATCAGGCTGGTATGATGTTCAAATAAACAAATTTGATGAATTTTTTAGAATGCTCTCTAAAATGGATGATGTAATTGACGCAAAAACCCATAAAAAAATTCGCTTTAGCGATTCGATTTGGAATTTGTGTTTAGATGTAAATGTTTCTTATGTTGGAAACGTTTTATTGAGCTTATACTGGAAAAGAAACGACATTGATGAAATTTATCCTTTTGAAGAAGTTCGATATTTTTCTCGTCAATTAAAATGGGGAAGATATAAAGATGTCATTTTCCAGTGCGATACACCTGTTAGTGTTGTACCTCAAAATTTAACAAAGGCAAGCTTTTCAGATATTAAAGATGCTGACGGCGGAAAATTTGTGTACGAAGAATTGCCAAAATTAAAAGAAGTTATGACAGTTAATATGTCAGAAGAAATGGAAAAATTAACCTTTGAAAAACGACCTCCAAAATGTGTTGTTGAATTAGGGGTTGATTATGATCAGTCACTAAAGGCTTCTTTGGAATTTGAATATGACGGCGTTCGAGTACCCTATCAAAAACAATATAAAAGCCCTTATGTTACTATTAAAGACCCGCAAAAAGATTTATTATATTGGATAAAAAGAGATATGCAATTTGAGCAAGCCGCATATCAAATGCTTTTAGCTTGCAGGTTTGCGCCTGTTCAATCAAATAATTTAGCTCTTGATAAAGAATATGCAATCGATTTTTATAACTACTATATTTCAAAAGCAGGTGAAGGTTGGGAGTTTATAGAAAAAGATGACTTATCTTTCTATAAACTAAATAAAAAGGGACTTAAATTAATTGCTGATATAGACTTTTCTCAAGACGGAACAGATAAATTTGAGATTAAGTTGAAAGGGCAAGCAGATGATAGGGAAGTTGATTTTGAAAAAATAATCGATTTGACTTATGAAGGCGCAAAATACTACAATATTCCTCAAGGCGGACAAGTAACAATACCTGTTGATGATGTTTTATCGTTATTAAAATCTTTTAACACTTATGATGTTTATAAAAATGATGAAGATAAATATATTGTAAAGACTTATCGCGCTGGCGTTGTGTCTGAAATGGAAAAAATGGGCATAAATCTCAAAATGAGCCGTTCTTTTTCTAAGTTTTGGAAAGAAATTTCAACTTTTTCAACTCTCGATACAACAACGCTTCCCAAGGCTCTTAAGGCTGATTTACGTGAATATCAATTAAAGGGTTTTAGCTGGCTTTGGTTTTTATATAAATACGGTTTAAATGGTGTTTTAGCTGATGATATGGGGCTTGGAAAAACAGTTCAAACACTAGCATTATTACAAAAAGCTAAAGAAAAAGACCAAAAAGAACCAAGCTTGGTTATTTGCCCGACAAGTGTTGTATTCAACTGGGAAAAGGAAATCGAAAAATTTGCCCCAAATTTAAAATATGTAACTCTTTCAGGCACTGAGCGAAAGAAAAAGTTTTCCGAAATTTCTAAATATGATGTTGTAATAACAAGTTATGCTCTTGTTAGACGTGATATTGATGAATTAAAAAAACAAACATTCAGATATGTAATTTTAGATGAATCTCAAAATATTAAAAATTCTCAAAGTCAAACATCAAAAGCCTGCAAAATGCTTAATTCAAAACATAGATTAGCGCTCTCCGGTACGCCTATCGAAAATAAACTTGAAGAATTGTGGTCTGTTTTTGATTTTCTTATGCCCGGCTTTTTATTTGATTCAAATGAATTTACACATAGATTTGTTACACCTATTGTTGAAAATGAAGATACAGAAGTTCAAAAACGCCTTAAATCACAAATTTATCCGTTTATTTTAAGGCGTATGAAAAGAGATGTTGCAAAAGATTTACCCGATAAAATTGAATCTGTTGCATATTGCGAACTTACGCCCGAGCAAAAAGATTTATATTTACAAGTTCTTGATTCAACTAAAGAGGAATTATTTAAATCAATTGAAACAGTTGGACTTGAAAAATCAAGAATGTCAATTTTCTCTGCGTTATTACGCTTAAGACAAATTTGCTGCCACCCTCGTTTGTATGACAAAGAAGGTAAATTAGGAATTAATGATTCTGGTAAATTTGAACAACTTCAATCAATGTTAGAAGAAATAATTTCAGAAAAACACAGAATACTTTTATTCTCTCAATTTGTCGGAATGTTGGATATAATTCAAGAATGGCTTGAAAAGAAAGGTATTAAACACGAATATTTATCAGGCAAAACAAAAGACCGTCAAGCTGTTGTTGAAAGATTTAACGATGATCCTACAATACCTATTATGCTTGTTTCTCTAAAAGCGGGTGGTACCGGCTTAAATCTTACAGGGGCAGATTATGTTATACATTATGACCCATGGTGGAATCCTGCCGTTGAAGACCAAGCAACCGATAGAGCCTATCGTATCGGGCAAACGAAGAAAGTATTTGTTTATCGCTTAATTACTAAAAACACTGTTGAAGAAAAAATCCAAGCGCTGAAGTCTAAAAAGCGCTCATTGGTTGATAGCGTAATTTCAATCGATAGAAATATTGTTAAATCTCTTACATATCAAGATATTAAAGATATATTCTCAATATAGGGTAAAAATTAATTTTTTATAAAATGAATTTTATTCGTCGACTTCAGCTAGTTTTTCTAGTTTTAATTTTTGGTCATATTCAGTTAACATATCAATTAATTTGTCTAAATTGCCTTCAATAACTTCCCTAACGTCAAAATTTTGACCAATTCTGTGGTCAGTCAATCTGCCTTGAGGGAAGTTATATGTTCTGATACGTTCGCTTCTGTCGCCTGTTCCGACTTGTGAACGTCTTAAGTCGGTAACTTCTTGCATTTGTTTTTGAACTTCTATGTCGTAAAGTTTTGCTTTTAAAATTTGTAAAGCTCTTTCTTTATTTTGAAGTTGAGAACGTTCTTCAGTACAGAAAATCATTATACCAGTAGGTTTATGGAAAACTCTGGCCGCAGTTTCAACTTTATTTACGTTTTGACCACCTGCGCCGCCTGAACGAGCAGTTGTGATTTCAATATCGTTCATGTTAAGTTCGATTTCAACATCATCAACTTCTGGCATAACCGCAACAGTGGCAGTAGACGTATGAACTCTGCCTTGAGATTCTGTTTGAGGAACCCTTTGAACTCTGTGAACCCCTGATTCGTATTTTAGCCTTGAATATATGTCATCGCCGCCTTTAACGGAAATAACTACTTCGGAAACACCGCCGGCTTCACATTCATTTATCGATAAAATTTTTGTCTGCCAACCTTTTGCTTGAGCATATCTAAGATACATTCTCATTAAGTCGCCTGCAAAAATGTTAGCTTCATCTCCGCCTGCTGAGCCTCTGATTTCAAGCATGATATCTTTTTCATCCATTGGATCTTTTGGAAGTAATAAAACTTTTAAGCGATGTTCAAACTCTGTGATTTTATTTTCATTTGAAGATATTTCGTTGTTTAAAAATTCCCTCATGGAAGAATCTTTTTCACCATGGAGCATTTCCTTGGCTTCTTTGATAGCTTCAACCGCCTCTTTATATTGATAATAAATATTTACGGTTTCTTCCATGGTTTTTCTTTGTTTGGATAAATCACGGAATTTTTCATAATCTTGGATAATTTCAGGTTTTGACAAAGTGACACCAAGCTCTTGGTATCTTTTTTCAATTTTTTCAACTTTTTCAAACATTGAATTATCCATTTTTAGTTTTCATCCTTCCACATGATTTTTCTTCGTCGCAATAGCCTAATCTTTCGCATTTTGGAACAAGATGTTCTTTAAGCCAAGGCTCTTTTTCTTCAACAAGCGCACACATTCTTTTAACCGCAAGCCTAATTTCAAGTTGCGCTCTGGTGCAAAGTCTTAAATTAGCAAGATGTATCAGCTCTCTTAAATTTAAGCTCACAACCATTGAGCTTGTTGTTGCGTTTGGTAAAATTGCTCTTGCATCTTCGCTTTTTATGCCGCTTTGCAAAAACTCTTCATAAAGCATTGATGTTAAATTCATATGAGTTAAAAATTTATCGTACAAATCTTTTTTTGCCTCAATTGCAGGAGGTACAATAAAATCAAATTCGCCTTTCTCTTTGACATATCTTTGAGATTTTTGAGAGAAGCTTGCATGTCTATGGCGAACTAATTGATGAGTTGCCGCTCTTGAAATATTGTTTATTGCAAAAGTAACCTGAATATGTTCAATTGTAGAGTAATGTCCTGATGAAATAACTTTTTTAATTAATGCTAATTTTTTTTCTTCATCTGTTGTTATATTTTCGTATATATCAACAGCGCCGTCAGGACTATAGCAAGTTCTACATGCGGTGTAAATTACATCCAATAAATTGTCAGGTATAGAAATTAGTGAAACTTCAAGTTGTTTTTTTGGCATAATTTACTCCCACAAGCTAATTCAAACAAAAGATTTATATAAATTTTTGGCTGGTAATTAGCCAGCCAAATTTAATTTTGCAACTATTTTTTTTCGTAACGTTTTTTAAATCTTTCAACTCTACCTTCAGAGTCAAGAATTTTTTGATTTCCTGTATAGAAAGGATGACAAGCGTTACAAATTTCAACTGTGATGTTTTCTTCAACAGAACCGGTTTCGATTTCGTTTCCGCATACACATTTTATAGTTGTTTTTTTGTAATCTGGGTGAATACCTTTTTTCATTGTTCTTCCCTTTTAGTGATAATATCTTATATTAATTATTTTACGGTGCTCAAAAATAATTTTCAAGCATAAAAAAATATTTTTATTAACTTATGTTTATTGTATAATAAAAACTATGAAAAAACTTGATAATATTAGAAATTTTAGCATAATAGCTCATATTGACCATGGAAAATCCACACTTGCCGACAGGCTTTTAGAAGCAACAAATACTATTTCAAAAAGAGAAATGCAAGATCAATTGCTTGACACCATGGATATTGAGCGCGAAAGAGGTATAACGATTAAGCTTAATGCCGCAAAAATGAATTATAAATCAAAAGACGGCAAAGAATACATATTAAATTTAATCGATACCCCTGGGCACGTTGATTTTTCCTATGAAGTATCTCGTTCTTTGGCAGCTTGCGAAGGTGCGCTTTTGATTGTTGACGCAACTCAAGGTGTTGAAGCTCAAACATTGGCAAATGTTTATCTTGCAATGGAACAAAATCTTGAAATTATTCCGATAATTAATAAAATTGATTTACCTTCTGCTGATGTTGAAAGAGTTAAAAGAGAAATTGAAGACGTTTTAGGAATTGATGCTTCAATGGCAATTCCTGTTAGCGCAAAAACAGGACAAGGAATAGATGAAGTTTTAGAGGCAATTGTTAAATATGTTCCTGCCCCAATTGATACATCCGATAAACCTTTAAGAGCTTTGGTTTTTGATAGTGCATATGACGCTTATTTAGGGACAATTTGCTTTTTTAAAGTCGTAGACGGATCAATTAAGCTTGGCGACAAAATTAAATTCATGGCAACAGGCAGGGAATTTGAAGTTATTGAGCTTGGTTTTTTAAATCCTCACAGAAATCAAGTCAATGAATTAAAAACAGGCGAAGTTGGGTATTTTGCAGGTTCAATAAAAGAAATAACGCGCTTTGTAGGTGATACTATAACGCATGTTGAAAATTCTGCAATTGAACCTCTTGAAGGTTACAAAGAAGCAAAACCAATGGTTTTTTCGGGCTTGTATCCTGTAAATAATGAAGATTATCAAGAATTAAAAGAAGCTTTAGAAAAATTAAAATTGTCAGACAGTTCAATTACCTATGAACCTGAAACATCTAATGCGCTTGGTTTTGGTTTTAGATGTGGTTTTTTGGGTATGCTCCATATGGAAATAGCTCAAGAGCGCTTAGAGCGTGAATATGATTTATCGTTAATCACAACGGCACCTTCTGTTATTTATAGAGTCTATAAAACAGACGGCTCCATGGTTGAAATCGATAACCCTGCTGAGCTTCCGGCTCCACAATATAGGGAATATATTGAAGAGCCTTATGTTAGAGTTAATATTTTTACTCCAAACGACTATGTCGGCACCTTAATGGAATTATGTCAAGATAAAAGAGGTATATTCATTAATATGCAATATATTGATGATATAAGGGTAAATCTTGAATATCAATTACCTTTGTCTGAAGTTATTACAGATTTTTATGATCAATTAAAATCTCGTTCGCGCGGTTATGCTTCTTTGGATTATGAATTTTGCGATTATAAAAAATCCGATTTAGTTAAAATGGATATTTTACTTGCAAATGAGATAGTTGACGCTTTGTCTGTAATTTGTCATAAAGATAGCGCTTATAATATCGGTCAAAAATTAACTAATAAACTAAAAGAAATTATTCCAAGACAAATGTTTGAAGTTGCAATTCAAGCGGCAATCGGCGGCAGAGTTATCGCAAGAACAAATATTAAAGCCCTAAGAAAATCTGTTTTAGATAAATGTTATGGCGGCGATATTTCAAGAAAAAGAAAGTTATTGGAAAAACAAAAACGCGGCAAAAAACGTATGAAATCAGTAGGCAGAGTCGAAATTCCGCAAGAAGCATTTATGGCAGTATTATCTTTAAATGAGGAATAAATTAATATTTTATTTGTTGCAAAAGTCCGACTAAATGCGGACTTTTTTTGTGTAAAAAAAAGGGAGCAATTGCCCCCTTAAGATATCAAAACACAAAAAATAACATAAATCTAATCAACTCTATCGGTTATACAGCGAACAGAAAAAGCTTCAAGATTGTAAGTGATTGCATAATTCCAATATCCGTTAGATCCGCTCAAATAGTAATAGTATGAGCTATTAATATTAGATGTATTTTGTGTCCATATATAACTGGAGTAACACGCATCTGAGTAGGTTCCTTTGCAAGAACCGTATTTGGGATAGCACCTGGGCCAATTATAACTTTTTTCATCGTAGCCATTGCATAATTGCAATCCAAATATATCCGCATAATTAGATGAATACGTTTGATACCAACTGCTCATTTCGGAGTATTTAGGCAGTCTCCAAGTTTTATTACCACCTGTGTATTGATTACATATTTCTTTTGCTGCTTCAAAATTGCACACTGTTCTATTACATCCGCTATACCCATTATAAAATGCGTCACAATAGCTACCATTTGCAGTTTGACCCTGCCAACAACATCTAATTGATGTACAAGTACCGTTAATTGGAAGTATTGTAACAGTTGAAGGTATTGGTAGACCATTATCACCCATGTTATATTTTGTTACATAAAAATTATCTACAGGAAGAGCATTTTCTAGTGATTTAACACATTTACCTGTTCCTCTATGGAATTCATATCCAGTTTGACATAAATGACACAATTGATCATCACAAAGACTGCAGTTTGGGTATTTATTAGAACAATCAAGACAATCATTATTGCTTTTATATGTGCCTGCAGGACAAGTATTTGATTCTTCAGCCACACAACGAACAGAAGCAGCATATCTTTTGTATGTTGATGCATAACTCCAATAACCATTTGAACCACTTAAATAGTAGTAGTATGCGTTATCGCTGTTATAATAGTTTCTTGTCCACAAGTAACTTGGATAACATGCTAATGATCCTATATAAGAATAATTTACATAATTTCCGCAGTTGCTGTATTGTGGATAGCAACGTGACCAATTTTTAGAACTTCCATCGTAACCATTACACAACTGTAACCCGTTTGCAGACATAAGAGCAGAATATGAATACCAACTGCTCATTTCAGAATATGCGGGTAACCTCCAGTTAAATCCGTCTAAATCAAGTCTGGCACAAACTTCTCTTGCTGCGTCCCAATTGCAAACCGTTCTTTTACAACCGCTATATCCACCATTTTCAGCATCACAATAGCTACCATTTGCAGTTTGCCCCTGCCAGCAGCATCTTCCATTTGTAGGACATTTTTCGTTATAATTTAATAAAGTAATAGTTGATGGAATAGGAAGCTCATCTCTATCGCCCATATTATATTTTGTTACATAAAGATTTCCGACCTTCATTGTAACAGGAGATAAGCTTTCACATTGACCATTTGAAAAATTAAAATTTTCCTTACA
The DNA here is from genome assembly GCA_949282195.1 of uncultured bacterium. Taxonomy (GTDB): domain Bacteria; phylum Cyanobacteriota; class Vampirovibrionia; order Gastranaerophilales; family Gastranaerophilaceae; genus RUG14156. The sequence continues at coordinate 52,694 of CASDOW010000003.1, read as the reverse complement.
TTTAGTACAGCCCGTTGAATCACATTCAGCACAATTTCTCCATTTTTCGCTACATGATACTTGTTGACCGCCTGAACAATAATAACCTGTCGGGCAACTTGTGCAAGCACTTTGATCTTCATTTGGATGTTCATTATCTGGACATGTTGAACATTGTGATTTATTACCTTCTGAATATGTTCCTTCAGGGCATTTTGTTTCAATACCATTTACGCAATAAGACCCTGCTGGACATGGAGCGCAAATATGAGATTTACCTAAAATACCTCCAAGGTTTTCTTCAATTTTTGGTGTTGTTGTACCGCTACATTTTACCTGTGTATCTTGATTACAAATATACCCCTTAGGACATTCCACACAAGCTGTTTTATCATCATTAGGCCAATAACCTATTTCACAATACTTACATTCTTTTCCGTTATCCGAATATTTTCCGTTAGGACACTCTATACAAGTACTATCAACTAACCTATAACCATTCTTACATTGTATACAAGCTGTATTTGTAAATTTAATACAATTAGGATATTCACTTTCAGGACAATCCTTACAAGAACAATTTGTTGAATCTTGACATTGACCTTCTGGACACGTTTTAGAACAACTCAAACATTCGCTTGATGTACATAATAAACAATCAGATGAATATCTTGAACTACAATCAGAACTAATTGAAGGAGTAGTTCCTCCGCCGCCGCCAAAGCCGATGTTTGTAGCAAACTTTTTAGTAATCAACGGCGTAAAAGCAGCCGTGATACAACTAATCGCAATAAGTGATATCATTAATTCCACCATAGAAAAGCCAAATTTTTGGCATGAAAAATTTTTGTGTTTCATAATTCCCCAATAAGTTATAATTTATAAGTTATATATTATAACTTATAACACTCTTAAATTTATAAGTCAATATTTATATACTTATAAATATGGATAAAGAAATTTTATTAAAAAAATTCGGCAAAAATGTTAAAATTGAGCGCATTAAGAAAGACTTAACGCAAGAACAACTTGCCGAAATTATGAATGTATCACAAAATTATATAGCAAATATTGAGCGCGGTAAGGCAAACATGTCTTTAGCTAAGATTTATGAATTATCAAAATTTTTAAATGTAAATATAGAAAAATTGCTTATTTTTGGAGAGAATTAACCCTCAATAATGCATAATAAACTCCGCAAACAAGTGCGGCAGCCACGGATATTTCGCTTTGATTAATCGTTGTTAAATATCTGTTAATTGAATTTATCGGAATAAAAAATCTTTCTAATATTATTCCGCCGTCAGAAACAGGCTTTTGAATGATATTATATGAATTGCAAATTGCAGTAACATAAGTTAAAGTTTCGCTTGATAAACCAGCGCTTGTAGATGAATTTTTAAGTTCGATATATATTTCATCTGCAACAAGACCTGTTTCTTCTAAAAGTTCTTTTTTAATGCAATCTGATAAAGTTTCATCCTTATCTATATCAGCAATCAGTCCCGCAGGAGATTCAAGGCAGTATTTTGCTTTATTTTCCGATAAAATTGGCGGTCTATTTGTCTTGATAAAAAGAAAATTATATTCGCCATTTATTTTTACAAGCGTTGTTATTGCAACTGCACTATCATGATTTGGCTTGTCATTTGTCCTTTTTACATAGTACCAATCTTGCCCTGAAGGGGAAATTGTAGATTTAAAATCTAAAAATTTAGTTGAATTAATTACTGCCACGATTTAAAGCCTCATTAAAAATTGAAATTGTGTTATTGATATCATTTGAATTCATTAAAGAGCGAATTGCTGCAATTTTTGTAGCACCTGCGTCTATGACTTGCTTAATATTGTTTTCATCAATTGAACCTATTGCATAAAAAGGAATATTGATATTTTGGCTTACCCATTTGACATATTCAAGCCCAACAGGAATTGTGCTTGGTTTTGTGGGCGTTTTAAAAACAGGTCCAACTCCAATATAATCTGCACCCATATCTTGCGCTATAATTGCGTCATCAGGTTTGTGTGTTGAAATTCCGATAATTTTATCTTCGCCTATTATTTTTCTCGCTAAATTGATGTCGATATCGTCTTGCCCTAGGTGTACCCCGTCTGCGTCCACAATTTTTGCAATATCTACTCTGTCATTAATGATTAAAAGAGCGTCATACATAGAACAAAGCTGGCGCAATTTAGAAGCAATTGAAATTATCTCTTTTGCTGATTTATTTTTTTCTCGATATTGAATTAACTTAACGCCTGAGTTTAAAATTTGTGCAATTCTATCAATAAATGCGTTATTATCTTCAAATCCGTTTTGAGAAGTAATGAGATAAATATTTTTATTATTCAAAAGCGCATTTTTAATATTTGTCTTTTTTTCTGTGTTAATTAAATCCATGATTTCTTTTTCTATTTCATACATTTTATATCTGTAATAATCGTCAAGTGAGCCGTATTCATTTAAAACTCTTAATGCTTGTTGTGTTCTTTTGATATTCGCTCTAAGGACATTTTGATTATTGCTATTTTTAGTTATGTTTTGGATGTTTATTCCGATGTCGTTTTTTGTATCTCTTGAGTTTACAAGTTTATTATAATCCTTTTCAAAAAACATTGTAATTTCATGGCGCAAATTTTTCAATTGGGTTGAAATAGCTTTATTATTTAAAATAAATCTTGTGTACTCTTCAACATTTCTTAATCCTTCAGTGGCTCTATTTAAATTTGCGTCTATAATTCTAAAATACATAAATATTACCTTGATGACTATATATATCAGATTATAGCGAAATAAGACAAAATTTAATAGTCTTAATTTATGAATGAAGATAAAATTGAAATTATAAAAAGAGCAATTAACTCTGATAAACTAGCATTAATTGAATTAATTAAACAAGAACAAAATAACATCTATACAACACTGTATTATCTTAAAAAGGATGAAAATGATATCGCTGATATTATGCAAAATGTTCTAATCAAATTAAGTAAAAAAATAACTCAGTTAAAAAATCCAAAATATTTTAAAACTTGGCTTAATCAAATAATATTAAATTCATATTATGACTACTTAAGAAAAAATAAGAAAAAATCGCAAGAAATACCTTTGATTAAAAATGATGACTCATCTGCTATTGAAGTACCAGATTATGATTCAAATCCCCAAGAAACAATATTAAATAACGAACTTGATTTAATAATTAAAACTTCAATTGAAAATCTTCCCCTGCATTATAAAATTCCTATTACTTTAAGAGAAATTCAAGGCTTAAGTTATGATGAAATATCTAACATAACAAATACAACAATAGGAACGGTTAAATCAAGAATTGCCAGAGCACGAGCAATTATCAAAGACGACATAAATAAATATTCAAGAGGTTAAAATGATATCAACAGGTGCGCTTGAAAATAAAATCAATGAATATTATGACGAAGAAATGAACCCTTCGCAATTACTTAACTATGAAGCAAGAATTGCAAATTCAATAATGATTAAAGAGTATACTTACCAAAAATGCTTTGAATTCTATAAAATTTCTAATTCAATTAAACAAGTAAAATGTAAATTAAGAAATAATGCTGAAAGAACAACTCAAAAAATACTGGTAAATATGCAGGAAGAATTATTCTTCAATAGAGATACCGTTTTTCTTAAGTGTATCTATAAACATTTGAGCAGCTTTTTTCTGTACTTCAGGAGGAACAACTCTAAGAAGCTCAACCGTTCTTGATATAACAGGGTCTTTGTCATACCACCTTGAGCCGCCATTTATGGGCTTAACCAATTGATAAAATTTTTCAATGGCTTCTTTTGAAACTTTTTTTTCAATTGAGTCCAAAAACTCAATTGCTTGTTCTCTTAATTCGGTCTGATAATCTCTTAACATGTTAATAACTTTTAATAAGAGAGGATCATGGTCGTACCACCTTTTATAATCTTGTGCCATTAATTTCTCCTGTCATTAAATCCGCCGAATTATCATTTATTCTAACAACATCCAAATTCAAACCGCGAAGCTTGTCAACAAAATTTTCATAACCTCTATCTATATGGTTTAATCCGCTGATTTCTGTTTCTCCACGCGCCATAACTGCCGCTGTAACAAGTGCAGCGCCTGCTCTTAAATCTGTTGATTGAACTTTAGTGCCCCCTAAACAATCAACCCCTTTTATGATTGCATGTTTTTTATTTACAATTATGTTTGCGCCCATTTTCCATAACTCAGGAATATGCATAAAGCGATTTTCATATAAACTTTCTGTTACAACTGAAATCCCGTCTGCACAGCATAAAAGCGCCATAGCTAACGCTTGAAGGTCAGTTGGAAAGCCAGGGTATGGCTGAGTAATGAAATTCATTGCTTTTAAGCGTTGATTATTGGAAACTTCCATTGTATTAGGATCAATTAGTTTAATTTTAGCTCCCATTTCTAATAATTTTCCCGTAAACAAAGTAAGATGATTTGGGAAAATATTTCTTATAATGCCTTCACCTCTTGAAGCAATAATTATACTCATATATGTTCCTGCTTCAATTCTATCGGGCAGAGTTGTATATTCACATCCTTTTAAATCGGATTGGTTTACACCTGTTATAACAATCTGATTTGTACCTGCACCTTCAATTTGAGCACCCATTGATTTAAGGAAATTTGCCAAATCTACAATTTCAGGTTCTTGCGCTGCATTTTGAATTATAGTAGTACCTTGTGCCAATACTGCAGCCATCATGACGTTTTCTGTGGCACCAACGGAAGGAATGTCAAAACATACCGTTGCGCCTGATAATTTAGAGGCTTTTGCTATAACATAGCCGTCATCAATCTTACAAGTACAGCCTAATGCTTCTAAACCTTTAATATGAAAATTAACTCTTCTTTCACCAATTTTGCAACCGCCAGGGAGAGCGACTTTTGCTTCGTTTAATCTTCCGACTAATGAACCCAAAACGCAAAAACTTGCGCGCATTTTAGAAACAAATTCTTTTGAAGCAGTGCAATTTGTAAGATTAGAAGAATCAATTTCAACTTTTTTTAGTTTTTTATCATAAATACATTTAGCGCCAAGTTCAGATAAAACTTCAAGCATTATTTCAACATCGGACAAACAAGGCACATTATAGATTACACAAGTATCTTTACACAAAAGAGAAGCCGCCATTAGCTTTAATACTGAGTTTTTAGCACCGCTAACAGAAACTTCACCTTTTGTTGGAATTTGACCTTTTATAACTAATTTTTCGCTCAAAGCAATTACCCTTTTCTAACTGATTTTATTATAAAATACGGATATTTTAAAGCATACAGACAAAAAATAAAATTTTTGTAGGATATTTATTGCTTATCTTCTTTTTTTTCGACAACTTTTGAATCAATAACTTTAGCGTCGATTATTCCTTTTTGTTCATTTGATTGTTGTTCTTTTTTGTTTTCCTCAAATTCAAGCTGTTTATTTATTATAACTGTTTGAGCTATTTGGAAAATATTACTTGTAACAAGATACAACAAGGCACCTGCAGGAATAGGAATAAATACAAATGTCAAAATAATCATCACAGGCATAATTGTGCCCATTGATTTTTGTATTGCTTCTTGAGTAGCGTCTTGATTTTTTGATTTTGTTGTAGCCATCATAACTTTTTGAGAAAGCCAGATTGTTAAGCCAAACAAGGCAACTAAAACAATAACATCATAATGAATTGCATTTTGAGCAGGAATTGTTGGTACGGATGCAACTAAAATATCGCCGCGTCTAATAAATTCAACATTTTCTGTTTCTTTTGTCATAATATTCATAACAGATAAATCTGCTTTTTGAATTTTATCTAGCTGAGCAAATTTAAGATTTAAACTGTCAAGAGAGATTTTAAGCTCGATTGGCTTATCTTGTTCGATTTCGCCTTGAATTGATACTGCTTTTTGAGGTTTTTCTATTTTTACATTTTCAATTACTTGATTATTTGCTAAATATACTTTAGCGGACTTCCCTGCTTGGAATTGTGCATTTTTGCCTACGGAAAATTTTCCGTCAAGAGAAACACCAGCATTTGATTTAATTGTTGCGTCCAGGCGATTTATGAATAAGAAATTAGTATTTCCTGCCATTTGAATAAATTGAGGACTCATAAGAGCACTATATAGCATAATAAATACGGGGATTTGAATTAACATAGGTAAACAACCCGCAGTCGGATTAAAGTTATGTTCTTTATAGAATTCCATCATTTTTTGCTGCATTACTTGCGGATTATTTTTATATTTTTCTTGTATCATTTTCATTTTAGGGGTAAGTGTTTGCATATTTTTCATAGAACGTTGTTGAGATACATTAATCGGCCATAAACATAGACGCATTAAAATAGTGAAAATTATAATCGCCATGCCGTAGGAACCTGCAAAAGAGGCTAGTTTGTTTAAAATTTCTATTGTTAATGTTACGAAATCCATTATATTCTCCTCGTTAAAAATTAAAAGTCTAAATTATAAGTTTAATTTTACTATAAACATGCTAAAATTATCATATGGAAAATAATTTTGATACAATTTGTGCAACATTAACCCCTCAAGCCCTCTCTGCTGTCGGGATTATAAGAATATCAGGCGATAAAGCCATTGAAATAGCTAAAAAAATATTTTCAAAAGATATTGAAATAAAAAAAATTAACTATGGCTTTGTTTTAGATGATAATAATAACAAGCTGGATGAAGTAATATTGTTGCCGTTTATTGCTCCTCATAGCTATACAGGAGAAGATGTTGTTGAAATACAAACCCATGGAAATCCTTCAATTATAAATTCAATATTGGAATTAATTTTATCTAAAGGTGCAAGAATAGCTCAAAGAGGCGAATTTACAAAACGTGCCTTTTTAAATCATCGAATTGACCTTTCACAAGCAGAAGCAGTCTTAGATGTAATTCAAGCTAAAAGTACAAAATCAGCTCAAAATGCGCTAAATAATCTAGGAGGATATTTAAAAGAAAAAATCAATTTGATAAAGAATGATTTAGTTGAAATTTATTCAAAAGTCATTGCGTCAATTGATTTTCCTGAAGATGTTGCTGAAGTTGATAATAAAGCAATCGTTTCGATATGTAGTGATAAAATTCAAGAAATAAATGAAATATTAAAAAATGCCAAAAGTCACGATTTTATTAGAGACGGATTAAGTGCATGCTTAATTGGTGTGCCTAATGTTGGTAAAAGTTCTTTGTTTAATTCCCTTTTAAACTACTCACGCGCAATTGTAACAGATATTGCAGGCACAACAAGAGATACAATAAAAGAATCCGTAAATTTAGACGGATATATCATAAATTTTGTTGATACAGCAGGAATAAGAGATAAAAATAAAGCAGATTTAGTTGAACAAATAGGTATCGATAATTCTATTGAAGCGATAAAACAATCAGATATTATTTTGTTTTTATATGAAAATGATTTTTCTGAAATTAATCAAGAATTAATTGATTTAGCAAAAAATAAACAAGTAATATATATTAAAACAAAAGCCGATATTACACCTAAAAACGATAATATCGATTCAATTGAAATAAGTTCTAAAAGCGGGTTTGGAATAGATAAATTAAAAGACAAAATTTCTTCAATTATAAAAAATCTTGTTATAGAAGATACTAATTACACAACCAACAAACGCCAGCAGACGTGTTTATTAAGAGCAAAAGAATCTCTTGAAAATGTGATTTTAACTTCAAAAGAAACCGATTTAGCTGATTTATATGCAATGGATTTAAAAGGCGCAATATTATCTTTAGATGAAATTACAGGAGAAGTTTTAACTGATAGCATTTTAGATAATATATTTTCAAACTTCTGTATCGGCAAGTAATCTTTGTTTAATATGTTTTGCAACAGCTTCACCCATTGACATACAGCTTTTTTGAACTCTAAGAGCGCTGTGTGTTTTAAACTCCGCACCGACTAATTTGCCGATTGCATAAAGATTATCTATTTCATCGCTCATCAATGATTCAATCGGCAATTGGTAATTTAAGGTTTTTGTTAATATAGAACCATTCTTTTTATCGGAATGAATATCAATAGGGTAATTGGCTTCTAAAACTGGGTTTTTAAATTTTTTAGCCGAAAAAATATCATCTTTTTTGTAGATATATTTTGATTTAATCCGATTTTGCTCTCTAATACCTGTTTGTTGGGCAATATTAACAATTATCGAATTTTCAAAACCTTCAAAATATTTTTTAACAAAATTGTAAAGTCGATATATAGCTTTTCGAGCCTCAACAATATCATTTGAATGTTTAAAAGGATTACCTAAAGAATTAGACATTCTAGGGCAATTAAAGGCAACTTCGCCTTTTGCACCGGCAATTGAAAAGATTTGAAAGTAGCTTCTGTCTTTTTCTTCTAAGATGCAGTCTTTAACTCCTTGTTGTAAGATTTTATCTAAAGCCCAATATTTTGAAGTATCCCAAGTGGAAGCTGTAGTAAAATGAAGTTCGTTATTTGTATCTATTTCGTTTCGATAGGTATTGGTAATATCCTCATCAAAATCAATAGATTTTATAAAATTACAAAACTTTTCTATATCAACATTACCTAAAATAAATCTTAGCGAATTTTGCTGCTTAGTATTTGTATCCTTTAAAAAACTGCAACCGCAAAGACGTGAAAATTCTCCTGAGCCTGTTGCGTCTATAAAATAATTCGCTTCGACTGGTATTGATAATAAGTTAGAATTTAAAATAATAGAACATATAGAATTATCTTTTTTTATAACGTCTAAAACATTTGTTTCAAATAAAATGTCGAGATTTTTTGAGTTAGATAAAATTTCATCAAGAACTATTTTTAAAAGTTCAGGATTGAACCAGCCGTCATTTTTATCTTTGTATGTAATTTGAGCATTGTATTTTTTCGCAGTTGAAACAAGTTTGTGATAATAATCGCAATTGTATTCAACAACCGAAGATTTCATAACCGGCACAACCAACCCTGCAGTCATCAAGCCGCCAAAAAAATTATTTTTCTCAACTAAAAGAGTTTTTAAATTGAGCATGCTTGAAATATATGCGCAAGCGCAGCCAGATGTGCCTCCGCCGATAATTACAACGTCATATTTTGCTTGATTTTCCATAAAGTTATTATAACATTTTTAAAAAATAATAATTCGGTTTTTTAGATTAATTTAACTTAAAACATAATTCTTAAGTATACGTGAGTTTAAATGCTATATCCATGTTAATCGATTGGTTGTGATAATGTATATTATGTAACAAGCTATTATATTTATGTAGATGATTAATTATACCAAAAAGCAATTCAACCCCCCTTAAAACTTAATCTCGAAGGTCATATTTAATCCTTAAATCGTATTTAAACCTTAATATAAAGCAGACTTCAAATTTAAATTTATCCTATAATTATTCCTCTTATTTTAGTCAATATAATGAATTTTAAAAAATATACTGATAATCTGATTAAAAAATAAGGAGAAAATATGCAAAATACTATTTTAAATAATACCGAAGAAAAAATAAGATTAATGATTGTTGATGATCATAAACTTTTTCGCTGCGGTATAAAATCACTTTTTAAAAACTCGCCTTGTGTTTGCGTTGTGGCTGAAGCTTCAAACGGAAAAGAAGGTATAAGTAAAATTGTAGCTCAAAATCCTGATGTTGTACTTTTAGATTTAGAGCTTGGCGATATAAACGGTCTGGATTTAATTGAAAAAGTATCAGCTCAAAAGCCTAATGTTAAATTTGCAATCTTAACATCACACATAAATGAACATGTTATCAACAAAGCAATGAAAATGGGTATTTACGGATATATTTTAAAAGATATAAATACAGAATTATTGGATTTGATTGTGCAATCTGTTTCAAGAGGGGCTATGTGGATTGATAAAAAAGCGGTTCAAATTTTAAGGGAATTAAACCCAAATGTTGTTCCTAATACTCAGGTCAGCCGTTCTAATTTCAAACAAACCCATGCAAACTTGACCGCTCGCGAATATGAAGTCTTGAAATTAGTTGTAGAAGGCAAATCCAATCAGCAAATCGCCGATGAATTAAATATTTCAGAACATACATCAAAAGCCCATGTATGCAATATTATTCAAAAATTGGTTGTTGATGACAGAACTCAAGCCGCTGTTAAAGCAATAAGAGAAGGAATTGTTTAATATATTATCAATACCAATCTATTAGTATGATATTGCATATATTATCGTTATCAATCGAATAGATAGAAATAAGGAGAAAAAAATGGAAATAAATTACATAACCGAAAATACAAAAAAGGCTGAAGAATTTTTCTTAAATGAACTATCATTTATTGTGTCACCATTTGATTTAAAAAGACAAATTGAAAATAAAATTGAAGATTTAAATATTGTTGATGTAAGAAAATATGATGATTATATCGAAGGGCATATTCCATATGCTATCCATGTGCCTTATGACAGCCTTGAAGAACATTTGATAATGTTTGAAAAACATAAGCTAAATATTGTATATTGTTACAGCCAATTGTGCCAATTAGCGCATAAAACAGCCTATGAGATAGCTAAAAAAGGCTATATGGTAAAGGTTTTGGCCGGAGGATACAGAACATGGGAAAAAATGGGCTATGATACGGTTAAAACCGCAGAATAATTATCTTTTAGAAGATAAATAGTATATATGTAGTATTTCTATAATTGTAGCGCGTAGTATAATAAAAAATGTTAAAAAAAAGCCCAATAATAATCGGGCTTTAAGATTTACTAACGATACAAGACTCATTATATAACCGGTTTTGAAATGTATTCAAATTCGGTTTTTTTTTACTAAATTACGTATCTATAATTTAGGTGCATTATCTATGTTATCGGAAAAATATTTTTTTGCAAGAAAAAAAATAAATGGTTTACAAATATTAATATTATCAGTTTCCTAAAACTAAGTAATATTTTCAACCGCGCAAAATTGAATAAAACTGCCAATTAAATTTTCATGCCATACTTTAACACTTTTAGGCACTATTAATATACTTGGCGCAAAATTCCAGATGTATTTAATACCGCAATCAACCAAAAAATCACATACTTCTTGAGCGACCTTGTTTGGCGTTGTTAATATTGCAATGTTTATTCCTGATTTTTGAACTTTTTGCTTTAATAGCTTTATATCAAAAATTTCTTTTCCGTCAATTGTATTACCGATTTTATTTTTATCGGCATCAAAAAGACATTCGATTTGAAGCCCAAATTCGCTAAATTTTGAATATTTTGAAAGCGCCACTCCAAGATTACCTGCGCCAATTACAAAAGCTTTTTTTATTACCTTATAATCTAATACATCTTCAATTATGCCTTTAAGTTCAGAAACAGAGTATCCTACTTTGCATTTACCTTTGCAATTTATGCTTTTTATATCTTTTCGAACTTGAGTTTCATCAATATCAAGAAGTTGTGAAATTTGCGACGAGGTAATATTTTGAATTTCTTTTTTTGAATAATCTCTTAATATCGTATAATATTGCGTTAATCTGTTTATTGTGCGTTGCGAAAGTGCGCTTTTCATTTTTAAACACCTTTATATTAAAAAAGCAAGGCTCAATATTAATCAAGCCTTGCTTTATAATTATTTAATTACACATTGCCATTGAATGCGTCAATGTATAATTGTTTCATATCTTCCATTAGAGGATATACAGGGTTTGCACCAGTACATTGATCGTCAAATGCCAATTCAACCATTTCATCTAATTTAGCATAGAAGTCTTCTTCTGTTACGCCAAATTCTTTGATTGATTTTGGAAGTTGAACATCACTCATTAATTTATCGATAGCATCGATTAATAATTGAGTTTTTTCTTCGTTTGATGAACCACCCAATTTTAATTCATCTGCAATTTGAGCGTATCTTTCAACTGCACATGGATATTTATATTGAGGGAATGTTGCTTGTTTTTTAGGACAATCAGTTGCGTTATATTTGATAACTTGTCTGATTAATAATGCATTAGCAACACCATGTGGTACGTGGAACATAGCACCAAGTTTGTGTGCCATTGAGTGACATAATCCTAAGAAAGCATTAGCAAATGCCATAGCTGCAATTGTAGCTGCATAGTGCATTTTTTCTCTTGCAATAGGATCATTAGCACCTTCATGGTATGAACGACCTAAATATTTAAATACTAATTTTGTTGCTTCAAGAGCGTTTGAATTAGTAAAGTTAGTTGCCATACAAGATACATAGGCTTCAATAGCGTGAACTAGAGCGTCAATACCAGAAGCAGCAGTTAAACCTTTTGGCATACCGTCAACAAAGTTAGGATCAACAATAGCCATAGAAGGAGTTAAAGCGTAATCTGCGATTGCATATTTAACACCTGATTTATCATCAGTAATGATAGAGAATGGTGTAACTTCTGAACCAGTACCTGATGTTGTAGGAATAGCAACCATAAGTGCTTTTTTACCAAGTTCAGGAAGCTGACAAATTCTCTTTCTGATATCCATAAATCTCATTGCAATATCTTCAAATACTGTATCAGGTTGTTCATATTTTAACCACAAGATTTTAGCTGCATCCATTGGAGAACCACCACCTAACGCAATGATTACATCAGGTTCAAACGGTTTCATAATTGCATACGCATCTTCGATTGTAGATAAAGTCGGATCCGGTTTTACATCAAAGAATACTTCATGGTCAATTCCGATTTCATCAAGAACTTTGATAATTTGATCAGCAGCACCTGAATTGAATAAAAATCTGTCTGTAACAATGAATGCTTTCTTTCTACCTTGTAATTCACGTAAAGCTAAATCAGTAGCACCGCGTTTGAAGTAAACTTTTTGAGGAACCTTAAACCAAAGCATGTTTTCTCTCCTTTCAGCAACTCTCTTGTAGTTCAATAAGTCTTTAACACCAACATTACCGGAAACTGAGTTTTTACCCCAAGAACCGCAACCCAATGTTAATGACGGTTCCATGCGGAAGTTGTATAAGTCACCGATACCGCCTTGGCTTGAAGGTTGATTGATTAATACTCTGCAAGAAGGCATTTTCTTTGCATATGTATCAATTCTATCTTTTTTGCGTTCATCTGTATATAAAACAGAAGTGTGACCTGCGCCGCCTTTTGAAACAAGTGTATAAGCCATATCAGCAGCTTGTTCAAAATTTTCTGCTCTATACATAGCTAAAATTGGAGATAATTTTTCTCTTGAGAATGGGTCAGCCCAATCAACAGAAGGTCTTTGAGCGATTAGAACTTTTGCATTTTCAGGAACTTCAAAACCTGCTAATTTAGCAATAGTGTGCGCGCTTTGACCAACGATTTTAGGATGAGCAGTACCTCTTTGAGGATCGATAAATGGAAGGTCAATAAGTTTTTGCATTTCTGAATCACTTAATAAATATGCTCCTCTGTATGCAAATTCTTTTCTAACTTCTTCATATACGCTGTCAACAACAACAACTGATTGTTCAGAAGCACAAATCATACCATTATCAAATGTTTTAGACATTAGAACAGAAGAAACTGCCATTTTAATATCAGCAGTTTCATCAATAACAGCTGATGTATTACCAGGACCAACACCTAATGCAGGGTTTCCTGATGAATAAGCAGCGGTAACCATACCTGGACCGCCTGTAGCTAAAATACAAGAAATTTTCTTATCTTTCATTAAATAGCCAGATAATTCGATTGAAGGTACGTCAATCCAACCGATAATATCTTTAGGAGCACCAGCTTTAACAGCAGCATCTAAAACGATTTTAGCAGCTGCAATTGTACATTCTTTTGCTCTTGGGTGTGGTGAAAAAATGATTGCATTTCTTGTTTTAAGAGCAATTAATGATTTAAAAATAGCTGTTGAAGTAGGGTTAGTAGTAGGAACAATACCTGCTAAAATTCCCAAAGGTTCAGCAACAATTTTAATTCCGTTTGCTTTATCTTCTTCAATAACACCGCAAGTTTTGGTGTTTTTATGTTTGTTGTATATGTATTCAGATGCAAAGTGATTTTTGATAACTTTATCTTCTACAATACCCATTCCTGTTTCCTCATGAGCCATTCTTGCAAGAGGAATACGAGCCTTGTCTGCTGCAGTTGCTGCTGCTTTAAAAATTTTATCAACTTGTTCTTGAGAGAATGTTGCATATTCTTTTTGAGCTGCGGCAACTCTGTCGATAAGAGCTTCTAACTGTTCAACAGTTTCAACCAATTCGGTTGTTTTCTTTTCTTCAGTAGCTGTCATATTTTAATTCTCCTTTTCGTGAAAAAAATCTCTATTTAAATTCTACATCAAAATCAATAAATGTCAATAATACACTATTAACTTTTATGTAGTATATAGCAACTAAATTTATTCAGGTGTGTTATAATAAAAAAAAGGAGGATTGTATGCCTAAAATATTTTCTATTGGTCATATCATTGGATCCAAAAATCCAAATTCATCATACGTTGCAAAATGTGCAGCAGTGAGCGCATGTTTAGGTGCAGGTGTCCAAGGAATTTATGATTTAGGTTATTATGTAAAAAACTCAAATGCACTAAAGAATTCAGGAAGTGCAGATGTTTTTTTAAAAACAATTCCCAAATCTGTTGCTTATTCTGCTGGTTGTTCGGCACTTTTAGGGGCAGTTTTATCAGGTGCTTACATTCTCATTGATAAAATTAAAAACAGTAAAAAAAATGATAATAAAACAAATTAACAAAATGGCGGTTATAAAAATTAACCGCCATTTTTTATGATAGTATTTTAGTATGAAATTTAAAAGAATTCCAAAGGATTATTTTATAACAATACTAGACCGTCTGACAAGGTTTGAACCTGCATATATTCGCTATAGCAGGGTTTTTGATGATATTATAAATAAATTTTGCTTAGATTTTAACTGTAAAGACTTAGACTTAAATTCTAAAATTCATATTGTTGAAGAAATTTTTAATTCTTCTCTTAAAGAAGTTAATAACGATTATTTTGTAAACAATGTTATAGAAGAGCTTGAAGAAAATTATTTTACAAAAAATGAAATATCTTATCAATACCTATCGAGCCGATTGAATATATCAGCAATGATTAATGAGATTTCTGAAAACGGCATTGATTTAAAAAATTTGCTTTGGATAAAAAAATTAAATTCTGAAAGAATAAATATAAAAACCTTGAGAAATAAGTATTCACTATTATATCCTATTGAAAAAATAATACTTTGCGAAGGGCAAACAGAATATACCCTGCTAAACACAATGTTTAAGCTATTTGACATAAATCTTGATAAAATCGGCGTAATAGTTATCCCTGCAGGAGGCAAAAATCAGGTTGCAAGAAAATACTATTCAATGACTGAATATATAAAACTTCCGTTTTTTATTT
Organism: uncultured bacterium; assembly: GCA_949282195.1. GTDB lineage: Bacteria > Cyanobacteriota > Vampirovibrionia > Gastranaerophilales > Gastranaerophilaceae > RUG14156. The sequence goes on along the minus strand of CASDOW010000003.1, from coordinate 37,341 downwards.
TATTAGATAAAGATGCTTCTCAAACAAAATCCCTAATAGAACCTAAGCTAAGAAATAAAGACAAAATTTATCTGATTAAAAGCGGCGAATTTGAAGATTTAATACCAATAAATGTATTATTAAAAGCAATTAATTTTATCCACAAAAATGAATATAATTGCATATTTGATGATTTTAACAATCAGAGTTCAATGGTCTTAAACCTTGAAAATATATATAAAAAATATGGTTTTGGCGAATTTAAGAAAGCGCAATTTGCTCAAGAATTAAAAAAATATATTGAAAACTTTACAACTAAAGAAGATTTTAATAACACAGAAATTGAAACAATTGTCAAATACATATAAAACAATTAAAATATACATATGGATAAGGTATTAGTATCAAAAGTCGGCGGTATTTTAAGCACCACTCTTGCATTTGAACTATTAAAAGACGAAAATTTAACCATATTTGCGCCAAGCGCTGAAAATGGCAGACAATTTTCCAATATTTGCGGGTTGTTGAAAAATAATTGTTTCAATTTAATTGATGAAAAAATTAATAGCCAAAATTTACCGACAGTCGATTATATCTATTGGCTCGATTGCTGTAATTTGGATAATTATTTTGAAAATAAATATGAATACTCTTTTAATCAGCTTGAGAAAATAAAAAATATTTTATCTTATACAAAAAATTCAGGCTCAAAACTCTTAGTTATGCTTCCTTTTTGCGATTTTGATGAAAGCAATAAAGACTTTTTTGAATATTATAATTTAATTAAGCTCATTGTTGATTTAATTAATAACTTTAAACAAACCTATAAAACCGATATTCAACTTGTCAGAATAAGTGAATTATACGGTATTAATACAGTATTAAATTCAAATAATTTTGTTGCAAAAATGATATTTAGTGCACTAAACAATAAAGATATAATTGTTTATAACAGAGGTTTGTATTTAACATATTGCGAAGATATAGCTTCAGCTATGATTAAAATTATGAATAATATTTCAATTGACACCATTATTGATATTTCAACTTCAAGCATTTATCTTGATAAAAGCATTGCAAAATTAATCACAAACTACACAAAGTCTAAATCAAAAATTATAGTTCTTAATGACAAAAAAATCTTTCCAACTTATATACCGGAGCTGACATATTTAAACGATAATAATATCACTCTAAATACATCGCTTCAAAGCGGTCTTATGAAGACAATTGATTATATTAAACAAATTTATTTTAATTAATTTATTTTTTTATATAGTCAAAAGCTAAATCCAATGTTGGCGCTTTCATAACTATTGCGCTCGTAGAAATAACATCAACGCCTGTTTTTGCAATTTCTTCGACATTATCAATAGTTACACATCCTGAAGCTTCAACAATTGCTTGTTTATTAACAATTCTCACACACTCGCGCATTTCATCAATAGTCATATTATCAAGCATTATTATATCGACGTTATTTGCAAGTGCTTCAATAACCTGCTCTTTTGTGTCACATTCTACTTCTATTTTATGTGCATGGGAAATATTTTTTCGAACTTCATTAACAGCATTTGTTATTGAACCACCCAACAGAGCAATATGATTATCTTTTAACATTACACAATCGGATAAATTAAATCTGTGAAGGTAATTACCGCCTACTTTAACAGAATATTTTTCAAAAAGACGAAAGTTAGGCGTGTTTTTCCTTGTGTCGACAATTCTAACTCCGTATTTTTCAATCTTTGATTGAAACTTGCGTGTATACGTTGCTATTCCTGACATTTTTTGTACAAAGTTAAGCGCAAGTCTTTCGCCTGTAAGGATGTATCTTGCTTCACCGTTAATTTTTGCAATCTTATCGCCTTTTTTTATTTCGTCACCGTCATTAAAATAAAATTCAATATTAACTTTATTTTCACAAAGCAATTGAAAAACTCTTTTAAACACATCTTTTCCACACAAAACACCGTCATTTCTTGTGGTTAAATAAAGTTCAAAAATAGGATTATTGAGGCTGCAACAAACGCTGTCCGTTGTAATATCCCCAAAATACATATCTTCTTTTAAGGCTGATACGATAAAATCATCAATTGCAAAATTATTTAACCAATATTGTTTCATATTTTCCTTTTCTTTCTTGATTTTGTCTTTCTTTTTTAGGGGAATCATCTCTAAAATGAGCACCAATTGAATCTTTTCTAGATATAGCAGCGTTAATAATTAGTTTTGCAACACAAATTGCATTTTGTAATTCATACTTTAATCTTGAATTAGATGCGTTTAATTCACTTAAAGCAAAATTTATCTCGTCTATTTTTTTATTTGCTAAATCAAGTGATGTTTGATTTCTCACTATGCCTACATTTTTACTCATAGTATCTTTTAATTTATCAAATAATTTTTGAATTTTTTCTATTTCATCACAAGAATCAATTTCGTTATTGATATATTTATCAATGATATTCATTACTTTTGCCCCATGTTTTTTAGGAGGAGCAATATGTGTATGAATTAATTCATCAGCCAAAGAATCAGCAAAAACTGCACATTCTAACAATGAATTTGAAGCCAATCTGTTAGCTCCATGCAGCCCTGTTGAAGCACACTCTCCAATTGCATAGAGATTATTAATTGACGTTTTAGAAGATAAATCAGTTTTTATTCCGCCCATAAAGTAATGTTCACAAGGAACAACAGGAATTAATCCGCTCTCAAGGCTTATATTGTTCTCTTCACATAATTTTGTGATTGTCGGAAATCTTTTCTTAAATTTTTCTATACCAATTTGAGAAATATCCAAATTAACAAATTCGGATTTTGTATTAATCATCTCTTGTCTAATTGCGCGAGCAACAACATCACGGGGCGCTAAATCGGCAAGATAATGATAATTTTTTGCAAAGTATTCACCGTTTTTATTAACTAATTTTGCGCCTTCACCTCGAACAGATTCAGAAACAAGAGGACTTGTTTTTTTATTTTTTACATAAAGGGCTGTTGGATGAAACTGTACAAATTCCATGTCTTTTACTTCAGCACCCGCTTTAAATGCAAGTGCTATCCCGTCTGCTGTTGATTCAATCGGGTTTGTTGTATTTTTATAAATTTGCCCTATGCCACCGGTTGCAATAACAATATTACTTGTATAAATTACTTCATAAGTATCATTTTGCCAATTGTAGACAATAACACCCTTTATAGAGTTATCATCATCAACCAATAGCTCAAGTGCCATAGTATTATCATATAAATCTACATTGTTTGCTTTTTCCAATTGTTTACATAAAGCTTCTTCTATAACTCTGCCTGTTGAATCACCTTGAGCATGTAGTATTCTTGGATAGCTGTGTGCGCCTTCAAGAGTAAAATTTAATTGATGTTTATCATTTTCATCAAATTTTACACCAAAGTTAATTAAATCTTGTGTAACTTTGGATGATTGTTTTGAAACATATTGAACAACAGAAATATTATTCAAGCCGCATCCTGCATCAATTGTATCTTTTATGTGTGATTCAATTGAATCTTTGATATTTATTTCAGGAATGACACTGACAATTCCGCCTTGTGCTAAAGAGGAGGAACCTGAAAAAAGCTCTCCTTTTGTAATTATGACAATACCATCGCTAAATTCTTTGTTTTGTGCCAGTTTATTTGCTAGAAACAAACCGCTTATTCCGCTTCCTATTATTGCCACGTTATATTTTGAGTATTTCATTATATTATGTCCTCGTATTAATTAAATATATTAATATAAACAAAAATTAAATAAAATCCACCTTGTTAGCGATAATTTTTCTTGATAAAATGTGTTAGTGAAAAATTAACAAAAGAGGTTACCATGACAAACACTAAAAAAAGAGCATTATTATGCATTTTAGACGGATGGGGTATTTCAAAAGATACAAAATATAATGCAGTATATTCTGCCAATACTCCAAATTTTGATAAATATTTTAATCAAATGCCTTCTACAACTATCCATGCTGACGGGCTAAATGTCGGACTTCCGGAAGGACAAATGGGAAATTCTGAAGTTGGACACTTAAATATCGGCGCTGGAAGGGTTGTATATCAAGAATTAACAAGAATAAATAAAGCAATTGACGAAGGTGATTTTTTCAAAAATGAAGAATTTTTGAATGCCATAAATCATGTTAAGAAAAATAATTCATCAATGCATATCTACGGGCTTGTTTCCCCGGGCGGAGTTCATAGCTCAATGAAACATTTAAATGCATTAATTAAAATGATGTCAGATAACGGGCTTAAGGATGTCTATATCCATGCTTTTCTTGACGGCAGAGATACTCCGCCGTCATCCGCTGTTGAATATTTAGCTCAAACGGAAGAAGTTTTAAAACAGTACAGCTTGCCAAAAATTGCTTCAATCATTGGCAGATATTGGGCAATGGACAGAGATAAACGCTGGGAAAGAGTTGAAAGAGCCTATGATTGTCTTACATTAGGCGAAGGAATTAAAGAAGAAAATTCTAATATATCAATTGAAAATTCATATAAAAACAATGTAACTGATGAATTTGTTGAGCCAACTGTTATAGGCGGAAAAAGAATAAATGATAATGACGCTGTTATTTTCTTTAACTATAGACCCGATAGGGCACGTGAAATAACAAGAGCTTTCACAGATGAAAACTTTGACGGTTTCTACAGAAAAAAAGTCATAAACAATCTTTATTATGTTTGCATGACTCAATATGATGAAACTTTTGATGTTCCTGTAGCGTTTAAACCGCAAACTCTTGTTAATATCTTAGGCGATGTTCTTGATGAAAACGGAATTAATCAATTTAGAACAGCAGAAACTGAAAAATATGCCCATATTACATTTTTCTTCAACGGCGGAGTTGAAAAATCAGGCAAACTTGAAACAAGAGCACTTGTAAATTCTCCAAAAGTTGCAACATACGACTTAAAACCGGAAATGAGTGCTTATGAAGTCTGCGACAATGTATTAAAAGCAATTGATAATCCTGAATACGGATTTATACTTGTTAATTTTGCAAATCCTGATATGGTAGGTCACACAGGTGTTATGGACGCTGCAATCAAAGCATGTCAAGCAGTGGATGAATGTGTAGGAAAAATTGCACAAAAAGCACTTGAAAATGATGTAACAATGATTATTACAGCTGACCATGGTAATGCGGAATGGATGTACAACGAACAAACCCACGCACCTCAAACAGCACATACAACAAATGTTGTGCCATTCATTATTGTTTCAAAAGATAAATATGAACTAAATAATGAAGGTGCACTTTGTGACATTGCACCAACAATTTTAGATATATTAAATCTAAAAAAACCAGACGAAATGACAGGTCATTCAATGATTAAACAAATGGCAGTAAAATAAAATATGGTTTAATATCAAAAACTGAAAGGTTTTACCTTTCAGTTTTTTTGTTGAAAAAATATATATAAATAAGATTAATTAAACCATATAAAAGAATTACAATACTAATTATTGAAGCAACATGTATACTATAAATATTCATCACGCTATCAAGCCTAATATTTTCAATCAATAATCTTATTGATGCATAAAAAATTAAATACAAAGAAAAAATTAAACCTTTTTTGATGTTTTTAAATTTGATAAAAAGAAAAAGAAGAAATAAAAACAACAACAGATTTAAAATGCCTTCATATAAAAAAGCAGGGTGAAAATATTGAAAATTTTTATATTCCAAGGGTCTATATATTTCATCAACATATAATTTAATAAATCCTTCTGTAGGAGTTCCAAACGCCTCTTGATTAAAATAATTTCCCCATCTTCCAATTGATTGACAAATAGGCATAACAACAGCTAAGCAGTCGCAGAATGATAAAAAAGAAATATTTCTTCTTTTGCAATAAAAAATAAAAAATATAATTCCGCTAAAAATAGCGCCATAAATCGAGAGCCCGCCATGGTTTATAAAAAAAATTTCTCTAGGATAAAGTGAATAAAATTCCCAATCGCCTAAAACATAAAAAAATCTTGCGCCAATTAACGATATTAATATCATAAAGGGAGAAATATCAACAAAATCTTGAGCTAAAATAATATTAAATCTTTTTTTTAAAAGAAAATAAGAAACAACAAGCCCGACAAAAATAGCTAAAGTCAAAAGCAACCCATAATATTTAACAGGATAATTAAATATATGAAATGCAATTGAGTTAATTGGTTGTGAAATAATTAAAGACATATTCTTTGTTAATTATGATTATATTTTTGCTTCATTTCGGACAATTTTTCATCATTTTGCGAAATTGTCCTTAAAACTTCATCAGCATCATCAGCACTTGGCACAAGCTGAGTGTAAATTTTGTAGTTATCGTTTGCTTTTTCTAAATAATCAATAAATTTAGTACCCATTTTATAATCTTCATCAGGGTTACTATAAGTTATTTCTTCAATTTCGCCGTCGTCGTTTTCTTTTTCAAAAATTTGATGTGCAGCGCAATCATATGCAACCCCAAGAGTGTAATTTATTGCGGGTTCTTCTTTGATTAGTTTTTTTGCTTCCTCGGCTTGTAAAATCGCTTTTTCACAAGCATTTACTTTTATATATGCAACAGCTAAATTATATCGGGATTCATAAATATTAGGGTCTAAATCAATTGAAGATTCTAATCTTGAAATAGCGCTGGGAATATCTCCGTCATCAAGATATTTAGCTGCAATTTGGTTTAATTCTTGAACGGCAAGCGTATGAATACAAGCACTTGTGAACATTGCAGTGAATAAAACAGAAACAAATACAAATAATTTTCTCATATTTTCACTCTCTGATAATGTAAAAGTTTTATAAAGATTTAATAATATAAGCTTATTTGTGATAAATTAAAATGTAAATCATTCATATGATTAATTTTTTGTACGGAATTTATTATGGATAATAGCGGATTATTAATACTAGAATATCAAGAAAATTTTGCGGACAATTTATCTATTTATGCATACGGAAAAATCCTTGAAAAACACCAGAAAAGAAAGTGTTTTTATGAAAATAACACCAAAAAAAGAGTAGAATTTGAAAACACAATGTCGAATTTTAATCTTGAGTGTGGTTATATTTCCACAGGGAAAGTGAAAAGTATTGCAAAAGATGCGCTAAACTATAATCGAATTCTTGTTGATGAGAAAAAAATAAACAAAGAAATCAAATCAAAAAAAATTAAAAACAATAAAATTTTAAATCTCAAACATTTCAAGATAGATGATATTGAATATATTACGCAAGATATCTTAAAGTCAATTGAATTTAACAATTACAACTTTGTCAAAAATTATGATTTACTAGAAGAAATTTCAACAAATAATTCAATTGGTCTATATATCAACGAAAACGATATAATAAGCCAAAAAGTCGATTGGCAGTATATAGAAAATTCAATCAAAAGACTTAATAAATATATTAAAAAACCAATATTATATGTTTTTACATCTAAAAATATTGAAGAAAAAATTAATACAATAATTCCTGTAAAATATATCGATTTAAAAGACTGGAAAGAACAATTTTATTTTCTTGCAACTTGCAAACATAAAATTTTAATTAATTCCCCGTCATCTTATTCAATCATTTTTTGGGCAATTATGCTCAACAACAAAGACTATTATCTTAAAACATTTGATAAAAATCTAAAAGTTAAAAACAAACCCCTAAATTGGATTGCAATATAGTTAATCAAGCGGCTGCTTAATATAAACGCCGTCACCGCCTAAATATTCAACCTGTTTGCCGTCAATATACAGATAAATGTTTTTGTTTGGTTCGTATAGTTTAACGGTTTTTGATAGCTGCATAACCCTGTTTTCAATACTTTGAGTGCCGCCGCCATTACCAAAATTAGACGATAAATTAACAATAACGCTGTTGTTTTGACTATTAATCGAAATTAAATCCACATTAGAAGGAATTTCTGAATAATATCCGCTTTTTGTTTCAGAAATTATAGGGCCTCTAAGAAGAATATTAATAGCCTTATTCAAATTCACTGGATTTTGAAATTCACGCTTTACAAGGCTCAATTTACCTTTTGAATTAAAGAAATAAACTTTAGAATAATAATGTTCAACTTTTTTTTGTTCTTTTTTTTCAGCTGCAACATTTTTTTGTTCTTTAACATTTGTTTGAGTATCTATTGGAACACTTACCTTATTTTCGCTTGGTTCATCTTTTTGTACGCCAAAAATTGGATTATTAGACGATACTTTTAAGCCGCTATAACTATCTGTTGAAACATATTGATAGAACAAAAAGCCTAATGCTGCAATTAGACAGATAAAAAAAGTTTTAAAAAAAGTATTCATTATAAATTATCCTTAAATAGTTTTTTTGGCTTAATTAGATTATCCGATAAAACCGCAATAGATACAAGTTTATTATTTTTTGTTAATAGTATTTTATCGTCATTAAATTTAATATCTGTATTTATAAAATTTCCATTCAATATTTTCTGAAATTCTAATTCGTTCAATTCATATTTAGGAAAAGATAACACATTTAAAGGATTAATATAATTATATTCTTCATCATCAAGATTATTTGAAAATTCAATTGAAAAATTGCCCGCTTTTGTTCTTTCTAAGTTAACTAAATACGCTCCACAAGATAGCTTACGACCTAAGTCAAAAACAAAAGAGCGAATATACGCTCCTTTTTTACAAGAAATTTTTAATTGCAACTCATCATAGCCGTTGAATTTTAAAATATCAATAGAATAGATTTCTATGGGTCTTATATAATCAGATAAATCAATTACGGCATTATTCCTTGCCATATCGCATAATTTTTTGCCACCTGATTTTATGGCAGAATATTTTGGCGGAATTTGCATGGTTTTTCCAAGAAATGATTTAAGGGCAATATTTAGCTCGTCAAAAGTGAAATCAGGTTTTTTTATAAAAAACTTTTCGCCCTCTTCATCGTATGTTGTTGTTTCAAAACCAAATTTTATCTCAGCAATATATTCTTTATCAGAAGGCAAAAAATCAAGTAATTTTGTAGCAGAACCGACACCAACTTGCATAACACCCCATGCTAAAGGGTCTAAGGTGCCAGAGTGTCCAATTTGTCTGATGTTTAATTTTTTTCTTAATTTTCTAATAACATCAAAAGAAGTTATACCTTTTGGTTTGTTAATGTTAAGAAGATACATCTATAACTCGCCGCGCTCAATTTTATTTATCAAATCCATCATTTTTGCGCCATGTTCCAAAGAATCATCTAAAATAAACAACAAGCTTGGGGTTTTTCTCAACCTAATTCTTTTACCAACTTCATGACGAATTTGCCCAGTATGACGCTCAAGAGCCTGAGAGGTTTTTCTTTTTTGTTCTTCTGAACCATATACACTATAAAAAACCCTTGCAGCAGAATTATCAGATGAAACATCAACATCAACAATGGAAACCATTCCGCAAATTGCAGGGTCTTTTATTTCTCGAAAAATAATATCAGAGATTTCTCTCATTAATGCTTTTCTTACTCGTTCATTTCTTAATGACATATTATTTCTTTCATTTATACAAGTGTTTGGGGTTCAACCTCTTTTGTTGTAGAAACTTCAATTATATCGCCTTCTTGGATATCGTTGAATTTAGAGAATGATATACCGCATTCAAAGCCTTCTTTAACTTCCTTAACATCATCTTTGAAGCGTTTTAATTGATCAATTTCACCTTTAAAAATAACTTCGCCGTTTCTTATTAAATGAGCAGTTTTAGAGCGTACAATTTTACCTTCGGTTACATAGCAGCCTGCAATTTTTGTTGTTTTGCCAATTGTAAATACGGCTCTAACTTCAGCCTTGCCAAGTTCAACATCTTCAATTTCAGGAGAAAGAAGTGAAAGCATAGTTTTTTCGATATCTTCTAATACCTGGTAGATAATATCGTATTTTTTGATTTTTACGCCTTCTTTTTGAGCTGAAATAAGTGCATTTAAATCTTCTTTAACAGTAAAACCAAGAATAATTGCATTTGAAGCACTTGCAAGCATTACATCCGCTTCAGAAATATCACCTACGCCGGCATGCACAATTTTTGGCACAACTTTTGAAGATTTAACATTTTGAATTGCGTGTGAAACCGCTTCAGCAGAACCATTTGTATTTGCTTTAATAATTAAATTTAAATTAGTAACTTCATTGTCTGCCATTGCTTCTTTTTGAACGTGTGCAGCAGTCATTGCTTCAAGGCGGGTTGAACGTTCTTGTTGTTTGCGTTCTTCAACAATTTGTTTCATAACTTTTTCATTTTTTACAACTTCAAACAAATCACCTGCTTGAGGTACTTCATTTAAGCCCAAAATTTCAACAGGAGTTGAAGGTCCGGCTGTTCGAACTCTTTTGCCTGAATCATCCAACAATGCTCTAACTTTGCCGCCAACAGTACCTGCAACAATTGAATCGCCAACCTTCAAGGTACCATTTTGTACAAGCATAGTTGCAACAGGGCCTTTGCCCTTATCCAAGTTTGCTTCAATAATTACACCAGAAGCTGGACATTTTTCAACTGCTTTTAGTTCTTGCATGTCAGCAACAAGCAAAATATATTCCAATAAATCATCTATACCTGTTTTTTGTAAAGCTGATACAGGAACACAAATTGTATCTCCGCCCCATTTTTCAGGAATTAAATTGTGTTCTGTTAATTCTTGTAAAACTTTATCAGGATTAGCATCAGGCTTATCCATTTTATTAATTGCAACAATAATTGGTACACCCGCAGAGCGCGCATGCGAAATACTTTCGATGGTTTGTGGCATAACGCCGTCATCAGCAGCAACAACAAGAACAGCAATATCTGTTGATTGCGCTCCTCTTAAGCGCATTTGGGTGAACGCTTCGTGACCGGGAGTATCAATAAATACAATTTTTCTTTTATCTAACCAAACGGTATAAGCACCAATACTTTGAGTTATGCCGCCAACTTCGGTATGAACAATTTTATGTTTTGAAGCCCTGATTGAATCAAGTAATGTTGTTTTACCATGGTCAACGTGCCCCATAACTGTCACAACCGGTGCACGTTTAACAATATCTTCCGGTTTTGCATTTAGAAGATATTTGTTAACTTCTTCTTTTTCTTCTTCTTGAGCAATGAACGCTTCAATATCTTCTTCTAAAACTTCAAGATTAAAGTTTTGTGCAACTTTTTTGGCTGTATCGGTATCAATTGGTGTATTAACAGTAACCATGATACCTTCAAGCATTAAAAATTTAATAATTTCAGCAGGAGTTTTCTTGATTTTATCGCTTAATTCTCCGACTGTCATGGGTCTATTAATAACTACTGATGTAACTTCTTCAACGGCAGCAGTTTCTTGCGTATGTTTTTTGTGTTTATTTTGAACCGTTTTTTCAAGACTAATTCTTTCTTGTTCTTCTCTTTTATTAGAATTATTGTAGTCTTTTTTCTTTTTTTTGCCACCTCTTGACTGATTTGCATACATTTCCTGAGAAATAATGTGCCTTTTAATTGGTTGATTTTGCTGAGGCTCCCTTTGAGGTTTAGATTTCTTATCTTGCTTTTCAGGCTTTGTTTCCTGAGGTTTTGGTTGTTTTGAAAAATTCTTTCTTGTCATAGAAGGGAGGCTTGAAAGCTTATCTGTAGAATTTTCAAATTGAGGTTTATTGACTTCAGGCTGTTTTATTGCCTCTTGTTTAATTTCTGCTTTTGGCTTATCTTTTTGAGCTTGCAATTTACTTTCAGATGTCTTTGTTGCACTTCTAACTATTTCCAATTTAGAAACTGTTTTCATTACGGGTGCTTTTGGTTCTTCTTTAACTTCCGGTCTGGTTTCCTCATTTGTTTTTTGTTTTTTAACAATAAATGCCTTAGGCTTAACCGAAGTTTTTTGCGGAGCTTTAGTATATAAAGCCTTAATTTTTGAAATATAATTATCACCTACAGTCGAACTGTGGGACTTAAGCGACAAACCTAAGGCTTCATTAGCTTTTTCAATCAATTCTTTTGAAGATATATTTAATTCTTTTGCAAGTTCGTGTACTCTCATAGCGCTCCATTTTATTTTCGGATAATATACTTAACTATAAAATAACACAAGCATACTATTTAGTACAGTCTAAAAATTTAATTGTTCAATTCCTATTAATGTCCAAGGGGCGTTTTTTCTTTTCTTGGCGTAAAATTTGACTATAACATCGTTTTTAAACGGAACTGTAATAAACGTTGCATCTTTGGGCAATTCAAATTGAATTTGTTCCAGTTTTTCATAGTAACCAAGACTTTTGCCGTATGTTAAAAGCTTTTTTTCAATTGTATATGTTTTTGAATTTATAGCTATTTCAAGTTTCATAAATAATGAATTTAAGCTAAACTTTGTATTATTTTTCAAATCAAAAGACAATATATACTTCTCATTTTTAGAAAAAAGTTTTTTACTTTGAGCTATTTTAACATTTTCGATAAAAATATCATCTTTATAGATATAATATTTTAACAATTGCTTTTTAAACCTGTTCAATTTCATTGAATAATAGTTTAAACTGCTTTGCTTATTTGCTGATTTTGCTTCAGATATTAAATCGTTTAAAAGTTTATTATAAATATAAGGATTTACAAGATACGGATTTTCATCAAAAGCAGAAGAAATAAACCTGTCAGCTTCGATTTTATCTATATCTATGTTAATTAAGCCAAGTTTATATCTTGCAAGCGGTGTATCTAAAATTCTTATTGAATTGTTTAAATTTAAAATTGCATCTTGCAAATTCTTTAATTGGATATTATAATCAGCAACTCCTATATATGATTTTGCAAATTTTTCAGTGATTAATTTTATATATTCATCATCATCGAGAGCTTTTGCATATTTATAAGAAACCTGAAAAGCTTTATTGGCAGCTAAAATTTGATTTTCTTTCTCTAAATTATCGCCAAGACTTTCATATATTTTTGCTTTATATAAATTATGATATTTATTATTTGAGCTTAATTCTTCAGCCACGGTTGCCGCCGTACCATATAAAGAATGATTAGCGCAAAACATTGCATATGAATAAAGCGAAAAATCTGATCTAGCGGATTTTTTCAATGCAGAAAGATAAAATTCATTTGCCTTATCGAATTTTTCTAAAGATTCATAAATTTGAGCCAGCTTAATATCTACTAAATAATCTGAAGGTTGCGCTATACGCCTTTTTTCAAGCTCACTAATAGTACAGAATTTAGATAAATTTGCCATATTGAGCTCTTCTTGATTAACCTTTTTTTCAGAAACAAAAAGCAAATTCAATTCAAAACACAAACAAAATGTTACAACAACCAAAGTTGCAATAATAAAGGTTAAAACATATTCTTTAATGTAGTTGTGTTTTTTATTCATAATATTCTCTAATTTCAATAGAATCTATATTATTAACCTGTCTGAATAAATCATTTATATCTTTAATAGATTTTTTTGTTGAAATGACCCCATTAAAGCGAAGTTCATTAGAATTTATCAACTTTTTATTAAATTTAAATATTTTATGAAAATTACATTCAAATATTTCTTGAATTTTTTCACATTCATCCAAAGAAGCACAGATTGTTACTTCAAAAAGCGTATAAAATATTTTTCTTTTAGAAAGAAAATTTTTCTCCAATCTTCTTATTAAAATCAATACAACTAAAGTCACCAATGAAGCTAAAATCGCGGTCATATATTCACCACAACCACATGACATTCCAATAGCGGCACAAATCCATAAAGTTGCAGCAGTAGTAATACCTGATACACTTGTGCCATGGCGCATAACCGTACCTGCACCGATAAAACCAATACCTGTTATAACTTGTGCAGCAATACGAGCCGGATCATTTGTACCTACCACGCCAACAGCTATATGCATTTTAAAACCGTAAATAGATAAAATGGTAAAAACACAAGCCCCAAGAGAAACTAAAATGTGCGTTCTAAGTCCTGCAAATTTTCCCGTAAGTTCTCTTTCGATTCCGGGAATAAAAGCCAATAATGTAGCTAAAATTATTCTAAACAGTATTATAATATTTGGATCAACGTTTGTTACTTCCACTTTAATTTTTCCTATATAAACTAAGCTTTTGGATCAAGTATATCTCTTATTTTATCGCCCAAGACATTAAAAGACAAAACTGCAATAAAAATTAAAAAACCAGGAGTCAAAAGCCAAGGGCGATATATTATATTTGCGAATTCTTGTGCTTCTCGAAGCATATTGCCCCAGCTTGCGTCCGGCAATTGTATGCCAAGCCCCAAAAAGCTCAAACCTGATTCCGCCAAAATATAAGAAGGAACTGATAAAGTTATTGCAATAATAACATAGCTTGATGTTTGAGGAAGAATATGTTTTAAAATTATTCTTTTTCTTGAGGCTCCAATTGTCTCAATTGATTTTATATATTCTTGATTTTTAAGAGATAAAACCATGCCCCTGATTACCCTTGAAAAACCTGCCCAACCGATTAAAGCTAAAATCGCCGTAATTAAAGTAAATCTTTGAATAGAAGTCATATTTGAAGGCAAAATTGACGCAAGAATTATAAGCAAATAAAAACTCGGTATAGACATAATAGCCTCAGCACAACGCATTAAAACCTTATCAATTTTGCCTCCAAGATATCCAGAAATTCCGCCATAAATTGCACCAATCGGAAAAGAAATCAATAACGCCAAAAATCCGATTGTAAGAGATATTCTTCCCCCGAAAAAGAGTCTTGAATATACATCATGGCCATTTATATCCGTACCTAATAAAAATAAATTACAGTCATCAGGTTTAGAAATTAAATGGATATTTGTTTTAAAAATTCCGAATAATTTATATTCATATCCTTTGCCAAAAAGGCTTATCGGATATTTTTTATCTCTATTTTGTTTATATTCAATTGTTAAATAATCTTTATTGAATGTTTTCGTGTAATTGTATGTATAGGGGTGTTTGACTATTTTATTATCTTTATCTATTGCATAGATATTGCTTGGCGGCTGATATGCCAGTTTTCTATTTGCATAGGTTGAAGGATAAATTGCAAAAAAATCCGCAAACAAAATTAAAAAATACATTAACAAAAGCACAATCAGAGCGATAAACGGAATTTTATCTTTTTTGATTTTAATAAAAAAGTCACTTAATTTCATTCCTAAACCCTCACTCTCGGGTCTGTTAATTTTAATAAAATATCAGCCAGAATATTACCGACAATTAACATAATAGAGCCAAACATTAAGCTTGCCATAACTAAATTAATATCTGATTGCATAACCGCTTCTAAGATTAATTTTCCCAAGCCCGGATATTGAAATACATATTCAGTTAAGGCAGCTCCTGATAATAAACCTGCAAATTCAAAACCCAATAGGGTAATAATTGGGTTTATTGCATTTCTAAAAGCATGCTTAATTATAACTTTGGCTTTTGGCAAACCTTTTGCATATGCAAATTTAACATATTCAGAATTTAATACATCTAATAAATTAGCTCGCATTTGTCTGGTTAATGATGAAAGAGAAATTGTAGTTAAAACAAAAGCAGGTAAAAATAAATGCCACAATATATCAAGTATTTTATTGATAAAATTCATAGATGAAAAATCAACGCTTGTAAGCCCGCCAATCGGAAACCAGCCTGTATGCTGCGCAAATAGTAACAGTAAGATTGCAAAGAAAAAAGAAGGAATTGCCATACCGACGCTTGATAAAACGGTCAGCATTTTATCAAACAAAGAATTGTAATAAACCGCCCCTAAAACCCCAAGAGGAATAGCAATAAGCCAACTTGACAATATTACAACGCTCGATAATAAAAGAGTATTTAATATTCTGCCTTTTATCTTAGTTGAAACCTTTGTGTTATCTATGCAATAACCCAAATTTCCGCTTATAAAATTTTTTGCCCATAGTCCATATTGGACAATTACAGGTTTATCAAGCCCCAATCTTTTAGTTTCTTTTTCGATTGTTTCAGCGCTGATTGCAGGATTTAATTTCAGCTGTGCTAAAGGGTCAACAGGTGATAATCTAATCAAGAAAAAACTGATTAAAGACACTATAAATAATATTGGAATTGCACCAAGCAATCTTTTTAAAATATATACCCAAGTACTCATTTTAAATAATCCTACTACAATCTTTATTTTATATTAATTAGTTAAATAGGTTATTTAATCTTTCTTGAATATCAGATGGATCAATTTCATTTGTAATATTATTTACGTCCATTGCCTGTTGGAAATATTTTGCCGCTTCAACATTTTCGCCTTTTAGAGCATAACATCTTCCAAGATTATAATATGCCAGTGCATAGTTAGGATTACAATCAACCGCTCTATCAAAACAATCAATTGCGTTTTGAATTTGAACTAAATCATCAAGATATATAACTCCAAGGTTGTTGTGTGCAATATCATAGGTCGGATCAAACTTAATTGAGAGTTGATATTCTTTAATAGCTTCATCAATATCACCCATGCCCCAGTATAAATATCCTAAGTTGCAATGTATTTTTGAATTTTTAGGGTCAAGCTCAAGCGCTCTTCGATATACAATTAAAGCGTTTTTATAATCTTCGTTATCATAAAACGCACTTCCAAGAGAAATATAAACATCAATTTCTTTTGGCGATAATACATTAGCTAAATGATAATTTCCAATTGCAGAATCAGTATTTTTAAGCACATTTTGCTGAATATAACCTAATGTTTGAGCAACAATGCTTGTCCAATCAGGTTTAGGATTAATTGTAATTGCTGCTTGATAGTGAGAAATTGCCTTTTGTGCCTCACCTTTCATAAAATACAAATTAGCAATATTAGAGTGCAATACAGCATTATTAGGATGAATTTTAATATATTTTTTATAATACATTATTGCATTATCATAATCTCCTAATTCCTCATATGCTTGAACAATTCCGGAATAGGCACTGTAATTTAGAGAATCAATCCATAATGACATTTTATATTCAACGATTGATTCTTCCAGTTTTCCTGCCTTTCTGTATGCATCACCCAATAATGTATATAATACGGAAAACCCGGGCATTTTATCTATTGCTTCACTGTAACATTGAAAAGCTTTTTCAATATCGCCCGTTGCCATATAACCGTCGGCTTTTAAAAGTACAGGAATAATTTTCAGCCACTTTGCCTTATTTTTAAGAGTTTTAATTGCTTCTTTATCAAAAGGCAAAGTTAAATAAGATAAAATCAACTCGCCAATTGCAGACATTTTTTTTCTTTTATCAATAAAATATAAAGAATTTAAAAGCCTAAACTTTGAATAATGTATTCTTGATGAATTCAAAAAAGTATGTTTTAAAGCTAAATTAACATATTCTAAGGCATCTTGAAATCTGTCTTTCTTTTTTAAACAATTTGAAATCATGTAATAACATTGCGCTTTAGGGGCGTTTTTATCGATAGCAATATTAAAATAATTAATCGCTTTATCCAATTCACCTTTATGAAACAACGCTAAACCGATTTTATAATAAATAAGACCATTATCTATCATAACTTCAGCAGCTTTTTGATATTCGGTTATAGCTTCATCAATATATTGTTTTGCTTGGTAGATATCTAAATGCCAATCAAGATATAAATCTCCTAATCTTATATGTAAATTAGTATCGGTGGGCTCATTCATTAATAAACTCTGACAGTATTCGATTGCATGCTGAATATCACCTTTTTTAGTCAATTTACTTAATTTTTTATCAATTTTTTTAATGTCTTCCAAAATAACTCCCGATTTATTTTTCATCTTTATATGTTATTAATTTAAATACGTAACCTGTGATTTTATCCTCATCATAGGGGCTTAAATTATCATATTGAGCAACAATTCTATCTTGCTGTACTTTAATAATTATAGCATCACAAGATATATTTTTACCTAAATCTTTTTCATGAAATATAATTTTTATTTTTTCATTTTTTTTAAACTTATAATCATTTGCACTGAAAGCAATTCCGCCTGCTGAAATATCTATTGCAACACAAGGAACAGTCTTATTTTCAATTAAAATATCAAAACAAAGATTGCTTATAACCCTTACAAACTCTCTTTTTTGCTCAACTGCAACAAACTGATTAGCTTCAACTATAATACAATTATTCTTATTTAATTCAGTAATAATTGAAGAATGCATATATTTAACACCAAGGTGAGTTGAAATAATTAAATAAATATCGTCCAATTCCTTAAGCCTTTTTGCAAGGAGGATATCAGGCATATCTATCTTAATCATTATGCGGTCAAAAGTATAATCCAAAACTTTGCCATGGATAAAAGAGTCGTCTTTAAGTTTAATTTGTAATTTTTGCGCTACTCTTATTTCATTCATAAAACGATTTTAAAAGATTTTTCAAATTAAAGCAAATAATTTAGTATATTAAACCTAATTATCTGAAATTAAATAATCACATTTAACATCATTAGACTCTTGAAACCCGATTTCAGATATAAATCTATCACTTATTACGATAACTTTTTTTGCCTTTAGCTTATATTTATTAAAGAATCTGTCATAAAAGCCCTTGCCGTAACCTATCCTATATCCTTCTATATTAGCCATTAGGGCAGGAATATATATAACATCCAATATTTCTGGGTTTATTTTTTCGCCTAAAGGCTCTAAAATATTCCATTTTGAAAGCTTTAAACAATCATATGAAATAAATTTGGCAAACTCAAGGTCATTATTATTACACCTTGGTAAGTAAAAATTTTTTTCTTTAATTTTCAATAGAGGAGTAATATCTATCTCGTTTTTTATAGGAAAATATAGCGCAACATTTTTTGCCAAGACAAAGTCAGACGAACTCAGAATTTTTGACAAAATTCTTTTAGAACATCTTGAGTTATCGCCTATAAACTCGGCGTTCATGCGTTTTTCGAGCGCTTTTTTTCTTAATGTTGTTTTATCAAGTGTATTTATCATATTAATCGGCTAAAATATGGATGTGAAGATGCATTACTTCTTGACCCGCTGATTTACCTGTATTTATCAATGTTTTAAAATCAACAATACCTTCCTGTTTATTAATTTTTTTAATTGCTTCGAACATTTTTTTAACAAGCTCCATGTCTTCAACTTGCGCCAAGGATTCAACATGTGCTTTTGGAATAACCAAAATATGTTTTTTAGCTTTTGGGTTAATGTCGTTTATTGCAAAGCAATTTTCGTCTTCATAAATAAATTTTGAAGGAATTTCCTTGTTCAAAATTTTGCAAAAAATACAATTTTCCATGCTTCATTTCTCCTTTTGTTAATAAAATTATAAATTAAAAATATGAAAAATTATGAAAATAATTTTATTTATAAAAAATGCGTATTATAATATTTAATGTTACCATGGGGAATTTTGTTAAAAAAATCGTATGCCTGATTTTATTGTTTGCGTTTATAAATATGCAAACAGCATTTTGCGCGCCAATTTCAGGGCATATTCAAAAAGATGAAAATGCCCAAAAAGAACTTGATAAAAAAATGTTCACAGGCGAAATCGATAAACTTGACGGACATGATGTTATTAAATTAACCGTATCACAGGTTTTAAGCTCGGGCTACACCCTTGAAGGTGATGAATTTTTTGCAGAAGTTACATCTGATGTTGAAGGCGACAAAGGGGTTATAATTCCTTCAGGTACAATCGCCCATGGCATAGTAAAATTTATTGAAAACCCTAAAA
This sequence comes from uncultured bacterium, assembly GCA_949282195.1. GTDB lineage: Bacteria > Cyanobacteriota > Vampirovibrionia > Gastranaerophilales > Gastranaerophilaceae > RUG14156. The sequence continues at coordinate 17,654 of CASDOW010000003.1, read as the reverse complement.
ACATGGGGCGTGACGGATATGTAAATATAGATTTTGATTACATGGTTACCCCTGACGGCAGAGAAATTCCAATTCAAGCTTCTCTAACGACCAAAGACAATCTTGTTAAAGGTGCAGCTAAAACCATTGCAACCCATGCAGGATACACACTTTTAGGCGGAGTTGCCGGCGGTTTCTTTGCTCTAAATACACTTGGCTTGGGTGCAGCAATTGCTTCAAACGGTTATACAATAGCAGGTGGTGCAGCTGTTGGAGGTGTAATCGGGCTTACGGCTGCAATAATAAGAAAAGGAAAGGGTTTTATGATAAAACCCGGTGATGAACTTAAAATCAAAGTTGAAACAGGTATAGATATGCCTGTATTTTCTCCTGACGCCTTTAGACAGGATGAACTTTTCTTGGACGGTCTTAAAGTCAGAATAAATTCTATCACCCTTGAAAAAGACCCTTTTGGAGAAGAAAATACTCTTACAATATCTCTTGGTATTGATAATTATACCGATTACACCTTTTCGACATTTGATATTGCTTTGGCATCAAACACAGAACAGGTATTTTTCCCAAGCCCATTTGGCGATACGTCACTATGGTTTAAAACAATTGCACCAGGTGAAAGAGTAGTTGGAAAATTATCTTTTAATATTAAAGATAAAAAAGCAAAGCACTGGCTAATATTTTACGACAGAAAAACCAAAAGACCGGTTGCTAAATATTCAATTGATAACGCAAAAATTGATTTAAAAAAACTAGCAAAAAATAAAGAAGAATTAAAAAAACAACAAAAAAAAGGCAATAAATAATTTGTTTTTGTTTTTATTGGAATATGATAACTGAAGGCAACTTTGGCATAAATCCGCAAAATAATTTTAATAAATTTTCCAATGTTAATCTCTCATCAAACAGAGATTACCTTTCTTATGCTTACGGAAATCAAAAAGTACTATATTATAATGATCCGCAAAAAAACGAAAAGAAAAAATATAAAGTTGCAATGTCTTTGGCGCTTGTTGCAATCTCAACCGCAGCGATAGTATTAAATACCATACCAAAAGGCAAAAATTTTAATATCCTGCAAAAATTGCATATGCCAGAAGGCAAATTAAAAGATTTAAAAATTAAAGATAAAATTGCAAACTTAAGCTGCAACTTTACTAATATTAAAGATGATTTATGGGACAGAGTTTCTAAAAAAACGGTAGGAACTCCGTTAGGTTTTATTGATTCCATAGGTCAAAGAATGACAAATTTATACAAAAAATGGGTATATAAATCATCTTTATCACAACAATATGATAAAGCTTATAAAGAACTCCTTGAAAAATATCCAAATGCACTAAATTTATCAGGCTTAGAAGATTTTGACACCCTATTTAGAAAATTAGACTCAGAAATAAATTCAAAATTACATGTTGAAGGCGAAAGAATAAGCGAATATCTGTTTTTCAAAAAAGGATTTTTCGATAAAATAATCAATCAAACAGTTGCGGATACAAGCATTAACAATCTTGATTGCATAAAAAAAGCTTTTGAAAAAATTCAGCCAGATGCAAACATAACAAAAGAAGCCCAAGAAGCATTAAGTAAATTCAATGAAATCAAATTAAAAACGGCCGAAGAGCTAATCCCGAAATTAAGAGACATAAATGCCGGTAATGCTCCAACAGACTTAATTACAATATTAGCGTCAACAGGAGCCCTTGCAGGCGCTGTTGTAATGGAAGATGATAAAAAAGAGAAAAAATCTATAATTATTAATCTTGGAATTCCTCTAATTGCAACCCTTGCAACACAAATCTATGGTACAGTTAAACTTTTAAGCGGATTAAAATCATTGATATTTGGCTTAGCAACTGGTCAGATTGCCTCACAAACAGCTAATTTAATTACCATGGCGGTAGATAAATTTCAACAAAATAAAGAACAAAAAAACACACAAGCATAACACTTGTGTGTTTTTAATTAATAAAATTATTATTCAGCAACATTAATTACGCTTACAGGGCAAGCATCAGCTGCTTCTTTAACGCAATCTTCATTACCTGCTATTTTAGATTCATCAACAACGCATACATCTTCTACTTTAAATACGTCAGAGCAGAATGATTCGCAAGCTCCGCAACCTATGCAACCGTCTTCGATAGTAACTTTCATTTAATATCTCCTTCATTAAAAATACATCTTTGAGTATATAAAAAATTATCAATTTTGGCAAGCTGAATATGTGTCTTATTTATTTTTATACTTTTCTTGAATAGTTTCATAACTAATTATTCCGGATTCATATAATAATTCTAATTGCGAAATATTATACCTGATAATTGAAGTATTATATTCAACATTGGCTTCAACTAAAGTACTCTGTGCTTGTATAACATCCAATAATATACCTTTTCCGCCGTTAAATCTTAACATGGCAAGCTCAACACTCTTTTTTGAATAATCTACTCTATTTTTCAAAATTGGCAATTCTCTTTGGGTTAATTGCATGGTAGAAAAACTTGAAACTATCTCTTGTTGAATATTCCTTAATTGATTTTGATATTCAAGAATTTTTGCTTGAATTCTTTCTTTTTGGGCTTTAATCTTGGTAACAGTGCCCACTATAACATTTTCACCCGGAGCCCAAGTCATATATGCAGCTGCAATATAGTTTGGTCTTACACCTGCGTTTACTGTACCTTGAAATTGTTGTTGAAAATTAATCAATGGTTTTGGCATAAATTCAGTATAATAAACATTTTTGACCTGTTTTTCATAAGAAATTATGTCCTTATAAGCTAACATATCCTCTCTTTTTGTTCTTGCATAATCAAATAATGTTTCCATAGACAGCTTTTTGTCTAAATAATCAACCCCTATAACATCTTTTTCACAAGGCATTATAGGCGTTTCAACCTTTATTCCCATAATATTTGCTAATCTTGCTTGAGATAATTTAAAATCATTCAACGCCCTTAAGAGTTTTGCTTTTGCAATAGCACTTTCATTTTTAGATCTGACAACATCAAAAATTGTTCCAAAACCTGATTTTTCAAGACTAACCGCATAGGCTAACTGCGCATTTCTTTCTATCAAATTTCTGTAATAAATTTCTATTTCAAGCTTTGCTAAAAGCATTTCATAATAATATCTTGCAGTTAAATAAACCGTATTTGATTTAGAAAAATTAAATTCGTGTTTTTTGGATTTTTCAAAATATTTTGCCGCTTTTGCTTCAAATATTTGTTTTCCTCCTTCGGTTAATTTATGTTCCGCGGTAATATTAACTGATATTGCAGTTTCATGGAATTTATCGTTTAAAACTCCGCCTACAAGGATTTGCCCTTGATAATCCGCTATATAGGCTGTTGTATTAAGTGTCGGCATGAATTTTGAAAGCGCATTTTGAAATTCATATTTTGAACTTTTATAATCATGGTTTTTAATTTCAATATTAAAATTGTTCTTGAGAGCAACATCAATGCACTCATCTAAACTTACAACGACATAATCTTCTTTTAATTCATTTTTTATAAACTTCTCAATCTCAACATCATTAATGTATTTTTCACAAAATTTATCAAAACTACATTTATTGTTATTTACAGTAAACTCAATTGGGCTTTCAAACAAAATATCCTTTGCAATACTTTGATTAACAAACACACAAATAATTAATATAAGACAATACACTATTCGCATTGAATTATTTTATCGAATAGTAATATCAATAATAATAACTTCATAGGCTAGTACAAAGATTTAATCCAAGAAAATTAAATATAAAAATATTTTTATGTTAAATTATAATTAAGTCGTAATAATGAGGATTTAAAATGACAGATACAATAAACAATCAAAACAGCTTGGCAACAGTATATAATGCAAGAGAAACAGAAAAAGAAATATATAAATTCTGGGAAGATAATGAATTTTTTAAAGCTGATTCAAATTCAAAAAAAGAACCTTATTCAATTGTCATACCTCCTCCAAATGTAACAGGAGTGTTGCATATGGGTCATGCATTAGACGGCACCTTGCAAGACATTTTGGTTAGATACAACAGAATGTTACAAAAAGAAGTTTTATGGATGCCAGGATGTGACCATGCAGGAATTGCGACTCAAAATGTTATAGAAAAAAATCTTGCAAAAGAAGGTAAATCTCGTCATGACATAGGCCGCAAAGATTTCCTTGAAATAACTTGGGATTGGGCAAACGAACACAAAAACAGAATTTTGGAACAATTCAAGCTTTTAGGCGCAAGCTTTGACCTTTCAAGAAAAAGATTTACCCTTGATGAAGGTTGCTCAAATGCCGTTAAAAAAGTTTTTGTTGATTTATACAATAAAGGTTTAATATATAAAGGAAATTATATTGTAAACTGGTGCCCAAGGTGTCAAAGCGCAATATCAGATGTTGAAACAAACTATGAAACAGAACCCGGACACTTATGGGAAATATCTTACGCACTAAAAGATGAAATGGGCGCAATTGTTATTGCAACAACAAGACCTGAAACCATGTTTGGAGATGTTGCAATTGCTGTTAATCCTAACGACTACAAATACAAAGATTTAATCGGTAAATATTGCGTAATGCCCCTAACAGGCAGAACAATTCCTATTATTGCCGATGATTATGTTGATAAATCTTTTGGAACAGGTGCTCTTAAAATTACGCCTGCTCACGACCCGAATGATTTTGAAGTGGGTATGCGCCACAATCTTCCTCAAATCAAAGTAATTGACGAAAAAGGCTGCATGATGAGAAATGAATATGTTCCGCCTCAATTACAAGGTTTAACAAGAGAAGAAGCAAGAGAAAAAACTGTTAAAATGCTTGAGGAAAATGAAGTATTAGTTAAGGTTTCTCAACATATTCACAATGTTGGCAAATGTCAAAGATGCAATACTACAATTGAACCTTTATTATCAAGACAATGGTTTGTCAGAATGGAACCTTTAGCTAAACCTGCAATTGAAGCGGTTAAATCCGGCGCAATTAAATTCATCCCAAAAAGATGGGAAAAGAACTACTTAATGTGGATGGAAAATATTCGTGACTGGTGTATCTCGCGTCAGTTGTGGTGGGGTCATCAAATTCCCGCATATTATCACAATAAAACAGGTGAAATGGTTGTTGCACTTGAAAACCCTGATGTTAATAACTACACTCAAGAAACAGATGTTTTAGACACTTGGTTCTCATCAGGTTTATGGCCCTTTGAAACAATGGGCTGGCCCGATACAAACAGTTCTGACTATAAAAAATTCTATCCTACAAATACGCTTGTAACAGGGTTTGATATTATATTCTTCTGGGTTGCAAGAATGATAACAATGGGATTAGAATTCACTAAACAACCGCCATTTTCAACAGTTTATATCCATGGCTTAATTCGTGACGAACATGGTCAAAAAATGTCTAAATCAAAAGGAAATACAATTGACCCTGTTAATTTAATCGAAAAATACGGATGTGACGCCCTAAGATTTACATTAACATATCTTTGTACATATGGCGGTCAGGATATAAAAATAAGTGATGAAAAATTTGAATTTGGTAGAAACTTCTCAAATAAAATCTGGAACGCTTCAAGATTTGTCTTAATGAACATAACAAAATCAAAAGATGAATTAGAGCTTGATTTAAACAAACTCTCAATTTCAGATAAATGGATTTTGAACGAATTAAACGAAGTAACAAAATTAGTTAATGAAAATCTTGAAAATTATAGAATAGGCGAAGTTGCTTCTATTTTATATGAATTTTTCTGGAATAAATATTGCGATTGGTATGTAGAACTATCAAAAATTGAAAAAAATGAATCAGTATTGGTATACATTTTAGATAATTTCTTAAGATTGCTGCATCCGATTATGCCCCACATAACTGAAGCAATATGGCAAAAAATGCCCGTTAATAAACAGTCAAAAGGCATATTATTTGCTCAATATCCAAAATACGATGAAAAATTAAACTTTAATAATGACGCTAAAAAAATGGAAACAGTTTTTGAAACCATTAAAGCCTTAAGGAATTTAAGAGCAGAATTTAACATTCCGCTTGGCTCAACAATTGATATTATTATCGATAATAACGAAGAGCTATACACACAAATTATCCCTTATTTAAAACGTCTTGCTAAAGTTAATTCAATTAAATTTGAAAAAGATACAAAAATATCAAAGAGTGCTTATTGCACAGTAGGAGATACTAAAATCACAATTCCATTGGAAGATTTAATTGATTTAAATCAAGAAATTGCTCGTCAGCAAAAGAAAATAGATAAGCTTGAAAATGAATTAAAATCTATTGAAGCAAGATTAAATAACGAAAAATTTGTTCAAAGCGCACCAAAAGATGTCGTGGAAAAAACAAAAACAAGAAAAGACGAACTTAATGCTGAAATTAATTTAATAAAAGAAACAATTAAAAAATTATCATAAAACTTCTTGACCTTGGATTATTCCAAGGTCTTTTATTTTATATCATAAATTTTAGTTTTAAAATATTAAGCAATGCCTCAAAAAATATTCTTTTATTCATTTTTGACTTTCCAAGCTTTCGATTTTGAAAAGTAAAAGGAAATTCAAGAATTTTTGATTTATTTTTATAAGCTCGATACTTCATCTCAATTTGAAAACAAAACCCCTTGGATATGATATTATTCAAATTTATTTTTTTTACCGTTTCAGCTTTCCATGCGTTAAACCCACCTGTTAAATCATATATTGGGCAAGCTAAAACCAATCTTGAATACAAGGAACCGCCTTTCGAAATTAAATTTCTTAAAACACTCCACCTTAAAACACTTCCACCTTTAATATTTCTCGAAGCAATAACTAAATCGTATTCATTTAATTTACTAATCATAAAAGGTAAATTGTTAGGATTATGAGAATAATCTGCATCAATTTGAACAATATTTTTATAGCCATGATTTAAGGCATATTTAAAACCTTCAATATAAGCAGAAGCGAGTCCTAGTTTAGATTTTCTTTTTAAAATAAAAAGATTGTCATATACCTGCATTTGCTTTTCTATAGCATCAATTGTGCCGTCAGAAGAATTATCATCAACAACTAAAATTGAAAAGCTTAAACCCGACAATATATTTTCAATATCGTCAATTAAATTTGAGATATTTAACACTTCATTATATGTCGGAATAATTATCAAATTTGAGTTCATGACTAAGCTATAACCTAAATATAAGCCAATTATTAAGTTTTGTTAACAAAGAATAAATGAAAAAGTCAATTTTTTTCGCCGAATAAACTTTATTAGAATATAAGAAATAAGGAAAACTTAATCGAGAATAACGACGCTAAAAATTAAATATATTGAGGATAATAAAAAAAGTATTTTACTCTCTCTCTTGATATCCTCGTGTTTATAAATGTTTGACCAAGTTCAAACATTTTTTTTATTTATATACCAAAAACTTTAACAACCTCTTCTCTATCATCAAAATGAATTGTTTTATCAGCAAGGATTTGATAATCTTCATGCCCTTTTCCTGCCAAAACCAAAACATCATTTTCTGTTGAAATATCTTTTAAAAGCTTAATTGCAAGATGTCTATCTGCTTCAACAAAAACAGTTTTTGGATTTATCAAACTTAACCCTGATAAAATATCGGTAATAATTTGCTGTGGATCTTCTTGTCTTGGGTTATCGGAAGTTATTATAATTTTGTCGCATAACTGTTGCGCAATTTTACCCATTTTAGGACGTTTTGTGCAATCTCTGTTTCCTCCGCAGCCAAACATGCATATCAAATTACCGTTTTTTGGAGTTAATTCCCTTGCTGCTCTTAAAATGTTTTCTAAACCATCCGGCGTATGTGCATAATCAACAATCACCATTGGATTTGTTCTAACAATTTCAAATCGACCTGCAACGCTTCTTGTATCTTCAAGAGCTTCTTTAATAACGTTAAGAGAAATGCCGTTACATAAACCTACTCCGATTGCTGCAAGCGAATTATATACACTGAACATTCCGTTTAAATGAAGCTTAAACGGAAGAACTTCATCTTTAAAACAACAATCAAACGCAACGCCATCGTGCATAAATTCAACATTTTTAGCCATTAAATCAGATTTATTTTTAACACCATAGGTAATAATAGAAACTTCTTTATCAATTACATCTAAAAATCTTTTTGAATATTTATCATCATTGTTAATAATTGCATTATTACCTTTTTTTAAACCCTTAAACAACTTTGCCTTAGCATTAAAATAATTATCCATTGTAATATGATAATCAAGGTGATCCTGAGTTAAATTTGTAAAAATTGCAGTAGAAAAATTGCAATTTTTCACTCTAAACTGTTCAAGGGCATGACTTGAAACTTCCGTTATCACATTTAAAACATCAGCTTTTAAAATCTTTTGCAATGTTTCTTGCATTTGAGGAGCCTGAGGAGTTGTGTGTTTTGCTTCAAGATAATCATCTTTTGAAGAAAATTTATAACCTAAAGTGCCGATTAAGGCACATTTTTTTCTATCTTGTTCAAATATTTTTTGTACTAAATGTGCAACCGTAGTTTTGCCGTTAGTACCCGTAACGCCCATTAAATTAAGCTCAAATGAGGGATTATGATAAAAAACTGCAGCTAAATCCGCAATACTTTCTTGAGTTGATTCAACAATCAATTGAGGAATTTCAATATTCAAAGGTCTTTCACACATTAAAGCAACCGCACCCTTTTCAAATGCATTTTGAGCAAAGTCATGACCGTCAACATGTTCACCTTTTAAACACACAAAAATTTCATGAGAATTAATTGTATTTGAATTATATGAAATACCCTTTATGTCAACATCCTTGAAATTTAATACTTCCTTAACTTTAATGTTTTTTATGATATTACTTAAATCCATATTCCTTACCTCGATATTTACAATTATATTTTATCAAAAAGATTATTTTTTAGTATTTTTATCAGGATTTAGATTTAAAATCCTAACCAACTCTGTTGATATTTCTTTAAAAACAGGAGCAGCAACAGTTGAACCCCAAATACCTTCCCCTGAAGGAGAATCAACAACAACATAAAGAACAACCTTTGGATTGGTTGCAGGGAAAAAACCAATCATAGAAGCATAAAGCTTATTTGAATAACCTGTTCCGTTTGCGTTTGGCTTTCTTGAAGTACCTGTTTTGGCTGCAATGTAATAATCATCCATTTTTGCAGGATTTCTGCCATTTTCAACAGACTTAACAAGTAATTCTGTTATATCTTTAGCGTCTTGTTCTTCTAAAATTCTTCTTTTGACGATTTTTGTTTCTGCTTCTTCGGGCGAATATTTAATTAAATGCGGAGTAATCCAAGTGCCTCCGTTTGCAATAGCACTAACTGCACTCACCATTTGAATTGCAGTTACAGATGCGCCATAACCATATCCCATTGCCCCATGGGTAGCCACATCCCAATATTTTGGCGCAGGCAACAAACCAACAGATTCGCCCGGCAAATCAATGCCTGTTTTCTCGCCAAAGTTAAACAATTTTAAACTGTCATAAAATTCTTTATCGGTCATCATTTGAGAAATTTTAATCGAACCGATGTTTGATGAATGTTCAAATAAATATACTAAATCTATCATACCGGGGGCACCTTTGGTTTTGTAATCGTAATTTACAACATCCCACCAGCCGATTTTCATTTTGCCGGTATCATTTATTTTGGTATATTTGTTTATTTTTTTATTCATAAAACCACAAGCAACGGTAATAATCTTAAATGTAGACCCTGGCGGATAAACATCTGTTATTGCCCAGTTTTTCATTTCTTGCATTGTATATTTTGCATATTGATTAGGGTCATAATTTGGTGCAACGGCAAGAGCTAAAATTTCGCCGCTTGAAGGCTCCATAACAATTGCAGCAGCGCGTGGTGCATGAAACTTTTGAATTGTTTTTAAAAGATATTTTTCACAAACATGTTGAACTGCGCTATCAATAGTTAATGTAAGAGTTTTACCTTTAACAGGGGCAGACACATCAGCAGGATCAACGCTGATATTATAAATAATATCCCCATTGGCAGATTTTTCGTATGTTATTGTTCTATCGACATACTCTAAGTAATCTTTTGCTTTATATTCAATTCCTCCTGCCGTATCAGCATTTGGATTATAAAACCCAAGCACATGAGAAGCCAGTGTTCCTTGAGGATATACTCTTTTATTCTTAACTTCGTAAGAAAGCTCGCGAAGACCTTTTTTCTTAATCTCTTGAACAGTTTTTCTGTCTAAATCCTTTTTAACCGTAATAATTTTTTTATTTGTTTGAGAAAGTTTCTTTGTAAGTTCAGAAACAGACATTTTTAAATAAGGCGCTAAAATTTCCGCCAATTTCTCCGGCGGATAATCGTAATAATTTGGATGAGCATATAAAATAAAAGTTGTTTTATCGGCAGCAAGCTTAAAACCGTATCTATCTACAATTTCACCCCTTAAAACATACATTTTTGAAGTTCTTTGGGATTTAGCCTTTTGTTTACAATGTCTAATATCAAAAACCTGTAACAAGAACAAATACAAAACTAAAGCCGCACATGCAATATATATCAATGATTGCAAACAACCAATGCGCCTGTCAATTTTGTTGTGTATTTTTTCTTTCAACTTCTCACCCGATACTAATAACTTACAACTAAAGAATGTTTCTTTTTGTTTGCTTTATTAAAATTCAAATTAGGCAAATCAATGGCGTCAACTTCAACAACATGCTTTGCTCTTTCTAAAAGATTTGTTTTGGAAACCGCTTTATCGATGTTGTAATACGATTGCAGCGAGTCAACTTTATTTTGAAGTTCTTCGTTTTCGTAATTTAACTCTAATGTTTCTCTTGAAATTTGATTTAGCTGAACTTCTTTACAGGAAACAAAATAATAACAAATCAAACAAAATAAAACCAATGCACCCAAAACAACATACAAAAAATTGTTAACTCTTTGGATAATCATTTCCTTATATGGCTTTTCATCCAAAAAATATCCGCTAATAATCTGACTATTGTTGTCAATGGGGTTTTGAGCAGAAAAATCATCATTTTTATTAAACGTTGGTTTATTTTGATTTTTAGATGATTTTTTTAAAGCTTTATTTTTATCTTGTTTATATTTATCTTTATTTAAATTCAAAATAACCTCACTACACTCGCATTGCTACTCTTAGCTTTGCACTCCTTGATGGAGGATTAATTTTTAATTCTTCATCGCTTGCAATTATAGGCTTTTTATTAACTAATTCTAATAATTTACCCCCGCATGTACATATGGGCGCATACTTATCACACCTGCATGAAGAATATAATTTCAAAGTTCGTTTCGCTAGTCGATCTTCCAAAGAATGGAAAGTTAACAGACTTATTATAGCACCAACATCACATAAATTTATAACTTTTAATAATGTATTTTCAAAATTTAACAATTCATGATTAACTTCAATCCTAAGAGCCTGAAATACCCTTGTTGCAGGATGAATTTTTGATTTAATTTTAGGTGTAGAACTAATAATCAATTGCGCGAGTTCAAGAGTTGTTTTAATCGGTCGATTTTGAACAATAGCTTTAGCAATTCTTTTAGAAAATCTTTCTTCGCCGTAATTTGAAAATATCTCAACCAAATCTTTTTCAGAATATTTATTAACAATATCATAAGCGCTAAAATTCTGTTCTTGATTAAAGCGCATATCCAAAGGTGCATCTTTCATAAAACTAAACCCGCGCTGCGCACTGGTTAATTGGTGATATGAAGCCCCTAAATCAAAAATTACGCCTCCTGTAATCTTTTCTATACCTAAATTGCGTAAATGCGCCTCAATATCAGCATAACTGCCTTTAATTATTGTTATATTTTTATAATCTTTCAATCTGTTAGAAGCATGATTAATAGCATCATCATCCACATCAAAAGAAATTAGTCTGCCATTTGGAGAAATTCTTTTTAATATTTCTTCGCTGTGCCCGCCGCCGCCAAGAGTACAATCAACAAAAATTTTATCTGAATTATAACAATTTAAACTATCTACGACTTCATTTTTCATGACCGTATAGTGCACAAATTCTTTTTTTTCAGATAAATTATTTTCACTCATAACTAAAAGTTTATCATTCTTTTGATTTTTTTTAAAACAGTTTTTAAATTATTTTCCTTTTCAGACACTAAATCATCACTATGAAATTTAAGATAAGACGCAATGATATTTTTAGGCAGTCTTTGATTTTCTTTTAAAATTTCGGCAATCTGAGCCAAAAAATCATCTTGAACCATTGCATAATCCCTGATTTTGGCTCTTAAATCTTCGTCTGCTTCTCTATGCATTAAAGCATCAAATGCACATTTAATATTAATGTCGTTCTTATCGTCAGGAAACAACGAAAGCGCGTCTTGCACGCTTTTTTTGTTACACAAGACATCATTAATCAAATCAGCAACTAAAAGCCTATTTTGGTATATTTTTAACTTTTCGCTTTCCATTAATTCACTATACACCAACAAGACGGTCGTTATCAATTGCTTTTAAAATATTTGACAATCTTGATAAATCACCGTTACAATACCTGTTTGCAATTTCTTTTAGCGAATTAATAACAATTTCATCGTTTGAAAAAGCAGTCCTGTAAAAGAATTTTTTTCCTTGCTTATATCTCATTAAAATATTTTTTTCAAATAATCTGTCCATGACAGTCTTGATTGTCGTATATGCTCTTTTATCAGCACCATTTTTTGCTAATATTTCATATACATCTTTAACTGTATTAGTCATGACTCCGTCTTTTTCAAGATTCCAAAGAGTGCTCAATATTGCACTTTCGAGCGTTCCGTGCTTAGATAACATAACATATTCCTTTCTTTTGTTGTTAATTACTTTATTCTTATCGGCAAATCAAAATTTATATCTTTCGGTCCGAAATGTATTTCTCTATTTCCCGATGTGCTATTTTGTTTATTCGATGTGTTATCTCGATAGATAACAATACCTGAAGACTTAATTATTTCATCTTTCTTCTGTTGCGGCAAAACATCCTTTATAACCTTCTGCACCTTGCTTTCGCGATAAAATTGTATACTTCCATTTTGACAACCGCAAAGCACACAACTCATTAAACCACAAAATAAAATAAATAAAAATATAAATATTTTCTTATCCATAATTATGCCTTATTAGTAACAACCAATTGGTTGAATGGTATTTCGATATTCTCAATTTCAAATTGTTCTTTTATTATTTTATTAAATGCTCTTCTTATTATCCATTGTCCTTTTGGTTGAGTTTTTACTCGACATTTTATACATAGCGAACTTTCTTTAAATTCATCAAGCCCAAATATTTCAATATCAGACAAAACAATATTTTTATACTCATCATTTTCCAGTAAAATATTAAAAGATTTTTTAATAACATTTTGCACATGCTCAATATCTGTTCCATATGCAACATCAAAAGCAAAGAAAGAATATGAATAAACCATGGTGTGATTAACAATTGTATTAATATAACCGCTTCTGATGAAACAAAGTGCACCTGTATCAATTGTTCTAACCGTAATCAAAGGCAAGGTAATTTTTTCTACCACACCCTTCATATCGCCAATTTCAACATAATCCCCTACTCTTATTTGCCCTTCTAGTAGTATAATAATACCTGAAATAACATCTTCTACAAGCTTTTTAGATCCAAAACCGATTGCAACCCCTAAAACCCCTGCTGTTGCTAAAAGAGGTCTAACATCAATACCAATAAGAAAAAGAATGCTCATTAAATATATTGCAACAATAAAAACTTCAAGGGCATGAACAATTATAACTTTCAAGGTAATAACTTGTTGAATTCTTTCCTGAGAATCAAGTTTATCCTTAATTTTATTGATTAACTTAGAAGAAAAAACTCTCACGATTTTAATGCTCAACAAAAATAAAAAAGTACACTTTATAAAAGAAAAAATAAAAACAATAATCTTAACATATTCAGGTCTTAGCTGTGCAAATTCTAACTTTAAAAATTCTTCCATAAAATCCCCCGAAAATTAATATCGTAAATTTAATTATAAAAAAAATAAACCTTTAGGTCAAAACTAAAATTCATCTTCCGATTAATCTGTTTTTTTAACTTAGTGGCTAAACTTAATATGACAGGGGGAAATTTTGAGTTTAAGATATACAAACGATAAAACAAAAGATTTTAATCAAAGCCGTTTTATTTCTAATCCGACAAAGAAGGATAAAAATTTCTTCTGTGCGCTTGGCGATTCTTTCATGCTTAAAAATGAATACAGAAAAGCCGTAAAAGAATATTTAATTTCATTAATGATAGATAAAAAAAATCTATATGCCTACAAAGGCGCATCAAAGGCATATAAAAATTTAAAAGAATACGATAAAGCAATCAAACATCTAAAAAGCGCAAGAAATGTTTATGGCTTTGACTCTGAAATTTATTATGAATTAGGGCTTAATTATCTTCTTAGCGCAGATAATTGTAATGCAAAAAAGAATTTTATAAGAACAATTAAATTAGAACCAAATAATAAAAATGCGCAAATTAAGCTTGCCCTGACGCATGAATTATCAGGCGAAGAAGACATGGCAGAACTGGTATATAACACTATTATTGAAAAAAATCCCAACTATATTCCCGCCATGGCAAACTTAGCAAGCATGCACATAGAAAATCAAAAATACGACAAAGCAATTTCGCTTTTTAAAAAAATACTTAAAATTAACGATGAATATTATAGAGCATATTTAGGATTAGGGATTTGCTTTGATAAACTTGAAAAATATACAAAAGCAATAAGATTTTATAAGAAATATATTTCAAACAAACCGCACTCAGAAGCAACAAAGTCACTGGTCGGCAGAATATATGAAATACACAAGATTAAAGACATAAAAGCACGCAAAAAAAACACACTTAAAATCATTAAAAATAGTTAATTAATATGAAAAGATTATTTTTAATTGACAAGAGACTAAACAGACAATATAATTGAAACAAGATAGAAAATTTATTAGTTTACGAAGGAAGTATTACTATGAGACTTAAAAAGGGTTTTACATTAGCAGAAATCTTGATTGTATTAATGGTTATCGGTGCCATTGCTACAATGACAATTCCGTCATTAATGAAAGGTGTTACGGAATCACAATGGAAAACAGCGTACAAAAAAGCTTACAACGCTGTTGTTAACTTAACTGCAATGGAAAGAATTGCAGGTCAATTACCTTCAACACCAGATAAAACAGGTGTAGGTAAAATGTTCCAATCATTAAACCAAAACTTGGCTGTTAAAGACTATGCGGCAGCTCCAGCATCGATATCTGATGCAGAACCTACATACACTGCTTCACAATTTAGATCAGCTATTCAATTCAGCGTTGCAACTTCAGCAGACCAAACAGAAACTGATGATAGTTCTGATGAATCAGGCGAAACACTTAATGCTGGTTTAATAGGCGACATTTCACCATGGATTACAACAGATGATAACATTTCATATTTAGTTACAAAAGCAAAAGGTACTAGTTGCTCAACAAAGCTTGACATCAATTCAGCAGGTGCTGATGATTCTGCTCAAGAAAAAGCTTGTGTTATCGTTGTTGTAGACGTTAACGGCTTAACAAACGGTCCAAACAAAATTGAACCACAAATTTCATCTACATTAGACGCAGGTACTTCATTAAGCTCATTAACAGGTGACAGATACTATATCTACATTGGTATCGACGGTGCAACTGCAGGTTCTAAAAAATCAACAGTTACAGGTAGAATTGTTTCTGACTTAAAATAATTAATTTAACAAATATAAAAAAATGACCGTTCAATCGGTCATTTTTTTATGCAAAAAATCACAATAAAAATCGGGATGACAGGATTCGAACCTGCGGCCCCCGCGACCCGAACACGGTGCGCTACCAAGCTGCGCTACATCCCGAAATTAAATTTCAAATATATTATACAACAAACTAAACAAAATAAAAATTTTTTTGTATAATCTTATTAAAAGAGGTGTCTTGTGAAAATTTATAACTCAATTGTTGATTTAATCGGAAATACTCCCTTAATTAGAATTAACAAACTTAACAATACCAATTCAACCATTTTAGCTAAAGTTGAATTTTTCAACCCTGCCTCCTCAATTAAAGACAGAGTTGCATTATCAATGATTAAAGAAGCAGAAAAAAATAAGATTATAACACCAAACAAAACAACAATAATTGAACCCACAAGCGGAAATACAGGTATTGGACTTGCGCTTGTGTGCATGAGCATGGGCTATGAATTAATTTTAACAATGCCTGAATCCATGAGCAAAGAAAGAAGAGCAATCCTGAGTGCATATGGAGCAAAACTTGTACTCACACCAAAAGAAAAAGGCATGCAAGGCGCAATAGATAAAGCAAATGAATTAAAAAAAGAAATAAAAAATTCCTTTATTCCACAGCAATTTAACAATCCTTCAAACCCAATGACACACTATAGTACAACAGCACAAGAAATATGGGATGATACAGACGGGAAAATCGATATAATTGTGGCAGGAATTGGTACAGGCGGCACAATAACAGGCTGCGCCAAAAAATTAAAAGAATTAAACCCAAAAATTAAAGCAATCGGATTTGAGCCAAATTCTTCCCCGATGATAACCAAAAATATTGCAGCACAACACAAAATTCAAGGGATTGGCGCAAATTTTATTCCTAAAAATTTTGATAACTCATTGATAGATGAAGTTATAACAATAAGCGATGATGAAGCAATTGAGTATACAAAAAAGCTCGCTAAAGAAGAAGGCATATTTGCAGGAATATCTTCAGGTGCTGCAATAGCTGCAGCTATCAAAATTGCGCAAAATTCATCAAATAAAATAATAACAGCAATCCTGCCTGACACAGGCATGAGATATTTATCCGAAGAAATATTTTAACTATTTATTTAGCGTAAATCTTAAAGCTAAAAATATTTCATAAAAAATTTTTAACATGTCTTCATTGTCATTAAAAGCACTAAACAATTCTTCTTTCATTTGTTCAGGCGTTTTATAATCATCAAATTTATATAGTTCATAAGGTTCAACCTTTAGCGCTAAAGCAATTTTCTGCAAAGTATCCATTGAAGGAGCAAATTTGCCGTTTTCAATATAGCTTATGTTGGGCGTACCGATATTAACGAATTCTGCCAATTGCTCTTGGGTTAAATTTCTTGCTTTTCTGATTTTTTTTATTCTGCTGCCTAAAAGTTTCTTTAAATCATTCATTATACACTCCTTATATTATTAATTTTGCAATATAAGAAAGTAAAAAATAATAGTATAATGATATATATTTTTTCTTGATATTTAATGTATTATATTATATTATTAATAGAGTACAATATATTTTTAATAAAAATATATTACTATACATTATAAACTATGGAATATTAAACATGAAAAAAGGTTTCTCGCTTGTTGAACTTTTGATAAGTCTAATTGTAATCTCTTGTATCACAGCTGCTTTTACGCCGTTAATTACTAAAAAGTTTTCTAACTCTGTTTTAGGCGGCGGAGGTTCAGTTTCTGATATTACGACAGAGTGTTCTGCGTATGGTGAAAACTGTACATTATGCACAAGTAATTTTTGTATAGCATGTACAGGATTATCTTGTGCG
>CASDOW010000002.1 GCA_949282195.1 uncultured bacterium | reverse complement strand
TAACGGAAAAGAATGTAAGTATTGTGAAGCAGGTTATTGGCCAAATAGTGATAGCACAGGTTGTGTAGAATGTCCTGAAGGATATATTTGTAATAACGGCATTCAGGTTAAGTGCAGCGGTGATACAGCTCCTGTCATTGAAGAAGGGGTTTTGGGTAATAACCATGTTTGTGCGCCATGCCCTAGCGGACTATATTGTGTTGACGGAGTTGGAAAAAAATGTTCTGAAAAATGGAAAGATTGTGCTGAATGTACTGTTGACGCTTGTACTGCTTGTGAAGGCGGAACAAAATTGGTGGACGGAAAATGCAGTGAATCAATTGAAGATATAATTTTAAAAATTAATGATTTTTATGTAACTAAATATAATATGGGTGATCATTCTAAGCTTCCAATTCCTTCCACTGTTACAATGCTTACAGCGGGAAGTTCAGCAGACGCTTGTGAATCAGGTAAATGTTGTTGGCAAGGGACAACTGCTAATGCTTCATATTGTGATTCTAATAATGGAGGATATAACGGCTGTACAAGAATAATTTGTAACAGAGCTGCTGCTCAAGAAATTTGTGCTAGATTTACTTTAAATGATGAAAATTGGAGATTACCTGCAACAACTGAACTAATCGAATTTGGAAGCTACACTCTTGGCATGGCTTCTGAAGGGCTGCAATTATGCAGTCATACAGGCACATCAAGTGGTAACTATGCAAGATGTTATAGTAAAAGTGATTGTTACGGGGCATATAATAGAGCTTGTAATCCTAGTTATGTTTGGTCAAGAGAAAATTTTACAAGTGGTAATTTTACAATTACATATATGTATTATCTGATTAGTACAAGCTGGAAAAGTATAACTTTAAATGGTGGCGGAACAGGTTCAGTTAGATGTGTTGCTACAGTATCAGATTGTACAAGAGGTCAATATAAAAATGGGACAACCTGCGCTTCTTGTTCATCAAAATTTACTCACTGTTCTGCTTGTACAGCAAGCGAGTGTTTAGCATGTGATAGCGGATATGAGCTACATCCATATAATAAAAAATGTTTTAAAGTGGTTGAAGATGCCGTTCCTGTGGATAATTTATATGTAACAAAATATAATATGGGTGATAATGGTCTACCTATACCTTCAACTGTTCTAGTCATGACAGTCGGTACTCAATGTAATGCTGAAAAATGCTGCTGGAAAGGGCAAACTTCCGGCGGCTGTCAAAATAAAAATTCATCAAATAATGGCGGCTACTCAGGTTGCACAAGAACAGTGTGCAATTGGTATGCAGCTAATGAAATATGTAAAAATTATACTGCAGATGGCAGAACCTGGAGATTGCCAAATTATTCTGAAATGAATAATTGGTATAATTATACGGTTTCAGAAGGAGCTTCAGGACCGCAGCTATGCGACCACTACTCTGGATATCCAGCAACATATTGTAATTATCATGACAGCAATTGTAGGGGCGCCGTTGGTGATGATTGTTATCCCTCACATGTATGGGCGCAAAGTGTTCATGCTCGTTATTTACTAGGTGGCTCATGGGGTTGGAGTGGCTATGGCAATAATTATACCTATGCCTTTTCCGTACGCTGCGTAACAGCTATAGAATACTAAGTTTATGTTATTTTTTGTGTTTGATATTGTGCCTTTTAAGCAAAAGGCACTTTTTTTATCAAACTTATAACATAAAATTATCTATTTTCCAAAAATAATAATCGGTAAATTGTTGTCTTGAGCAAATTTTCTTAAGAAAGCGGGAATTTTTTCATAATCTTCATCATAAGCAAATACACCTTGGATTTTTGGTCTTGAAACCAATATTTCATTATAGTTTCTTCCGCCTCTTCTTTTGCCTTTATGCATATCATTGAATACATCAAGCAGCACTTCGGCAAAATCTTTATCCACTTTTTCAATATCTGTTATTGAAGTGCAGTCTTGAATTTGTGATAATTTTTGATAATATTCTTCAGGGGTTAAGCCTGCTTTTTGCTGAATTTTTTGGGGGATAAAGTTTCTATATTCGCTGCCGTTATCTTTTCTCCAGCCGTCAAGCTGATCGACATTTTTTCTTTTGCCATGGAATAAATAGTCTTGCTTTAACAGTTCAATAGATTTAGAATATCCTGTTCCAAAGTCTCTTTTATAACCTGCATGGATATCAGATGTATTTACATTTAAAATTAAACCTTGATTTCTAAATACTTTATATTCCTTCGGATTGATAAATGATGTTGATAATAATGCCTCATTATCAACAATAGAAAAAGTATTAAATTTACTCATTTGTTGATCGTATTCAAGGGCGTGAACAAGGGCTGTCCAGTTGGATTTTGTTGTGCCTTCATCAAAACCGTATTTGGACAAATCGTCATCTAATTTATCCATATAGATAACCGTGTTTTGTATACCGTTAGCAGATTTTATAATGCCGTTTTTAATTTCTGATGCTTTTGGAATTCTTGTTTGAGGAAGAAAGATTTGACTGTTGTGTAAACTTTGGACATAACCGTCGACCTTGGCGCTCATTTGTTCAAGCACATTCTCATAATTCTTAAAGAAAGATGCGTCTTTCTTAACGGATTTTAAATCTGCTTCACAAAGAATTTTAGCCATATCAAAAATATTTGAAAATCTTGTGTCGAAAGCAATATCTTGAGCGATATTTTCTACTATATCTTTGTTTTTAGGATTGTTTAGCTGTTGCAGCCAGTTATGTGTTCTGATTAATTCATAGATTTTTAATTGTTGGTTTTCAGGTAAGTTTAATTTTTGAATTATATAGTATGCGTCAAACGCAGATTCAATCGGATGCATTGCATCTCTTAGCCCCTCTGTTTTGGTTATGTCATGAAGCAAGGATGCAATTTCTAAAACTTTTTTGTCTTCGGCTGAAAGATTTTTAAATTTTGGATTAGTACATACTTCTTGTAAAACTTTAAATGTATGAATATCTAAAGTAAATGCATGGGTTTCGTGTTGCACTCTTCCTATTATGGTTCTTAGTTCAGGTAAACCTTTTAGAATTTGATTTAAACAATCGTTAAATTCTTTGCTTGCGCCCTTGATTTGAATTTGGTTGTTTGTTGAGAATTTTTGAACTATTGGTCTTAATTTTTCAATGGCTTTTTTTGCGGCATGAGATGAAATTTCTTTCATCTTTTCGCCATTATTAACATTAATCGGATAGCCTTTTAAAATGCCGTTTTGTATTTCAAAACCAAAGTAGTCCATAACTTCGGCTTTTTGAGCTTCTGATAATTTAGAAAGCACTTCTTGAGTTTGTTTAACAAAGTCTGCTCTTGTAAAAGCCATATCAATTGTTACATTATTGAAGTCTATGCCTTGGATATAATCTTTAATGTTATCAATACCTTTTTTAAATGCCATTAATTCATCTTTTGTTAATGGTTTAGTATCAACACCTATTGATTTTGCAAGTCTGTCTAAAAGTGTACAGTATTCTTTTTGGTTTGAAGGTAAAACAGGCGCAATTTTTTTACCGTTCGAGAAGGTGTCAGAATTTGAACTTATAAGGCGTCTTAATAATAGTTTCTTTTGCTGCATTGAAAGTTGATTTATATTTTTAGCGCCGTAAAATTCATTAAAATTAACGTATGTTAAAAGTTCCCAGCCTCTTAATTTGTCGATAACTTCTTCAGGTGCTTCGTTTAAGATTTTCACAAGTTCGGTTGATTTTTTAAATTCGCAATTTGCAAAATTTTCAAGTTCTTGCAGGTCTATTTTATTTACAATATTACTTTTTAAATTTTCATATATTCTCTGCATTTTTAAATAATCTGCGTCTTGACTGTATGAAAACAGATTTCTTAGACTCCAAGGGTTGTTTAATACAGTACCCTTTTTGAGTGAAGATATGAAGTTTAGAAATTTTTCTTGATTTTCTTTGTTAAGAGATTCGGTACGTGTTATGCAAGTTTCGCTAAAACCTTTTGGTATTTTGCATCTTTTCAGTATTTCTTGGCATAAACCTGTTATTTCAACAGCTTCTCTAAATTTGCCGTTATGCAGTATAGGTATGAACAGGTTTTGATCTTGAGATAATCCTTTTTTGATTACTTTAAAATATGTTTCTATTTCATCAGGGGTTGCCATTGTATTGTTCATATGTGAGTATTCAAAATAACTAAACATTTTTTTGTTTTTAGGGCTTGTAAAACCTGCCATGATGTTGAATAAATGCATTAGGGCAGGATTGTTTTTTAATCTGTCTTTTTCTCTTTGTATTTCAAATTCAACCGCGCCAAAAGAACGCAAAGTTTCTGTTAATTTATCATCAGTTACGGTTTTTTCATCAAAAGCAAGGTTTAAAGTAACGTTTTTAACTTTTTCTTTGGCTTTTTCATACATTTTGTTTAAGTCAATCGGCCCGTCAAAGATTTTTTCTTCATTAAAATGAATTTGATTTTTCTTCATTTTGGCTGATGCAATAAAATTAAAAACGATTTCTTTTAGCGCATGGGGTTTTCTGATTGCGGCAATACCAACATAGGCGATTAATATACCGGCGCACAGCGCTAGCTTTTTCTTTGTAAATTCTGGGTTTTTAGAAAATAATATATCTTTAACTTCATCAATGCTTTTTGCATCTAGGGCTTTTTCGATGTCTTGTTTTGCATTTTGTGATGCGGTATTGGTAAATGTATCTTTAGAACTTTGTTTTAAATTTGTTAAATGACTCTTTAAATGTGGAGATTTTGGCGCATTGGAATTATCTTGTGCATTTGTTTTAAATCCGTTTTTCGCTTTAATTAAATATTCGCTAAAATTATCTACCTTAAATGACATTTAAATACCTTTTATTGTGATTATATATAATATAAACAGCAATTGAAGGCAAAAATTGCGCAAAAATTATAAAATTTTAAATTTGTTTAATCAAAAAGACCCATTTGAGAAGAATTTTGCCTAATTCCAAGGTGTTTATAAGCTAACCTTGTGACTTTTCTGCCTCTTGGTGTTCTTGAAATTAAGCCTTTTTGGATTAAATAAGGCTCATATACATCTTCAATTGTTCTTATATCTTCGCCTAAGGCAACAGCTAGAGTTTCAATTCCTACAGGGCCGCCGTCAAAAGAGTTTATCATTAAATTAAGTAAGGCTCTATCTGTAATATCTAAACCTATTTCATCAATTTCTAATGCTGATAAGGCGTCAGTTGCTATTTTTTCGGTTATTACTCCGTTTCCTTTAACTATTGCCCAATCAGCACTTCTTTTAACCAGTCTGTTGGCTATACGAGGGGTGCAGCGAGAGCGCTCGGCGATAGCCATAGCACCTTTTTCATCTATTTCAAAATTTAAAATATTTGCTGTTCTTTTGATAATTTTAGCCAGTTCTTCTGTTGTGTAAAATTCAAGTCGATGAATTATTCCAAATCTATCTCTTAAAGGGCCTGACAATGCTCCTGCTTTTGTTGTTGCGCCAATAAGAGTGAATTTTGGAATAGGTATTCTCATTGTTTTAACGCTTTGGCTTTTCCCTGTTGTCAGGTCAATTGAAAAATCTTCCATAGCAGGATATAAAATTTCTTCCGCTATTTTATTTAAGCGATGAATTTCATCAATGAATAAAACATCTCCTTCTTTTAATTGCATTAAAATTCCTATAATATCTCTTGGGCGCTCAATTGAAGGAGCTGAGGTTATTTTTATTGAAGCATTTAATTCGTTTGCTATAATTCCGGCAAGTGTTGTTTTACCGAGCCCCGGAGGTCCGTAAAATAAAAGGTGATCTAAAAATGTATTTCTTTTTTTTGCTGCTTCAATAGAAATTTTAAGAGTTTCTTTTAGGGAGTTTTGACCGATGTAATCATCAAAATTAAGCGGGCGAATATTTTTTTCATATCCGTCATCGTTGTTTATAAGAGAAGCACTCAAGTCAGGATTGTGTTCCTTCTTGAGTGCTTTTTTTGAAATATTTTTATTGTTATCCGAGATAATCATTAATGTACTAAATATCTAAAGTAAATGTAAACTGTTGATAACGCTAAGGAAATCATGGTTACAATTATACCATATTTTAAAAATTGCATAAATGATATCGGATAACCTGCTTTGTGAGCGTTTTCTGAAACAATAACGTTTGCTGCAGCACCAATTATTGTCATGTTTCCGCCTAAGCATGCGCCAAGTGCTAATGACCACCATAGAGGGTGAGCATAGACATGACCCATAGTTTGCTCAATTGCTGCTATCATAGGAGCCATTGTAGCAGTGTATGGAATATTGTCGATGATACCTGATAAAATACCTGAAGCCCATAAGATAATCATTGATGTAGCAGTTTGAGAACCTTGAGTTACTTCAAGAAGCCATTTTGCCATTAGAGCAATACCGCCTGAGGCTTCTAAACCGCCAATAATTATAAATAAGCCAACGAAGAAGAAAATTGTATTCCATTCAACTTCAACTAAAACTTCGGCAGGTTTTTCAAAGATTAACAATACAGAAGCGCCAATCATTGCAATTAAGAATGTTGGGATGTGTGTTAAATCGTGTGAAATAAAGCCTAAGATAACAAGCAATAATACAACACCTGCTCTAATGGCTAAATTCATATCTGTGATTGAATTAGAGTTATCTATTTTAGAAACAAGTTCCATTTTTTCAGGTGAAGATTTTAAATCTTTTCTGTAAATAAAAATTAGCATAGCAATAACTACAACCATGATTATTGCAACAATGCCTGTTAATTCTCTAACAAAATCCATGAAGCTAAATCCTGCGGCAGAGCCGATAATGATGTTTGGAGGATCGCCGATTAAAGTAGCCGTTCCGCCGATGTTTGAACAGAAAACTTCTGTTATTAAAAACGGAATAGGATTAATATCTAACAATTTGCAGGCTGCAAAAGTAATAGGAAGAACCAAAATAACTGTTGTAACATTATCTAAAAATGCTGAAGTAACGCCTGTAAAAATTGCAAGTGCCACAAGCACAAGTTTTGGTTTACCTTTTGTTCTTTTTAAAATTTCATTTGCCATCCAAGTAAACATGCCTGATTTTGAAGCAATATGCACAATAATCATCATTGAAACAAGCAAGAATATTACGTTAAAATCAATGAAAGATACGAAATATTCAGCCAGATTGTCGTGTGTTTTTTCTGTTGCTAATAATCCTAAAAATAAAGTTAGTGAACCGCCTAAAAGAGCAATTACAACTTTAGGAATTTTTTCCCATGCAATAAAAATATAAGCTATTAATAAAATTATAGCAGATACAACTATTGCATTATTTGCAACAAGTTCGTGTAAATGTTCCATTTGTTTCCCCTATAATTAACTAGAATATGTTAATTTTATATTAAAAACACTTTAAGTAAAGTAACAAATATTGTGCTTTATGTTAAGATAAAAAATGTACATAAAAAAGGTTAGATATGGGTAACGAGATTTTGAAAATTGCACTGCCAAATAAAGGTAGATTGTCGCAAAGAATATATGAGCTTTTAAATCAGGCAGGTTTAAATCTTGATTTGAAAGATGAAAGATGTTTAAAATTGGACACAAAGGACAATAAATTTCAACTTATTTTCGTAAGGGCTGCCGATATTCCTAATTTCCTTGACTCAAAAGTTGCCGATATCGGTTTTACGGGTAAAGATATAATAGTTGAAAAAGAAATTGATTTAGATATTGTTAAAGAGTTTTCTTTTGGTAAATGCGATATGGTTGTGGCATTACCTGAAAAGTTAAATATAGATGATGTATCAAAATTGCCTGATGATTTGAGAGTTGCAACCTCGTTCCCTAATATTGCAAAAAGATATTTTGAAAAATTAGGTAAAAATGCAAAAATTTCTGAGATTATGGGAGCTGTTGAAATTACCCCTTCTCTTGGGTTTTGTGATGTGATTATTGATATTACTTCAACGGGAACTACACTAAAATCAAACAGACTTAAAATTATTGATAAAATTTTGTCATCAAGTACAGTTTTATGCGCAAGAAAAGATTTAGAGCCTGAAAAACAAATCAAACTTCGTTCTTTAATTAGGGCTATTGATTCTGTTCTTGACGCTAAAGCTAAAAAATATCTTATGGTGCATATTCCAAAAGATAAACTTGAAGAAGTTAAGACTTTTCTTCCGGGGCTTTCATCTCCTACTGTTATTCCTTTGCATGATAATAACAATAAAGTTGTAATCCACGTTGTAGTTGATGAAGATAAAGTTTTTGATGCAATAGATAATCTAAAACAAATTGGCGGCGAAGGAATATTGATTTTAAGTGTTGATCAAATGGTAAGATAATTGGAATTTTAAAATGACAAATTATTTAGATGAATTAATTGAAACGGTTAAAATTTTGCGCTCGCCTCAGGGTTGCCAATGGGATAGAGAACAAACACATTACTCAATCAGGCAGAATATGCTTGAAGAAGCTTATGAAGCAGTTGAAGCGATTGACGAAAACAATATTAATCATATTAAAGAAGAGCTGGGGGATGTATTGTTGCAGGTTGTATTACATTCTCAAATAGCCGATGATAACGATGAATTTAATATTCAAGATGTTGCAAAAATGTTGAATGATAAATTAATTCATAGACATCCTCATGTTTTTGGAGAAAATAAAACAACAGATACTAAAAAAATTCTTGAAAATTGGGAAAAATTAAAACAAGAAGAAAAAAAAGAAAGAAAAAGAACTCTTGACGGTATTCCAAAATATCTACCTTCATTATTGAAGGCGATGAAAATATCAAAAAAAGCGGTTAGAGCAGGGTTTGAGTGGCAAAATTATCAACAATTAGAGGATTGTTTTAATTCCGAAATCGAAGAATTTAAAAATGCAAAAACTCAAGAAGAAAAAATTGATGAATTTGGCGATATTTTATTTTCGCTTGTAAATATTGCACGTTGGAATAAAATTGACCCTGAAGAAGCATTGGCTAAAGCAAATTGTAAATTTATAAAAAGATTTAATAAGCTTGAAGAACTAACAAATAAACCTTTAGGTGAATTAAGCTTTGAAGAATATGACGAGCTTTGGCAAAAAGCAAAAGAAGAAACAAAATAAGAGGATAAAATGGATAAATTAAAAGTATTTTACGATGAACATAGAGAGTTATGTTATTTATTATTATTGCTTTTGGGATGTATTTTGTTCATATTTTCCAATATCGGAATATATCCTTTGATAGATATTGATGAAACAAGATATGTAAATATGAGCAGGTACATGTATCTTACAAAAGAATATCTGACTCCTATTTTAAATTTTGAACCGTTTTTGGAAAAACCGCCCCTGTATTTTTGGCTTAATGTAATATCTTTTAAACTTTTTGGTTATAAGAGTATATTTGCCGCAAGATTTATGACAGGTTTGGTTGGTAGTTTTATTGTATTTTATACTTACTTTTTCGCAAAAAAACTTTTAAAAAGTAAATTGTATGGTTTCTTATCCGCAACGGTATTGTTGGCAAGTGCTTGGTTTTTAGTATTTACCCATGTTGCAATTTTAGATTTGAATTTCATGGCATTTTCTGCAGCTGCTGTATATAGCGCAGTTTTACCTTTGTTTATTGAAAAAGAAGAAAATAAAAAATACTGCTGGTATTTTGGCTATTTGTTTATGGCTTTATCTATTTTAGCTAAAGGCTTTATTGGAATTGCGGTTCCCTGTATGGTGGTGTTTTTTACTTATCTATTCTTTAGAAAATTAAAAGAACTTTTTAAACCTTTATATATTTTGCCGGGGGTTTTGATTTTATTGTTGGTTGCGCTTCCTTGGCATATTTTAATTTATCAGGCATATAGTCAAGAATGGGTTAACATGTATATTTTAAAACATCATTTTGCCCGTCTTTTAAATTCTGAAGGTTTGGGAAGAAAGCAACCGTTTTTATTCTATGTTCCGATAATTTTGGCAGGGTTAATTCCTTGGACATTTAATTTGATTGTGATTGTAATTAGAGATATTAAAAGATTGATTAGAAAAATAAGATTTACAAAATCAATAGGTGCATTTTTTGTTATTGATACTGACGAGAAAAAAGCTATGGCATTTTGTTATATTTATGCAATTTGCGTGTTTTTATTTTTCTCAAGTGCAAGCACAAAGCTTCCGCCTTATATTTTGACAATGTTCCCTGCGCTCGCATTAATAGTTGGACATTTATGGTATAAAGCAATTAAAGAAGATGAACTTACTAAACAATTAAAAATTTCAAATTATATAAATGCGATAATGTTTCTTGTAGTATCGTTTTTGGGTTTAATTTTTGCATTTGTCTATAAACCGATTTTACCTGAAAATATTGAATTTTACGTTACCGATGCAACAATTTTTGCAGGACCTTTATTATTGGTTATTTTCTTAATTTCTTTAAGAGTTATAGCTTTGATTAAAAAAGGCGGATTGTTTAGAATTTTCTTGTGGCATTTAGCCTTAATGCTTTGTGCTGTTTATGTTACATGTGATTTTGGAATACCTTATTATACAAGTTTTGCTCAAGATGAATTGGAACAATATGCTCAATTTATCAATGAACAAAAAAATTCAAAAATTGTAACCTATGGATTTAGTGCAAAATATTCAATTTTAAATCCTAAGAAGAAAATTAAATATATAGTTACAAATAATAAAGATAACTATAAAGAAATGGTTAAATATGTTAAGAAAAATAAGAAAAATAATGTTTATATTTTAACCAGAATAAATATTCAAGATTTAGAAAATAAAAAAGAATTTAAAAAGATAAAAGAAGGCAAAGTTTATAGAATATACATTGATACACTTCATTAAAATATAGACATTGTTAATTGTTATGTTATTATAAAATCAATAGAGATGTGTCCGAGTGGTTTAAGGTGCAGTCCTGGAACGACTGTGCGGGGGCGACTCCGCCAAGGGTTCGAATCCCTTCATCTCTGTTTAAATAAAAGCCCTCTGTTTCAGAGGGTTTTTATTTATGCAAATCTTTGTAATTTTGTTCCGCATTGATTGTACTTCCGGGTCGGAAAAATTAAGTTTACCAAAAAAATCAAACTGGGAAACTGGACTTTTTCTGGACTGTACGGATAGATTGAGATTTGCAGAATTTCAGTGAAATACGCACCGTTTTTGAGTTGTACGGATAATTTGATTATTTCGGAATAGTCCAGTTCCGCAAATTTTCAGAAAAATATCATAAGGTTTAAGAATTTTGAACAAGGTCGGAAGTTTTTTCTTAAGGTTGGAAACTTATAAAATTTTTTTTAAATAAATCATATCTACCAACTGTTTTCCATTTTCAAAAATTGGATGTGTGTAGTTATCAATAAAAAAGTTTTTTAGTTTGTGAGTTTCCTGAAAACCATGTTTTTTATAGAAATTCAATGTTTTGTTATTTTCTCCGGTTCCAAGGATTAAATATTTAAACTTTGTTTTATATTTATTACATACAAAATTAATCAATGCCGTGGCATAGCCTTTATTTTGATACTGTGGATAGGTTGCAAGATTTTTTATTTCAATAGTTTCATCATCTATTTCTACTACGGTACAAACAGAGGTTAATACATTATTCTCATATAATGCATAAAGGATAGATTGCTCAAGATATTTATTAATCATTTTTTTATCTTCATCGCCAATTAATAGAATATCCATATAATCCGTTTTATTTATAGTTATTTCTTTAATTTTCATAAGTTAAATATATCATAATTGATACAAAACCGACACAAAGCTCGAAACCTCTAATTAGAATCAGTATAAATTAATGCAGATATTGAGAAAAAGTTATAAGTGAAATTGAGAAGAACTTATGTTTTATATTGCCGAAAAAATCAAACCACGTGGAACAAGAAATCAAACCATGTGTTTTTTTACATTTTTATTTATGCAAATCTTTGTAATTTTGTTCCGCATTGATGTATTAAACCAGACATTTCAATCCTGTACGGTTAAAATGATTTTACCCCGTAAAGCGGCTTTGTGTTTAGGTTTTAACCTACCGGAAGTGTCCGAAAATAATCAAACCAAATTACTTGAAAAGTCCACGAAGTGTCCGTTGAAGTCTACCCCTCGACTTTTGGTTATAACCCTTATGTGGCGGAAGTTTAAGATATATTTGAACTTGTACGAATGGTTTGATTATTTCCCGCAAGGACATTTGGAGGGGGAGTCGGAAGTTTTTGTTTAAGGTTGGAAAATTTTTATCAAGTTTGAGAAAAATTTTTTTAATTTATACAAAACAGACACAAAATTTATTTTGTTGGGTAGGTATGCCCAACCGACAAAGCCGAAAATCCATTAGCAGGAAGTTTTTTCTAAAGGTTGGAAATTTGTCATAAAGTTTGTTATTTTTTTATTTCGAGTATGTCTACGACAGGTAATTTAATAAACCCAGCGGGTTTAAAAGGGCATATTTTGCTTCAATATTTTGTCTTCTGTTTCCCCATTTTGCAAGGGCAAAATCAACACCGGATGATTTTGCACACTGCATATCATAAATACTGTCACCGATATAAAGAGTTTCTTCTGGCTTTACTTTTGCAAGTTCCATATATTTTAGGAGAGGTTCGGGGTTCGGCTTATGCTTTTTAGTATCATCTGCACAGATAATAATTTCAAAATATTTGTTAAGTCCGAAATGCGTAACTTCTTCGTCAAATTCAGCTTTTGTTTTAGATGTTACTATCCCTAATTTATAATCAGGTGAAAGTTTTTGCAGCAAATCTTTTATACCGTCAAAAATACAAACAGAATTTTTATAGCTATTCAAATGATTATTCCATAAATCAACTGTTTCAGTTATGTTTGTAATACCAAGCTGCTTTATTGCCGCTTCGCCCGTAATACCCAGTACAAATTCTAATTCTTCAATTTTATAATTTTTATTTTGCACTTCTTTTAATGTGTCCTGCAAGGAATGCAGAACAGCATATTCAGTATTTATCAAAGTTCCGTCAACATCAAAAACAATATGTTTATACATTTTCTCTTCTGATATCATCAAAGTATTTTATAACCCGGCAAGGGTTGCCAACCGCAACGCAATCATCCGGAATAGATTTATTTACCACGCTTCCTGCGCCGACTATACTGTTTTTACCGATAGTTACTCCCGGCAGAATTATTACACCGCCGCCAATCCATGACCCGTCTTTTATCTCTACAGGGTCAGCACAGGTGTTATAATAAATTGGATCATTTTCCGCTCTTTCAATAATATAGCGTTCTTCCGGCAAAACCGGATGATATGCAGTATAAATTTGAATATTTGGTGCAAACATAATACAGTTTCCGATAATAATTTTTTCATTATCAATAAATGTACAATTAGGTCCTATTATAACATCCTTACCTATAAAAATATTTTTCCCATATTCACAGTGAAATTTCTCATCAATTACAACATTAGAGCCTATTGAACCGAATAATTGTTCAAGGATTTGACGTTTTTGATGCTCATCGTTAAAATCCACTGTATCGTACTTTCTCATCAAAGCTCTTGCATTTTCTCTCATTTTGCACAATTCTACAGAATTCGTATCTATATATTTATATTTTTTTTGCATATATTACTCCTGACAAGAAATATAACATAAATATTTTATTATTAGAAACTGTAAAATGTAAATAAGTTTGAGAAAATATCAGAGTATATTAAAAAGATATTGACTTCTTATTGCCGAAAAAATCAAACCATGTGGAACAAATAATCAAACCATGTGTTCTTTTACAATTGACATTTATACATTCTTTCGAGTTCGTCTTCACTTTTGTAAGTTGTTGTAACTTGAAAGTCGCCATTAGGAGCTTGGCTTAATTTAGAATTAGAAGTATCCATTGCAATTGTTTTTCCGTTTGATAATTCATATACAGCGTGCAAGGTTGCATAATTTGGGTGAAATGAATTAGCGCAGTTCATAGTCCCTAATTGTTTCATTAATTTCTCCTCCTATTTTGCTTTATAATATTATAAAAACAAATAAATAAAAAAATTATCATTTTTTATTGGTTTAAATTTATGTTTGGCAAAAAAATACATTCAGCTGCTTTGTAGAAATGCAAATATAAGAACAACTTGGAGATAATTAAATGAAACTGTCACCTGTTAATATATATGTGTCATGTAGAAGAAATATCAATCTAAGGCAACAGAATGCAACCTTTAAAGGAAAAGAGGCACAAAGAACATCAGAACCCAACTTAAACACTTATATTCCTTTAATGAATAACAAAATGAAGTTAAATGACAATATAAGATTTTTCTTGGGTGCTTTAGGAAAAATTGACACTGATGAAAAAAGAAAAAAACAACCTCTTGAAATAGCCGATATTGGTTGTTGTGACGGTGCTTTAGCGAGAACTTTAAGAGAATTTCTGCCTTCTGATTATAAATATTTTGGTTTGGATTTATCTCCTGAAATGCTTGAAATTGCAAGAGCTAAAGATGAACAAAATAATCAAACTGCTAAATATGTTGTGGGTAATGCTTTTAATCTTCCGTATAAAAATGAGAAAAAAGACGCAATTATTGCTTCGAGCATAATGCATGAATTGTATAGCTACGCCAGTGATGAATATAATGAAGAAGCTTATTCAAAGGCTTCAATTTTGCATTTTATGCAGCAAGCATATGATTCATTAAAACCCGGCGGGGTGTTAATTATTAAAGACCCTGCAACTCCGGGGTCTGATGCTTGGGAAAAAATAAGAATATGTAATGCAAATGAAGAAGACGGTACCTATCCGCCTATCAAAGATGAAGAAGAGTTAAGAAAGGCTGATATTACTAAATTGTGCACTTTAGATAAATTAAAGCGTTTTTGTATGGATTTTTATCCTGCAAAAGGTCAGTGTGAATGGGAAGGGGATTCTTGTATAATGCCAAGATGGCTTATAACGGAATTTGTAAGACACAGAAAATGGCTTGCCACACCTGAAAACTGGGCATATGAAATAAAAGAAAACTATGGCACTATGCGTCCTGATGAAATGGCTGATTTTGCTAAAAGAGTTGGTTTTAATGTTGTAAAAATTGAGAATATTGCAATACCAAATAAGAACAATATCTATGCAATTCGTGACGGTGAATTTGAACTAAGAGATATGGATGACGATGAATTATCTCTTGAAGATTTCCCTATGTTTCTTGAAGTTGTGCTCAGAAAGCCAAGGTAGTTAAAGAGATTAAAATGAATATTTCAACTATACAAAATTACTCCTATCAACCTTTGTTTCAAGCAAGAAAAAAGCCTATAAAGGAAGCAGATAAAATTTTAAGAACTACAAAAGAAGCTTTTCCTTTGGTTAGCTCCAGTTATATTCTTTCAAGGTATTCATGCGCTAAACCTAACTCTAAGCATAGAGAGCAAGCACTTAAGGTTGCAAATCGTATCTTTTCTTCAATTGAATCAATAAGAATTAAAGAAAAAAGCGCAAGTATTTTTGAAAAGAATGAAAACGAAAAAGAAACATTTGCCCCTTTTGTTGATACCATTAATTCATCACGTTTTTATAAAACAGGAAATTGCAAAGAGCAAGTTTGTGCTGCTATTGGGGTATTAGCTGCAAACGGATATTATAATTCCAAATATACAAGATTGGCATTGGAAGTAACTGTTATTAAAAGAAGCACCTTTAAGGAAGTTTATAAAAAGGACATCCCTTTAGGGCATGTTTTAGTGTTAACTGATATGAACAGAGAAGATTGCGATATTGTGATTGACCCTTGGCTTGGATTTGCCGATTCAAAAGAAGCTGCAATTGCAAGATATAAGTGTCTTGTGTCCGGTATTGATATGAAAAATGCCATGGAAAAAGCGAAAAGATTATATCTTGATTCTATGGATTTTCCTGATGATGAAAATAGATATATTACAATAGGAAGATTAAAGTTGTTGCCATTTGAACACAATAAAGATGAAATTGTAAAACTTGGCGAATATATGAAGGAAAATTACCCTGAAGTTGTTGTAATATAAAAATTCGGGTCTTAAAATTTTTATATGTATAAATATCAGAATAAGAAAGAGGAAATATGAGAATAAAACCAATTACTTTGCAAAATATTCCAAAATTTAAATCTATAAATTTAGTTCAAATTCCAAAAAAAGCATTTTCTAATCCTGAAGATAAGCTTGAGTGTAGAGATGAATTTGATAGTATATTTAAATATTATATTTCGGATACTAAGGAACCCACTTTATTTGAGAGAGTTAAAAAATTTTTAAAAACGGATAAACCAAAAGCAAGTTATGCCATGGAAAAACCTTCATATTATGCAGCAAGTATCGCTATGAAACAAAATAATTTAAGATATTCCCTATCTTGGCTTAGAAGAAATTCAGGATTGCCTATATCTGAGCCTATTGATGAAAATTATTATTCATTTTTTGTTTACACTAAAGATGACGCGCTAAGAGCACAAAAAATGGTTAAGAAAAACTTAGGAAACTTCGGGCAATATAAGGTAGAAGGATTGGAAAGATATGGAGATAGAAAAGATATTGCAAATGTGTATGCAGAAGCAAAAGTCGGCGTGGATATCGAAAGAGATAATGATGAGTTGATTAAATCTATAGGCATTAGAAAATTTAGAGTTAAAAGCTTTGCCGGATTGGGTGATATTATTAAAGACTTAAATATTTAAATATTAAATCAAAGGTTATATTAGAATAATATAACCTTTGATTTTTTGGGAAATCTGCTTCTATAGCTTTCTTTTATTCTGCCTAGGATATTTGTAAATAATCCTTCATTTTTATTTATAGTTTTATCGGAAACTTCTTCAGCTGTTAATTGTTTAGCAAGTAAATCATCTTTATATATTGGTGCGTATCTTATAAGCACACCTGAGTCATTGTATATTTTTTCGCTGTGATATATGTTTTCAAAGTTATCGGTTCTGATTTCAAGTAATGATTTTCCTCTTCTATCTACTTCTTTTTTTGCTCCATTGTTAAATTCAGTTGTTATTAAATTTTTTCTGTATGTTTTTGTAAAACCTTCTTCGCCTTCTTTTATGCTTTTTTTGATTACCCCGTTTTTAAATGTCAATTCAAATTTATTGCCGTTTAAATCTATGTGTTCAACTGTGCCTGAAAAAGGTTGTCCGTTTTTGTCTTGAGCTGTTCCGTTCTTAAAAATCAAATCTTTTAAGGATGTAATTTTTTTATTCATTGTTGCTGAGGCTGTTGTTTTGGTTGTATTTGAATTGATAATTTTTTTGCTTTTGTTGTTTAATTTTCCTGATTTAATTAATGCAACTGTAGCAGTTGAAATTAAAGCTAAGCCAACCAGCGATTTAATTATTGTTTTATTTTTTTGAGATGTATTAATATTGTTGTTTTGGTTATTTGTTCTTTTTTTATTTTTGCCAAAATAAATATTATTGTAATTGCTTGTAGTTATTGAATTTATATTGTTCATATTTGTACCTTTTAATACTGATTTTATATATATAAAACGTGTAAAAAATAGTTTTGTTATTTGTTTTAAGTTTGTGTTATTAATTATCTATGACAATAATTCCTGAAGATTTATCAATAAATAAACCCGATAATGAACTTTTAGATAAAATTAATTCAATCGATATAGTTGAAAAAGTTCTTTTTGAAAAGCAGTCTGATTTTCATAGTATTTCTGTTGTTGAAAATGAAATAGGCAAATTTTTAAAATATAAAGATACTTATCAGGCCGGTTATATTAATTCAAAATTTTATAAAGGAAATTTGCCCTATATAAATTATTTTTTAATTCCTTGTTTGATGAATAAAAACATAAAGGACATCTTGCTTATTGGTTTTGGTTCGGGAATAATCATCAATCAGTATGAAAAAATATTTTTAAAATTAAAAAGAATTGATATTGTTGATATTGAAGAAAATATTTTTCCTATAGCCGAGAAATATTTTGATTTTAAAATATCCGATAAAATGAACTTTTATCTTCAAGATGCTTTGATATATTTAAAAACAACAAAAAGAAAATACGATTTAATAGTTGTTGATGTTGCGTCTGACGAAGGAATAGATGAAAGATTTTGCGGTGTTGAGTATTTAGAATTAATAAAAAAATCTTTGAAAAAAAATGGCATTTTTGTTTCTAATATGCCTTCCAGTCGAGATATTTTTAATAAAAAAAACAAATTTGTACTAAATCTTTTAGAAAAGTATAAACAAAAGTTTGACTACCTAAAACTTTTCAGCGGTAAAACTTCAAACAAAATTTATTATAAAACTTTTTTTGATATTGATAATGAAGTATATGATGTTACAAATTTGATTATTATTTCATCAGATAAAGATTATAGTATTTCATCTGATTATTTAGAGTTGAAAAAAATCGGTGTTGAAATTAAGGATTATTTAGAAGATTTACTTTAACCATTCTTTTTGTCTGTGGTAAAATTTTTTTATATTGATTTTATAGGAGGAAAAATGAAAAAGTATAGAATAGGGGTTGATGTAGGCGGTACAAATGTTAAAATTGCCCTTGTTGATTTAGACGGCAAAATTGCATATTCAAACACTGTTCCAACAAGAGCCGAAATGGGCTATGAAGCAGGTGTTAATAATATAAAACAAGCAATTAAAGATATAATGCAAGAATCAAACCAAACCAATAAAACAATTGAAGCTATCGGGTTTGGTTTGCCGGGGCAAATTGATTATAAAGAAGGTATTGTTAAAAATCTTCCTAATATCCCCGGTTGGGTTAATATTCCTCTTGCAAAAATGATTGAAGATGAATTTTCTATTCCGACAAGATTGGACAACGATGTTCGCTGTGCCGCTTTGGGTGAATTAAACTTTGGAGCGGGTAAAGGTTGCGAAAATTTAATTTGCATTACAGTAGGAACAGGAATTGGTTCAGGAATAATTTTAAACGGTAAATTAGTTAGAGGTGCAGCAAATGCTGCCGGTGAAATCGGGCACATTAAAATGGAAATGAATGGCGGACCTTTGTGTGGTTGTGGTGATTATGGCTGTTTTGAAGCCTTTGCTTCAGGGCCTGCAATAGTTACTATGGCAAAAGAATATATTAGCGGCGGTAAATCTGCAAAATATAAAGAAATGGCGACAGACGGAATAATTACTCCTTATATTGTTGCGCAAGCTGCACTTCAAGGTGATACTGTTTCTATTCAAATATTCAAGCAAATTGGAAAAATTATCGGCATCGGATTAGCCTCTGTTGTTAATCTTTTAAATCCTGAAAAGATAATAATAGGCGGCGGTGTAGCTGATGCAGGTGAAATTTTATTAGAGCCAATCAGAAAAACTATCCAAGATAGAGCAATGCCAATTCAGGCTGCTTCTTTACAAGTCGTTCCGGCGCAACTTGCAAACGCAGCAGGGGTAATTGGTGCAAGTTTATTAATTAACAGCTAGAAAATATGCCAATAGATTTTTTGTGGGGCGATGAAGATTATTTAATCGAAAAAGCCGTAAACAAAATAAAAGATGAAGTTTTAAAAGGAGATGTCAATGAGCTTAATTACAGGCTTGTTGACAATCCTTCTTTTTCTTTGTTTTCAGAGCTTCTAAGAACAAATGCCATGATGTTTGGCGATATTGTTGTAGTGATTAAATGTCAAAAATATTTTCTTGAATCTAAATCAAAAGAAAAACTCGACGATAAACAAAATCAAGAGCTCATCAGTGCTTTGAATAATATATCAGATAGAGTTCATTTTGTTTTAGTTTGTCCTACTCCAAGAGGAGATAAAAAGAAACCTGATTCAAGAAAAAAATTATATAAAGAAATTCTCAAATTGACAAAACCTCAGGAATTTCCTTCTTACAAATCTTATGAAGAATATAAATTAATTCCGATAGTTAAAAAAATGGCTTCAGAATTAGAATTAAAAATTAATCAAGACGAGGCATCATTATTGGTTCAAACGGTTGGGACATCCTTGAGGGATATTTCTGTCCAGCTTGAAAAGCTAAAATTATATGCATACCCCGATAATATAATTACGTCTGAAATGATAAAAAATGTAGTATCTGTCAATTGCGATATATTTAATCTTGTTGATTTAATATTGGAAAAAAAATATACGGATGCTTTGAGTTTAATTTTTGATATAACTCAAAAAGAGCATTACCTTGTATCCTTGGCTTTTATTCAGACTGTTTTTGCTAATCTTTTGAAAATAAAAATATATTCAAAAATGATGTCAACTTTTGATTTAGCTGTTAAATTAAATCAAAGTGAATTTATTGTGAAAAAAAATATTCAAAAATTATCCAAAGTTTCTCTTGATGAATTAATCAGATTGAAAATAAATTTATCTGATGCTGAATATAAATTAAAAACAGGTACATTAAAAGATCCTTTATGTGCATATGAAATGGCTTTTGTGGGAGATTAAGGTGCTTTATAGTTATTTTAGTAATAAATTTCCGTTTGCTTTTAATTATTTTTCAAATTTGCTTTCTTTGGTTAAAGAAAATAAAAGAGATTTTCCGCAGGCGTTAATTTTTGAGGGAGCAGACACTGAAAACCAGTATCTTTTTGCGCTTGAGCTTGCAAGAATTTTAAATTGTCAAAAAGAAGGAGATATTAATTGCGATTGCATTAATTGTCGTTGGATAAAATCGCATAGTCATCCTTGTGTTAATAATGTTTCTCAAATTCATTTTAAAGGCGAAAACGACGAAACAAAATCCGTAATTTCAGTTAAACAAGCGGCAGAAATAGAAAAAAGTCTTAGCTTGTCGTCTGATTATCACAGGTTTTTTATTTTCTTTTCTTCAAGAGAAAAAATATATGATGAAAATGAGCTGAGCGGTTTTAAAATGCTTTCATATAGCAAGGATATTAATTATTCAATTGAACCATTGAATTATCAAACTTTTAACCCTGCAACTTTAAATGCTTTATTAAAGTCAATCGAAGAACCGCCGAAAAGAACAACTTTTGTTTTTTTGACAAAATCAAGAGAAGATATTCTTGCGACTATTGTGTCAAGATGTCAGGTTTTTAAATTGAGCGGCGAGAAAAATTATGTAAGTTATTCTAATATTTTAAATATGATATCAGCTTATCCTAATATTAATTACCAAAATTGTTTTGATTTATCAGACAGTTTTCAAAAATATATAAAGGATAATAATTTTGAAACAGAAAAGGTATTGAATGAAATTCTTGAATATCTAGCGGATTTATTGAAACAAAATATTTCAAATTCAACTTTAGTTTTAAAGATTAATAATGATATAAAAATTGTAAATGAAGCAATCAAATATAAAAGAGCAAATATGCAAGAAAAAATTATATTTGATACTATGTTTTTAAAAATTGCAAGGGGATATTAATCATGAATAAACCAATAATTGCGATATCTGTTCCAACGGGAATTGGTGCTGATATAGGTGGATATGCCGGCGATTTTGGATATTTGGCAAGGGAGTTTGCAAAATATTTTCATCTTATTATAAACCCTAATGCGGTTAATGGCGGTATATTTAGTGCCATTAATTATGATATGAGTTATTTAGAGGGACATTTGTTTGACAGTTTTTTTGAAGGCAAAATTGCAATAGTTCCTAAAAAGCCTTATGAAACAAATAAAATCGGGATAATATTCGATTGTGCAATTCCAAAAAATGTTTTAAATGTTCATCTTAATACCTTATCTGCGCTAAAAATGGTTCAAGGAATTGATACAATAGCAATTGAATACACTAAAAAACCGATAGGAGTTGAACTTGAGATTGAAAACAATATTTCATACGGAAGCATAAAAAATCCTGATGAGCTTATAATTTGCGCGGAAAAACTAATTAAAAAAGGTGCTGAAGCTGTTGCAATTGTTTGCTATTTTAGCGAAGATTCCGAAGATGAAAATTATTCAAATGCGCAGGGAATTGACCCTATTGGCGGAATTGAGGCTGTTATATCACATTTAATTACAAAAAATTTCTTAATACCTTCTGCCCATGCACCTGCTTTTTTGGATATTGATATATCGGAAAAAATTGAAAATCCAAAGGTTTCATCTGAATTAATCAGTTCAACATATCTTCCTTGTGTCATGCAAGGGCTTTCTATTGCTCCTTTGGTGGCTGATTTTAATAATGGTGTAAACTATAAAGATGTTCAATATTTGATTGTTCCTTATGGTGCTCTTGGGTCAAGTGCAGTATTATCATGTGTTAAAAATAATGTTAAAATAATTACCGTTAAGAATAAGACTACTTTAGATGTTACTAAAGATAAATTAAACATTACACCGTATATGGAATTTGAAAGTTACGAAGAATGTCTAAGTACTCTAATCGAAAAAATGGGCTTGATAAAGATATAACTCAACAGACTGTTGTTTTTATAAAATTTGCGCTTGTAGGCGGATTTATTGCTTTAATGTTGTTTTTATTTTTTAAATTTTGTAATCCCACACAAAGAAATATCAACAATAAGGCAATGTATTTGCTTAATTTTTTTCAAGATGAAATAACTAAAATTTATAATGAAAATAAAAAAGTTTTTGATTATGAACAAAATTTTGCTTCCGATGTATTGTGTGAAAAATTAGCCCAAGCTTCTTCTCAAGTGATTTACGATTGTACAGATGATAAAGTTTCATATAAGAAAAATTTTGTTATAAAAAAGAAAAAAATTGAAATTTACGGACTTGAAAAACCGCCCTATAAACTTGATGGCACGTATGTTAAAGATTTTTTCATTGATGTTGATACAAGAAGAAAAAGCTCAAATACAATAGGAATTGATAGATTTCCTCTAAGGATATATTCAGACGGCTACTTAGGCGGCATGATTACTCCCATAAATTGCTCAAAAGACGATGAAAAGGCTTATGGTTTGACAA
Organism: uncultured bacterium; assembly: GCA_949282195.1. Lineage (GTDB taxonomy): Bacteria > Cyanobacteriota > Vampirovibrionia > Gastranaerophilales > Gastranaerophilaceae > RUG14156. The sequence continues at coordinate 127,248 of CASDOW010000002.1, read as the reverse complement.
GTTCTCCCCTTTGTATAGGCGGCAGCGGAGTTAATTTTTTGGCATTCGATACTCCTTTTCGCTATGACGTATATCAAGTTGGCGCTGATGAAGGGAAAACCAGATATTTAAGCCGAGGAGTTTCTTTTTTAAGAGCTGATTGCAGTGCCTATGGCGGTGAAATGCTTGCTTGGGACGGATACTGCGACGGCAGATATTATTGGCTAAAAACTTGCTATAATGATGAACCTTGCGGGATTGAGCCTTCTAAAAAATGATATAGCCTATATAAATGATGATTATTTTTTATTAATTGGTTAAACTCGTTATATCTTATAGAGGGTTTAAAAATGAAGAAAAAATCAGGCTGGACTCTGGCTGAATTAGTAATAGCCTTAATGTTTATTATTGTAATTTCCGTTATTGGAATTAGTGTATATAATCCGAGTGTGCAAAAAAATAAAATTTTTATTTATGCATTTTTGAAAAATCTTTCTGCTGCAAATTCTGCGATTATGACAAATAAAGGGGATATTATTAATCCTTCTTATGATGCAACAGGATATGACTGGTATTGCATGCAATTGGCAGATACTTTAACTACAGTGGAATATGATTGCGAATTTGAAGCAGACGATACCTTGAATGCTAAAAAAGTCAATATAACTCTGCCAAATAAAATAACTATTCAAGGTCTGACAAATCCTTGGAGGCAGCCTGTTTGCGCGGGTTGCGAATATAAATTTAAAAATATTGTCGTAGATATTGACGGCGAGAAGGGTTTGAATAAACTGTGGGCCGATAGGTTTCCCATAAGAATATATCAAGGAGGCGACCTTAGCGGCGAAATTCAGACAATTAATTGTGAAAATCAACAAATGTATGGTTCAGACGGAACAATTTTAGATATGACAATTGACGACGGTGCAAGTCCATATTGTTATAAAGGATTTAATATGGAAAAAGGCGCTGTTAATAAAAATTTCTGGGAAGACAAAGACATAATAACATACGATGTTTATAGACCTAATGCAACTAATGAAGAAGGTCCGGCAGAAATGGTTGCTTCCGCTCAATCCCTTTTGGATGCTGATTGCGGTGCCTATGGCGGCGAAGGTTTTTTCACTAAAAAACAATGCGCAAGATATTCTAAAAGAATGTATGCACAATGTACAACAGATAATATGTGCGCTCAGTGTATTTCAACGGAAGGTTCAAATGCTTTTGATATTTGCCCTGTTAGAGATCCAAGTGACAGTTCTTTGGGTATAACTAATCAAACAACTTGTGTGGATGCGGCAAATGAATTTAACCCTAATAAATTATCTTGTTTCAAGGTGTTACATAAGCCCGGAATGCCTATGCCGATATTTTTACAAGGTATTGTCGGACAATTAGATATGTAGGCATGTTGAAATAAGATAAAAAACTGCTTATAATAATACATACAAAATATTAGAGGTAGCAATATGGAAATGGCATACGTATATATATTTACTTTTATGGCTCTTTTGTTCTGTGCAACTTGGTTGTTTATATCGTTGGCTATATATTTTATCCCTGTTATAGTTGCGTTTGTCAGAAAACACAATAATATTCTTGCAATTACAATAATGACAACATTTTTAGGTTGGACATTTTTCGGGTGGCTTGCAGCATTATTGTGGTCGCTAAATTCAGACGTTAAAGATTGTGATTGCGATTAATTAAAATACAGGTGGTGTTTGAATATAATTTGCTTTAGTCAAAAGATAATTAAATTCTTCTTTATTGTTTGAATTTATGTATTTTTGTTGTGCAATTTCAATCATTGTTTTAGAAATATCTAATTCCTCATTTTCATAGCAGGCTGCATTGGGAAAAATTGCAAGACTTCTTTTGTCGCATAAAATTTCTTCATTATCATTGATATTAATTTTGTCTTTGTAAACAAGCTTTATATCATCTTTTGTGCCGATAAAATACATATCTCGTCTTGCATCCATAATAAGATATTTTTTGTTGTATGTATTAAGCAAGATTTCGGCTGTATTTAGAGGAATTAAAGGAACATCAAGCTCTCCTGCCATAACTTTAGCAATAGTCAGCGCTACTCTAATTCCTGTGAAGCTTCCGGGGCCGCAATTTACACATATCATATCGATGTTTTTAGATGTTAGCGAATTTTCTTTTAAGATTTTTTGAATTTCGGATATTAAATAAAGACTATGATAATTTTCATCGCTTTTGATTATTTTGCTTTGAATTTTGTCTTTAGTTTTTAAGCCGAGATAAGAATTGTTTAGTGCCGAACAAATTGCTAAAATATTCATTTTGTAACCTTTTTTGATAATTCTTCTATAAATCTTTTGTTATTATTGTTTTCAATAAATTCAAACCACCTTATATCAACATCATCTTCATCATAGTAAACATTGATTTTAAATGCGTCGTTGGGAATTTCATCGTGTGCAAATTCTGCCCATTCAATGAAGGTTAGATTGCCTTCTTTTGAGTATTCTCTTAGTTCTGAAACTATTGATTTAAGCCCTTTTTCTTCCAGTCTGTATAAATCAAAATGATAAATTGGGCAAAGAGAACTCTTGTATTCGTTTAAAATGACAAAGCTCGGGCTTGTTACTTTGTCTTTGACATTAAGACATTCAAGGATGTATCTGATGAATTGCGTTTTACCTGCTCCAATATCGCCTGTTAGAGTTATAAACATGCCTTTTTCATTTATTAAAGAGGCAAAAGCCTGAGCTAATTTTTTTGTTTCGTTTAAACTTGCTACTTTTATTTTCATATATAAATTTTACATTAAAAAATTATTAACAATTGTAAACAATTAAATAAATTACTAAAGAATGTCAATTTCTATGTCGTTATATATCATGTAAGGTTAGTTAAATAAGGATGATAAAATGGATTACGAAAAAGATTTGGATTTATGTGAATATAACCCGGTAAGCTTACAATATGAACAAGAAATCCGAATGTTGGCAAGAATTATCGAAAAACCCACAATGAGCTTTTTTGAAAGATTGATGAAAAAAATAGTCCTAGCGCGTGCAGCTGAAGCGTAAAACAAATATGGCCAAGGTCCTCCCTTGGCCTTGATGTATATAAAAACAGGCTTAAAACAAAAAGCCTGTTTTTTTAGTGTTTTGTTTATGAAATTCTCCGCCTGCACATACTATTTCAATTACTTTTAAAAGAAATTCTCTTGGTGCATCAAGTTGGCTTATATATAATTCTTGGTTGTCTTTGTGTCTTATTGTCATGATAGTTCCTTGGTTTTTTTCAGCCGGAACATATAAAGATGCTATTTCATTAGCTAATAAAATATCCATTTGTTTTTCATAGTCATCTTCTTCTTTGATTAGTCTTGTGAAATCTCCGTTTATTGCAAATATTCTTCCGCAAAACATGGGGTTTCCGTCTTTTCTTGGAAGCGCTTTCGGGGAGATATTAAATCTGCAAGTAAAGCTGATTTTGTGCCATAAGATGTTAACTATTGCAAGGGTTTTGGTGGAGTCAATAGTGCATGTAACATTTTGCGTGGGCACATTTCTTATGTTAAGTGATTGTTTAAGATATTCTAAAACTTCTGCTAAATTTTCCAGAATTTTAGTAAACATATCGTTAGTATTTAGCGTTGCTTGATGAAATTCTATGAATTGTTTGTACATATAAACAGCAACAAGCCCTGCCCTCTGTTGTACAACAGAAGACTTTTGTACTCTCAATTCTAAATTATCAAGGCTGTCGAAATTGTTTTGCAAAATAAACTAATTCCTCATCTTGGGGATATCCAAAAAAATAATATAACAAAGGGGAAATATTTTATATAATAATATAATTTTTCTTTACATTTTTACATACAAAAAAATATTTAATTTTTTTTGATAAAATGTGTATAATTATTTTAACTATGTCTGAAAATAAAGAATATTTAGAGGATTTTAAAATATATTTAAAAAGTGAAAAGAATTTTTCTTCTCACACTATAAGGGCTTATTGTGCTGATGTTTACACTTTTTTGTTGTGGATAGGAAATGAAAATCCGCTAGAAATTGAACCTAAAAAATTTAGTGAATATCTTTATTTTATTTCGCAAATTAATTATACAAAAACGACAATAGCGAGAAAAATTGCTTCAATTAGAGCTTTTTATAAGTTTTTATATCAAGAGGAATTAATTGAATATAATCCTGTGGATAATATTCCGATTCCAAAACAAAACAAAACTTTACCTGATTTTTTATATGAGGATGAGGTTGATAATATTTTAAGAGGAATAAAAATAGATACCCCTGCCGGATATAGAAACAGAATTATTTTTGAATTGTTGTGGGTTTCAGGCATGCGAATTTCTGAATTATCGGGTCTTAATTATGAAAATCTTAATCTTGAACAAAATGAAATCAGGGTTTTTGGTAAGGGTGCAAAAGAAAGAATTGTTTTAATACCTAATAAAACCAAAGAGGCTTTAATTAATTATATAGAAAATGTTTCTGATTTAATTTGTAAAAAAGAAAAAACACCTCAAAGCCCTTTGTTTATTAATTATAATGGTTACAGATTGCAAAACCAAAGCATCAGAAAAGCTCTTAAGAATTGCCTAGATAATATTCATTTTACAAAGCGTGTTACTCCCCATATTTTTAGACATAGTTTTGCAACAAAACTTCTTGAAAATGGCGCCGATTTAAGAGTTGTGCAAGAACTTTTGGGTCATTCAAGCATTAAAAACACTCAAATTTATACACATGTTTCCATTCAAAGATTGAAAGATGTGTATAACACAACTCATCCTCATAGCAGATAGTTTTGTTTACGGTTAAAATCATGTTTTCTATTTAGTAATTTTAAATTTATTAACCCACATAAATATAATCATTCATAATAGGCTGCATACCTAAATTTTCAAGGGTTTTATAAATTTCATCAACACTTCTTGAATCTGCTATTTCAAATTGATTATCGCCGTCTTTTTCTTTTTTTGTGTGCTCGCCGATTCCTGTTGAAACACCTGCAGAGATTTTTGTTGCGGCAATTTGAACGGCGTTATTTCTAAAATCTGCTCTTTCTCTTGTTGAAATTGTCATGTTAATAAAAGGCATAAAAATTCTATAGGCACACATTATTTGCAATAATTCCAGTTCTTTAACTTCGTTCGGGTTAATTGAATTATCTATAACTGTCGGGCGAAGCCTTGGAATTGAAACGGAAATTTCAGCATGCGGATATTTTTTTTGTAAATAATACATATGACAAGCTGTCGCTAATGTATCTTTTTTATAGTCAAAAAGCCCCAATAGCGCACCAAAAGCCACACCTCTGATACCTCCTAAAATTGCTCTTTCTTGAGAATTAAGCCTATAAGGATAAATTCTTTTATGTCCTTTTAGGTGTTTTTTTTCATAAGTAGTTTTGTCATAAGTTTCTTGAAATACTGTTACATAATCAGCACCCATTTTATGAAGATAATTGTATTCATCAGTATTAAGAGGATAAATTTCTATTCCTATATTTTTAAAATATTTTTTGGCTAATTGAATGGATTGACCAATATATTGAACATCTGATTTTGTTCTTGATTCACCGGTTAGAATAAGAATTTCTTCAAGGCCCGATTTTTTAATTTCGATTAATTCTTTTTCAATTTCATCAAAACCTAATTTAGCTCTTTTTATATTATTTTTGCAGTTAAATCCGCAATAAACACATTGATTTTCGCAATAGTTTGAAATATATAACGGTGTGAAAAAATAGACATTTTTTCCAAAGTATCTTTCTCTTTCCTTTTTTGCTCTTTTGGCTATTTCTTCAATTAAATCTTTGGCAGGATTAGATAATAACGCGCAAAAGTCATCAATATCGAGAGTTTCTTTATTTAGTGCTTTGATGACATCCTCTTTTGTGTATTTTTCAAAGTTTGCTTTATCTAAAGCAGAGTGAATTTTTTCTTCAATATCGGAATTTATTACTTCCATATCAGGAAAATATTTTTCAATTTCATTTATCATAATTTTATTCCAAAAAACCTGTTAGAGGGCTTGAGGCTTGTGCTGTGTCTTTTACCTCGCCCATTTTAGCTAAATATGCCAATCTTCCTGCTATAATTGCGTGTTTAAAGGCTTTCGCCATTAAATTAATATCACCTGATGTTGCAATAGCAGTATTTGCCATAATTGCATCTACTCCCAATTCCATTGCCTCAGCTGCTTGGTGGGGTTTGCCTATTCCTGCATCCACAATTATGGGTAAATCAATTTCTTCAATTAAAATTTTAATAAACTCTTTGGTTGATAACCCTTTGTTTGTTCCAATCGGAGAAGCTAAGGGCATAATAGCTTGAGCGCCTGCGTTTTTCATATCTCTTGCAAAATTTAAATCAGGATACATATAAGGAAGCGCGATAAACCCCTCATTTGCTAACTTTTCAACAGCCAAGGTTGTTTCGTAGTTATCGGGCAGAAGATATTTCGAATCTTTTATAACTTCAATTTTAATCATATCCGCCCCTGATAATTCTCTCGCTAAAAGAGCAATTCTTAGCGCTTCATCGGAGTTTCTTGCTCCTGATGTATTAGGAAGAATTTTAATGTTTTCGGGAATATAATCAAGAATGTTGTCGCAATCGGTGTTTATTCTTCTTAAAGACATTGTAATAATTTCGGCTTCAGCGTCTTCGATTGCTGATTTAATGAGTTTTGTGTTATATTTTCCCGAACCCAAGATAAATCTTGAATTAAACTCGTATTTTCCTATTTTCAATACATCTCTCATAATATTCTCCAAAATAAAAACGCAAACCAGGGTTTAATCGTACCTTTTTGGTGGTGCGCCCCTTTGTTTGCGTTTCGCGCAATATATATACTTTAAATATAGATTAAATTTCTTACTTTGTCAATTTATTTATGGTATTATATTTTTGTGCCGATATAGCTCAGATGGTAGAGCGTCGCATTCGTAATGCGCAGGTCGTGGGTTCGAGTCCCACTATCGGCTTATTGAGCGAGGTTAATTATGGGTTGTTTAAAAAGTATATTTAAAAAAATTATTTTTATAGCTGTTATAGTTGCTTTTTTTGCGCTTGGCGGATATACGTATGTTAAAAATTCAATAAATGATTATCAAAACCCCCCAAGGGAAGAATTTATTAAAACAGAAAAAAATTATGCAGATTTTTCAAATGTTTCAGGCGATTATCAATTATCGCGAAGTTTTAATATATTGGGCTATAAAAAAATCAGTGCTAAATATTTGCCCACAGGTCAAAAAATTACAATTTATGATTTAAAAAATGAAAAAACAATTTCACCAAAAGATTTTCAAACAAGAGAAATTGACACAAAGATTAATGACCTTTTGAATAAATTAAAGGATTCATTTATTACTTTTGAGGAATTTCAGGTTATCCAAAGAGGAAGCTATATTGCAAAAAATAAAACAATTCCTTTTATAAAATTTAGTGCAAAAGTAAAAAATGTTCCTTTTAAAAATGTTGTTGGAATAATTGCTTGTTATTCAACAACAAATGAAAAAGCAAAAGAACCCTCAAGCAAACTAATTGTTACAATTGTGGATAAAAAAGCGTTTAATCCTACAATAGCACAAGGTTTTATTAATGCGCTTAAGTTTTAATTATGCCTAAAATTTCAATAATAATTCCTGTTTACAATTTGAAAAATTATATCGAAGATACAATTAATTCAATCTTAAATCAGTCATTTAAAGATTTTGAATTAATTGTTGTTGATGACGGGTCTGATGACAATTCGGTTAAAATTCTTGAAAAATATCCTCAAATTACTTTGTATCAAAAAGAACATAAAGGCGCCGGTGTTATAAGAAATTTTGCGCTAAAAAAGGCTGTCGGAGATTATATTTTGTTTTTGGACGGTGATGATATTTTTGACAGAGATTTTTTGTTAAAAATGCATAAAAAGATTGTTCAAAATAGCTCGGATTGTGCAATTTGTGTTTCAAGAGAATTTAAGAAAAACCCGAAAACAAAGGGAAAAATTCATAATAATTTTCCTTATCCTCAAGGCTGGGCATGGGATAAATTAGTTAAAAAAGAACTTATTGAAAAATATGATTTAAAATTTTCATCTTTTAATTCTTCAGAAGATTTTTTATTTTCTTACGGGGTTTATTTTTTATCAAATAAAATTGTTTATCTTGATGATTGTCTTGTTTTTCATAGAATAAGAAAAAATTCCCTGTCAAAAAAAAGAGAGCTTGAAAATATATTTTATGCTTCAAAAGAATTAAAAGAACTTTTAATTAAGAATGGCGTGTTTGAAAAAAGGACTGATGATTTTAAAAACATTGTTTTGAGGTGTTTAATTTGGCATTATTTAGATTTTAAAAATATTTATAAAAAATATTCAGTATATAAGTTAATAAAAAATTACGAAAATGAATTTAATATTTTAGATACAAAAGATGTGAAATTTAAAAGATATTTTAAAATTTATGAGTCTATAATCACCTCTCAGAATTACTTATCTTTTTTGATTAAATATTTCCTTTGTTTAAGATAAAATTATCGTTATGAAAAAAATTTCTTTTTTTGATGTATTTAAAGTTTTTTTAAAAATCGGCATAATTCTTCTTGGCGGGGGTTATGTGATTATTCCCATTATGAAAAGTGAGCTAATTGAAAAAAGAAATTGGTTAAATGAAGATGAATTATGTGATTATTATTGCGTAAGTCAGTGTTTACCGGGGATTATTGCTGCTAATATGTCGATTTTGGTTGGCTATAAATTGGCAAAAATTAAAGGCGCTCTGGCTGCAATAATTGGCATGAGCTTTTCTCCTTTTGTTTCAATTGTAATTATAGCCCATTTATTGAATAAAATTTTAGCCATACCTTTTATTGAAAGCCTTTTTTGGGGTGTGAATTTATCTGTTATTGTTTTGATTTATCTTGCTTTAAAAGAAATGTGGTCAAAAAGCATTGTTGATTTATTTAGTGCTTTTTGGTTTGTATTTATTTTGATTTTGGCTATATTAAAGGTTAATCCTGCTTATTTGATTATAGGTTCAATATTTTTAGGGGTAATTTTTCAAATTGTAAAAGACAAGAGGGGTAATAATGCATAGTACATATTTTCTCTTGTTTTTTGAATTTTTAAAAGTGGGCTTATTTACTTATGGCGGCGGATATGCGTCTTTGCCTTTTTTGTATTTAATGGCTGATACTTATAATTGGTTTTCTCATGAACAACTGGTTCAATTGATTGCAATTTCAGGTATTACTCCGGGGCCAATAGGGCTTAATATGGCTACTTTTGCAGGTTATCAGACATTAGGGCTTTTAGGAGCGTTTATTTCAAGCTTTGGTTTAATTTTGCCAATGATAATCATTACAAGTCAAGTATTTCGTCTGTATCGAAAATTTAGTGAAAATAAATATGTAAAATCGATTTTGTATGTTTTGCGTCCGACGTCTTGTGCTTTAATAACAAGTGTTGGAGCGAAATTATTTTATAATTTAATTTTAAATAGCAAGCTGGATTTTTCAAAGGTTGATTATCTGGGTTTTGCGCTTGTTGTTTTCTTATTTTTATTGACTTTTAAGTTAAAAAGAGATCCGATAATTTATATGGCAATTGCGGGAATTTTTGGTGTTTGTGTTTATTTTCTTAAATAGGCTATTATTGAATTTTGAGCTTTTTGGCATGGTTTAGGCTTTATTTTTTCTTTGCTTAAGCTTTTGTCAATAAAAAATTTCAATATTAAGTTTGTAAACACGAATTTTCGTTTAATATTCTTTAAATACAACCATTGTAAAAATTTTTTAACAAACATTTTTATTGCATGCAAAATCTTGCCCTACTAGAATGTAAATATAGTCAAGGAGTTCAATTTAAACACTTTTGAAAGGAGTGATGGCTTAATTAAGGTTGAGTATACGGAATGAATTTTAGATTATTAACAACGAAAAAAGTTTTAATTAGGTTAACTACTAGACTAAGGGTAATCCACTTCATTTTTGAAAGTGGATTTAATTTTTTCTTGCAAAAAATATTTTTAGCGGTTTTAATAGGTATAGGATAAGTGTAGATGTATTAACAATGGCAGAAGAAAAAATTTCCCTTGAAACAATTTCAGAAGTCGATATTGAAAAAATTCCCGTTATATCTGATTACGGGATAGATTTGTCTTTGGAAGAAAAAATAGAAATTTATAATAAACTTCTGGAAGCTCATAAATTAGCAAAAACAAATGTCAAAGTGGGTAATGTTACTAATAGAGGCTTTGCAACTTATGTCTGCACTAATAAAAACAAATGGAGTCTTGGAACAAATTTTAATAACACAAGAAACGATATTTCATCTGTGTGCGGTGAAAGGTCTGCCATTTTAAGCGCTTATAATTACGCCCTTGTTTCATATATGAAAAATCCTCAAAGCGGATTTGATTTTAAAATTAAATATATGTGTATGTCATCTAATATCGACATAAATGATTATTATGATTTTATCGTTCCTTGTGAAGATTGTTTGTCTTGGCTTAATACAAACAGATGTTTTGATGAAGATACAATGATTTTTTCTTTTGTTCGAAAAGAAGACAGAATTTTAAAAATTTCAGCTACAAAATTGGTTGATTTATTGCCATATAGAATAGTTAAAACCTCGAGTATTTATTCAGAAAATAAAGATATAAAAACTACCCCTTTAGCTCAAAAATCTTTGTTAAAATTTAAAATTGATAAAAATATAATTAAAAATATTCTTTTTAAAACATATGAAGCATATAAAAATAATAATTTAGTTAAAATTTCAGGGCAAAATATTATAGCGTCTGTCTTTTTTGGGGACGAAATAATGACATTTAAAAAGCTTGATTGGACAAAAAGGTGGTTTGTTGAACCTTTAGAGCATGCTTGCGCAGAAGCTATGCAAAAGACTGACGGAAATCTTGAAATAAAAGCAGTTTGTTATTTTGGTGATGAATATAATAATTCTGAAATTAAAGACGGTGTTGTATCAATAAAAACTCTGGGTAGAATTAGACAAAAACACGCATCAGGCGATACTCTTTTAATTTTAAATCTTGAAAATGAAATTTTAGTTACAACAATTGGTGAATATTTACCTAAAAAATTTGTTCAAGGTTACAAAATTTAATTTTAATTTTGTGCAAAAAAAAATTTTTAGAGTTTTTAAAGTTATGTAACAAACAATTTCAAAAAACTTGTTGACGAGCGATTTTGTTTGTTATACGCTAAAATGTACCATATTGTATTAGACTACATAGTAAAGGTAATAAAGGTAAAATGAGCACAGCAAACAGACAAAGAATCAGAGTATGTTTAAAAGCATACGACCATCAATTGATTGATAGTTCTGCTCAAAAAATTGTAGAAACTGCGAAAAGAACAGGTGCATCTGTATCCGGTCCTATTCCTACTCCTACAAAACGTAGAGTATATTGTGTTCTTCGTTCGCCTCACGTTGATAAAAAATCTCGTGAACATTTCGAAATGAGAACTCATAAAAGAATTATCGACATTTATGAACCAACTCAACAAACAACTGAAGAATTATCAAGAATGGATCTTCCTTCAGGAGTTGATATCGAAGTAAAACTATAATTACTTCATTTAAAGACACATGACAATTGAATATTAATGTGATCTATGTAAAAAGCAGAGTTTGCAAAACAAACAAAGCAAGTAAGTACAACAAGAGAAAAACTTTCAAAAGTAGCTCTCACAACAGAAAGGTTTAACATGACATTAGGTGTTATTGGAAAAAAACTTGGAATGACACAAATTTATGACGAAGCAGGGTTATGCATCCCTGTTACCGTTGTTGCTGTTGAAGAAGCTGTTGTAACTCAAGTAAAAACTACAGAAACTGACGGCTATGAAGCTATTCAAGTTGGTGTAGTTGCTGCTAAAGAAAAACACTTAACAAAAGCACAAATTGGTCATTTTAAGAAAAATAATCTTGAAAACTTCAGACATTTACAAGAATTCAGAGTAGAAGACGCATCAAAATTTGAAGTTGGTCAAAAAATTTCTTTAGAAGTTTTAGACAATGTAGAGAAAGTTGATGTTACAGGTCGCTCAATCGGTAAAGGTTTCCAAGGTACTGTAAAAAGACACAACTTCTCAAGAGGACCTATGGGTCACGGTTCTAAAAACCACAGAGCTCCGGGTTCAATCGGCGCTGGTACAACTCCAAGCCGCGTTGTTAAAGGTAAGAGAATGGCTGGTAATATGGGTAACGAAAGAGTTACAGTTAAGAAATTAACTCTAGCTAAAGTTATTGCAGACAAAAACTTACTATTAATCAAGGGTGCAATTCCTGGCCCTGAAGGTAAATTGGTTACAGTAAAACCTACCAGAGCTAAATGGAATTAGAGGTGCATAATGACAAAAAATATCGAAAATAAAACAGTTAAAATATTATCAACACAAGGTTCAGAACTTGGACAAATGAGTTTAGAAGGTTCTGTATTTGGTGTTGAACCAAACATGCATGTTATGTACTTAGCTCTTAAAAGACAATTAAACAATGCAAGAGCAGGTTTAGCATGTGCAAAAACAAGAGCAGAAGTTTCTGGTGGTGGTAAAAAACCTTGGAAACAAAAAGGTACAGGCAGAGCTCGTGCAGGTTCATTAAGAAGCCCGTTATTTAGAGGCGGCGGCGTTATTTTTGGACCAAAACCAAGAAGCTATGAAACAGCTCTTCCTCAAAAAGCTCGTAAATTAGCATTAAAATCAGCGCTAAGCGCAAAACTTGATATCATAAAAGTTGTTAAAGATTTTTCTGAAATTTCAGAACCTAAAACAAAAGTTATGGCAAAAGTTTTAAAAGATTTAAATGCACAAGGTAAGATTTTAATTATCGCAGATTTAACTGCTGATGAAAACAAAAATCTTGTATTATCAGCAAGAAATATTCCAAGCGTTAAATTATTATTACCGTCTAATTTAAATGTTAAAGATTTGGTTGATGCAGATACAATTATTGCAACTGAAGCTGCAATCAATTCAATCACTGAAAGGTTGGCAAAATAATGGCAAACACTAATACCAACAAAGAAAGATTATACGAAGTAATTAAAAAGCCTATCATCACTGGCTTATCCAAACCGCAAAGTTAAGAAAGTTAGAACGGTTTATATGCCTTCTCATCAAAAAAGAATGGGCATGAAATTTGGTAGAACACAATCAGGAAAGAAAGCTATTGTTACAATAGTTGGCGATCCTATCGAAGAATTGACAGGAGTATAAGATTATGGCAACTAGAAAAATTAATCCAACTTCACCTGGTCAAAGGGGTATGACAAGACCGGATTATTCAGAAATCACAACATCTACTCCTGAAAAATCTTTAGTTAAATCTTTAACTAAAACAGGCGGTAGAAATAATACCGGAAGAATTACCACAAGACACATTGGTGGCGGTCATAAAAGAGCTTATCGTGTAGTTGATTTTAAAAGAGATAAAATCGGCGTAGTAGGCACTGTTATGACAATTGAATATGATCCTAACAGAAATGTTAGAATTTGTTTAGTAAACTATGCCGATGGCGAAAAAAGATACATTTTATGTCCGGAAGGTTTACAAGTAGGGGCAAAAATCTGTTCTGGTCCCGAAGTTGAAATTTCAGTGGGTAATGCGCTTCCTCTTGATTCTATTCCTCTTGGTGCTTTAGTTCATAATATTGAATTAAGACCGGGAAGAGGCGGTAAAATGGCAAGAAGTGCCGGTAATTCCGCTCAAGTTATGGCAAAAGAAGGTAATTACGTTACTTTAAAACTTCCTTCTTCAGAAATGAGAATGGTAAGAAAAGATTGTTATGCAACAATCGGCGTTTTAGGTAACTCTGAATATAAAAACCTATCAACCGGTAAAGCCGGAAGAACTCGTTACTTAGGTATTAAACCAACAGTACGTGGTGTTACTATGAACCCTGTTGATCACCCTCATGGTGGTGGTGAAGGTAAAACAGGTCCCGGTGGTAATCCGAAAACTCCTTGGGGCAAACCGGCTCTTGGTTACAAGACTCGTAATCCTAAGAAAGCTTCAAGTAAGTTGATAGTAAGAAGAAGAAAAAAATAAAAGGAGAACATAAATAGATGGCTCGTTCATTAAAAAAAGGTCCATACGTTCATGAATCTTTACAAAAAAAGATTAATGCAATGAATGAAAAAAACGAAAAGAAAGTTATCAAAACTTGGTCAAGAGCTTCTATGATTGTGCCTGACATGTTAGGTCACACAATTGCAGTTCACAACGGTAAAACTCACGTGCCGGTTTATGTAACTGAACAAATGGTTGGTCATAAATTAGGTGAATTTGCACTAACAAGAACTTACAGAGGTCATGCCGCTGATAAGACAGCCAAGAAGAAATAATTATTAGAAATAACTTTAAGGAAATAATAAAATGCAAGAAGCTATATCAAAACAAACAGATATTAAAATGACGGTTAGAAAAATCCGCAGAGTGATTAATCTAATTCGTGGCAAAAAAGCAACTGAAGCTCAAAGAATGCTTAAGTTCATGCCTTATTTTGCAGCCCGCATAGTTGAAAAAAACTTAAATGCTGCTATTGCAAATGCTTCCGAAAAATTTGGGGCAACAGCTGATGTGCTTAAAATTTCTGAAATTTATGCTGATGAGGCTCCTACATACAGACGTGTTAGACGAGATTAAAAAGAACATCTCATTTAACAGTGAAAGTAGCAAAGGACTAGGAGAAAGACATGGGACAAAAAACACATCCAACCGGATTTAGAGTAGGTATTATTGAACCATGGGTTTCTACATGGTTTGCAAAAAAAGGTCAATATGCACTTAATATTGCACAAGACGCAGTAATAAGAAAATTTATCAAGAAAAAACTTTATACTGCGGGCGTATCAAGAATAAATATTGCAAGAAAAGCTAATAACGTAAATGTTACTGTTGTAACTGCTAAACCTGGTATTGTTGTAGGTCGTGGCGGTCAAGGCATTGATGAGTTAAGAGCTGCAGTTCAAAAACTTATTAAAACTCACACTGTAACAATTGACGTTGTAGAAGTTGCAAGAGTTGATGTTGACGCTCAATTGGTTGCTGAAAACATTGCACTTCAATTGGAAAAACGTGTTGCATTCAGACGTGCTATGAAACAAGCAATGCAAAGAACAATGCGTGCAGGTGTTCAAGGTATCAAAGTTATGGTATCAGGTCGTTTAGGCGGCGCTGAAATCGCAAGATCAGAATGGGCAAAAGAAGGAAGAATTCCTCTTCAAACTCTTAGAGCTGATGTTCAATACGGTTTTGCGGAAGCTGATACTATAATGGGTAAAATCGGCGTTAAAGTTTGGGTATTTAAAGGTGATTTATTACCCGGCGAAAAAGCTGATCAAAACATTAAAGTTAAAAAACCTGCTGCAAAAGAAAACGGTCGTTTTCAAAGACGTTCTAAACGTGGTGAACAACAAGAAGCTCCTGCAGCTGAGCAAGCATAACTTAAGTAATAAACTAGGAGAAATATAAAAATGTTAATGCCTAAAAAGACAAAGTTTCGTAAAAAAATGAAAGGCAATATGAAAGGAACAGAAACAAGAGGTTGCAATCTTGAGTTTGGTCAATACGGTTTGCAAGCGCTTGAACCTGCCTGGATTACTTCAAGACAAATCGAAGCTGCTCGTCGTGTTATAACAAGAAAAATTAAACGTGGCGGTAATGTTTGGATTAAAATTTTTCCGGATAAACCAATTACTGCAAAACCTGCTGAAACTCGTATGGGTAAAGGTAAAGGTAATCCTGAATATTGGGTTGCAGTTGTTAAACCCGGCAGAATTTTATTCGAAGTAGCATTCGATATTAAAGAAGATGCTATTGAAGCACTAAACTTAGCTGCTCAAAAATTGCCAATCAAATTAAGAGTAGTAGAAAAGTAGGTACTAAATGAAACTTCAAGAAATAAAAGAAAAAACAATAGATGAATTAAAGGATTTAATTCTTGAATCAAAAAAAGAATTATTTACTTTAAAAATGGGACACAATAAATTAAAACAGTTGGAAAACACTGCATCTATCAAAAATAAAAAAAGAGAAATTGCACGTGCGAAGACTATTTTAAGACAAAAAGAACAACAAGCATAAGGAAATAATCAAATGCCTAAAAAAGTAAAACAAGGTACTGTTGTGAGCGACAAAATGGATAAAGCAATTGTTGTTGAAGTTGCTGAACACAAAGCTCACAAGAAATACAAAAAAACAATGACTTTCACAAAGAACTTCAAAGTTCGTGATGCTGAAAATCAATGTCGTGTAGGCGATGTTGTTACAATTGTTGAATCTAAACCTCTTTCAGGTTCTATCCGTTGGACTTTAGATAAAGTTGTAAGCGTTGCTAAGTAGTTAAAATAAGTAAGGTAACAAGATATGATACAACAAGAAACCAGATTACAAGTTGCTGATAATACAGGTGCTAAAGAACTTCTTTGCATCCGTGTTATGGGTTCAAGTAATAAAAAATATGCAAGCGTTGGCGATACAATTATCGCTGCCGTTAAAGACGCAACTCCCAATATGCCCGTAAAAAAATCTGATGTTGTAACTGCAGTTGTCGTTAGAACAAAACATGATATTAAACGCAATGACGGATCTGTTATTCGTTTTGATGATAATGCCGCTGTTATTATAGCAAAAGACGGTGCTCCTCGTGGCACACGTGTATTTGGACCTGTTGCAAGAGAACTTAGAGAAAAGAATTTCATGAAAATTATTTCTCTAGCTCCGGAAGTAATATAATAAAGTAATAGGAAATAAGTAAAATGGCTAAAAATGACAAAAATTTGGCAAATAAAAAACTTCATACCAAAGTTGGCGACCGTGTTATTGTTGTTTCCGGTAAAGATAAAGGAAAACAAGGTAACGTAAAAGAAGTTGACTTAGCTAAAGGAACTGTTTTAGTTGACGGTGTGAATGTTGTAACTAAAGCCCAAAAAGCAAATCCTATGGCTGGTGTTCAAGGTGGTTTAAACAAAATTGCTAAACCTTTGAATGCTTCAAAAGTTATGATTTGCTGCCCGTCTTGTGAAAAAGCAACAAGAGTTAAAAAAGTTGTAAAAGACGGTAAAAAAGTTCGCGTTTGTGCTAAATGCGGCGAAACAATTGATGTGTAGACCACGTGATTGTGGGGCATTGAAATCCGACAGGCTTATAGATAGCAGGATTTCAAAGGCTAAGTAAAAGGAAAAGAAAATGTCTAAAAGCACCGGTAATTTAAAAGACCGTTACAATAACGAAGTTAGAGCAAAATTAAAAGAAGAATTTTCATATTCTAATGATATGCAAATTCCTAAAATGTCTAAGATTGTTCTAAACATGGGTGTTGGTGAAGCTTCTCACAATTCTAAGCTTGCTGAAACAATTGTAAATCAATTAACAAAAATTGCAGGTCAAAAAGCTTTATCAACAAAGGCTAAAAAATCAATTGCTTCATACAAACTAAGAGAAGGAATGCCTGTTGGTGCAATGGTTACTCTTAGAGGCGAAAGAATGTATGATTTCTTCCAAAAATTAGTTTGTGTTGTGCTTCCTCGTATTCGTGACTTTAGAGGTGTTAGCCCAAAAAGTTTTGACGGACGCGGAAATTACACTTTTGGTTTAAAAGAACAATCATTATTCCCTGAAATTCATTATGAAGAAGTTGATATTGTTAAGGGTATGAATGTTTCAATCATCACAACAGCAAGAACTGATGATGAAGCAAGAAGTTTGTTAAGACACTTAGGTATGCCTTTTAAAAATAAATAATAAATATAGGAGATAATTTTAGAAATGGCTAAAAAAGCAATGATAGACAAAGAACACAAACGTGAAGCTTTAGCTGCTAAGGGCAAATACCCAAGAGTTAGACTTCATAACCGTTGTTCAATTTGCGGCAGACCTCACGGTTTTCATCGTGATTTTGGTATCTGCAGAATCTGCCTTAGAAAAATGGCTCACCAAGGTTTATTGCCGGGTGTAACCAAAGCTTCTTGGTAGTAAAATAAAAGTTAAAAGAACATATCCCTGTGGATATGTTCTTTTGTTATGTTAATATAATTTAATATTTTATTTGCATAAAATTTATGTTTAAAATATGATATTTAGGCTTACACTAAACTACAAGACTTGTTCTTGCAAGTAGAAAGGAAAAACAAATGACAATCAATGATCCAATCGCTGATGCTTTAACACGTATCAGAAATGCAAACATGGTTAAACACGAAACAGTTTCTATGCCGTCATCAAACCTTAAAGAACAATTAGTTAAAGTACTTAAAGAAGAAGGTTACGTTGAAGGTTATGTTGTTGAAGAAAAAGACGGTTTTAAAAATCTTACAGTTACTCTTAAATATAACAACGGACAAGGTGTTATCACAGGGTTACAAAGAGTTTCTAAACCGGGCTTAAGAGTATATTCAAAAGCAAAAAATATGCCAAGAGTATTTGACGGTATGGGAATTGCGGTTATTTCAACTTCTAAAGGTTTGATGACCGAGAAAGCTGCTCGTACAAATAAACTTGGCGGCGAAGTTCTTTGCTATGTATGGTAAACCTTTTGAAGTTTGAATTGTGGCGCGACTGCGCCCAATGAAAACGAAAAAGGCAGAAGTGTGCGATAGCGCCATGCGGCAAGCGTTGAGCTTGGCGCAAAGCACGAAGACCAAAGCAAGTTTACTTTATATAGTGAACAATGTGAATAGCAAAAAAAGTAAAGTATAAGGGTTAAATCGTTACAATACGATGCGTTCCCGCTAGTTAAGCAAAAGGAGAAAGAAAAATGTCAAGAATAGGCAAATTACCAATCTCAATTCCTGATGGGGTTGAAGTAAAATTAGAAGGTTCAAAATTAAGCGCAAAAGGCCCTAAAGGCACAGAATGTGTTGAAATTCCTTCTGAAATCGAAGTTGTAATTAACGACAAAGAAATTGTTGTTAACAGAAAAGCTGAAGATAGAAAATCAAGAAGCTTACATGGTTTATTTAGAACTTTAATTTTTAATGCCGTTACTGGTGTTAAAACTCCGTTTGAAAAGAAATTGGAAATCGTTGGTGTAGGTTACCGTGCAGCAATGCAAGGAAGTGCAATCAACCTTTCATTAGGTTATTCACACCCTGTTATTGTTGAACCTCCACAAGGTATTACAATTTCTGTTGAAGCTAATACAAAAATCACTGTATCAGGTTCAAACAAACAAATGGTTGGCGATATAGCTGCTTTAATTCGTTCTAAACGTCCGCCTGAAGTATATAAAGGTAAGGGTGTTAAATATGAAGGCGAATATATCGCAAGAAAAGTTGGTAAAGCAGGTAAAAAATAGTCGTTAAATAAATTATTGCCAATATAAATCGACCTTTTTTGAGGACTCGGTTTTGGTGAAAGGAAAGAAAAATGATTAAAACAATTAACAGAAAAGAACAAGCAAGAAAAAGACACCAAAGAGTACGTCTTAAAATTTCTGGAGATGCTCAATGGCCTCGTTTGGCAGTATATCGTTCTACAAAACATATTTATGCTCAAGTTATTGATGATGTTAAAGGTGTTACAATTTGCTCATCTTCATCAAAAGTTAAAGAACTTGGCTTAAAACACGGCGGTAATATCGAAGCTGCTAAAGTTGTTGGCGCTGATGTTGCTAAAAAGGCGCTTGCTAAAGGTATTGAAGGCGTTGTATTTGATAGAGGCGGTTTCTTGTTCCATGGTAGAGTTGCAGCTTTAGCAGATGCTGCAAGAGAAGCCGGTTTGCAATTCTAGTTCAAAAAAATATAAAAATGATTGGATGTTTTTATCCAATCATTTTTTTTTGGCAATTTTTTTTCTCCATTTGTTTTATATATGATGTTATGAAAATAAATTTAATTTTACAAAATCCAACAGTTAAAAAAAATGCTCCAAAAGCATTTAATCAGTTTGTGTCTTTGCCTAATTTAAAATCCGATAGCTTTATTTTTACCGGAAATGCTGAAACAAAAGCCAGAAACCGAGAAGAAGATTTGGAAATGTATAAAAAAAGAAGCCAAACAAACCCAAAAATGGCTTTTTTGTATAACCCTGATATTCCAAAGAAAACAAGAGAGCAACAGGCAAAAGATGATCCGACTATTAAAGATGTGTCCGGTTTAGCAAAAACTATGGGGCTAGAATCTTATTTGCCGGTTGTAAAATGGTTGCGTGGCGAGAAGTTTGATTTCGATTTGATACCAAGAACTTTGTTATCAAGTGCTTTTATTGATACACAGTCACCTCAAAATGCAAATTTTCTTTCATTTGTCCAAGAAAAAATGCCAAATTGCAGAAATTACAAGCAGTTAGAATTTGAATATAACATATCTCGCGGAACTTTAATTCAATTTTTAAAAGATAATTCCCTAAGGCCACTTGAAGCCGAATACAAAGAAGGTGAAAGCCTTGATTCTTATGTTTTTGATTTAACTGATGAAATAAATAAATCAACATTGGTTCAACATGCCAGATTAAATCCTGTTCCATCTAAAAAATATTATAAAAATGAAAGTGTTAATGGCAATATGGAGCCGATTTATGTACCTGTAACTTATCTTAGCAAGCTTGGTTATTCAAGTGCTAACCATTTGGCTGAGCTTTTAAGAACAAAACAACTACCGGGTATTTATGAAAGAGTTCAAACTCCTCAAGGGGATAAAATTAGGGCTCTTGTTGATATTATGCCATATTCAAATTCTGAATACGTTTTATCGATATTAAGAGGTAGTAATCCAAATATTGTTTCTACTTCAAAACTTGCAAAAAATTTGAATATAAGAAAAACTGATTTAGATGAAGCTATTTTAAATGGTGAATTAGATATAATTCCTGAATATATCTTTAAAGATGATTCAAAATGTGTTTTTATTAATTTACGAGACGAAAAAACAAAGGCTTTTGTTGATAAAAAACAATTTGAAAATTCGCTTTTGCAAGCACAAAGAAAAGAAGCTGCGAAAGCTGACAGATTAGTTAGGGATGAATTGAATTCTCCAATTCAAAGATTGAGAATGAAAATTATTTGGTCGCTTTGTCCTATGACTAGATTTGTTGCTTCTGATTTAGCAAAACAAGATGGCTATGTTTCTTCCATTATCGCAAAGAATCTTCCTGATGAAGAATTGCCGCCTAAAGAACAGGTTATTTTAGCTAAATATAGAAAAAGTTATTGGAGTGAAGCAGGCACAGAAGAATTTAGTTTAGCTCACAAGAAAGCTTCTGAATATATCGAGCTATATAAAACCAAAGGCATTGATGCTATTGATGACCCAATTATAAGGAATTTGTTTCTTGATTTTGAAAATGGCTTAATGGGTTAATTGCTCATTTTGTTTTTTAAATTAGCTTTAACATCTGCTAAAGGACCATTGTTTGGTGCTGTCAGATTTTTAAAATAATTTTTACCGTAAACAAACGGGAATTTAACAAGCCAAGAAGATTTCATTAATATTGTTGCAGTATCAGCCCCATGGTTTAATATTAATTCATCTATCGTTTGTTCGTAAGCAGGTGAAATTGATGAAAATACTTTAATTAAATAATCGCTTGCACTAACGACTCCATAACCGGCACTTGTAATTGGCTGGTCAATAATTTGTTTGACAGTGAAGTTTTCACTATCTTGACTGATTTCGGATATGTCTTTTGGAAGTTCTATTGTATCTCTGGATTTTTGTTCAATTTCATGCCACACACCGTCATATGATATTTTTAAAATATTGGGTCTTGGCATATAGATATCATCCGCAATTGGTGCAAGTATAATATCGCCGTTAAAACTAATTAAGCCGTATTTGTAGTTTTTTTCAACTAAAAACATTTTTCCGTAAAGTATTTCGATTGCACTGTATTCTTGCGGAATAATTAAATTTGCATTTTCATCAAACAAACAATATAATCCTTTTGAACCCAGTTTTGCAAATCTGCCGACGTATCTTTGGGCTTGTGTAAATTTTGGCTCAACTAAAATATTTCCGTCATTATCCATGATGCCAAATTTATTTTTATATAAAAATAACCATGAGCTGTCTTTTAGTCGAATTAGCTTATTATATTTTGCTTCTGTAATTTTTTGCTCATTTTTAATTAGCCCAAATTTATTTTCTTCGCTGTATGTTTGAACTGCATTATCTTGAGCATGTGCAGATGTGCAAAATAAAATTAATGATACCAATATTAATATTTTTTTCATATGAATATAATATCATAAATTGATTATGTTATAATTATTTCGTATGAGAAAAATATTTTTTAATAAAAAGCCAATATTAATCCTTATAAGTTCAGTGGTTGCATTTTTTGTGCTTTTAATATCTTCTTATTTATATATTTTGCCGCAATTATTGACTTCTAAAATAGCAATTAAATCAATTCAAAAAATTACCCATGACATTTTAAAAATGGAGCTCATTATTGAGAATCCAAAGATTAAAACAAGTTTAAAACCTGTTTTTGATTGCAGTGTAGATACATTTTTATTAACAAAGAATAACGAAATATTGTTAAGCTTAGATGATTTTTCAGCTTCAATTTCTTATAATAAAATTTTAAAAAAAGAAATTAGATTAAACTATCTTAAAGCAAATTCTCTAATAATAATGGCAGACAAATTGCTTGAAAATTTGCCTAAATTTGAACAGAAAGAAGAACAAAAGCCGTCTGATTTTAGGATTGATATTTATAATTCCGATATAAAACTCTCTGAATTAGAAGTTTCATATAAGCAAAATAATGCCTTGATTGATGTTTATTCAAGGGATATTTCAATTGAAGAAGATAATTGTTGCAAAAATCTTGTTTTTAATTTGTCCTTGGATGTTTTTAAGGGAAATAAAGAATATTTACATGTTGTTAGTTCGTCTGTTGACGAAGTAAAAATCTATCAGGATAAAATTCAAACTCAGAATTTAAAAGTGTTGTTAAACAAGTCTGATTTGCTTGTAAATTCCGAGTTTTTATTGAAGGATTTAACTTTAAATTTGAATGCTAAGTCTAAAAGATTTTTTCTCAAAGATGTCTTTAATATAATCAACTCTGATGTTGTAATTGCCGGCGGAGATAAGCTTTTAGCTCCTTTGGTTAATCCTTCGGGATATGTTTCTTTTGATGTTAATATGAAAAATAATTCTGATTTATCAGGATATATCAATGTAACTAATGCTAAGGCTTCAATAAAAGATTTGGCAAATTTACCGATAAACATTCAAAAAGGTAAAATTGTAATTAGTAAAGATAAAATCAGCTTCAAAGATTTTATTGGTTATTATGGTAAAAATAAATTAAATACCGTTAAAATTTTTGGTGATATTAAAGATTATTATAAAACATTTGATTCTAATTTGATTGTAGATACTGTTGTTACTAATGAATTTTTTAAAGATTATCTTGCTAAGTTAATTAATAACACTGTTTTATTTACATCTCAGCCTTTTAAAACTGCAATAGTTTATAAATCTAAAAACAATATAATGGATATAACTTGGCTTGCAAAAATTCCAAAAAAGGTTAACTTTGGACTAAAAGATACAAAATCTGCTTTGTCTGATTATGATAGAGCTGTTAAGGGCGATTTTCATATTGAAAACAATAATCTTGAAATCAGAAATATAAACTATTATATTGCCTCTGATATAAAACGCGGTGTTAAATTAAAACCTATTGTTATTTTAGACGGCAAAATGGCGCTTAATGGCAAGATAGATAATCTTGGTTTTAGGTTTGATAGAGAAATTCCTTGCGAATTTTTAAATATATTTACAAAGCAAAAAACATTTGTAAAAGGCACTATGATTGGAAATATGCATATTGCATTTAAAAATGATATTCCATATTTAGATGCAGATATGAAAATCAGTAAAACATTTTTACCTTATCAAAGAATGTGGGTAAAAAATGCA
Organism: uncultured bacterium; assembly: GCA_949282195.1. GTDB lineage: Bacteria > Cyanobacteriota > Vampirovibrionia > Gastranaerophilales > Gastranaerophilaceae > RUG14156. Next base: position 103,358 of record CASDOW010000002.1, on the reverse strand, counting down.
GTTTTAAAAACGACCGATGACAATATTTGGGTATATTCAGACGGCAGATTTAAAAGAATTCCCTTTATTTTTAAAGGCAAAATCAAAAATGAATTAAAACCTCCTTTTACTATTAATAATCTTGCTCTAGAATTGGATAATATAGATATTGAAAGAGTTATGGCCTCTTTTAATAACGGCGCAAAAACTCAAGCATCAATAAAAGAAGTACAAAGCGAAAATCCGGATGAAATTGCGGATGATAATTACATGTTTGATACAAATTTAATAAGAATTAAAGATGCAAATTTTATCGTAAACAAAGGAAAGTATAAAGAGCTTGAATTTTCTAATGTTAAGGCAAATTTAACTCTTGATGAAAAAGGTATATTAATTGTTAAATCAAACAGGTTTGATATAGCTGAAGGTTTTTCTTCATTATATATAAACTGCGATTTGGTTAATCTTTTATATTCTATTAAACTTGGAGTTAAAGATGTTGATTCGAATTTAATGGCAAAAGTGCTTTTGAATTTAGACAAAGAAATTACAGGAAAAGCGTCAGGACTAATTGACATTAATAGCGATAAGTCGCTTAAATTGAACGGTAAAATCCAGTTCATTGTTAATAGTGGCACAATTGGAAAAATCGGGTTGGTTGAGTATCTTTTAAAAATTGCATCAGTATTTAGAAATCCGATTGTTATGATTAGCCCCGGAGTAATAATGGATATTGTTTCTATTCCTGAGGGCAAATTTGATAAAATTACCGGTGAATTGCATTTAAAAGATAATGTTGTAACTATGATGAATATTAAATCGTATTCTGATACTTTATCTGCCTTGATTAGGGGAAGATTTGACATGGAGCGCCATGACGCGTCTTTAAGGATTTATACAAGATTTTCTTCCGACAAAAAGACGGCATTTGGATTTTTCCGTAATTTATCTTTAAACAGGCTTGCAAATAAAGTTAAAATGAATACCAGAAATGACGCAAATTATTATGCTTCAGAATTAATCGATTTACCTCCTATTGCTGTTGGCAGAAAAGACAGTGAAGTATTCTTAACTCAAGTTGAGGGTGATGTTGAGCATAATAACTTTATTTCAAGCTTGAAAAAAATTAAATAGCTAAATTATAATCATTGTCTAATTTAAATATCGTTTTTATTATCATATGTGCTAAAAGCAGAACGTTAAGAGGAATGTTTCCTTTAGAATTAACTTTAAAGTTTTGAATTAAGTTTTCTTTTGTGCTTGATTTGATAATTTTAAAATCAAAAGACAAGTTTAGATTGGCGTTTTGCGCCAATAGGTCCGTTATTTTTTTGAATTTTTCAAACGGGAAAAATTCTCCTGAATAAACATCTAAAAATATTTGAGTGTCATTTGAATTAATTGAGCAAAGAACATTTGAAAAATTTATTGTTTCAAGCATTATTGACAGCGTTGATGATTTTATTATTTTTAATTCTTCATCTTCTATGTTTTTTAATTCATTTTGTTTATCAAAAACAGGAATATTTAAGGGTATATATAAAAGCAGAAGTTCTTTTAAGGTATTTGTATTGAGTGTGCTTGATTGTTGAATTGATGTTAATATATTCAGCATTTCTTTTAATTGTGATATATCTTCTCTGCCTTGTTTTAGGGTTGTTGTTATGACATTTAAGAGTTTATTTATTGCATTTGTTGAATTTTGATTTAGAAATTCGTTTAAGCCTTTAATATTTAAAAGATTTTCAACTAAAAGTTTGGCAATTTTATCTTGATTTTTTGGGTTATTAAGATTTGAGATAAATTTATCTATTGAAGAGGGCATATCAAGCATGCTTAAAAGGTATTTTAAAACCTGTTCGTTTGTCATTTTTACAGCTTCATAATTAATTAATAAATTAGGATTGATTTCAGGTGTTTGCTGTTGTGTTTGTAAAGGTGTTTGATTTTGTCCGAACTGTGTTATTTGTTGATTTTGATTATTTTGAACAATACCCGCTTTTTGAGCTGCAAAATTTTGGTGTATATTAAAATTATTATTTATTGGGTTAAAATTTGTCATGACTTTTTTATAATAATTCGGTTAATTTTTTCAATTTTTTTATAAAAATTAGTTTTATTGTTAAAATTGTAAACTTTTTTTAAAAGGCTAAAATCCGCTATATAAAGGATGATTGACAGATATTACAAGTGTAGAATTATAATATGGTTAACTAATTTGCCAAATAGGGTTTTTTTAGTTTAAAATAATATTATAGTTGAATATGTTAATAGATTGAGAAGAAAATTTTTAATGGGGAAATGGGGGTTTTGATAACCTCCCTTTTTTTACCTTAATTTATCTGTTCATTTTTAAAATCTTTTCGCTTCTTTCGAGCTGGTTTTTATACATCTCAATTTGGCTTTTGTCGCCAATTAATAAAGATATTTCGTAAGCTTGTTTTTTGTAGTTGATTTCATTGGGGTCAATTTCAACAGCTTCTTTTGAATATAAGAGCGCATTTTTATATTCTTTTAAATTTTGATAGCTTCTTGCCATTTGGCTATAGTATTTAGCTATATTCGGATTTAGCTTTATTGCGTTATAAATTGAGCTTCTCGCATCTTCATATTGAGCTAAATCGTTTAATATTAAACCTCTGAAATAAAAAGCTTCAGAGTTATTGTTGTCTAATTCCAAGTATTTATTGATTGCGTTAAGTGCATTATCTAAATCATGTAATCGGTAATAAACTCTTGCCAGTGAATTATATATATTAGCGCAATTTTGATATTTTTCGCTAAATTTTTCAATCATTTCAATTGCTTTATCATATTCTTTTTCGTCAATCAATAAATCAATGATTTCAAGTGTGTAGTATATTGAATTAGGATTTATTTTCAGCGCGTCCGAATAGATTTTAATTGCTTGTTTGTATAGTTTTAATTCCTTATATACATTAGCCAAAGTATCGAGAAGAATTGTGTTATCTTTGTCTTTTTCGTAATATTCTTCAAGACGTTTTTTGGCGGATGAAAGGTTCATAGATTTTAAGTTTATGATTTGAATTAGTATTTGCGCGCTTTCATACATTTTAGATGATTTGTCTACTAAGTTTAAATTTAAAAGTGCTTTTTGTAGTTTATTTTGTTTAATTAAAATCCAACCTATAAGAAAATATTTTTCATCCAAGTTATTATTGTTGTTTCTTGCTAAATCAAGATTAATTGATTTTTTTAGCGAGCATAATGCTTCGTCAAACCAAGCTATGTCGCAATATGCTTTTGCAAGGTCATAATAAAAATCATGGGTGTCATTATCTATTTTTATGGCATTTGTAAATAAATCAATTGCCTTTGTATAGTTTTTATTTTTGCTTTCAACCATTGCTAAATAATACAGTGCCATTGGGTTGTCTTCTTCTATATTTAAGCAATATTGAATTACTTTTGAATAATTTCCGCTTTCAAATTCAATTGCCGCTAAATCAAGATTTGCATTAACATTGTACGCATTTATTGAAAGAATTCTTTCAAGCAGGATTTTCTTTTTTACACCGCTGCTTATTGTAGATATTAAATATAAAATGTCTGAATCTAATTTTATTTCATCGGGTAATGAATTGAAAACTTCAATTGCATCTTGTGCTTTATCGAGTTTGATTAATACTTTAAAATAATTGTAATAGCTGTGCGGAGTTTTATTTTCTTCACACATTTTTTGAGCAATATTTAGTGCTTTATTTAATTTATTTGTTTCATAATAAATGTCATAACATTTTTGTATACTGTATTGGTGGCGTTTATTTATGGCAAGTGCTTTTTGAAATTCATCAAGTGCTCTATCATAGTTTTTTAATTTTATATGTAAATCTCCGATTTGCGAAAGTAATTCGACATTATCTTGCTTAACGTCGTCATATTCAAGCGCTTTATATAATAACTCCAATGCTTCTTTGTATTTTTTTATGTGTTTAAGTTCAAAGGATTTTTTAATTAATTCAATTTTTTCTTTATTTTCTTCCATAGGTTTATTATATTTTATTTTTTAACATTATTCAATAAAATGCTGTTGACTTTAATAAAAAAATTCTTATCTCTAATATATATAGAGTATTTTTCTTGTTTTCTATGAAGTTTCAATCTAAAAGGTCGTTAACCTATAAAAAAGGAGTACACAATGAAACTGGCTGCAGGAATAAACTTTGATGCATCAGGAATTGCTCAATCCATTAATGCTATGCAATTAGAAATGGATGTTATGGGTATATTCGGTGAAAATGTTGTCGGTTTTGATAAAATTGGTTATCAAAGAAAAGAAGCGGTTATTTCTTCTTTTGCTGAATATATGGGTGTCGGCGCATTGTCACACAGTGTTGATACGCAAGCAGGCAGATTGGTTATGACTCAAAGACCTCTTGATTTAGCGTTATCAGATAAAGGCTATTTTCAAGTCTTAAATTCAGACGGAAGCGTTGAATTAACTCGTGACGGCAGATTTCAAATTAATAAGCAAGGTGAATTATTAACTCAAACAAACCAAAAAGTTCTATCTTCAACGGGTTTTCCGATTGTTCTGCCTGTTGTTCCTGATGATATCAGTAAAATTACAATTGGTTTAGACGGCAAAGTCGGTGTTTTTGATAATGAAAAAAGAGGGCTATTAACCGCAGGAACTATTGGCGTTGTTTCTTCTGAAGGCGAGAGAATTAATTCAAATTGCGTCAGACAAGGTTATGTTGAAGCTTCCAATGTATCATTAGAAAAAGAATATATTGAAATGGCTAATTATAAAAGAAGTTTTGAAGCAAATAGGCAAATGTTTCGTATGCAAAATTCAAAATTATCAACCGCAATTTCAAGACTAGGACAAGTATAAAGGGTAATATATGGCTTATAATCTACAAGGTATGGTAAGAAAAGCTTCCACTAATTTAACTGTTGAATTTGACAGATTGGCTTATGCTACCCAAAATATTGCAAATATTCAAACTAACGGATATAAAGCAGTCAGATTTGAGGATGTGATTGATGCAGACGGTTCTGTCCATGGCGTTGAAAGAACTGATACAAGAACAGGTGAATATTTAATAACAAACAACCCTCTTGATATCGCTCTTCAATGTCCCGGGTATATTCCTGTTACAACTCCTCAAGGGGAAATAAGATATACAAGGGACGGTGCTTTTACAGTAAATAAAGACGGTTATTTAATTACAAAAACAGGCGATTTAGTCGGTTCGGGAATAATTATCGATTCTACGGCTGAAAAGATAGAAATAAAAGAAAACGGAGATGTTTTTACATATAAAAGATTGCAAGATGAGCCTGAATATTCAGGTACAATTCCTGTTGTGCAATTTCAAAACCCTGAAGGTTTAAAAGATGTTGGGGGTAATGAATTTATAGCAACAGAAAATGCCGGCGCTATGAAATTAATTGAGGATCATAAGGGAATAAAACAATACGGGGTAGAGCGTTCTAATTTGGATGTTTTATCTGAAGTATACATGGTATCAAGAATTAACGCTTCAATCCTTGCGACAACATCATTAATGAAGGCGGTTGACCAGATGTATCAACAAGCTATTAATATTACAGAATAATGCATAAGGAATTAAATTATGGGATTATTACCTTTAAATTTATTAAATAAACCACAGCAAATGCTTGATTTGGTTTCTCAAAGACAAGAGTGCTTGTCTGATAATATTGCCAATATGCATACAAAAGGTTACAGAAGAAAAGACGTTGATTTTTCTCAATATTTAAATAGCGGAGTTTCTTCTAATCTTGAGAGCAAATTAATTGATAAATATGGTTCAGCGCCTATTGCAAGCTTTAATTCTCAAAGCGAAAACATAAGCACTGAAGACGAACTATCTTTAATGCAGGAAAATTATCTGCTTTATAATGTTGCTGTTCGTCAATTGTCCAGCACAATTACAGAAATTAAAACCGCTATGAATGTTTCAGCTAACGGTTAAGGAGATTAGATTATGGGTTTAATGAATGCATTTCAAATAGGGCGCGAGGGCTTGGCTGTCCATGGAAAACGTGTTGAAATAGCTGCTAAAAATATCGCAAATATTGACACCCCAAACTATACAAGAAAAATTCCATTGATTTCATCTAATCAAGACCAAAGTTTTGCAACGGTATTGTCTTCAATGGGCATGGGTGCTGCTTCTTCTAACCTTGGGGGTGTAAATTTTGACGGTATAGTTGAAGATCCTACTCCGGGAGCTAAAATATATAAGCCGGGGCACCCTGATGCAGATGAAAACGGATATATAAGAACATCAAACACTAATGCTATGGTTGATATTGCAGATGCAACTATTGCGCAGCGTGCTTATGAAGCGTCTTTGGGCGTGATGACCATATCAAAAGCAATGGCAGTTGCTTCTTTGGAAATCGGTAAATAGTTTAGTCTATAGTGTAATTAAATTTTTATTAAATTGCCATAAGATGTTCTTATGGCAATTTTAATTAAAGATATAAAAGCTTGGCAAATTATTGATTCGCGTGCAGTTCCTACGGTTTGCGCGCGTGTAGAACTGAATAACGGAATAAAAGCAATTCAATCGGTTCCTTCGGGGGCTTCGGTTGGAATTAATGAAGCCTTAGAATTAAGGGATAATAATCCTGATTTTTTGTATTCAAAAAGTGTACTAAAAGCGGTTGATAATGTTAATAATGTTATTGCTCCAATGTTAATTAATAAATCCCCTTTTAATCAGTTTGAGATTGATAATATTATGCTTGAAATAGATAATACAAAAAATCTTTCCAATCTTGGAGCTAATTCTGTTTTAGCTGTGTCTTTGGCAGTTTGTGCTGCTGCAAGCAAAGCTTTTAATCTTGAATTATTTCAATATTTAGGCGGAATTAATTCCCTAACTATGCCCATTCCTTTTATTAATATTTTAAATGGCGGAGCACATGCTAATAATGAGCTTGATTTTCAAGAATTTATGATTGTACCTTATGGTGTTGCGAGTTTTTCTGAAGCAATAAGAATTTCTCTTGAAGTGTTTAATGCTTTAAAAAATATTTTAAAAAGCAAAAATTTATCAACAAATGTTGGTGATGAAGGCGGATTTGCACCTCAATTGAAAAGCAATAAAGAAGCCTTGGAAATAATTTTAGACGCCATTTTTGAAGCAGGATATTCAACAGATAATATTAAAATTGCGCTTGATGTTGCAGCGAGCGAATTTTATAAAGACGGAAAATACAACTTTGAAAATAAAAGCCTAACAAGCGATGAAATGATAGATTATTTAAAAGATTTATGTGAAAATTACCCTATTGTTTCAATTGAAGACGGTTTAGCGCAAGATGATTTTTTATCTTGGATAAAATTAACGCAAATTTTAAATAAAAAAGTTATGCTTGTTGGTGACGATTTTTTTGTGACAAATTCTGAGTTATTAAAAAACGGAATTGAAAATAATGCAGCAAATTCAATTTTAATAAAACTAAATCAAATAGGTACATTAACTAAAACCCTTGAGTGTGTGGATTTAGCTAAAAGAAATAATTATAAAACAATCATTTCTCATCGTTCAGGTGAAACAGAAAGCACATTTATTTCAGATTTAGCAGTTGGATTAAATTCGGGTTTTATTAAAACGGGTTCTCTGTCTCGAAGCGAAAGAACAATGAAATATAATAGGCTTTTATATATCGAAAGTGTTTTAGGCTGCAGTGCCAAGTATCTTGGTAGAGAATTTTTTTCAAAGCACTCCTAAATGCTATAAAATCAAAGATGAATTTGGTAAAAAATTTATGTAAAGTTTTGTAAAGAAATAAACAAAAACTGAAAATTACTGAAGATTTCGATAAAAAATTAGCAGAACTTTATTCATCAAAAGTAACTGTAAACCTAGACAACACTAAATCAGCTATTCAACCAAACGAATTCTGGAATTCAATGGAATTAATCGCAGTTAACCACAAAGCAATGATTAACTTCAGAATAGCAAGATAATAAAAAAGAGTTTAATCTTAACAGATTTATATATAGAGAGAGATAATGGCGGATTTGGAGTAGACCCTTCTTGAATTAAGAAGGGTTTTTGAATTTTACAATTGAACAGTATTGTGCATTTTTTCTTGAAATTTTATAGAAATTTTCTTCTATTTCTTTTTGTGTAAAATTGGCTATATCAAAAAGCGTTTTGTAGTTTTTTGAATATACGTAAATTGTATCTGTGTTGTCATTATTTTTTAATATTATTTTAGTGTTGGAGCTGCCTTGCCAAAAATTGGAACATTCAAGCCCTTTGTAGTATCCTTGAAGCGAATTGACTATTTCTTTTTTATCCATTTTATATGCATTTAGAGCTTTGTCGTTTATATTATAATTAATTGATAATTTTTTATCTGTGGTTGAATTGATTATATTTTTTTCTTTTTTATATTCTGATATTTTTAAATACAGATTTTCAAGGTTTTTGTCGCAATATTCTTTTTTCTCTTTGGTTGCATAATCGATATTAAGCTCGTTTAGTATTGCTTTTATTCTTCTTGTTTCATATTTGGGACACAAGATTGTTATTTTGTTAAATTCTTGTTCGAAAAAATCCGTATCATTGTTGATTTTAGGGCTGTTTATTCCAATTAGATATATTATATTTCTTATATTATGATATGATGATATTTTTTCATAAAGTTGTTCTGTTTTATATATGCTGTTTGTTTTTTGCGTGTAAACATCGATTGTGTCCAGTGTATTGGTTTTTATAACTTTTATATCTTCGTTTTGTTTTTTTAATTCTTTTAAATAAAATGCCAATTTTATATCATAAATTATTCTCAATAATCCTTCTTTTTTTCTTAATGCAAGGATTTGAGTCTTTTTGTCATCATAAAATATTAGGCTTTCAGGAGGTGTTGTGGTTGTTTCTTTAACTTCAAAAATATCACCGAGGTTGTTTGAAAATTGACTATTTTTATAATAAACTCTTATTTTTTCTATATCTTTTATGTTTTTTATGCTTGCGTTGCTATATATTGGAAATGAACTATCTTTTGTTGTTTCTGTACTTGAGTTTTGATATATATTATTGTTATTGATTAAGTCGGATAAGTCGCTAATTGAAAGATTGTATTTTCTTAAGTTGTCTGTTTTGTAATTTACAAAAATTGTTGTTTTTTGTTCGCCCATTTTAATTATTTTTGAAGCTATTTTATAATCTAAAAGCTTATCATGGGCGCTGTCTGTCAGAGCTTTTAGGTTTTTATAGTCTTTATTTGTACTTATAGTTATAAAAGTATCATATTTAATTGAGTTGTTATCGTCAAAAAATATGTTTATTCTTTTGTCAACATTATACAAAGCTTGCGTCAGCCTTGTTTTTACCATGTCTATTGCTGTTTGTTTAAATATAATTGTTGGATTTAACTTGCAATATATATTACAATATCCGTCATAAGAAAAAATGTAGACATCTTTAACCATTTCAAGGTTTGAGATTTTATCTTTTATTTCTTCCGCAACTTGTGCATCAATCTCTTTTGCTTTTAGATTGCCTATTTTTGCTATTATTTTAATTTCATAGTTATTTTTATTTTTTTCAAAATTTTCTACTACATAAATAATAGAAAAAATAATAACACAAGAAAAAATTATCAAAAATTTTTTCATTTACAATCTCACTTTTGAATTAGGTTTTATTTTATCTGTATCTTTTGCAATTATAATGTCGTTTGCATTTATTCCTGATACGATTTGTGCTTCATTGTTGTTGATAGCGCCTATGATTACTTTTTCTTTTTTGATTGTGCCGATATTATTTTTTATATCCGTTATTTTATAAACCCATTTTTCACTGTCTTCAAAAACAATGCTTGTAAGCGGTATTTTTGCACTGTATTTTTCTTTTTGAGGGATAAATACGCTAATGGTCATGCCGTTTTTTAAATCTTTATAATTTTTATCTAAAAGAATTTTGACTATATATCCTCCGTCTTTTAAGCTGGAAGGGGAAATATGTTTTATAAAGCCAAAGTAGTTTTGATTATTAAATTTTGCTGTTATTTTTTCATTTAGTTTTAATTTGTTGACAATATTTGAATCAACCATTATCTCAATTTGTGTATCGCCTGTTGCAATAACTCTCACAATAGGTTCACCAATTGAAGCAAAAGAGCCTGAGTCTTTATATTTTTCAGCTATATAGCAGTCATATGGTGCAGTTATCATATTGTAGCTTATTTGTTTATTTAAATAGCTGAGTTTTTCTTTTTGCGCTTTGACATCTTGAATACTGCTTTTGTAGTTAAAATATGCTTCTTCCCAGTCGTTATCAGAAATTGCGCCTGAGTTGTGCAGGGTTGTCATTCTTTTATAATATATTTTAGAGCGATCCTCTTTTATTGAAGCATTATTCAAAAGTGCAATTTGTTCTCTCTTTTTAATTTTATACAGTTCTCCGTCCAAGCGGGCTATAACTTGTCCTTTTTTGATAAAATCCCCTTGCATGTAGGGAATGAAAATGATTTTGCCTTCACTTTCAAAGCTTAAATCGGCAATTTTTTGCGATTTTATATTGCCGTAAAATTCCATATAGTTGCAATTAGCGGTTTTAGGGATTTTTATATAGCTTATGTTTTTAATTTCATTATTATAATTACATCCGCCAAAACATAACAGTGCAAGCGTTAGAAGAATAATTCTGATAAAATTCATATTTTAATTTTATTGCCTATTGCAATTAAAATTAATTATCGTTTTAGGTTAATCATAACTTCTTTTTAGTATTAGCCCGTTTGCACTTATTTCATATACAGTATTTGTTTTGGATAATAAAATAATTTCGTGAGTTAGGCAATTATAGCTCCAAGCGCCTAAGAATATTTTTTGATTTTCTTTATTGTAGATGTAGCTTAAAACTATAATTAAATTGTCGTTATCAGCGCTAAAGCCAAGTGGTTCGATATCATATCTGTATTTAATCAGTTGTATATTTTTCCAATCAAGATAATAATTTTTAATTGTATCATCCAAATCGAGCAGTTTTATTGTATAGCTTTCTTGGTTTTCGTTTCCTAAAAAATGTATATATAAATATGTTTTATATATACCGTTTAAGGTTGAGCCTATTTGTTCTTTTATTAACAGTTTTTTTCCATCAGCACTCCAATCAACTAATGTTAATCCGTTAAATAAATTAGGATAAACTTCTTTTGTACCTGCTTGAATAATTGCTCTTCTTTCAAGTTGATTATGATTGTAATCTAAAATTCTTCTTGTTTTTGTTTTGGATGTATCCAGTTTTTCCACATAAAAATTTGATGAGATTTGGTTTATATCAGGAGAAAAATAATACCTTGGATATGCAACATAATGACAATTAACGTCAGCCACAATATATGGATATGAATATAGGTTTTTCTTTACATCTTCTATATTTATTTGTCTTGTGCCTTGAGGGTAATTGTATTTTTCAAAGATATATTTTGGTGTGGGCTGATAATATTTTTTTGTGCTTTTGGGGTCTTGATAGCTTTTTTCTTCTCTTTCTGATAAGGGCACATTCTTAGCCTCTATTTCCCATTCTTGTTTTGTTTCAACCATTCTTTGTTTTTGTTCGGGTTGTTTTTTCTTAAAAGGAAGATATTTTTTAAAATCAAAAGAATAACAAGGCAAACAAAAAATAGTGCAAAATGTAACAATTAAAGCGACTTTAATTTTTTTTGACATTTACACTAAACCTTCTTTAAGGGCAACAATTGCTGCTTTTGTTCTGTCTGAAAGGTATAGTTTTTGTAATATATTGTGTACATGTGCTTTTGTTGTAGATATTGAAACAACAAGTTTTTCTGAGATTTCTTGGTTTGATAGTCCGTCTACTATTAAAGCAAGAACCTCAAGCTCTTTTTTAGTTAATCCGTATTTTTTATTGGCTTCTTTTTGAGTTTTTGTTTCTTCGGATTGTAAATTGTCTTCATTTTGTATACTTGATAGAACTACTCTTGCAATTTGTGAATCTATCCAAGCTGCGTGTACTGCAACTGCATTGATTGCATTGAAAAGGTTTTCCGAGCTTGAGCCTTTCATAATATAACCGTCCGCTCCTGCTTTAAAAGCTGCAAAAATATCATCCTTACTATCTCTTGAGGTGAACATTAAAACAGCGCAATCAAGTTTTAGTTCTTCTTTAATTTTTTTTGTGGCGGTAATACCGTCCATTTTTGGAAGACCTATATCCATTAATATGACATCAGGATTATATTTTTGTGCCATTATAATACCTTCCTGTCCGTCGGTTGCTTGAGCGACAAGGTTATAATCAGGCATGTTTTCAAGTTTCATCGAAAGTCCCAGTCTTGTAAATTCATGGTCTTCAACTAGTAGTATATTTATTTTTTTCTCTGTCATAAAATTACCTTACAATCGTTTATTGAGTTTTTTAGTTCAAATGTGAATTTTGAGCCTTTGTTCAGCTTCGATTCAACGTATATTTTTCCATTGTGTGCTTCTATAATTTGTCTTGAAAGGTATAAACCAAGACCTGTTGAGCTTGAGCGTTTTTGGTTTGTACCTTGAGAAAATCTGTTGAATAATTTATTGCAATCATCCTTGGATAAGCCGATACCGTTGTCAATTACTTCTGTTTTTAAATCTTTGTTGTTTTTTTCGATATTAATTGTAACAACTCCGTCTGTTTGGGAGTGCTTGATAGCGTTTCCCATAAGATTGGCTAATACTCTTCTGATTTCATTTTTATCCGCATTGACAAAAATTTCATTATCGTTTGTTTTGATTTTAAAATCTATATTGGATTTTTTTGCAAGCGGGGTTAATTCGTCTTTACATTCGTTAGCAAGTTTGACTATGTCAAACTTTGTTTTATATAGGTATGTTTTTCCTGCTTCATATCTGTATACTTCTAAAAGTGCATTCACAAGACCGAGCATGTCTTCCGAGCTTTTTTTCATAGCAAGAAAAAGATTTGTTTGTTTGTCTGTGATATCACCCAAAGATTTATCCAAAATAAAATCTAATCCTGAAATGGTTGCCAATAGGGGTGTTCTTAAGTCATGGGTCAAAGTGGCAATAAAATCATCTCTTAAGCGCTCTGTTTCTTTTTGATAAGTAACATCTCTGATTACTGCAACATAAAAGTTTATTTTGTCGTCGTTTACTGTTGCTATACTTATTTCAACAGGAATTTTTATATCTTTTTTGTAGTTTATAAGGTAATAATTTCTTAAAAAAAGGTTTTCATGGGGTTTTAAGTTGGTTTTATTAAATTGTTTTTTCTCGCTTACCACAAGTTCAAAAAGATTTTTTGAGATTAAATCTTTTTTATTTTGACCAAAAAGCTCAACTGCTGCTGTATTTAAATCCGTTATCCTAAGGTCGTTATCAAAAAGTATAATACCGTCTGCGCAATTTGTAATTATTGCGCTTAATTTTGAGTTAGCTTGAGAAAGCTCCAAAGTTCTTTCTCTAACTATTTGTTCCAGATTTTTTGAATAATTTTCAAGTTTTGCGTTTAGTTTTTCAAGCTCTTCAACTTTTTTATTCAGTTCTTTTTTGAGTCTTGTTTGAGTTAGTGCATTTTTGATATTTATAATGAGGTTGTTGTTATCCCAAGGTTTTTCAATATATTTAAATATTCCTATTTCATTTATTGCTCTGATTGCGTTTTCTTTATCGGCGTAGCCTGTTAATAGTATTGTTGCAACTTCAGGCTGGATTTTTTTTGCTTGCTCAAGAAAATCAATACCATTCATTTGAGGCATTATAAAATCGCTTAAAATTAAATCGACTTCGTTGTTTTCAAGATAACTAAGGGCGTCTTTAGGGTTATTAAAAGGTATTGCATTGCTAAAGCCTTCCAGACCCAAAAGCATAACAACTGTTTTTGTGACCATTTGTTCATCGTCTACAATTAATATTTTACCCAACTTATCCATAATAAAAAGATAATTTATTTTTTAATATAATACAAATTATTAACAAAAATATAAAAAACTTAAAATTTTAGGCAAAAAATTATATTCAGATGTTTTGTTGTGTTAGTGTATGACTATGGGGAAAAATAATAGAAGTATTATTTTTTAAATATTGGTAATGGATTTAAAATTTAATAAACAATTTATTTCTGCTGATAAATTCCGCAATGCAAATAAAGCCAAAGCGGATAGACGCTCCACCCCATTAAACCAAGGCAGAGATATTAAATTTACGGGCAGTGTAGATGATACATTTAGTAGAGTTATAGATAAAACAAAAAAAAATATTACATTAACTAATGCACAAAAGGTTGTAGAAGCAATTGATCAAGTGCTTGGAAGTGATAAATTTTTTACTAATGTTTTGTATAAAGCCGGATTTGTGGCAAAAGATGCTTCAGGCAAAATTGTTATCCCTGATATGCTTAAAATAACAAACCAGGCTTTGGCGTCAGATTTGTATTATACGCTTACTTTTCCGATTTTTGAATTGCCTGTTCGTGCCGCAAATGCGGTATTAAAAAAGATTGGCGCAACTCCTATACAAACAAAACGATTAAGAATTTCTGAAATTTTAGCTAATCAAAAACTCTGTACTGATATTTTAGATAAATTTACTTCATTATCAAGTAATGAAAAAATTTCAAATTATTTTAATATGGTTTCTAAAGAAAATAATCCCATGACAGCAGTAGGGGGGCAAAAATTTTCATTAGCAAATTGCAGAGAACATTTCAAGGATTATGTTGCTTTAGATGTAAATAAACTTTATAAAGGCTATAGCACCAGAGATGAAAGAACTCTAAATAGGTTAGCTACATCAATGGTTAGCGCGCTATATTCTGCAAACGATTTTTATAATATCTCAATGCTTCAAAAAGACGATAAAGATGAAGCCAAAAAAGCTCATCATTCTCGTTTAAAACAAGAAATAACAAGAATGTTCCTAAGTGCAGGAACTACATTTGTGACTTTGGGCGCACTAGATAAAATAGTAAAGAAAAGTATTATAATTAATGCTGTTGTAATTGCGCTAAGTTCATTGATTTCAGAAGTTGGCTCAAGAATATTCAGCAGAACTCCATTGCATCCTCTTACCCCTGAACAGGCTAAAAAAATTGCCCAAAAAAGAAAATTGAAAAACGCTAAAAAAGAAGCCGAAAAACAACAAAATTTAACTTCTAATCCTAATATTGCATCTGATAAAGACACTAAAAAACTTAACTTTACAGGAATAAACTCTAATCAGGATAATCTTTTTATTCAATTTGCTTCAAAAGACGGTACTTTTGCTTCGATGAACAGTTTGGTTAAATCAACTGCCAAGGAGGCAGTATCTGAAAACGGAAATAATTCCAAGAAGAAGAAATTTAGTTTATCTCAAATTTTTGGATATGCAGTATTGGGCTGCTGTGCTTTTTATGTTATAAGCCGAAGTTTAAAAGGTCAAATTGGCATAAAAATTGAAAGAAAGAAATTGTATGAAAATGGTGTTACAAAAAGTGCCATAATTAACGCTTTAAGAAATGAAACATCATTACCTGACCATTTGGAAACAGCAATAAGCAATATGGATAAGAAATATAAACGCAGAATGCAAATGTTTTCTCTTGAGACGAAATTTAAAGAGAAATTTTTAAAATATAATTCTTCTTTTGAGCTTGATGAATTGAAAAATAAAGTCATTGAATTAAGGAAAACAAAAAAAGGCATTGAAATTGCACCAATTTTGGATGAATTTTTAGAAAATATCACAAAATTAAAACAGGCAGCTCTTGAATCTAAGACTGTATTGCCTGATGGGATTGAAAGAATAGGTGATACTGATAAACTGTTAATTCATAACAGAAAAGATCTTCCCGCTCTTCCGGGGCTTTATAACGGTTTTACTAAGGTATTTAAAACTATTTATCAAATTTTGAGTGCTCCTGCTATGTTAGTTGAAATGCTCATGGATAAGACGATTTTCAAGGAATCTGAAGCTGCTTTTGCTGCTTTAAAAGCTCGCAACGATAACTTTAGTTTGAATGAAGTTAAAAAAGAATTAGTTGCTGTTTATGATTTGGTTTCCAGAAAAAGCTGGAGTAATGAAAAAATTCTGGATTATATTAAAAGAAACACAAGAGCTTTTGAATCATCATCTGAAACAGGGGAGTTGGCAAATCTTTCTCGTACAATGGTAACGGCGATTTCTACCTATTTCTTTGTAAATGATTATACAAATAAAGTGTTAATCGAATCTGAAGGTAAGGACGTTGAGGCTGCAAAAGAAGAACGCAACGAAAGACTTGCTCATAAAATATCAAACTTCATTATAAACGGTACTTTGATGAATGTGTTTAATTCTGTGTTTAGATTTCCGCTTAACAGAAGTCTGTTAGACGCTACATTGATTGCAGGTGCAACAGAAACTACTAATGAATTTTTTGTAAGAAAATCAATTTGTCAACCGTTCCGCAAAATGAAATCTAAAGACGATATTATAAAATATGAAAATGAACAAATGAGCAAAAAAGGCTTTATAGGCTGGTGGAGCAGGACATTTAAGAAATTGACAGGTAAAAAATCATTAACCCAAAAAGTTGGTATTGCTTCTAATGATGTAAAAAAAGATAAATAATTTATCTTTGTGTTAAAATTTATACATATGGAATTTTGAGAGAGAGTAAGGACATATGAATTTAGAAAAAATGTTAATGGAGAGTGTTGAAAGAAATACACCTCAATATATTAAAGAAGATAAGATTTTTGATTATAGCAATAAAAACAAATTTACTTTTAAATTAACAAAAGAATATGTTGAAAAGCTAAATTTAAGAAATTGGTTTCAAGGATATAAAAAGGAAGCTCTTGTTTCGACAGCAGGTATTAGAGGGCCTCAAAATATAATTTATCCTCATGATACTCGTTTTCCGATTAATACAATCGGGATGACTCTTGCAACTTTAGCTAAAGCATTGGTTTTAAAAGAAAAATATCCTAATGATGAACATGTAAAACTTGTCGGCTGCGAAGTCAGATATAATTCAAAAACATATTTAGATATTATTGCAAGAATTCAAGCGGCGCTTAATATAAGAACGCTGACGCCTGTTAATCGCAGAACCATACCTATCTGGCTCGCTTCTTTTTTGGCTTTCAAATTGGATTTAGTGGGTGCAGAATATATCACAAGTTCCCATGGGATTTCAGTTAAAAATGCAACTAAAGATTTAAACAACCAAGGCTCACAATATTTACCGGATGAGAGCATGGAATTTGTTAATAAAATTGAACAAATTTTAGATGAGGTAGATAAAAAAGGCTTTTATGAAATTGAATTTTCTTCATCCGACGATGAATTAATTGACGAAAAAACAATGGAAAAATTAAACAACGGTATTGATTTATATTGTGAATATCTTGAAAATGGGGTTGCAAACAAAAAGAACACAGATACAATCAAGAATTTCAAAAATAAAATTGTAATAGATTCAGTTGGCGGATGTGCTTATAATACATTGTCAAAAATTCTTGAAAAGCTTAATATATCAGATAATTTTGTTTGGTTAAATAAAGAAGAAGACCCATTTTTCCATGGTATTGGTAAGGACATCAAAAAAGATAAATCAGGAAAAGAAGTTTTTTACGACTGGTCATTAGATGTTACTGTTTTAGCAAAAGATGAAAATGGGGTTGAATATTTCCCCGTTGTGAAATCTCTTAACTACGGCGAAAAATTAAAAGATTATCCCTTAAATACGGTTGTATTAATTACAGACCCTGATCATGACAGATTGAATATTGTTCAAATTGTTTCTATTGATAAAATAGATGTGGTTAAAAAAGCAGGAATTGATTATGTAAAATTAGACGAAAATAGGATATTGTGCGTATTTTCAGCAAATCAGTCCTTCTTAATGATTATGGATTATTGGTTTGGGGCATTAGATAAAAACCCAAATAATGAATATTTCATGATTAAAACAACTGCAAGTTCAAAAGCATGGGATGAGTGGGCAAAATCAAAAAATATAAAAATTATCAACACTCCTGTCGGTTTTAAAGAAATCGCTTCTGCTGTTAAAAAAATCGAAGCTCAGTTTGAAAAAAATGCTGAAAACATAATTGTTTATGATGTGTTTAATAAAAAAGTTGAGCTTGGAAAAAACCCCAGAATGATTTTTGGCGGCGAAGAATCAGGCGGCATGATAATAGGGGCAATTGAACCCGTTAAATCGCTTAATGGAAGAGTGGCGCTTGCTATGAGAGAAAAATCAGCTACTGAAGCAATCATTGTTGCAAGTGCTTTAGTTTCATCAATTGATACAACTTTAGCTGAACATCTTCAAAAGATTTATGATGAAAATAATATAATTTCAAGATATGACGTTAGAGTTGATATTGCTTATTATAATGAATCAGAACCTGATATTGACAAATTAAAAGAAGCTAAAGTAAAAGGTGAAGCTAAAAGAACTAAAAATGATATTTTCTATTTGGCTCTTGCTATGGCAAAATTAGAAAATAAAATTTCTTTAGCTCAAATTAAAGAAATTTTATCTGATACATTTAAAGAATTAGATTTTTCAAATTTGACGGATGTATTGTTTGTGGGTGACGGTACTTATCTTGATTTTGAGGATAAGTTTGTTGAAATAAGACCGTCAGGAACAGATGCCAAGACAAAAGCTTATGCAGGCGGATGTGATAAACAAGTGCTTATTAAATTTGCCGATTGTCTGGGAAATTATTCGGGCGATTTAAATGAAACATATAAAAAATATATTAGTGAAGAATATGTGCAAAAATGTAAGGATGTTTCATTTGAAGTTTATTCAAAATATACTTTAAAAGACGAAGATAAAAGAGAATTTAAAATCCCTAAATATACTTTTTAATAATTTAAAGGAGAAATAAATGGAATCAAATACAAGCTCTGCTCAAAGCATAAGAGAAGGCAGAATACAAAAATTAACCGATTTAATCGATATGGGGGTTAATCCGTATCCCTATACGTTTGATAAAACTGCTAATGCTAAGACTTTGCAAGAAAAATATAAAGACTTAGAAGCAGGTGTTGAAACACAAGATGTTTATTCTGTTGCAGGACGCGTTATGGCAATCAGAAATACAGGCATGTTTATCGATTTAGCTGATTCAACGGGAAAAATTCAAATTTTTTCTCATAAGCAAAATCTTCCTGAAGACAAAATGAAACTTTTAAAATTAATTGATGTGGGCGATATTGTCGGTTTTAAAGGTACAATAAGAAGAACTCCAAGAGGTGAGTTGTCTATTAAAACGACTGATTTAAAATTGTTATCAAAATCACTTCTTCCCCTGCCTGAAAAATTCCATGGGTTATCTGATGTTGAAATCAGATATCGCCAAAGATATCTTGATATGATAGTAAATCCTGAAGTTAGAGATACTTTCAAAAAAAGAAGCTTGATTATACAAAAAATCAGAGAATTTTTAGCAAAAGACGGTTTTATGGAGGTTGAAACTCCGACGCTTCAAACTACTGCCTCAGGTGCTAGTGCTAGACCGTTTTTCACACACCATAATGCGCTTGAAATGGATTTAACTTTAAGAATTGCTCTTGAGTTGTTTTTAAAAAGATTAATCGTGGGCGGTGTTTCAGAGCGTGTATTTGAAATTGGTAAATGCTTTAGAAATGAGGGTATAGACACTCGTCATAATCCTGAGTTTACCATGATTGAATTATATCAAGCTTATGCTGATTATAATGACATGATGACTTTAACCGAAAACATGGTTGCTTATGTAGCGCAAGAGGTTTTGGGAACAACTAAAATTCAATATGGAGAAAATGAAATTGACTTAACTCCGCCATGGGATAGAAAAACTATGTTAGGTTCAATTAAAGATGCAACCGGAGTTGATTTTATGAGTGTTTATACAGCTCAAGAAGCTAGAGATTTAGCTTTAAGTATTGGTGTGCACGTTGATGAAAACTTAAATTGGGGTCAAATTGTCGAAGCTGTATTTGAAGATAAAGTTGAACCAAGTTTAATTCAGCCTTGCCATATTATTGATTATCCAAGAGAAATCTCGCCATTAGCTAAAGTTCACAGGGATAACGAACGTTTGACGGAGCGTTTTGAAACAAGAGTTAACGGTTGGGAAATTGCAAATGCATTTTCAGAATTATCTGACCCGATTGACCAGCGTCAAAGGTTTGAGGCTCAGGCTTTAGCAAAGGCAAACGGAGATGAAGAAGCCATGGAAATTGATGAAGATTTTATTACGGCTCTTGAATATGGCATGCCTCCGACAGGCGGCATGGGCATGGGTATAGATAGACTGGTTATGCTTTTAACCAATTCACCTTCAATCAGAGATGTAATAGCATTCCCAACTATGCGCCAAACAGGTAAATAAGGAGAAATCCAATGGATAAAATGAAAAGAAATGTAATTTGTATCAAATGGGGCGATAAATTTGGCGCAGATTATGTTAACCGTCTTTATAAAATGGTTGAGAGAAATTTAACTCTGCCACATAGGTTTATTTGTTTTACAGATAAACCCGAGGGCATATCTGAAGGGGTTGAAATAAGACCTTTACCTGAGCTTCATGATGAAGGATTGCCTGAAAAAGCTTGGAAAAAGCTCGGTCTATTTACCGATAAATTAGCAGATTTAGAAGGTGAAGCCTTGTTTTTGGATTTAGATATAGTTATCAGGGATAACATCGATTGCTTTTTTAGGAAAGAAGGGGAATTTTATATTATAAAGGATTGGGATTTTCCTGATGATATTATTGGAAATTCTTCTGTATTTAAATTTAATGTTAAACAACATAAAGATATTATTGAAAACTTTTATAAAGAAGGTAAAGATATTAGAAAACGCTACAAAAACGAACAAGCTTTTTTATCTCACCAGATGAACGATAAAGGAATTTTAAAATATTGGGATAAAGGTTGGTGTGTTAGCTTTAAAAGAAATTGTTTGTGGCCTTTTCCATTGAATTTCTTTTTAGTACCCAAAGATCCCTTTGAAGCTAAAATTTTAATTTTCCATGGGCGCCCAAATCCGGAGCAGGCATATAAAGGGTTCATGGGTAAAGGAGGTTTCAGATACGTTAAACCCACAAAATGGCTTGATAAGTATTGGTGTAAAGATTAAAAAGAGTATTTTTAAATACTCTTTTTACTTGACTAATTAGTTTGTCCAGTGTATTATTTATTTGCAGTTGAACTTCATGTTTGCTTGCAGTTTGAAAATTGAATTGATTAGAATTTTTTATGTTTATATAAATCTAATGGGCCTGTGGCGAAATTGGTAGACGCACTAGATTTAGGATCTAGCGCCTTCGGTGTGAGAGTTCGAGTCTCTCCGGGCCCACCATTTAAAAAGACACTTTAGGGTGTCTTTTTTTATTGCCCGTCGAGACTGCGTCTTAGCTGGCTTGCTCGAAAATCAGGACTAAAAGTCCGATTTTCTACGCAATCTGCGCATACTTCATTTGTACGGCTCAGTTTTCGCCTACAACTGAAGCATCCGGGCCCACCATTAAAAAAGACTTCTTTAAAAGAAGTCTTTTTTTGCTGTTAAAAGAGAAACTCTAAACTTTGTTTTGTTTTTAAAACGATTTTAAAGTTTTTCCTCTTGACAAAAACCCAAAAATTAAAAAATAATATACTATGAAAAAAATTCTATGTTTTGGTGACAGTAATACTTACGGCTTCAATCCCTTAAACGGTTTGAGATACACCCAAAGCGAGAGGTGGAGCGGGATTTTAAAAGAAAAGCTTAAAGATAAATATCTCGTTATAGAACAAGGGTGCAACAACAGAACTGCGGTTTATGACAATGTTTCTGTTGAAATGACGGGCTATAAAGCCATAAAACAATATTTAAAAGATGATTTAGATATTATAATTCTTCAAGTTGGCATTAATGACATGCAATTTTTATATAACTATGAGTTATCGGATTTTGAAAATAAATTCCAATGTTTTATAAGTTCAATTAAAGATGTGATAAATGAAGTGAAAATAATCCTTCTTTGTCCTTCTATAATCGATGAATGTATTTTAAAAAGCGGATTTAGTTTAATGTTTGATAAAATATCTATTGAAAGGTCAAAGAAATTGCCTGAAATATTTAACAATCTGGCAAAAAAAGAATGCTGTAAAATGATAGATTTAAATTCGGTTGTAGAAGTATCTAAAATTGACGGATTGCATTATGATATTGAAAATCATCAAAAAATAGCTAAAAAACTTTTAGATGACTTATTATAATAAATATTTATCTAATTCATTTTTGTCAAAAACTTCAATTGAGTCTTTATTGTGGATAAAAATTAAACAGCTTATTACGGACTTAAACATTGTAAATTCGCTGAATTCAAATTTTCTTCTTAAATCATCCATGTTTTCTGCTAAAAATTCAGTGATAAGTGTTTTATTTTTTAGGGTTAAAGAAGTGAAGAAATCGAGCCCTTCTTTTGTTGTAATTCCTTCAAAATAAATAATGTCGGGCGATTGAAACTCAATAAATCTCATTGCTTTATCAAGGTTAAATCCTATATTTTCGTTTAATTCGCATTGAGCAACGTTTTTTAGCTTGTATTTTGCAATACTTTCTAATGTCATAACATTTCTTGCTTTTGGAATTAAATTAGATAAAATTGAATAAATAAGATGAGTTTTTCCTGATAAGGATGAGCCGCAAATCAGGATAATTCCTGATTTTGTCATTGCTTGTTTTATTATTTCGATTTTATTTTGTGTGATATTCAACTTATCCAAACTTAGCGGGGGGTGATAAATTTTGATTAAAATTCTCTCACCGCTGATTGTAGGAAATGCGCTTACGCTTGCCGTCAGTTCATTATCATCAACATTGAAATTCAATTTTCCCAACTGCGGAATTTCAAAAACATTAGGGTCTAAATTAGACATTGTTTTAAGCGATTGAATAAATGAACTTGTTAAAAGGCTTGGAATTGTGCCCGTTTTATATATCTCAACAGGGCGTTTAAAATAAACGTTTAGACCTTCTTGAGAATTTTCAAAATAAAGCTCGTGGATATCTTCATTAATTGCTTGTTTTAAAATTGCTCTAAATAACACTTGGATGTGTTCTTGAGATAAGTCATCATTGTGAAGCTCTTCTTGCCAATTAAATGTTTTTGAATTGTCGAGATTTATATTTTCAACTTTAGATTTTATATCGTAATATTCATTGATTTTTTTTAGAATACTTTTTTCTGAGGCTATAACAGGGTCAATGTTCTTTTTTGTTATTTGCATAATTTTATCTATGGAAAATAAATCCATAGGATCTGCCATTGCAATTGTAAGAGTATCTTCGATAATAAATAAAGGCAGAATTTTGAACCTTATTGCGTCTTGGTATGTTATAAAATCAAGACATTTTTTATCTATTGTGTAGTTTTCTAAATCAACACAAGGGGTATGAAGTTTTTCTTCTAAAAATTTCATTAAAACATTTTCGTCAATCATACCCGTATTGATTAAAATTTGACCTATATTGGTGTTTTGCGCAACAGCAAGTTCTTGCGCATGTTCAATGTCGTCATACGTAACAAGATTATCTCTAACTAAATCATATTTTAGTTTATCGAGAGTTTTGTTGTCTAAAGAAGTGCTGTCGTTCAATAAGTCCATTTTTACACCGTTTCATTTTGTTTTAAATATTTGCTGATTTTTTCTAGTACATCTGAAAATTCAAAAGGTTTTGTGATGTATTCATCAGCACCTGTCTCTTCACCGATTAACTTGTCTTCATCTTGACTTCTTGCTGTAATCATAATAATCGGAATATTTTTATATTTATTGTCGAATTTTAAAAGTCTGCAAATTTTATAGCCGTTTATTTTGGGCATCATGACATCTAAAATAACTAAATCAGGATTAGAGTTTTTGGCAAGGTTAAGTCCTTCTTCTCCGTCATAAGCACAAATACATTCAAAGCCTTTTGCTTTTAACATAAAAGACAGTGTTTCAACTATATCTTTTTCATCATCAACTATTAATATCTTCTTCATTATTTCACCTTTAACTGTTTAAAATATTAATTATTTTGCTAACTTCAATACCATCTTTTTCGCTGTGTGCTTTTGATAATATTATATCACTTTCATCATTTGAAATCTTTATACAAAAATCTTCAATAGTTCTATATATTGCATCAAAAGAGCTGATTGAAATTTTTGGTATATAAGCCCAATATTCTTTTCTTTCGTCTTTGTCAAATAAAATTTCTTTTGACAGCCTTGTTATATTTAAAAGTTTTTGTTCCTTTAAAAGCTCAATTAACTCAATTCTTTTGTTGTAGTTGATTTTTAATATTCCAACATTGCCTGAGGCAATAAGCGCGTGAGATAAATCCATTTCAAATATTTTAAAATCATCACACAACGGCAGAATTACATTGAAAACAGAACCTTTTTTTTCTTCGCTTTCAACCCATATTGCGCCAAAATGTGAGTCAATTAATTGTTTAGTAATTGTTAATCCAAGACCTACTCCGCCTTTGTTTCTGTTTAATGACGTTTCAATTTGAGAAAATTTATCAAATATTTTTGGAATGTCATCTTCTTTTATTCCAATTCCGTTATCTTGAACAGAAATTTTAATGTATTCGCCTTTTAAATCTATATAAGGAGATATTAATTTTGTTTTATCGATTTCGTTACTTAAAACAACTTCTGCAACAACATTAATTGTGCCGTCTTGAGGAGTAAATTTAAGTGAATTTGAAACTAAATTAGAAAAAATTTGTTCAATTCTTCTTAAGTCAGCATAAATTTCGGGTAGTTTTTGTTTAATTTCAAGGTTAATTGTTATATTTTTTTCTTGTGCAACTTGTAAAAAAGTTTTTTGCAATAATTCCAAGGATGGTGTTATATCTACAAGTTTATATTTTAAATCCAGTTTTCCTGTTTGTATTCTTGATAAATCCAATAAATCTTCAATAATTCCTGAGAGTCTTTGTATGTTTCTTTTTGCCATTATAATGAAATTTTGAGCTTCAGGAGGAATTTCGCCTGCTTGATTAGATAGAACAATCTCAAGAGAATTGTTTATTGGAGTTAATGGTGTTCTTAATTCATGGGAAACGATTGAAACAAATTCAGATTTAATTCTCTCAAGTTTTTCCAGTTTTTTATTTGTGGATGAAATTTCTTCATAAAGTTTTGCACTTCTTAGAGGGAGTGCCACTTGATGAGTTATTGCTTGGAAACATGTAACATCTTCTGCTGTGTAGGGAATTTGTCTAAATAATTCAACTACTCCAAAAAATTCATCTCCGACCTTAATTGGTGCAAATAATGAATCATAACTTAGTGAGTCTATAGAATAAATTTTATTTGAACGACTTTGTTTTGTTTTTTGTATAACTTCAATTTCGTCAAAATCTTTATCATGGGGAAGGGTTGTATTTTCAAACATTGTTTTATAATTTAATATGGAGCGGATTTTTAGTGCATCAATTAAATTTTCGCTTGGTGTGTGAATTGTATTTAAATATAAAATCGGTTTTGAAAATTGATTAAAAATTAAGACGCTTGAAATATCAAAGCTTAAAGTTTTTTCCATTGCTTCAATCATAATTTCATATAATTTTGAAGTGTTCAGTGTTCCTGCAAATTGCGAACTTGTATTATATAAAACATTTAATTGATAAAGACTTTTTGACAGTTCTTTGTTGTTGTCATAGAGTCTGTCCAGTGATTTTTTAATTTTAAAGTGGGAATTTATGGTCGATAATAACACTTCTTTTTTTAAAGGAAATTCAACTAAACCGTCTGCAAGGTTTAATATGTCTGTTTTAACATTTTCGTGCAGTAAAAATATAATTTGAGTGTTTTGATTTTTTGCAATAGATTTTATTTGTCGAATTATAAATTCGCAATTTTCAAGATTGTTTTCAACTAAAATGATATCAGGGCAAAAATGGTGAATTTGAGTTAAGATGTCCTCTAACTCTCCTTGTGCTTTCATTAGTTCATTATTTTTATCAGATAAAATATCTTCTATTTGGCTGTTGGCTTCGTTGTTTATAAGTAAAAATATTTTTGTCATAATTAAATTTTAACAAAGCATTAGCCTTTTGCAACTTATAACATTTTTGTAATATTTAATTTAAAAATTGAATTAATTCTTGAACATTTTTAATATTGTAGTCAATTAAAATATCGCTTTGTGTTTTTCTTGCTTTAATCATTTCTAAAATTGGTTTTAAATAAATTCTGTCTTTTGAGTTTAGGGCATTTTTTGCTTCGTCTAAAATGGAATTTACTGTGTCCCAAGCGCTTATTTTAGAGTTAACATTAAAATCAAGAGCCTTATCAACAACTAATTCATTATATTTATCAATGTCATTAATTTTTAAATAATTGAATTTTTTTAGTAGTGTTTTTGGATTGATTGAAGATAATCCTTTATATAGTGCGCATAGAGCCAAAGCCATTTTGATTGATGAGCTGTCATGGTTTCTTATCTCAATATATTTTTTCAATCGAACATCAGGAAATACAAGACTTTGATGAAGCATATAATCATAAATATCGGCACTAAAACCCATAAAGCCGTATTTCATATATTCTCTAAAGGTGATTTCTCCTTCAATTGGAATGGATTTTCCGTTTTTTTCAATGAAAACCATAGGTACATCAAGAATTTCATCAATATAGTTATCAAATAAATTTAAAGAAGAAAAAAGTTTGGAAAAAATATTTTTATAAAATAAATTACACCTGTCTTTTCCTGTATAGCGCCATACGTGTGCTCTTAGGGATTTTTTATCTGATAATTTATTTTTTTCTAAAGGCGAATTTGAAAATAATCCTGTCATAAAAGGCATGATTAAATTAAAAAATTTTAGTTTATGATATGCGTCAAAATTATCTTTGTAATCAATATTAACCTGAATACCCGCACTTTGACGCATCATTTTGGGAGCTAATTCTCCCCAAGGGCAATTTGGAAGATAATCATTCATTATTTTGTAGCGGGTTTTGTTTAATATTTCAATTTCATCAACTGAATCCAGAGGGTTTATTCCATAGCCTAAAAAGATAACGTCATAGATATTTGCTATACTATCTAATAATTTTGAAATTTTTGTTATTTCAAGGTCTATATCTAAAATGTTTTTCTTTGGGGAAAGACTGATTTCTAATTGACATCCCGGTTCAAGTGAAATTGATGTTTCATCTTTTGAAATAGCACCTATAATTGTATCGTTATCGTAAATCAAAGCCCAAGAAGTAATAGAAGCAAAGTGTTCTATGATTTTTGAAATTTTTTCGTAGCTTGCGGTTTTAAAGGTTTTTTTGTCAAGGCTAATTCTTTCATATTCAAGCCCGATTAAAAAATCAGAATTTTTCTTTTTTAGATAAAACGATTTTATTTCATTTTTTGTAAGTTTTTTAAATGATTTAAAATCTTTTTTAATTGGTGTTGGTGCTTGTTTTTTTTCTAATAATTTTTGCATATTCAAATCTTATCATGAATAATAATTATTCAAGCTGTCTATAAGATTTAATTCTTTTTTTCTGTTAATATTATCTTATGGATTTAAATTATATTTTAAGAGCTAAAAAGTTTAGAGCAAAAAAATCTTTAGGGCAAAATTTTCTTGTTGATTCATCTGTAATTAATTTTATTTCTGATTTTGCAACTTTTGATGATGAAATTTTAGAAATTGGACCTGGGCTTGGCTTTGTAACTGAACAGTTGGTTGAAAGAGCTAAAAAAGTTGTTGCTCTTGAAATAGATAAAGATGCAATAGCTGTTTTGGAAAGGAATTTATTTTCAAAAGATAATTTTCATCTTTTTGAAAAGGATGTTTTAAAAACAGATATAGATGAACTGCCTTTTGAAAATGAAAAAATAAAAGTAATTGCAAATATTCCATATTACATTACAAGTCCGATTTTGGTTCATTTATTGGGTGAAATTGATGAATTAAATCATAAAAATCGTTCAAGAATTTCTGAGATTGTTTTAATGGTGCAATTGGAAGTTGCAAAAAGAATAGTTGCTGATGAAAATTCTGAAAATAAAGAGTATGGTCAATTGTCTATTTTATCTCAAATGTTTAGTGAGCCAGAAATAATTAAAATTGTGCCTAAAGATTGCTTTATGCCTTCTCCTAAGGTGGATAGCGCTTTAGTTCATTTTAAAATTAATGATAAGCCAAAAGTTGAAATTACTCGCCTTTTAAAAAGAACTATAAAAGCAATTTTTATGGCAAGAAGAAAAAATATCAAAAATTCTCTAACTAATGCAGGATTTCTTGAAGTTGAGCGTGCGCTTGACAGTATAAATATAAATAAAACTCAAAGAGGAGAGAAACTGTCTTTATCAGACATACAAAAATTGGCGATTGCACTTGAGGAATTTAATTAAAATGAAACAAATTAAAATAAAGTGTCCTGCAAAAATTAATCTTGATTTAAGAGTTTTTCCTATTGATAAAAAAACGGGATTTCATTCAATTAAAAGCATAATGCAAACAATCGGGCTTTTTGATTACATTACAATAAAATTAAATGAAGGTAATGGCATTAAGCTTTCAGGAACAAGTAGTGAAATACCTTATGATGAAAAAAATATTTGCTATAAGGCAATAAAAGTTTTTCTTGAAAAAATTAACAAAACTTATGATGTTTCTATTTTTATTGAAAAAAATATTCCTGTTTGCGCAGGTCTTGCAGGCGGTTCAACTGATGCTGCCGGAGTTTTATATGGTTTAAATAAAATTTTGGATTATCCTTTATCTTTAAATGAGCTTCATCAATTGGCTCAAGAATTAGGCTCTGACTTAAATTTTTGCCTTGAAGGCGGAACGATACTTTGTACAGGCAGAGGCGAAATTTTAACAAAAATGCCTTTTTATAATTTTAAATTGTCATTAGTAAAGCCGAAACATCTTAAAATTTCGGCAAAAGAGGCTTATCAGACTTTTGATTTATTAAAAAAAGAATCAAACATGAGAAATGATTTAGAATTTGCGCTTTTAGAATCTAAAAAATATCCCGAATTAGAATTTTTGTCTTCCTTGGGGCTTCAAATGTCAGGTTCAGGACCCACATATTTTTTGAGGGACAAAAATTTTGATGTGAAAATCGATTTGAATGATTATTTGGTCATTAATGACCTAAATTCGGTTGATCATGGGGTTGTTGAAGTTTAAATTATAGCAATTCTTCTTCTATTAAGTACCTTGGGCGTCTTTTTACTTCTCTAAAAATCTGTCCTAAGTATTCAGCAACAATACCCACACAAAACAGCTGAATGCCGCCAAAGAACGAACTGACAATTATTGCTGTTGCCCAGCCGTCAGGTGAGTCATTCCAGACAAATTTGGCTATTATTGTCCATATTCCCATTAAAAAGCCAAAAATAGTAGATATTATGCCGACTACACTGATTAATTTTAGAGGTACAATGCTATATGATGTTATTCCGTTAACCGCAAGTCCTGTAAGAGAAATGAGATTAAATTTTGATTTTCCTGTTTTTCTTGGTTTGACGTCAAACATAACCTTTGTTTTTCTAAAACCTATGGCGTGGAAAAATCCTCTTAAAAATAAATCAGTTTCTTTGTATTCATCTAATATATTCAAGACATCCCTTGATACAAGCCTGTAATCTGAGTGATTTTTTGGAATATTAACACCTAGAATTGCCATAACTTTATAAAAGGCCAAAGCTGTAAATTTTTTGGTGAAAGTGTCTGTTTTTCTGTCGTTTCTAACCCCAAAAACGATTTTATAGCCTTCATCATATTTGTCAATAAATTCTTCAATTTTATTTTCATCTTGTTGTAAATCGGCATCAATTGTAATAACGGCATCACATCCGATTTTTTTAACTTGAAGCATACCTGCTAAAAGCGCTTTTTGATTTCCGAAGTTAGAGCTGAATTTTAAACCTTTAACTTTGTTTGGATGTCTTGCGACATTTTTGGCTATTTCATACCAAGTATTATCAATAGAGCCGTCATCAACAAAATAAAGATAACTTTTGTCTGAAATTTTTTCTTTTTTCTCTAAATCGGACAACACCTCTAAAAGTCTTTCGGTTGTTGAGGTAATTAAATCTTTTTCGTTAAAACAAGGAACTACTATTGCTAATACTGTATCTTTTGACATTTTATTCTCTCCTTCTAAATACTAACATGCTAAATAAACGCCATGCAATCTTTTATGGTAAAATCGTTTTTGAGGTTGACATGAAAAAGTTTATTTTAAATGCGGATGATTTAGGTAAAAGCGAATTTCATAACAATGCGGTTCTGGAAGGATTTAAAAAAGGTCTTTTAAAAAGTGCAAGTGTTATGACCAATATGCCCTCTTATAAAGATGCATTATATAGGGTAGTTATGCCTAATCCTAATCTTGGAGTTGGAGTGCATTTGAATTTAATAGAAGGTAAAGCAATTAATTCAAAATTAAATTTACTTTGCGATAAATATAATTCTTTTAATAACGGATATTTGTCTTTATTATTGAAGTCAAAAAATAAAACATTTTTAGCTCAAGTTGAAAAAGAATTTCGTTCACAAATTGAGATTGCACTTGAAACTTTTCAACCAAGCCACCTTGATTCGCATGTTCATGTTCATTCAATTCCAAATATATTTGAAATAGTTGCAAAATTAGCTTTGGAATATAATATTAAACAAATCAGAACTCAAAATGAAATTCCTTATTTTATTTTAGGCTATAAATATAACCCGATAAATTTAGTAAAAGTGTTTTTATTAAATTATTTTTCCCTAAAAAATAAGCAGGTTGTAAAAAAATACAATCTTAAAACCAATGATTATTTAATTGGCGTTAGTTATACTTCCATGATGAATTCTAATACAATCTTAGAAGGATTAAAGAAAGTTAAAAACGCAGATATTGTTGAAGCTTTAATTCATCCTTGCGTATATTATGATGATACAATTGATTCTCATACTAAAGAGTTTGAAATTACCAAAGATAATATGCTTAAAGATTTAATTGAAATGATGGATTATCAAATAACCAATTATATAGAATAATAAAGTAGTAAAATTATATTTTTTAAAAGGAAGCTGTTATTTATGTTGCAATCTGTGCCATCTGCTATTAAAAATGCATTTAGAGGAAGTTTTATAAAAAAAATCTGTAATTATCTTCATGATTGTGTTCGTGAAGAAGTTAAATCGTCAACTTTTAGAAATTTAAAAGGTGACAAAGAAAACAAATGGGCTTTCTTGGATGGCGAAGAAAAAGTATTTTCCAATTTTGATACTCCCTTAAGTTTAGACGGCACAAACAGTTATCTGACAGAATTGATGATTCAGTCTGAAATGAATCAAAAAGACAAATATTTAATCTACGGGTTTTTGTTTTTGGTTGGAAAAAACGGTAAAACAAAGAAAAATAACGAATTTTTAACCCCTCTTTTGTATGCGCCTGCAAAATTGGAGCGTGTCGGGGTTAATCTTCAATTGTCAATACAAGAAGATGTATTATCTTTAAATACGGGGGCAATTGCGCAGCTAATTCAAAGAGAAGATGAGCAGGAAACAGATGCAATGTTATCGGGGCTTTTAGATGTTGTGCCGAGTTTACCGTTAAAAGAAGATGAACTAAATATCTTTTTAACAACTCTAAAATCATTGGTGCCTGATATTGAAATTTCCTTAAATATTGGTGCTACATCCGATATTAAACAGGATGAAAATGATTTTTATAATAGAGAAGCCGCCATTGAAGATATTGAAAACGGTAATTTTGATTTCGATTCAATTGAAAATATCCAATCAAGCCCTAAAGTAAAAGTTGATACACTGAGTCTTGAAAGAACTCAGGCAGTTATTTTAACTACTCGTCCGACTGTTACCGCAGGTGTCTTGCACGAACTCATGCAAATAGCTGAAAAGCCTTCAGGAGTTCATAGAGAAACTGTTTTAAATGTAATAAATCAAGAGTTTTTAGAATCAAGCGGGCAGTCTGAAATTAAAATTGATGAAACGGAGTTAAAGAATTTTTTCCCTGTTACTCCTTTGAGTTTGTCTGATTCACAAGAAGAAGTCATAAGAAAAATAGAAGAAAATGACTTTTTAGCAGTTTATGGACCTCCGGGGACAGGAAAAAGCCAAACTATAGTCAATGTTGCAGCGCATTTAATTGCAACAGGTAAGACTGTTTTGGTTGCAAGCCGTATGGATAAAGCGGTTGATGTTGTAGCTCAAAGATTAAATGAATTAAATGCTCCTTATTTAGCCTTAAGGGCAGGAAGAGCTAATTATCAAAAACAATTAAACATTGAGCTTCAAGAGCTGTTGTCAAATAAAGTTGAGCTAAATGGCAGCTATGATGATAATATGGTGGCTGACGTTGATGATATGAAAGAGCTTTTAAAAGATGTTAAAAGGCTTGAAGAGTCAGCATTATCAATTTTGTCTTTAGAGAAAAAATACACTGAAATCTACGATGAATTTGAGCAAGCTAAAGATTCAATATCAGGACTTACTTTGATTGTTGAAAAATTAAAATATAATCAACTGGAAGAGGTTAAAAAGATTTTTTCAACCATTGAAGAAATTGAAGAAAAATATAAGAAAAATATTTTTGATAAAATTAAATTATTTTTTGATTATCGAAAAATTAAAAAGCTTTTAAAGTTGAATAAAATTTTAAACGAGGAAATTTTAAAAAGATTGCCTTATGAGCTTAATATTGCCCTTGAAGACGCAAAATTAAGACAAGTCGAAGATGAAATTAATTCAAAGGGTAATCTTCATCAAATTCTAAGAAGAATTAAAACCCTAAAATCAAAACAAAAGAAATTGGCAATTGATATTTTAAGAAATAAAAGAAGAACATCTTTAAAAAATATTTTGTGCGATGCACAAAAAAGAAGAAGACTGATGATTCATGCTAAATCTTTGGTTTCAAGAAAAGCTAATTTGCAAAACAGGGTCTTGGAACGCGAGGACTTTAAACCTTTGTTATCCGCTTTTCCTTGCTGGTGCACAACAACTTATGCTATATCAAACAGCTTGCCTTTAAAACCTGCAATGTTTGACGTTGTAATTATTGATGAAGCTTCTCAATGCGATATTGCTTCTTGTATTCCTGTATTATTTAGAGCAAAAAAAGCAATAATTGTGGGTGATGATAAGCAATTACCGCATTTATCTTTTTTGGAAAAAGCGAAAGAACAAAGTTTCTTATCTCAATATAATATTGATGACAGATATCAATTAATGTGGCGTTTTAGAGAAAATTCCATGTTTGATTTGGCTAATTATTATTCAACAAGCCCTGTATTATTAGATGAGCATTTTCGCTCAAGCGCTCCTATTATTGAATTTTCAAGCAAAGAATTTTATGGCGGCAAAATTAAAATAATGA
Source organism: uncultured bacterium (assembly GCA_949282195.1). Taxonomy (GTDB): domain Bacteria; phylum Cyanobacteriota; class Vampirovibrionia; order Gastranaerophilales; family Gastranaerophilaceae; genus RUG14156. Next base: position 70,034 of record CASDOW010000002.1, on the reverse strand, counting down.
GCCCTAATATTAACGAGGGCGATATTGTTGAACTAAGAATTGTAAAAGACGGAAAAGTTGACCACGATGCTACAAGAAATGTTCCCGAGTGTGAAGAAGTGGTTAAAACAATTCAAGAGTTAATTATAAAAGATAGAGATAATAATCAAACCCCTGTTTCTATAGGTGTGATTTCACCATTTAGAGCACAGGTTGACTTGATTAAAAAAGCAATATTAAAAGTTTTTGACGGTGATACCATTCTAAAACATAAAATTGATGTAGGTACAGCGCACACTTTCCAAGGGGATGAAAGAGATATAATGCTTTTGTCTTGGACTTTTGCGCCTAATTCTCATAGTCAAAGTTTGATATTTGCCCAAAAACCTAATCTTTTCAATGTTGCAATAACAAGAGCAAAATATAAATTGATTAATTTTATTTCAAGAGATATAAATGAACTTCCTGAAGGACTTTTAAGGGATTACCTTGAATATGTAAGAAAAATTAATTCAAACATTACAAAAGATACTTTTAAAAACGATTTTGAGAAAGTTGTTTTTGAAGCAATAAAAGAAGAATTTCCGTCGTTTGATAAAGAAAATAAAATTAAAGCGGGTGTTTTAATGGGTTCTGTCAGTGCTGATATTGTAATTGATAAAACAGTTGTTGAAATAGACGGCGTTCAAGATAATGTTTCTTGTAAATTCAATGATATGAAAAAACAGGCGATAATGGAGCGCTGCGGTTTTAATGTAATTAGAATTACAAAAAGAGAGTGGGATATATCGTCAAGCGCTTGTCTTGAAAGAGTTCGTCAGGCTGTAAGCTAATATATTACAAAATATTAAAATTATTTTTCTTTTTGTCAATTTTCTTTTTTTATGAGAGTTGTATAGCTATCTCAAGAAAAATACAAAAAGGAGAATAATATAAACATTTCATCTGTTAATTTACAAAGTTTTGCTAAGAATAATCAAGTATTTTCAGGTAAACAAAAACCTTATTACGGATTTAAAGATAAAGAGGCAGATATTAAAACTGTTTCAGCGGATGATATCAGGCAATTAGAACAGTTGCTTGATAAAATTCCTGCTGAAAAAGTGATTGAACTTATATTACAAGTTAATTCAGGCACTACACAAAGCGCCGATTCTATAAGAAAAATCTCAACTGCGTGGATTGATAGTTTAACTTCTGAACAAAAAACAGAATTAATCGCAGAGTTATTCTCTTCTGACAGAACAGACAGAAGTCTTCCTACGTATAAGCTTGGAGATGAGAATATTAAAATTGCACTTGCTCAAACTGAAAAACGTTTGAGGCAAACACCTCCTATGCAAATAAAATACTTTATTTCTGATTCTATAGATAAAAATCGTTTTAATACTGAAGATAAAAATAATAAATTAATAAATAAATTCAGGAAGGATAAAAAATGAATATCTCCCCAATTAATTTGCAAACCCTAACAAGAAAAAATCCATATGTAAATAAAAATTCTTTTGCTTCTCAACCTCGCTTTAAGGCAAATAATTATATGGATGTTTTTCTTATAGAACAAGAATAACCCAGAGGGATTTACAAAAAATTAATGCAAGGATTAAAAAAGAAAGATTATGCGGACAAATCGGAGCAGGCGATACTTTTTTATCTGATGATTGCATAAGAGATAAGTATATTGCAGATTTATGTGCTGAAAGATTGCTTAATTATTCTGAAACAGATAATTCTGAAGAAACCCAAAGAAGGGTTTCTGAGAATAGCGGCAGTTTGGTTGTTTTGGAAAAATCGCCATATGGCTATTACAACAACGTAACTTATGAATCGAGTATGGAAAATTTAAAAGCAAATGTGGCATCTAGGATATATACAAATAATCCTGAAAAATTAAATAGATTTTTTGATGATTTAATTGAAACTTGTCCTGAAATTTTTAATATTTCAGATAAGACCTATGCCAATTTATATAATAGAGTAATAGATCGTTATGGCGATTGTCCTTATGATGCTGCTTCTGATGAAGTTAAGATTTTTAGGCTAAGGTTTATTTTAGCTGAATTATTTAAATTAGAACCCGCATTATTTATAAGACCTTTAAGAAAAAAAATGTTAATTAATCCGGCAAATTTTGCGGGTGATGTTCAATGTAAGCCTGAAAGTTCAATAGATTCTATAAAAGATTTCATCAAAAACATATTTCAACCCAAATAGTTAATTTTGCTTTTATGTTAAAATTTAACTATGGAAAATTTAACCATAAATGACCACTATATTGCCCTTGAATTTGATAAAGTTTTATCAAGTTTATCTAAGTATGCAATTTCTTCTTTAGGTAAAAAGGCTTGTTTTGAGCTTGAAATAAATAATATAAAAGAAAAAATTGAGTATGAATTAAATCTTGTTGACAGCGCAAGAAGAATAATTGATGATACGCAATCAACTGTTCCAATTCAAGATTTAGCTGATATTGAGCTTTTGTTTAAACAAAATTACTTAAATATTGATGAAATTATTGAAACGGCGAAGAATTTGCAATATGCAAGACTTACTAAAAATTTTATATCTAAAAATACGCAAGATAAAAGTCTTTTGGAGATTATTAAAAATTTATATATAAATAAAGACTTTGAAGATGAAATTTTTTCAACCTTTGATAGTGAATTAAATGTTAGAGATTCTGCTTCTGATACATTAAAATCATTAAGAAATTCATATAAGGATAATAAAGATAATTTAAAAAATGCTATAAATCTGCTTTTACAAAATCCGTCTTTTGTGGATAATCTTCAAGACACCGTTGTTTCAACAAGGGAAGGAAGACCCGTTTTTCAAGTTAAAGCCAGCTGTAAAAATAAAGTATCAGGAATTGTCCACGATATTTCATCAACAAATTTGACCTATTTCATTGAGCCATCTAATTTGGTGCCTTTATCAAATAAACTAAGGCAAATTGAAATAGAAATTGAAGCTGAAATTGATAGAATACTTTCTATTTTAAGCGCTAAACTAAAAGAAATTAAAAATGAGCTTATTTTAAATCAAAAAATCTTAACTCGTCTTGATGTTGTTTTTGCAAAAGCAAAATATTCAATATTTTTAAAAGCACAAGCAGCTGAAATTACTGATGAAAAAATAATCGACATTCAAAAAATGCGTCATCCTTTATTGGTTGAAGTTAAGGAAGATGTTGTTGAAAATGATTTTATATTAGGTAAAGACTATAATTGTCTTTTAATTACAGGCTCTAATACAGGGGGTAAAACGGTTGCCCTGAAAACAGCAGGACTGTTGGTGTTAATGACAAAAGCAGGGCTTCATATTCCTTCAATCGGGGCAAAGATTTATCCTTATCAATCTATTTTTTGCGATATATCAAAAGAACAAAGTCTGGAGCAGGGTTTTTCAACTTTTTCCGCTCATATTAAAAATATAGCTGAAATTTTAGATTTAATTGATGAAAATTCTTTGGTTTTATTGGATGAATTAGGCTCCGGAACTGACCCAAACGAAGGTGCGGCTTTGGCGTATGGGATATTGGAATTTATTAAAAAGAAAAATAGTGCCGCAATAATTACAACTCACCTTGGTGAATTAAAAACCTTAAAATATAAAGACCCTTATTTTGAAAATGCAACTGTTCTTTTTGATATAGCAACCTTGAAACCAAAATATAATTTAATAATCGGCATTTCAGGAACATCAAATGCTATTGATATATCTCAAGAGCTTGGTCTAAATCCTGAAATAATTAAAATTGCAAGAGAAAATTTAATTTCAAACGGTTCAGAATCTTCTAAAATGTTTCTTGAGATTGAAAAAACAAATCAAAGTTTAATTGAAAAAGAAAATCTTGCGAAAAAAAACCTTGATGAAGCACAAAAGCAGAATATCGAATACAATGAAAAATTAAAAGAATTAAAGAAAAACAAGAAAAAATCACTTGATAATTTTAAAAAGAAATTTCAAAATCAACTTGAATTAGCGAGAGATGAAATTAAAGAAGTTGTTGATGAAATTAGAAAAGAAAAATCTCTTAAAGTTGCAATGCGTTCATATAACCGCTTAAATTCCATTGAACAAAAAATCAGAGAAGAATTTTCTTCTGCTGATGATGATTTAGCTCAAAAATTTATTCCGCTCGATTTAAATAATTTAAAAATCGGTCAAAATGTTTTAATAAAAAAGCTTGAACAGGTTGTTATTTTAGATAGTCTGCCGGATAAAAAAGGTAATGTTATAGTTAGAATAGGAAATATTAAATCTAAAATCCATATTTCAAAATTAGCTAAAACAGATAAAAAAGTTGCACCCCACTTAAAGAAAGTTCAAGTAACTTTTGATAATACTGATAATCTTTTATCTCGTTTAGATTTAAGAGGCATGCGCGTCTTGGAAGCTATTGAATATTTAGACGAAAAACTTGATAAAGCCAGTTTGAGAGGTTTAAATCAAATTACCGTTATCCATGGTTATGGAACAGGAGCATTAAAGCAGGCTGTTCAGGATTATCTTAAAAATTCTCCTTATGTGGCTAAATTTCGCTATGGAGATGAAACAGAGGGCAGGGACGGTGTTGTAATAGTTGATTTATTATGATAGAAGAAATTAAAAAAGAACTTTTTAAAAATAAGGATGAAAAATATCAAAAATTCTCATCATCTTTGTTGCCAAATATTGAAAATGTTTTAGGGGTTCGATTTCCGATTTTAAAAAAAATCGCAAAAAAAATTGCAAAAAATGACTATGAATTATTTTTCAAAGAAAATGATGATGAATTTTTAGAGTTAACTTTGCTTGAGGCAATGGTTTTAGGCTTTATTGGTGAAGATTTTAATTATATTAAAAATCATTTAAAGAAATTTATTAAAAAAATTAATTGCTGGTCAGTGTGTGATACATTGTGTTCTAATTTAAAAATAGTTAAAGAACACAAAAATGAAACAAAAGAATTTATTGAAAAATATTTTAATTCAAAAAATGAATATGAAATTAGGTTTTGTTATGTAATTTTATTAAATTATTTTATTGAAAGCGATTTTGATTATGTAACAGATAAATTATCCTTATTTAATAATGAGCAGTATTACGCTAAAATGGCAGCTGCTTGGTGTTTATCATATTGTTTTATGTATGATTTTAATAAAACTCTTAAAATGATTAAAAATAAAAAAATTCATCCTTGGGTTTTAAAAAAGGGGATTTTAAAAACAAGAGAGTCTTTTAAAATTTCGAAAGAACAAAAAGAAATTTTAAAAATAATAAGCCTTTAATTGATTGCAAAAATCCTAAAAATTTGCTAGACTAATTCATTATGTGGGAATTATTTTTAAGTATCGCAATAATATTTGTGTTGTTGGAAATATTTATTCCAAGCTTGTTTTTTATTAATTTTGCGCTTAGTGCAATTGCGGTTGCCGTTATTTCTTTGTTTAGCAAAAGTATTCCGTTTTTAACAATTTCTTTTGTTTTATTCGGGTTTATATTTTTATTTACAATAAGACCGATATTTTTAAGATTAAAAGCTCAAAACACTCAAAAAACAGGTATGGAAGAAAAATATATCGGGCAAATTGCAACGGTTATTGAAGATGTTAATACTGATTGCGGCGTTGTTACAATCTATGATGAAAGGTGGCAGGCAAGAAGCAATGAACCTATCTTAAAAGGCGAAAAAGTAAAAATCAAAAGCTATCAAGGTTTGATATTTCAGGTTGAAAAAATTTAATAGTTTATAAGGAGTAAATATGTCTATTTTTTTGGTTTTGTTGCTTATTTTAGCAATACTTATAATTGTTAAAGGTGTTGTGATTGTTCAACAGGCAGAGGTTGTAATCATTGAAAATTTAGGAAAATATTCTAGAACACTTGAATCAGGTCTTAATTTTATTGTGCCGATTATTGAGGCGCCTCGAGGAATTGCTTGGAAAGTTACTCAAAAAGGAATAGACGGTCAAACATATTCATACATTAAAGAAAGAACAAAAATCGATTTAAGAGAGTCTGTTTATGATTTTCCAAGACAAACGGTTATTACAAAAGATAATGTTTCAATTAGCATTAATGCTCTTTTGTATTTTCAAATAGTTGATGCCAAAAGCGCAGTTTATGAAATTCAAAATCTTCCTGAAGCAATTGAAAAATTAACCCAAACTACATTAAGAAATCTTGTCGGACAACTTGATTTAGATGAAACTCTTGTTTCAAGAGATAAAATAAACAATGAATTAAGAGCAATTTTAGATGAAGCAACAAATAAATGGGGTGTAAAAGTTAACAGAGTAGAATTACAGGATATAATTCCTCCTGTTGATATTCAATCAGCAATGGAAAAACAAATGAAAGCAGAACGCGACAGACGTGCTGCAATATTAGAAGCTGAAGGACTTAAAAAATCTGCAATTTTAAAGGCTGAAGGTGAAAAAGAAGCTGCAATTAATCAGGCTGAAGGTACAAAGCAAGCTGAAATTTTAAAAGCGGAAGGTTATGCTCAAGCACGCTTAATTGAAGCAGATGCAGAAAAAGAAGCAATTAAAAGAATAACAGAAGCATTTAATAATCAAGGTCATCCCGATAAATATTTAATTGCAATGAAATATCTTGAGTCATTACAAGATATTACTAAAGGTCAAAATAATAAAATTGTGTATATGCCTTATGAAGCAACAGGTATTTTATCTTCTATTGACGGCATAAAAGAAATGTTAACTAAGAATTAATTAAGGGTTTTTATTAAAAAAAGAGGTAATCAATTGATTACCTCTTTTAATATGCTTTATTAATCTATTTTGTCATTGCATTTTGAACGGCAACTGCAACAGCAACGGTTGCACCAACCATCGGGTTATTACCCATACCGATTACGCCCATCATTTCTACGTGAGCAGGAACTGAAGATGAACCTGCAAATTGAGCGTCACCATGCATTCTACCCATAGTATCTGTCATGCCGTATGAAGCAGGGCCTGCTGCAACGTTGTCAGGGTGAAGTGTTCTACCTGTGCCGCCGCCTGAAGCAACTGAGAAATATTTTTTACCGTTTTCCCAGCACCATTTTTTATAAGTACCTGCAACAGGGTGTTGAAATCTTGTCGGGTTAGTTGAGTTACCTGTAATAGAAACATCAACACCTTCTTTTATCATAATTGCAACGCCTTCAGATACATCATCTGCGCCGTAGCATTTAACTTTTGCTCTTTCTCCTTCAGAAAATGGTGTTTCTTTAACAACTTTTAATTCGCCTGTTTTGTAATCAAAATCTGTTTCAACGTGTGTAAAGCCGTTAATTCTTGAGATGATATAAGCTGCATCTTTTCCAAGACCGTTCAAGATTACTCTTAAAGGTTCTTTTCTAACTTTGTTAGCATTTCTTGCAATACCGATTGCACCTTCAGCAGCTGCAAATGATTCGTGACCTGCTAAGAAGCAGAAGCATTTTGTTTCTTCTCTTAAAAGCATAGCGCCTAAGTTACCGTGGCCCAAGCCAACTTTTCTTGTGTCACCAACTGACCCCGGAACTGCAAATGCTTGTAAGCCGATACCGATAGCTTCAGCAGCGTCAGCAGCATTTGTTATGCCTTTTTTAATTGCAATTGCGCAGCCAAGAGTGTAAGCCCAAGAAGCATTATCAAATGCGATTGGTTGAATACCTTTAACGATTTCGTCTACGTTTATTCCTTTTGACAGACAAAGTTCATTAGCTTCATCTAAGCTGGAAAAACCATATTCCTTAAGAACTTTATCAAGCGTTTCTTTACGTCTATCTTGTCCTTCAAATTTTGCCATATTATATTTTCCTTATATTTAAATTCTACTAAACTAAAACTATTGTTTTCTCGGGTCGATTTTCTTAACAGCGTCATTAAATCTGCCGTAAGTACCGATATTTTTTTCATAAGCTTCTTTAGCGTCAACGCCTGCTTTAATGGCGTCCATAACTTTTCCAAGATTAACAAATTTATATCCTATAACTTCGTCGTTTTTGTCTAAACCAAGTTCTAAAATATAACCTTCTGTTAATGAAAGATATCTTACGCCTTTTTGTTTAGTAGAGTGGATTGTACCAACCATTGAGCAAAGTCCTTTTCCTAAATCTTCAAGACCTGCACCAACAGGTAGACCATTTTCAGAAAAAGCAGTTTGTGTTCTACCGTAAACAATTTGTAAGAACAATTCTCTCATAGCAACATTGATAGCATCACATACAAGGTCTGTATTTAGTGCTTCAAGAATTGTTTTACCGGGAAGAATTTCGCCTGCCATAGCAGCTGAGTGAGTCATGCCTGAGCAGCCGATTGTTTCAACCAACGCTTCTTGAATAACGCCATTTTTAACATTTAAAGTTAATTTACAAGTACCTTGTTGAGGTGCACAACATCCGCAACCATGGGTTAAACCTGAAATGTCACTGATTTCTTTGCATTTTGTCCATAAGCCTTCTTGTGGAATTGGAGCAGGAGAACCTTTAACTCCGCGAGCCACGCAACATTTTTCTTCAATTTCTGAAGTTACTTGAATACGATCCATTTGACCTCCTTTTATACTAAACAAAACTATTGTTTTTAATATTATGACTATATTTTAATATAAACAAAATTTATTTGCTAAAAAATTAGCAAAATTATTTCTTTACAAGGTTAGTATATGTAATTATTTGAGAAAGAAAATGGAATACTTTAATATTGCTCAATTAAATACTAAAAGACCTGTTTGTCTGCCGGTTAAAAGAAAATTTTCACAAGCTGAAAGTCAAGAGTCTAAAAAAATAACAGGTAGAAATATGGCTTACCCTGTTTATTTTACTGTGCCTTATGGAATTGGTAAGGGTTATGAAAAAACAGGAATTGAAATACTTCCAACGGGCGAAAAACTTCATAAATATCGTCTTTCTAACGGTCAAAAAATTGGAATTATAAAAGGCAGCGGATGTCCTGTTGTACAAACCAGAGTTGACGTGGGAAGTTTGGACGAAGATGAGAAAAAAAGAGGAATAAGTCATTTAATTGAACACTCCAGTTATCATAGCAGTAAAAAATATAATGACATTTATAATTTAATTAATTCGATAGGCGGAACCTCAAATGCTGATACCGATAAGACGTCAACCCAATATTATATAAGTCTTGATGATAATAATTTAGATAAAATAAAAAAAGCTATTGAAATAATGGCAGATATGATTTTTAATCCTAAATTTTCTAATTTTGAAAACGAAAAAGAAATTGTAATTTCTGAATTACAAAAAAATAACATGGAAGAACTGGGCAAACTGCTTTCTGTTGTACTGAAGAAAATTTTTGGCTTTGATTTGAATGCACCCGATGTTATTGGCGGAAATCAAGAAACAATAAGGAATTTAACCTTAAAAGATATATTTGAATTTCATGATAAGTATTATACTCCGCAAAATACTTCAACGGTAGTAATCAGCGAATATGAACCGGACGAATTAATTGGCTTTATATCAGAAACTATGCAAAATGCCTCAAGAGGCAAAAATAACACAAAGAAACCAGACAAACCTCTCAGTTTACCAATGGGGGCTAAAAGAGTCGATTTGATTTCAACGCAGAATACTTTTGGTATTAATGGAATTGCATTACCAATTATTAATGTAGCTAATGATATTGAATTAACTAAAGTAAAAGCAATGTTATATGTTTTAGAAAGCAGAATGTCTTTGGTTTCAGTTACAGATAAATTACACGATAAAGATTATGTGGTATTTTTCTTATCAATAGCAAATAATCAAGATGAAAATGAAACATTTAGATTGTTTAGTGAAACATTAGAGGATTTAAGCAAAAACCCTCCTAATGATTTTGAATTGGAATGTGTGAAAAATAAATTATTAGATGAAATTGATGATAATTATGCTCAAACATTACAGAAAGCAAGTAATGCCATTTCATTATTGCAAGATAATTCAATAAATCCTGTTGAAATAAAAAAATTTATTAAAACATTGACAGCTAAGGACATATTTGACGCTTTTAAATATTTCAATTCTCATAATTCCACCTTGTTTGTTCTTCATCCAAAAGGAACAAAGAAAGAGGAAATTGATGAAAAATATCAAAAATCAAAAATTTATACAAAACCTTTTAAAATTCCTAAAACGGTTTCTTTGATTGACGTCAGCAAAAGTCTTATTCCGATTAATGTTAAACCGATTAGTGATTTTTCAATTCAAACGGTAACTTTGCCGAATAATGCACAGCTTAATATGATTAACGGAAAAACCGATAAGTGTCATATTAATTGGGATTTGAAATGCCCTATTGAAGATAGCAAAGATGTGGCTATAAGCTATGTGCTAAAAAATATGATTGCAGATTTGGATATATATCATCTTTATAAGCAGCAACAATTAAATTTGCAAGTAGATAAAGAAGTATTTCCAAATAAATTTCATTTTACGGCTTCTGTTCCGTATGAAAATATAGAAGAAGCAATTAAGGCTATAAAAAATAACATGGATAGAAAATTTCTTTCAAAAGAATTTGAGGAAGCTAAAAAAGATGCACTAAATGAGGTAAGAGGTCTTGTTGAATCTTCTTCGGATGCCCAAAGACGCGAGCATTTAGGTGAATTGTATAATTTAAATTCCCATGATATAGAAAAAATGATTGAAGCCTTGACAATAGAAGATGTTAAAAGGTATTACAATAAAGTTATGCTTAATTCTTCTTCAACGGTATATGTTTTAGCTCCATTTGTCGAACACCCCGAACTTATAAATAAAATTGCATCTTGTATTAATACCCCGGGGTTTATGTTTAAGAATAATATACATAGGGACATACACAGGCCAAAATCTTCTTCAAAAGCATATACAAGGATAAATGATAATAAACAACCTGAGTTTAGAAAGATATATAACCACAAAATATCGGGCAATCCATCTGATAGCGTAAAGTTTGAGCTTTTAAACAGTATTTTATCAAAAAGATTGTTTAATGATTTAAGAGAAAAACAGGGGCTGGGTTATGTTGTGCAAAGTAATATAGAAAACTGGCATAATGAAGGAGAATTGACATTGTCAATTTCATCCGGCCAATGCGATGAAAAAAGTATTAAAAAAATATATGATGCATTTAATAAGCATGTTTTTGATTTAGTATCTAAACCACCTTCAAATGAAGAGCTTGAAGCCGCAAAAAGCAGTTTAAAAATAAAAATGCTTACCCTTTTTGATAATCCTGAAACTATGTATAGTGAATTGTCTGAACTTGATAATATTTCACCGGGTATTTGTGCACTTGGATTTTATGATAAAATTTTAGACCAAATCACTTCAAAAGACATTCAGCAGGCTGCTAAATATATATTTTCAACGCCGCCTGATTATGCAATTGATGCTGATAAGGAAACTATAGCTAATAATATAAATTATTTTAATAGTCTTGCAAAAACCTCATAAAAAATGTTATAAAAATTAAATATATTAAAAAGACGTTAATGAGGATAAAATTATGAGAGACGAAACAAAATGCTTACATTCAGGCTATACACCCGAAAATGGCGGACCAGGGGTTATGCCTATATATCAAAGCACAACCTTTCGTTTTAATTCAACAGATGAAATAGCTGCTGTTTTTGATGACCCTACAAAGGCTCATATTTATTCTCGTTTTACTAATCCGACTGTTGATTGCGTTGAAAAAAAGATTGCCGACCTTGAACATGGAGCTGCTGCAATGTGCACAACATCAGGACAGGCTGCAAGTTTGTTGTCTGTGTTAAATCTTGCAAACAGTGGGGATAGAATTTTATCAACAAGTGCAATTTATGGCGGAACGGTTAATCTTTTTGCGGTAACTCTTAAAAAATTTGGAATTGAAGTTGATTTTGTTGATCCGGATGCAGCTGAAAATGACATTCAGAGTATGATTAAACCGAACACAAAAGCAATTTTTGGTGAAACATTGTCAAATCCGTCTTTGCAAGTTTTAGATATTGAAAAATTCGCCGATATTGCACATAAAAACGGTATTCCTTTAATTGCTGATAATACTTTTGCAACTCCGATTTTGTGTAAACCAATTGATTTTGGTGCTGATGTGGTTATTCATTCAACAACTAAATACCTAGATGGCCATGCTCTGCAGGTGGGCGGAGTTATTGTTGATTCTGGTAAATTCAACTATAACAGTGAAAAATTTAAAGATTTCTGCACTCCTGATGAGTCTTACCATGGGGTTATATATACAAAAGATTATTCAAATTGCCCTTATATTATAAAAGCAAGAATGCAATTGATGAGAGATATTGGTTGTTATCCGTCAGGCATGAGCGGGTTTTTGTTGAATATCGGCATTGAAACACTTGCTCTTAGAATGGAAAGATATTGTCAAAACGGGCTAAAATTGGCACAATTTTTTGAAAGTTCAGACAAAATTGAATATGTCAGCTATCCAAACTTAAAAAGTAATAAATATTATTCATTAGCGAAAAAATATCTTCCAAAAGGTACATCAGGTGTAATGAGCATAACCCTTAAAGGCGGAAGACAGAAAGCAATTGAATTTATGGATAAATTAAAGCTTGCTTCTAAAGAAGTTCATGTTGCTGATATTAGAACTTGTGTTTTGCATCCGGCAAGCGCTACTCATAGACAATTAACAGATGAACAGCTTGTGAATTGCGGAATTAACCCTGCTATGGTAAGAGTGAGTGCCGGTTTAGAAAATATTGACGATATTATTGAAGATTTTAGACAAGCGTTGAATTAATATATGAAATTTAGGACTAATTCTTTTATATTATCTAAATAAAAAAGTGATATTGTTGCGCTTAAAATCATTGCGGGACCAAAAGGCAATAGTTTAAATGTTGATTTTTCCGTATTATTTAAATTTTGTGCTTTATTTTTTATGTCATCCAATATAACTTTTAATGACCATAATAATAAAATACATATTGGAATTATTGTGAGAAGATAATTCTTTGTATTATCAATTTCTAATTTAATATTTAACAACCCGACTACAAATAGCGATATAAAAACAAAAATATAAGCCAAACATAATTTAATATTTTTGTTTTTAAATTCATCGTAAGATAAAATTGGTAAACTTATCAGCGCTTGAATTAATATGCTTAAGGGTATTATAATTAATAGGTTTTTATAGCCAAAAATTGCTCCTAAGCCAAGCGCAATAAGGCTATCGCCTTCGCCGAAGGCTCTGTGTTTTAAAAATAAAGTCCCTATATGTGACAGTATTTCCATGGTTAAAAAGCCTACTATTGCCCCAATTATACTACTTAGAATGTTGATATATCCAAAATCAAAAAAATTATAAACAACCCCTAAAGCAGCCAAAATATAGGCATATGTGTCTATGATGACGGTTTCTAAAATATCTGTTGCTGCAAGAACTATAAATAATGCCAAAAATATCCATAAAAAAAGGGTTTTAAAAGTTAAACCAAAAACCAAAAAGGTTATACAAAATAAAATTGCACACAAAGCTTCAATTAAAGGATATTGAATTGAAATGTGTTCTTTGCAATATGCGCATTTGCCTTTTAAAAAAATATAAGACAATAATGGTATATTCATATACCAAGCGAGTTGATTGTTACATTTTGGGCATTTAGAGCGAGAAAATATAAAACTTTCGCCCTTTAATCCTCTTAAAATTACAACATTCAAAAAACTGCCGCAACATAGTCCGATTAGAATTACATAGAATATTTTGAACCATTGCGGCAGTATACTTATACTATTCATATTGCTTTAAGCCTTTTTTTGAAATTATTTCAAACAGCTTTTGAATTGCTTTTTTTAATTTTCTTGATACTTGCATTTGAGAAATATTTAGCTTTTCGGAGATTTCCCTTTGATTTAATCCCTCATAATAATTTAAGATAATTAATTGTTGTTCAATCGGGTCTAATTTTCTTATTGCATCATCAAGAATTATCCTGTTTTCATAGCTGTTAAAGGCTTCTTTTTGGCTTTCGTCTTCAATTTTTTCCACAAGAGAAATTGAATTGTCATCACTGCCTAAAATCTGGTCGATTGATATTGTGGTTGTTCTTCTGTCCAGATTGTTGCATTCTTCAACTTTTTCTTGAGGTAACTGAAGGGCTTCGGCTATGTCTTTATCTGTCGGAGTCCTTCCTAATTTTTCAGTTAATTCTAATGTCAACTTATGAACCCTGAAAGAAAGTTCTTTTATTTCTCTTGGCGCTCTTATAATGGTTGTCCTATCTCTCAAGTAATGTCTTATTTCGCCTGTGATTAAGTAGGTCGCATAAGATTTAAAGTTTCTTGAAATATTAGGATTATATAAATCAATTGCTTTGATTAATCCCAAAGAACCAACTTGTGTTATATCTTCCACAGGGTCAGTTGAACGTCTTGCAAGTGAGCGTGCTACTTTTTTAACTATGGGCATGCAAGCTAGAACCACAAGCTCTTTAAGACGTTTTTTTGTTTTTTCATCTGTGGTTGTTCGATATTCGTCAAGCCAATCGTTGACTTCTTCCAGTGGTAGTGAATTTTCTTCTGCCATAATAATTACTTTTTATCGTTCCAAGAATACATTTTTCTAAGCTCTTTACCTACTGCTTCAAGGGGGTGCTCAGTTTTTAGTTTTCTTGTTGTTTTGAAATGTATTTGATTAGTATTGCATTCATTAATCCAGTTGCGAGCGAATGTGCCGTCTTGAATTTCGGATAAAACTTTTTTCATTTCTTGTTTTGTTTTATCTGTGATAATTCTCTTTCCGATTTCATAGTCACCAAATTCAGCTGTATTTGAAATTGATTTTCTCATTGCTTCAAAGCCGCCTTGGTATATTAAATCAACAATTAATTTCATTTCATGAATACATTCAAAATATGCGTTTTCAGGAGCATAACCTGCTTCGGTTAGCGTTTCAAAGCCGGCTTGCATAAGGGCACATACACCGCCGCAAAGAACTGCTTGTTCACCAAATAAGTCTGTTTCTGTTTCAATTCTGAATGTTGTTTCAATTACTCCCGCACGAGCTCCGCCAATACCGGCCGCATAAGCTAAACCGTTTGCTAAAGCGTTTCCTGTTGCGTCTTGTTGAATTGCAATTAAACAAGGAACGCCTTTTCCTTCAACATATTCACTTCTAACAGTGTGTCCGGGGCCTTTTGGCGCAATCATAATTACATCAACATCTTTTGGCGGTTCAATTAAATTGAAGTGGATATTGAAACCATGGGCAAAAGCAAGAGTTTTGCCTGCGGTTAAATATGGCTTAATTTCTTCATTATATACTTTTGCTTGTACTTCGTCAGGAAGTAAAATCATGATAATATCAGCAGCTTTAGCAGCGTCAGCTACATTCATAACTTCAAGACCTGCTTTTTGTGCTACGGGAATGGATTTTGAACCTTCATAAAGTCCTACGATAACTTTAACACCTGATTCTTTAAGATTGAGAGCATGTGCATGACCTTGTGAACCATATCCCATAATTGCGACAGTTTTGCCGTTTAATCTGTTTAAATCGCAATCTTGAGCGTAATATATTTTTACCATAATTTACTCCTTTGAAATCTATCTGATAAATATAAGTTTAATCTCATCAGATAAATACGTCAATAAATAAATATAAGAACAAAAAAAATCCAAAGCAAAGCTTCGGATTAATGCTATAAAAATCTGCATATGGAGGAAGGAGTGGAAAAGAGAACAACTTGTATTTAGTTAGTACCCGTATATAAAAAGTATATAACAAATATATATACAATGTTAATTTTTGTTAAATATATAAAAAAACCCTGCTAAAAGCAGGGACACAGCAATCAGAAGAGTTGAGGATTTATTCTGTTAATATACTTTGTTTTAGGTTAAAATTAATTAGATTTAGGTTTAATTTTGTATAATCAAAATTACTATGCTAAAATATCTAAAAATTTATATAAAGGGGTGAAAAGTGAGATTAGACGGCAGAAAAAATGATGAATTAAGGAATATAAAATTTACTAAAAATTACACAAAAAACGCAAAAGGCTCGGTTTTGGTTGAGTTTGGTGATACAAAAGTGATTGTTTGCGCTAATTATGAAGATACTATTCCAAAATGGATGGATAAAGAGTCTGAACTGGGCTGGTTGAGTGCTGAATATTCTCTTTTGCCTTCAAGCACACAGACAAGGTGTCAAAGAGAAAGAACTAAAATTTCAGGCAGAACTCAAGAAATACAAAGGTTGATAGGCAGATCGCTTCGTGCTTGTCTTGATTTGAAAAAAATTAAAGGTAAAACTTTTATTATTGATGCTGATGTAATTCAAGCCGACGGCGGAACAAGAACGGCTTCAATTTGTGGAGCTTATGTTGCTCTTAAAGATATGGTTGAAAAATTATTAAAAGAGAATATTATTAATGAAAATCCGATAACTGAGCCTATTGGGGCAATTTCAGCAGGAATTGTGGATGGCGAAGTTATGGTGGATTTGTGTTATCAAGAAGATTCAAATGCCCAAGTTGATTCAAATATTGTTTTAACTTCATCAGGTAAAATTATCGAGTTCCAAACAACTGCAGAAGGATTGCCTTATGAGAAAAAACAGCTTGATGAGATTTATGATATAGCTAAAAAATCGATTGATGAAATAATCAAAAAATATTAAATAATTATTCAAAAATGGGCAATTTATATATAAAAAAATACTTTATTATATTGTAAGAATGTATAAGGGTATAGTTTTGGTTAAATTTTTATCATTATTATTGGAAGGATTATTTAGCTTGTTTGAAACAAAGAAACTAAGCTATGTAAAAATTTATGTGGAAAAGTAATTTTTCATATATTTAAAACTTAAAAGCGAAGTATTAAATTACTTCGCTTTTAATTAATTCATCTTTTACTTTATCCAGTCCTGATTTAATTATTCTTGAAATTCTGCTTGGAGAAATTGAGAATTCATCAGATAATTCATGGAGTTTCTTTTCTTTAAAGAATTTAGATTCAATTAATTCTCTTTCTCTTTTAGGCAGGGTCATAACTGCTGATTTAACCGAATTATAAAGCATTGCAAATTCGCAATTTTCTTCAGGGGTTTTTCTTGCGTCTTTAATTTCAAAAGCTCTTTCAGAATCAAACATTTCATCGGTTGATAGGATTGATTTATATATTGCGTCTTTTAATTCGTTTGCTTCTGATTCTGTTAAGTGTTTGTTTTGGCGGACGCCATACCATCTATATCTGTTTCTTAGTTCGTTTCTGATTGCCCATTTTATGGCGGTTGAAAGGTATGATTCATTGTATGAATTAAAGTCTTTTTGAGAGCATAAAATATTGATTGTTTGCAAACCGATATTTATCAATTCATCAAACTCTATTAAGTGCTGGTTCCCCATTGATCTATACTCAACCTTGGCAATTTTATTAATAAGGTCCGAATACTGTCTTAAATTTATGTCTTTTTCTACTTTTTCTTTGATACTTTGCATAAACCTTCACCGGAGTAGATATATTATCATGCTTTTTTTAAAAATTAAAGCGTAAACGTATAATTATTAATTTTTGTGTACATTAATAATTTTTTATGCACTAAAAAAGTTATCTGAAAAACAAAATTGCCATGTAATCTTAAAAATATTAAAATTTGTTAAGAATTTCTTGACATAAATCATTGATAATATAGAATTTATATAGTACCAAAGACGGTTGGCGGCTTGTCCTTAATTTCCAATCTAGGTTCAATTAAAAGTTAAATACTTGTTTTTACTTTATTTGAGCTGTTTTGCGTACTATACTCGCAAAACTTTCTTGTTTTTAAAAGAATTTTTTAGCGAAGTCTTAAAGAAAGGAGAAACAAGCTTCATTATGGCAACAAAAGAATTTAAAAATCAAAAAATTGAACATTACAAAAAACAATTTGAAAAAGCTAAAGTTGCTGTTGTAGCTGATTATCGCGGTCTTTCAGTTGAAGAAATCACAGAATTAAGACGTGGTTTACAAGCTCAAGACTCTGATTTAACGGTTACAAAAAATACTTTGTGCAAAGTTGCTGCAAAAGATACTAATTTTGAATGTGTTTCAGAATTAATGCAAGGACCAACCGCAATTGCTTTTGGTTTTGGAGATGAAGTTGCAGCTGCAAAGGTTTTAGCTAAATTTATTAAAGAAAATAAAAAAGGAGAAATTCTTGGCGCAGTTTTAGATGGAAAAGTTTTATCTAAACAAGAAGCTGAAAAACTTGCTTCTATGCCTTCAAAAGAAGAACTATACGCAAAAATGCTTGGTTCTATCAATTCTCCAATCAGCGGCATAGTATACTCTGTAAATGGCGTTATGTCTGCTCTTGTTAGAGCAATTAATGCTGTTAAAGATCAAAAATCCGCTTAATTTTAATGTAGATATATTTAACTATGAAAGGTAATAAAAATGAGTAACGTAGAAACTATTTTAGAATCAATTGAAAAATTAACATTATTAGAAGCTGCTGAATTAGTAAAAGCTATGGAAGAAAAATTCGGCGTTTCAGCTGCTGCTCCTGTTGCAGTTGCTGCTGCTCCTGCTGCCGCTGCTGAAGCTGCTGCTGATGCTCCTTCTGAAGTTAATGTTATTTTAGCTTCAGCTGGTGCTAACAAAATCCCGGTTTTAAAACTAGTTCGTGAAATCACCGGTTTAGGCTTAAAAGAAGCTAAAGATTTAGTTGATGGCGCTCCAAAAGCTATTAAAGAAGGCGTAAAACCTGAAGAAGCTAAAGAAATCAAAGCTAAATTAGAAGAAGCAGGCGCTACTGTAGAAATCAAATAGTTGATTTTATAAATATTAAAAAACCGTATGTTTTCTTGCATACGGTTTTTTTGTTATATAATTAATATTATGAAAAATTCAGAAAAAAAGAAAATCAAGGTATCATTTCCCCACATGGGAAATATTTATGTAGCATGGGAAATGGCTCTTAAAACCATGGGTGTTGAGCCTTATATCCCCCCTTATACAAGCAAAAAAACACTTTCTTACGGAACAAAAAATTCCCCTGAAGCAATATGTTTACCTTATAAATTAATTTTGGGTAATTTTATTGAGGCTATAGAAGGCGGTGTTGATTATGTTTCAATGATTACTTCCCCTGGGATTTGCAGACTTGGTGAATACGGAAGAAACATTGAACAAGTTTTGTGTGATTTGGGTTATAAGACTAATTATATTGAACTTAGTCTTTATGATGGCTTTAAGGGCATGATAGATTATTTGGTTCGCCTTAGCGGTTCAAAAAATTATTTCAAAATTTTTAAAGCAATATTTCTTGCCACAAGAACTGTTTTTATGGTTGATGAGTTGCAGAGCTTCCTTTCGTATTACAGAGCAAGAGAAATAAATAAGGGTGATAGCGAAAAAGCATTTAATCATGCCATTAAAATGATTAGAAATGCAAATGGTTATCGTGAACTAGTTAAGGCTCATAAGCAAGGTTTAAAAGAATTATCAAGTGTTAAAATTGATAAAAATAAAGATGTGCTTCATGTTGATTTGACGGGTGAAATTTATATTGTTAATGATGAATTTTCAAATCAAAACATGGAGCGAGAATTGGGCGCAATGGGTGTTCAGGTAAGACGCTCTTTAACAATTTCTTCGTTTTTGAAAGATGCGATTATTCCAAAAATGTTTAAAAAAGGAGAAACTCACCTAGAGCGAGCCTATAGGCTCGCTAAACCATACTTAATGCGCGACATTGGCGGAGATGCACTAGAATGTGTATCTGATGTTTTGTATGCAAAAGAAAGAAATGTTGACGGTTTAATCCATGTTTCACCTTTTACTTGCATGCCTGAAATCATGAGTCAAAATATATTCCCAAAGATGAGAGAAGACACCAATCTTCCTATCCTGTCTTTAATTATGGATGAACAAACAGGCAGAGCCGGCTATATAACTCGTCTTGAAGCTTTTGTGGATTTAATGAGAAGAAAGAAGATGAAAGCAAAAATTGAAGAAAATAAGGCTCAAAAAGAAAAAACTAAAGTCTAATGTTAAATTTTTATTATAATGTTATAATCCCTATATATTAATATAGGGATTTTTTAGTGAAAGATAATATTTTAGAAATTAAAGACTTGAGTGTCGGTTTCAATATTGAGATAAACAATGTTGAAAAATTTTTTTATGCGCTAAATTCAATTAATCTTTCCTTTGAGAAAAATAAAATCCATGCGTTGGCAGGCGAATCCGGTTGCGGAAAATCTGTTTTAATTAATACAATTTTAAAATTATTACCTAAGAATTCTTTAATTAAATCAGGTGAGATTATTTTTAATAATCAAGATATTTTGAAGCTAAAAAACAGGGAATTTAGAAAAATCAGGGGAAACCAAATTTCCTTAATTCCCCAAGACCCTTTTATGTCCTTAAATCCGCTCTATACAATAGAAAATCAAATGCTTGAAGTATTAGAGGGTAATTCAGCGGAAAATATTGAAAAAATCAAATGGGCATTAAATGAGGTAAAGATAAAAAATATAGATAACGTTTTAAAATCATACCCCCATGAACTTTCAGGTGGCATGAAACAAAGGGTTATTATTGCAATGAGCTTAGTTCAAAATTCGCAATTGATTTTAGCAGACGAACCCACAACTGCCCTTGATGTTTCTGTATCTAATTCTATATTAAATTTGCTTTTGGATTTAAAAGAAAAAGGAAAAACCATAATTTTAATTACACACGATCTTTCCATTGTCTCAAATTATTGTGATACAACAACAATTATGTATTTGGGTGATATTGTTGAAAGTGCTGATAGTTCAAAACTTTTTAAAAATCCAATGCACCCTTATACTAATGCACTATTAAAAGCTTTGCCGACTAAAAGAGGTGAAAGATTAGAAAATATTAAAGGTCAGATATCACCCATAACAGATATTATATCGGGCTGTAAATTTCATCCTCGCTGTAATATGGCATCAGATGTTTGTAAAATGAAGAAACCGTTTTTATGTAATTATGATTGTCATAAGGTTTCTTGTTGGTTGTATCAAAAAACTAGTTTGTAATTTCGTTTAGCATTTTTTCAAAAAGTTTTATAGGAAATCCGATAACATTATCTAAATCGCCCTTAATTTTAATTGCAAAATCAAAGCCGTCATCTTGAATGCCGTAGCTGCCTGCTTTATCATAGGGTTTTTTAGTGTCGATATATTTTTCTATATCTTCTAAATCGAGTTTTCTAAATGTAACATAGGTTTTTTGTGTATCGCATAGAATTTTGTTTTTATATATTATACAAATTGAAGTGGCAACAAAGTGTTCTTTATCGGATAAATTTAACAGCATGTTAATAGCTTCACACCTGTTTTTTGGTTTGCCTAAAATTATATCGTCAACTACAACAACTGTATCTGAGGCTATTATTAGAGAATTATTGTGATTATTGTATATTTCTTTTGCTTTGTTAAATGCACAATTTTCCACCAATGAAGATGAGTATTTTTTATTTGATATTTTTTCATCATATTTTGAAGGGATAACCTTAAAATCATACCCTGCTTTTAAAAGTATTTCTTTTCTTCTTGGAGAAGCACTTGCTAAAATCATTTCCATAAGTAAATTATAATATAAAAAAATAAGCCCGAAATTCGGGCTTATTTTTATGCGTTTGAAATTATTATCCTTTAATTTGGTTCATAACTTCTGCTGCAAAGTCATCTTGTCTTTTTTCAAGACCTTCGCCTAATACATATCTTTCAAATCTAACGATTTCGCATTTGCCTTCGATTAACTGAGCAATTGTTAAATCAGGATTTTTAACAAACGGTTGTTCTAAAAGACATCTTTCAGCCATTAATTTGTTAACTCTGCCTTCAACAATCTTTTCTCTGATATTTTCAGGTTTTTTAGCTAAATCTTCTTTACCCATTTCAATTCTTCTTTCTTCTTCAATAACTGAAGCGGGAATTTGATCTCTTGAAATAAACTCAGGAGCATTTGAAGCAATGTGTAAGCAAATATCTTTTGTTAAAGATTCATCGCAATTTGTGCATTTTGCTTCTAATAATACACCGATTTTGCCGTTGTGAATGTATGTATTAACGCAGCAATTTGCATCATATTTAACAAATCTTCTGATTGTGATTTTTTCGCCGATTTTTGCAATTTTTTCTTTAACGATGTCTTCAATTTTTTTACCGCATTTTGGACAAGTCATTCCTAAAAATTCTTCAACTGAAGACGGATTCATTGCAATTACAGCTTTTGCCATATCTTGAGCAAATTCTTTAAATTCTTCATTTTTTGCAACAAAGTCTGTTTCACAGTTAACTTCAATCATAGCGCCTACTTTGCCGTCTATAACAGAAGCAATTGTGCCTTCTGCTGCAATTCTGCCCATTTTCTTATCAGCTGAAGCCATACCTTTTTGTCTTAATAGTTCAACTGCTTTATCCATATCACCATCGGTTTCGACAAGAGCTTTTTTGGCGTCCATCATACCGGCGCCGGTTTTGTCTCTTAATTCTTTTACCATAGATGCTTTAATTTCCATAGTTTAATCTCCTAATTCTAATCTTACTTATGCTTCAGTAGTTTGAGCGTTTGCATCTTTTGCTTCAATTTTTTCAATTTTGCCGTTTGTTTTAGCATTGTTAGCTCTTAGTTCTTTTCCTTCAAGAACTGCATCAGCCATTTTTGAAGCAATTAATTTAATTGAACGCAAAGCGTCATCATTACCGGGGATAATGTAGTCAATACCGTCTGTATCAGCATTTGTATCTGCTAAACATACAACCGGAATACCAAGTTTATTTGCTTCTTTAATTGCAATTAATTCTTTCTTTTGGTCGATTACAACTAAAATGTCAGGCATACCTTTCATTTCTTTGATACCGCCTAAAGTTTTAGACAATTTTGCAACTTGTCTATTTAATTGCGCAATTTCTTTTTTAGGAAGTTTATTTGCAGCACCTGATTCAAGGAATGATTCAAGTTCTCTTAGTTTATTAACTCTGCCTCTGATTGTTTCAAAGTTAGTCATCATACCGCCTAACCAACGACGGTTGATATAATATCCTCCGCAACGAGTTGCTTCTTGAGCAATTACATCAACGGCTTGTTTTTTTGTGCCGACAAATAAAACATTTTTGCCTTGAGAAGCAAATTTTCTAACAACTTCATAAGCTTTATCCAATAAATCTGAAGTTTTTCTTAAGTCGATAATGTAAATACCGTTTTTAGCACCAAAAATGTATTGTTTCATTTTTGGGTTCCATTTTTGAGTTTGGTGACCAAAATGTACACCTGCGTCTAATAATTCTACTAAAGTAGCTACTGCCATAGTTTCTTGTCCTTTCTTTTTTCGGTTTAATCCTGACCTCTATGGAATAGGCTGGCTAAAATGCCATTTGGAAATAATAGCCGAAAAGGTAATCTAATAACAATTCAATAATATTATAAACACATATTTCTTGCAAACAATTCAAAATAATTTATTAAGCAATATGAAATAGTATTTGACAATTAGTTAGGTTTACATTACAATAAATAAAAATTTAGTAAGGGACACCTGACAATGCTGACAAAAGGATTAGAAGATTATCTTGAATTAATTTATCAAGCAATATTAAAAAATAAGAATATCAAAGCTGTTGATATAGCAAATGAATTTAAAATTTCCCGTTCGTCTGTTTCTGAAGCTCTGATTAGATTGGCAGATTTGGATTTAATTATTTATGAGGGCAGAAAAGGCATAAAAATTACTCAACAAGGTGTTGTTGAAGCTAAAAAAATAATAAACAGACATAATA
The DNA here is from genome assembly GCA_949282195.1 of uncultured bacterium. GTDB lineage: Bacteria > Cyanobacteriota > Vampirovibrionia > Gastranaerophilales > Gastranaerophilaceae > RUG14156. Next base: position 46,316 of record CASDOW010000002.1, on the reverse strand, counting down.
TCCTGCTAAAATTTTTTAGCGAAGTATTAAATATTGATTATCAAATTGCAAACAAAAATGCCTGCAAAATTGAACATGTTATTGATGATGAAGTTTTAAATAAAATCCAATTATTTAGTGAATTTTGTCTTAAAAAAGCTATTAATAAGGAGTTAATCTGATGATAAATAATATTTCTTCTTTTGGAAAGTTTCTTGATCAGCCTTTGCTGATTGCAAAATTAAACAAGTCCATGCCTAAAATTTTATTTTCTTTAGGCGGGCTATATTTGGCAAAAAATTCATATGATTTATTTGAGAAAGCAAAAAAATCAAATCAAGATGAAAAAAATAATTTAAAAAAAGAATTTTTAAAAAAAACAATTGTCTTAATAAGCGCTATATCAAGTGCATTATTGGCTCCTAAAATCGCTTCAAAACTTACAAAAAGGCTTCCTTTAGAGGCTTTAGAAAAAATTAAAGAAAAAAATGAAAAACTTATTTCTGATTTTTTAAATTCCTCATCTTTGGATTTAAAGAATGTCGAAATTTTAAAAAAAGCAAAAACGAATGTTTTGAGTCTAAGCGAAGTTAAATATTTATTCTCTTCTTTAAAAACCGCCAAAGGAAAAGAGTTTTTAAAAAAATTGATACCAGATCCTGAAAATATTAAAGCAAAAGATATCTTTCAAGAAATCGGATATTTGTCGATTTATGGCGCAGTGCCGGTAATAGGCGGTATTTTAGGCGGAGTCGGTGTTGATGTTTATAATAAAGAGAATTTAAAAGAAAAAGTTCCCGATAAAATAAATGAAGGTTTATATCAATATTTGGCAAATATTTTTATGTGTAATATTGGCGCAGGATGTGCTTTAGGGATATTGGAAAAATTAAATATTACTTCAAAAACCGCAAGAGCTTTGGGAATGACATCAGGGATTATTTTGACCGGTGTTTTGGGTGGGTCAAAAATTGCAAATTTTATTACGAAAAATTTTGTTGGTCCACTGATTAACCCTAAAATCAAAAAAGAAGACATAAAAGAAAGAAAGCCGGAGCTTTTAGATTTAGGTTTGCATACTGATGATATTGCAACAGTTTCCTTGCTATCAGGTCTAAAATGGATTGAGCCCTCTTTGCCTATGCTGTATACAATATCTGGATATAGAGCAGGTATGGGATATAGAAATTAATTAAATAAAGTTTTATTACTTTTTTGAATTTAAAAAAAACAAATGTAGAATATATAATATGGACTACATTGAGCAAATGGAAAAACTGTTTAAATTTCTTGATTTCAATCTTGAATTTGAATTGGTTAGGGAAATATATAATTTAAAGCATGAATTTAATAACGACTTAAATTTATTTGGTTGCTTTATTAAAGATTATCTATTTATCGTAAATAATAAAGTTTCAGATGATGATAATATTTACAATGATTTTGTGCTCTATTTTGAAAGCGCAAGAAAGCATTACAACGATAACGATATAATCAGCTTGTTATTACGGTATTCTAAATATTATTTATGGCTGGTTTTTGAAGAGCCTGAAATTGAAGAGCTTGAAAAGCCGATTAATACAATTAATTCATGTTTTGCGCTGGATTTATATCCTTGTTTGATGAAGCTTATTGATAATTTTATAAATCAAAAGATTGATGGAAAATATTTTTCTCGAATGTTACAATTCATAGTGGATATAGTTTTAAAAAGATTTGAAAATCCAAAAATTGAAATTAATTTTGATGATATATTAAATCAAAAAATAAATTTCGAAAGGCTTGTGGGATAAATGGCTGCGTTTATTGACAAAGTTAAAATAAAAGTTGTATCAGGTGCCGGTGGCAATGGTGCCTTGGCTTGGCGCAGAGAAAAATATGTTGATAAAGGAGGCCCTGCAGGCGGCGACGGCGGAAATGGCGGAGATGTTTATTTAGTTGCAACAGATGATATGTCAACTCTTTTAGATTTTACTCATAAATCCGTATTCAAAGCTCAACGCGGAGAAAATGGCAGAAATAAGAATTGCCATGGTAAAGATGGCGAGGATTTATATATAAAAATGCCCGTTGGGGTTGTTGTAAAGGATTTAAAAACTAATAAACTCATTGCAGATTTAGATCATGATAAAAAGATAGTTTTAGTTGCGAAAGGCGGCAGAGGCGGCAGGGGTAACGCCCGTTTTGCAACTGCTCAAAAGAGAGCTCCTCAGTTTTGTGAACCAGGAGAACCTTCTATTGAAAGAGAATTAGAATTAGAATTAAAATTAATCGCAGATGTTGGTTTAGTTGGCATGCCAAATGCAGGCAAATCAAGTCTAATAAGCGTTATAAGCGCTGCAAAACCAAAGATTGCCGATTATCCTTTTACTACTTTAGTTCCTAATCTTGGAGTAGTTAAAAAGCCTCAAGGCGACGGTTTTGTTATTGCTGATATCCCGGGGTTAATTGAAGGTGCTTCAGAGGGGCTTGGTTTAGGGCATGAATTTTTGCGTCATGTTCAAAGATGTAAATTATTGTTGCATGTGATAGATATTTCCAAAGATGACAGCATTGAAAATTATCAAAAAATAAACAGTGAACTTGAAAAATTTGACAAACAATTATCAAAAAGAAAACAAATTCTTGTTTTAAACAAAGTTGATATTGTAGATTTTGAGCATGCCAATGAAATTAAAGAAGAATTTATAAATAAATTTAATATAAAAGACGAAGTATTTATTATTTCAACCGTTACAAAACAAGGCATTCAAGAATTATTAAATTATTTGTATGTTAAATTGGATGAAACAGAAGATGTTAAAATTGAACTTGATATTGAAGAAGATTTAGCTTCAATTGATAATGATGATTCTGAATTTGAAATAACAAAACTTAATAAAAATACATATGAAGTTTTAGGAGGAAAACTTAAAAGACTTGCTTCTGTTACAGACATCAGAAACACGCAGCAAATTAAGAGATTTACCAATATACTGGATTCTATGGGGGTGTACGAGGCGCTTAGAGAATGCGGGGTAAAAAACGGCGATACCATTATAGTTGCCGGAATTGAATTAAGTTACGATGAAGAATATTACTAAAAAGTTACATTTTGACAAAAACAAAAGTCATAGTAAACTAAAGAGTATATTTATATAAATTATGTATTAATAGAGTGATTAGAGATAAGAATTAAGAGATGTTTTTTGAGGAAGAAAAAGATATTATAGGAAATGAATCAGATGTACATGTATCTGACGACGGAGTTGTAAGTTGGGATGATGTTCTTCAAGAATCGCAAGATGACCTTGTAGATATCAAGAATCTTCAAGATGCTGAAAATTCATCAGGTGTTCAAAACATGGGTGATATTGGTCTTGGTGATGATTTAGAGCTTATACAAGATGATGACGATGTGTCTGACGATGAGCTTGCAAGAATTTTAAACGAGGATGAGCCACAAGAACAAAGTCCTAAGCAAAAAGCTTTTGATGCTTTTGGTCAGTCTGATACTTATTCTCAAGAAGAAGCATATGATATAGACGAGCAACTTCAAAACGCCGGACTTATAGATAACGATTTTGATGACGATGCGGAAGTAAAAGAAGAAACTTCAACGAAAAATCATGAAGTAAATATTCCAAGAAAACAACAAGTAAAGAAGGCAACTAATTCTACAGGTTTATTGGCCGCATTACTTTTTGCAATTTTAGTTGCCGGCGGAGTGTATTATGCTATTGATTTCACGAAAAATAAAAATTTAAGTCAAGATGAGCTTGTTATTCCAAACAAGCAAGATGAAATGAATAATTTAACACAAGAAGATATTATAAATAGGCAACAAGAAAACATTCCTGTTGTTAATGAGGAACAGGTTGACGAAATTAAGCCCGAAGAAAAAGAAAAGAAAGAAGTTATAAATATAGTTCAAACCGGCAGAAATAATCCCTTCATGCCTATACAGAAATATATTGCAGTTGAAGTGCCGCAAAAAGTAATTCAATATGATAAATCAGGAATTCCTGCTCCTCCAAATGAGTATGGAGTACAAGATGATGAAGCAAGTGAATTAATGAATATTTCAGTTTCAGGCATTATGTATGACGATAAAAAGCCTTCTGCTATTATCACATACGAAGATAATGATTATTTTGTGCAAATAGGGGACATGCTTGATAAATATCGAGTTTCTGATATACAAAGGTCAACTGTTTCTATTGCACTTGGTAAAAACATATACACTGCGACAATCGGAGAAGAATTTAAAATCGGTTCAAGTTTTTATGGTGTAGCTGAATACACATCTTCAGGAAACAGAAGATATCAAATGGTTGATACAGGTTATGTTTCAGAGTCAGAAGTTGATGTAAGTACAAGAAGTTCAGGCAGCACAAAACGTCGTTAAATTTAAGAAAGATAAACGTAAAAGAAAATTAATTAAACTAGGAGAAATATAAAAAATGCAAAATTTTAAACCGGGCAGGATAAACATTTGCTTAACATTATTGAGTTTGACTTTATTAACTCAATCGGTTTTGGGTTATGAGAACAGAGTTTCATATTTGGATAGTGTGTCAACTTCTTATATGCAAAGTCAGCCGGCTGACGGAAAGAGTTTATTAAACCTTAATTCTCTTGATGCAAGAGGAATTGAAACTACTCTAAAGCTTGATTCCAGTCCGGTTATTACAAATTCTAATGCAAAGGTAAATATATCTTTAAGGGATTCTGATATTAGACAAACCTTAAGAATGTTAGCAGATAAAGCAGGTGTAAATATTGCTTTTGATGAATCTGTAACAGGCAGAGTTACGCTTGATTTAAAAAATATAAAAGTTAATGATGCTTTTATGGTTGTATTTAAATCTTGCCAATTGACATATTTTATGGATGGAAATACATTAACTGTTTTAACTTTAGAAAAAGCAAAAGATACAGCTTATACAAGACAAAATATGACAGTATTGCCTGTTAAATATGTTAATTCTGAAAGTGTAGCCGAATTCTTGAATGATAATTTATTTAAGTCCAATATTTTCGGTCTTTCAAGTCAACCTATTGTTACATCAAATCCAAGAACAAACCAGATTGTTGTTTTTGGCTCAAATGCAGATGTAGCTGCAGTAAAAAGAGTTTTACCGGTTTTGGATACAAAGCCGATGGTGAATAATTTTAAGGTAAATCATACAACTCCAAAAGAAATGGCTACCTTAATTTGTGATTCTTTGTTTTATAATTCAGATTCATCAAGTTCTTCATCAGGCACATCTAGTAGCGAAACTGATATAGAAGATGAAGAAGTTGTATTAGGCGGAGGTATTGTTGCTTGTAGAGATGAATTATCAGATTCATCAAGTTCTTCATCTTCAAGCTCAAGCAGTGGTACTTTTGGTACAGTGTTGTCTTCATTCAAAACAACACCGTTAACAATTACATATTTTTCTGAATTAGGTAAAATCGGAGTATATGGTGGTTCTGTTGAACAAGTTGAAATTATTAAAGATTTCATAAAAGAACACGATAAAAAACAGCTTATGGCTTATGTTGAGCTTTCTGTAATAGAATTGAATGAAACAGGGTCTAAGGAATTTTCAAATGAATGGAATTTATGGACTCCTTTCATTTCGCTTGGGTTTAGACCGGATGAAGGTTTGACAACAACTTCCCCATTCTTCATTTGGGGTAATCAATATCCGACAACGGTTACAAGTACAACTGTAAACGGAGATTCAACAACAACCGGTACTACAACTGAAGTGATTACAAAATCTAATAACAGAGCATTGGTATATCAATTGAAATATTTAGTTGAAAACGGAAACGGTAGAGTTCTTACAAATCCGAAGATTATGGTTACAAACGGCAAAAAAGCCACAATTGATATGACATCAGATTACGTAAAATCTGTTACAAGCCAAGTTCTTCAAGGTTCTTCTACTGTAACAAGTGCAACCCAAAGAACTTATGATATCGGTTCTGATGAAGGTTTGATGATTGAAATTGTACCTTTTATATCTCCTGACGGTTATGTGTCAATGAACATAACTCCTGAATTTGCCACAATCAAAGAAAGGGTTTACACAACAGGCGATTCAGGTGCACGTGAAATTGCAGCAACATTATTACAAAGAAGAGATTTAGAATTAAGAAATATCAGAATTAAAGACGGCGAAACTTTAGTTCTTGCAGGCTTGATTAAAGAAAACGAAACTCAAACTATTCAAAAAATGCCTCTTATTTCAGATCTGCCTTTCATAGGTGCATTCTTTAGAAATAATACAACTTCAAAAACAAGAGAAGAACTTGTTATTGTTGTTACTCCTCATATTATTAAAGATGGTGAAGAACCAACAGACAATCAAATATACGATTTATAGAAATAAATAAATATGAATAATGCAATAATTACAAAATTAATAAATAAAATAAATTTTGATTTATCAAGCAATTTAGATTTGGATACTGTTAAGGAATTATCTTTTGTTCCTGTGAATGTTCAGAATAATGTATTCTTTGTTGCAATAAGTACAAAATCTAATAAAGATGAGATTTCAAAATATCTTGCAAATAAAATTGAAAATAAATTGGAGTTTATATATCTAACAAAAGATAATTTTGATTTATTGTTCATTTCATATTTAAAAGAAGCATCTAAAAGGCTTGGGATAGTTTTTGAAGAAAATGGTCCGACTAAAGCTGATGGTGATCAAATTGATTTATCTTCTGATGACGATTATTCTTTAGATATCGATTCAGATGAAGAAATTGAATTGGTTGACGATGATTCAGATAAAGATGATTCAGATATCGATGGTTTAAATTCTGTTTCTAATAATAAGATTAAGGCAGAAATTATTGAAGAAGATGATGATTATGATGATATAGATGAGCCTGATGATAAAGATATTAAAGGATCAACAAAGTCTGATGTGAAAGAAAAATCTGCAGGTGACATCAAAAAGGTTAAGTCTCCTCAAACAAAAAAACTTGGCGAAATTTTAATTGAAGAAGGCTTAATTACAGAAAAACAATTGGAAATTGCTTTAGCAGAAAGCAAGGTTCAAAAAATTCCATTGGGTTCAATATTGGTCAAAATGGGCTTTGTTACAATAAAAGATTTAAAAGAAGCTCTTGGTGCGCAAATGGGGTTAAAGTATGCAACCGCCGAACAATTAAAAGCGCTTCCGACTGCTGTTTCAATTTTGCCCGAGGATTTTGTTAAATTAAATAAAGTTATACCTTTGAGTATGACTGATAAATCTCTTGTCGTTGGTATGGTTAATCCTAACGATACAAAAGTTATTAATGAAATTGTGTATCAAACAGGTTTAAAACCGACAATTATGCTTGTTACACATGTTGAATTTGAGAATTTCATCAACACTTATTACAATGCAGATAAAACTGATACAGATGAGTTATTGCAGCAAATTAACGATGATGAAAAAATTGAATCAAATTCGGCTGAATTATGGGAGCAAGTTGAACAGGAAGTTCAAAATTCGGACGGTGCAGTTTCTCAACTTGCAAATAAAATAATTACAATGGCAATTGACAGGCGTGCTTCTGATATTCATATTGAGCCTTTGAGTGTTGGTTATAGGGTTCGTTTGAGAATTGACGGATCTTTGCAAGAGGTTTTGAAAATTCCGGCAAAAGTTGACAGTGCTGTTATATCAAGATTTAAAGTATTATCAAGAATGAATATTGCTGAACACAGACGTGCTCAGGATGGTTCATTTACCTTGAAATACAGAAATAAAGCACAAGATTTCCGTGTAAATACTCTTCCTGTTGCCGGTAGAGAAAAAATGGTAATCCGTGTTCTTGCACCGCAAATGGATTCAAAAGAGGCAAAAGCCGATAAAATTGAAATTGTCGGAGCAACCGATGAAGATATTAAAAAAATCCGTTATTTGGCTTCATCTCCAAATGGCATTGTTTTAACCGCAGGTCCTACAGGTTCAGGTAAAACAACCACTTTATATGCTATATTGAGATATTTGAATTCGGATTCTGTTAATATTACAACAATTGAAGATCCGGTTGAAATTCGTCTTGAAGGTATAAATCAATCTTCAATTAATACAAAAGCGGGAATTACATTTGCTAATTCATTGCGTGCTATATTAAGACAAGACCCTGATACAATATTGATAGGTGAAATTCGTGACTATGAAACTTTAGAGGTTGCGATTTCGGCTTCTTTAACTGGTCACCTTGTACTATCCACTGTGCATACAAATTCTGCTGCAGCTACTATTACTCGTTTAATTGAGATGGGTGCAAAAGATTATTTAATTTCTTCTACTATTTCAGGAATTATTGCGCAACGTCTTGTAAAAAGATTGTGTCCGAATTGCAAGGAAGAATATTTTCCAACTTACGAAGAAGCAAGAAAAATTTTAACAGATCCGATTGAGATACAAAAACTTACTCAAACAAAATTATATAAACCGCACGGTTGTCCAAATTGTAAAAATACAGGTTATCTTGGTCGTCTTGCTGTGTTGGAGATTTTGGTTATAAATAATGAAATCAGGAAAATGATTGCACAGCGTGCCCATGACGTTGAATTAGAAGATTATGCGGTTAAACAAGGTATGAAAACTCTTAAAATGGCTTGTTTGAGGCATATTCTTGAGGGTGAAACCTCTATTGAAGAGCAAGTTAGAATACTAGGTTTAGCAGGCGAACTATAATGGCAGATTTTTTATATACAGCTTTAAAAAACAATAAAACAGTCGTAACGGGCAGGGTTAAGGCTGCCGATACGAGTGAAGCAAGAAGAAAAGTCCGTGAAATGGGTCTGATTCCTACTTCATTTCAAGATATTTCTACAAAAGGAAAAAAAGGAAAAAAAGAAAAAACGGTTATCCAAGCGCTTAGTTTGAGAGAGAAAATCGATTTTACTTCCACTCTTGAAATTTTAACTTCAACCGGTATTCCTATTATTGAAGCTTTGTTATTTATTGAGCAAAATTCTGATTCTCAAAGAATTAGAAAAATAGCCCATGAATTCAGACAGCAAATTATTGGTGGCTCTACTCTGGGTGAAACCCTTGAAAAGTATCGTAATATTTTTGGCAGAGTATACATTGGTTTGATTAAAGCCGGAGAAGATTCGGGAGAATTGGACAAAACTCTTGTTCGTATGTTGGATTTGTTGAAAAAACAAGAATCCGTAAAAGGCAAGGTAATTGGCGCATTGATATATCCGACAATCGTTGTTCTTTTGGCAATTGTTGCAGTAACTGTCATGTTGGTTTTTGTATTTCCGGCTTTTGATGAAATGTTTAATAACTTAGGCAAGCCTTTACCTTGGATTACAAGAGCGTGCATGGATTTAGGTTTATTTATAAAGAATTATTGGCTTCTTTGTATTGTTGCGGTAGTAGTCCTTATTGTAAGCGCTAATCAAGCTTATCAAATGCCAAGAGTAAGAAAACTTTGTGATAAATTTGTTTTACATATTCCAATGTTATCTGATATGTTGAAATATTCAAATTTTTCTAACTTTATTGCAGTTTTACAGGTTTCTTATGAAGCAGGTATACCGATTGTAGATTGCTTATTTTTAGCAAATTTAACAATAGATAATTTTATTTTAAAGAATGCAATAATGCAGGCTGCTGCAAAAGTTCAACAAGGTACACATTTATCTGTAGCATTAAAAAATGTTGAAGAAGTGCCGACTATGATGACATTTATGATTGCAACAGGCGAACAATCAGGTCGTTTAGGCGATTCTTTGTTTCATTGTGTTAATTTTATTGATAAAAAACTCGATTCTGTAATTGACGGTTTCACAAAATTAATTGAACCTTTATTAATGGTTTTTATTGGTGTTATCGTTGGTATTTTAGGTTTGGCTTTATATCTTCCTTTATTCCAAGCTTATCAACAATAGATTATAGATTACAGAAAAAATATTTTCATTAAAATCGTCTTTATTGATTTTTAAAGGCGATTTTAATTGCGCATATTTACTTTTGTATTGATTGAAAACTCTTTACTTAAATAGTTTTAATTCTTATCGGTATTAAATTGCATAATCCTACAATTGATTAATCCTAAATAATTTTTTATTTTAATTTGTTTATAAATAAAAGAGCGTTGAAATTATCAGCGCTCTTTGTGTATCTATTGTTTTATATGTTATAAGATATTTGATGTTATCATAAAGTGAACTCTGAAGCTTGAAGCGTCATCAGGTTTTCCTACAATCGGAACACCAAAATATACGTTACCTGATAAGTATCTTGTCATTTTAAGAACAATACCGCCGCCGACACTCATTACAAAGTTTGAACGAGGCATTCCGTAGCCGTAGTCACCAAACCAACCTAAATCACAAAACGCTGCAAGTCTAATTGAATCATCAATAAATCTTAATTTGTCAGGTAAATGATTTAAAAATGGTACTGGAGCTCTAAGTTCAGCTGAAGCTGTTACACCATAGTCTCTTAGGAAATAACCTTCTTCAAAACCTCTAACTGATGAAATACCACCAATTTGAAGTTTATCTGAGTACCAAACATTTCTGTTTACCCATTGACCGTTTGCTGTAAAGATACCCATCATTCTCCAAGGTAATACTTGTAGACGTGCTATTGAAGCTTGGACTTTAAACATTCTGTTTGTAGGAGTGTGTCTTGAATATACCCCGTCTGAATCATTTGTGGCTCCAAATATATCTATACCTTTTGCTACGCCAATATTAGCAAACCATTTGCCATATATGTCATCTTTAACATTGGTTAAGTTTAATTTAATAGAACGAGTTCTGTATCCGTATAAATCAAAACCTCTTAATGTTGTTTCGGTGTTTCTCATATCAAATGCGATGTCACCATATAGTTTATAGTTTTCTGTTTTAATTAATCTTCTTGATAAGTCGATATAGAAGCTGTGTGATTTACCTTTTACGTCAAAATCTTTTAATTCGCCTTTATCAAGCTCTGTACCTGAATAAGAATAACCAACGTTTAATTTTGTTTCATGGCGTCCGATTGGAACAGAGTAAAAAACACCTTGGCTGAATGAGCTTCTTGCTAAAGAAGTTGTAGATAACAATTGATCACCAAAACCTGTTAAGTTTGACATACCGGCAAAAATAACAAATCTGTTTAAACCAACTGATGAACGACCTTGGTTGTCAAAGCGGAAGTCAAAGTCAATTGGAAATCTGTCTTTTACATTTAATGTTAAATCTGTGTATTGTTCAGAATCTTCGTTATCTTGAAGAGCAACAGCACCTTTGATATAGTCTGTTGCGTTTAATTCTCTAAGTGATTCTTGAATATCTGCAACATTTAAGACCTTGTCTTCTTGAATATTTTTATCTTTTAAAAATGTAGCATTTAAATATTTATTTCTTGCCCATTTATTTCCTTCAATCTTAATATTGCCGTATTTACCTTCTAAAACAACAATTTCAACATTTCCGTCTTCAACTTTTTGCGGCGGCAAATATGCTGTTGTAGAAATGTAACCGTTTCTTTGGTAATATTCAGTAATTGTATTTGCCATACCGATAAGGTCGTTGATTGTAACTTCATCGCCGACTCTTTGGCAAATTAAATTCATTAACTGTTCTTCTGTGTATTCTGTATTACCTGTTATATGTATAGAATTTAATTTGAAGCTCACCTCTTTGTTTGGAAGATCTTTCATTCGATCTTTCATTTCTTTGTTCATTTCAATTTTTTGTTCTTGGTGCTCTTCTTCTCTATCATTTCTTATTTTTTGTTCATAGTCTTTGATTTGTCTGAAGTTTGTTTGGTCGACAACACCGGGGTCAAAGTTACCTACGCCGTTTGGAATATAATTTGAACCTGGTTCGGGACCGGCGAAAGCACAAGAAATACTTGTTACCAAACATATTGCCAAAGCGATAGAATTAAATTTAATATTATTAAACTTTTTGATACGCACTTTCTTTAATTCCTTTAATAATTAACTACAAAGAGCACATATACTGTACGCGCAATACAATCATAATTCATATGTAAATATTAAACAATAAATTAAATTGATGATTTTTATCATACTACAAAAAGAATTAAAAATTCTTTATTTTGCTAGTTTGTAAATAAATGTTAATTTCTGTATAAAATTATAAAATATTGTTTTTCTTGATTTTTGAAAAAAAATTTGTTATGATACTCAAACGGTATTGAGTATTGTAAATTTTTGTAAATTTGAGTTTTGTATTTGAGAATTTTTTACCATATTGTGGTTTTTAATACATGTATAAGCATATGGAAAAATGTTTATGAAAGGGAACAAAGTAATGAGTCAATTTAAGAAAAAATTCACCGCATTTACTGCTATGTTGGCTTTCTTGTCATTGTCCAGCGCGGCAACTTTTGCTGTCGGCGTGGATGATGTTATTAATCATACGGGAAATACCAGCATCACAGGAAACGACATTAAATTAAACGTAGACATTAATTCAGGTCAAGCCGGTGCTGTTGGACAAGTAGACTGGAAAGATTTTTCGGTTCCGGGAAATCAACAAGTCAATTTTGGTTTTTCAGGCCTGTCACAAACGATAATTAACCGTGTTTTAGGCGGTAACGAATCACAAATTTTAGGTAAATTAACAAATTCTTGTATCGCTGGCGGAAATTGCGATACTTTTGCTGCTACAAGTAAAGTTATTTTGATTAACCCTGCCGGTATTTTATTCGGGCCGGGCTCAACTGTTGATTTGAATTCTTTTACAGCGTCAACTTTTGATATTAAAGGCGCTAAAAACCTAAAAGGTATGTCTGAAGCTGAATTAGAACAATATCAAACCGGAGTTTTAAATAAATTCTCACCCGTTGCAGCTGTAAATGGTGAAAACAGAAGCTATGGTGATATTACTTTTGACTCAAATTATACAGAAGCATTTGAACAAGCAGGTATTGACGTAAAAGAAGGTCAAACATTAATAAGATTAGAAGGCACTAAGTTTGGTCATTTTGATCAAGACGGAAATTTTGCTGATTTTAATCCAAACCGTTCTGTTGCGATTGTTTCTGATAATATTCAATATAAAGATTCGCTTATTAGAACAGGTGACAACTATAATTACATAACTGCAAATGCAGATAAATCATTCTCAAATGTAAGATTGGTTACTGCTGACGGTGTTACATTCGGGTATTTAGCAAATGGTTACGCTGACAATTATGAAGTTGCGCAAGATACTAAAACTGATGCAGTTAGAAATATTGAAATGGATAATTCCGGCTTAGCTGCAAATGAACCTGCAATTAAATCAGGCGATATTCATATTGTTAATAAATCAAATGCTGAAGGTTCAAATGTAAAAATCACCAATTCTGTTATCAAGGGCACAAAACTTGTTAACAAAGAAAACGGCGATATCATGATTGTTGGTTCAAACGATGTATTGGTAAGCAACTCTCGTTTAGAATCAGTTAATACCTCTGTTGAAAAAAATGGAGTTGTAAATTCTACTCATAAACAAAATGGTGGTGAAATATTTGTTTCTGCGGGTAAAGACTTAACGGTTGAAGATTCGTTAATTATTTCAGCAGGCGCACAAGAAGGTACTCCTAACGCAGAAAATGCCGGAGCGGTAAGATTGTATTCTTATGGCGGTACTGCAAAAGTTGATAATTCAAAAGTTATCGCTAAAGGTGATGCAAAAATAATGTCTTCAGACAAGGTTGAAATTAATGATTCATTAGTTCAAGCTAAAAACACAGATGCGCCTGACCAAGATAAAAATATTAAAATTTCTGCGGCAAACGGCGTAAAAATGCATAATGTAATTGCCGACGCTTCAGGAAATATTGATGTACAAGCTATTTATTCAAATGGCGAATTAGCAGGCGATATTATTATTTCAAGTGATTTGGATAGCGCAGGCAAAAATCAATCAATAATTAATACAGAAGGTAAATTATCAATTCAAGGTAAAAACACTACAATTGACAACGCTTCTTTAGTATATGATACTATCAAATTCTATGAAGACGGTACAACAGGTATAAATAATGTTACAGTTGCAAATAATTCTACATTTGCCGACACTGAGTTAAATAGCGAAGGTAACAGAACTATTAGCGGCGACATCACTCTTGAAACAAACGGTAACTTTACACTTGATAACGCAACTCTTCAAAGAGGAGCATACAGTATTAAGTTTGATAGAAATGATGACGGTACTTTGGTTGATGACGGTACAGTTAACGGTATCAACTTTAAAACAACATTAGCTACTGCTGATGCTCAAAACATTAACATTACTTCTACTAAAGGTGATGTAAATTCAATAAATAAAACAAATGCTCACGCAACTAACGACATTAATTTATTAGCCAAAGAAGGCAATGTTAATATAAATGATTCAACATTCAAAGCTGACAATAACTTCAAAGCTGAAGCTACAAAAGGCAGCATGAATGTTAAGGATAATTCAGTAATTCAAGGCGGTAAAGATGTAAATCTAATTGCTTATGAAACAATTACATTTGGTCCTCAAGGTGCTGAAGGTATTAATATTGACAATTCTGTTAAAATTTCATCTGGCGAAGATATGTATATAACTTCAACAGCAGGTGACATTAACGCAGAAAAGACAACAATGCCAAGCTTAACTTATGGTGACAGATTGACATTCAACGCTGCAGGCAGCAATAACTTTACGAGCGAAGATTCTTTAAAATCTGTTAATGTTGATTATATTGCCGGAAAAGCAAATAACTTCACAACAAAAGGTGATATTCAGTTTGTTAATTCTTCTCTTGAATCAAAGAGTAATAACATTACAACAACTCAAGAAGGCGGAGATGTTATCTTGAATAACTTAACAATCAAGAAAGCAACCGCTGATGCTAAAGATACAAAAACTACAATTAACGCAAAAGGTAATGTAACAACAAAAGATGTTACAAATACAGTTGCTAAACATGAAGCAGAATCTGTTCATACATTCCCTCAAAGCGTAGAAGTTGATGAAAACGGAACTGCTAAAGACGGACAAGTTCTTGATATTAACCAAACTAAGCTTGTTGTTAATACAAAAACTCAAATTACCAAACCTGAAAATAATACAAATGGAAGCATAATTCTTGATGTTAAAAATGCTAACAACAAAGATGCAGGTATTGAGTTAACTGCTGAAAATGAAAAATGGGATGAACAAATTGAAGCAAATCAAGGTCCCGAAGTACATATCAACGCTGTTGACGATGAGCTTGCAGTATCTAAGATTATTACAGATAAACTATTCTTAGATTCAGACGATACAATGATTGCTTCAGATGTACAACTTACAGCAGAACAATTAAAAGGTCTTCCTGAAGGTACTCCTTCAAAAGGTTATATTGAAGTTAGAGATAAAGGCGGTTTAAATCTTGATCCTAACGAAGGATATGATCCTGCTCCTGATGGTTTTGATTATGTTGGCAACTATGATTCAACTTCAACTCAAAAACCGGGTGAAGATGGTTCAACAATTACAACCACAACCGATCACAAACATACAATCGAGTTTGATAAACAAGGTGATTCTGATGACTTTATCTTAGTATATGATAAAACAACTGTTGAAGAACAAGAATGTCCGCCTCTACCTGATGTAGAACAAGGTGATGACTCTATTGATGATAATGTTGATTCATTGATTAATCAAATCAAACTACCGAGAGAACAAGTTGAAATCTCTAAATCATCAAAAGTTTCTGATAATACAGTTGATCAAACTTCAAATATCATGTCAGCAGCAGCAAAGGTTGATATAAATCAAGAAACAAACAATACTGCAAATAACACTAAAAAAGATGAAGATAAAGACAAATAATTCATTAGAGTTATAAAAGAAAACCGTTAATCAGTTTTGATTAACGGTTTTCTTATGTAATAAAATTATTTATTGTTGATATATCCAAACATCATACCCTTTTGCTTTAAGGTTTTGTGCATGGTTTTTTGCAACGGTAAAATCTTGATAAGAGCCCATTTGCACGCTGAATACATCTCCAACTTTTTTAACAAAAGGAGTTACACTTAAGTTAAGCGATTTTATCTCGGCTTGGGCTTTTTGTGCTTCTTCAAGTGTTGAATATCTTCCTATTAAAACTTTTGACATTATGGTTATATTTTTATTCATTGTATTTTCTTGAACTTTTTTGGTTGAATTATTTGTTAATTCCTCAATAGGATTTGTGATTTTTGGTTTTAGAATGTCTTTATTGTTTTCTTTTTGAAGGTCTTTTGTTTGTTCAAGTTTTTCATTGTTTTCAATTTTTTTATTTTTTTCTAAATGAATTGGATCAATAACTTCTTCAGGGTTTTGTTTTTCTATTATTTTCGCTTCATAAGGGGCGTTTTCTTCTTGTTGAATAAGCATTAATCTTTTGTCGATTTTTCCTTGTTGTTCTTCATATATTTCTTCTTCTGTTTGAGAATTATTTAGGATTGAAGAATTGTTCAAGGGAGAGTTTTTTGAATATTCAATATCGACTTTTGTGGAATATTTCATAATTACAACAACAATGATAATAAACATTATAATAAATGTTGTTATAAATATTTGAAATAAGAAATTAAGCTTTGAAATTTTCTTCTCTTGTCTGATTGCTTGTCCTTGAATTTTATTCTTTTTGTATGCAAAATAATCTGATGAATTAAAATCCATTATTCAATTACGCCTCTTACTTTGTATGTAGCCATTTTAATATCTTCGGTTTCTTTAGAATATCTGTCCATTACTTTTAGTGCAAATTCTTTAACATCTTTTATACCCATTTCACTTAAATCGGAAGCTTTGATTGGTGCACCTTCTTTTATTATATTCAATGCACTGTGGATAAGGCAAGATGTTATGGATTTTGTTGCAATCGACACCGATAATTTCCTGTTTTTATAAAACAGGTCGTCGCCTTTTCTTGTAACAAAAATGTTATATTCCTCTAAAACTTCTTTTATAATTGACATAAAGAGTCTTTGAGCGTATACCATAGCGGTTAGCGAGATATCAAATTGTTCTATAATAAAACTCAACATTTTTTTTGAGTATATCGGTTCATTGTTTATCACATCTTCAATGTCAACCATTTCCTCAATTTTAACATCTACTTCACCAATAAAAGCTACAATAGAGTCCCCTTGGAGATGAAAATTTTTATATATCCAATGAGGTGCAAGTTGTGAACCTATGTATTTTATTTCTTTATCTATAAAAAAAGTGTTCATGTTTTAAAATAACTCCTTAATTAAATCCGGTTTTCCACTGTTTAAAATTGCATTATATAAGAGCTTACAAGACATGCATTTTCCGCAATGTTTTTTGTTTGTATTTTCTCTTGAATCATAGCAGCTTTTCATAAATTTCAAAGGCGCATTGTTTTCAATTGCATAATTTATGATGTCAATTTTATTCATTTCAAGACAAGGCGCCCATACAATCGGTTTTTTAAGTGTTGAATATTTAAAAAATTTGTTTGAAATTTCTATGTATTCTTTGCTATTATCGCTAAAATCTCTTGCTTCTTCTTTGTTTGCGCCAAAAACTATATAATCAATTTTATAATTATCGCAATATACTCCTGCTATATTTAAAAACAACCCGTTTCTGTTTGGTATCCAAACGGAATTAAAATCGTTAAGATTATTAATATCGGGATTTGTTAGAGCGTTATTTAACATTTTTTTTAAAAAAGGAAGTTCTATGATTTCATTTTGAATTTGATAGAATTTGCATATTTCAATTGCTGCAAGCTTTTCTTCTTCAAAAGCTTTTTGCCCGTAGTCAAAAGTCAGAGCTCGTGTTATTGAACATTTTTTCCTTGCAATATCTAGCGACACTAAGCTGTCCAATCCGCCTGATAATAATATTACTCCTGTTTTATTCATTATTTTCCTCGTATTCAGTTATAATTTCTTTTGCATAGTTTTTTAATTCGTTGCAAAAATCGCTGTTTATGACTTCATCTAAAATCCTTCTGTCTGAAATATTATAAAGTGCAACAAGGGCATTTTTTTTAACCTCCAGACTGTCGTCAAATTTTAATCTTTCATATATTAATTCATAGCTTTGATTTATGTTAGAATTCATTAATGTTTCTATGGTGCCTATTCTAACACGCTCAGAAGGGTCTAAAAGTGATTTTTTTAGTATGTCGAGTGCTAAATCATCTTTTTCTATATCCAGTTTTGACATTGCCTCTACAATTCGTTCTTTAAGGTATGAAAATTTTGAAAGAAACATTTGTTTTGTGTTTATTATTGAATTAAAAACTTTAAGAGCTCTTTTATCTCCCAGCATGCCAAGCGCAATTACTGCCGATTCTTTTACGTAGGTGGATTTTTCTTTTTCGTCGCAGGCTATACTTCCCAGTGTATCAAAAGCGTTTTTATCGCCAATTTTGCCCAGTGCTTCGGCTGCAGCCAGTCTTATTTTGTAGTTTGAGTTTTTATTGTTTAAACAATACATTAGGGCTGTAACGGAGCTTGTATCTTTAAAATTGGAAATTGTTTTAATTGCCAATACTTTCAGATTTAAAAAATCATTGTCGTTATTTTGTCTTAAAATAAAAACTATTAAAAAAGGCAGGCAATTTTTATTTTTCGATGTATTAATATCTCTGATTAAGTGGTTTAAAAGAATATTGTTTGAAGAACTTTCCAATAAATATTTGTAAATCAACTCTAATTCTTTAAAATTACATTCATTTTTCAGATCTTTAATGAGTGCAACATAATCGGTTTTATGTTCAAGTTTGTTATTAAGGTATGAGATTATATTTTCGATATTTTTTTCGCCCATACTAAAACCACTCTAACAACTAAAATTTAATCATAAAGAGTCATGCTTGTAAACTTTTTTAAACTATTTTCAAAAATACCCTTTAAAACTTCTTGTTTTGGTGTTAAAACAAAACAGAACTAAGATGAGTTTATAAAATTAAGAATGTCGGAAGTTACATATCAGCAAGCGGTCGAGCAAATTAAAAATCAATTGGATATAGTAGATGTTATATCCAGATATGTTGTGTTGAAAAAAACCGGCAGAAATTTTCAAGGACTTTGTCCTTTTCATAATGAAAAAACTCCTTCTTTTGTTGTAACTCCAGATAAGCAAATTTTTAAGTGTTTTGGATGCGGTGAAGGCGGTGATGTATTTACTTTTTTAATGAAGATAAATAATCAAACTTTTGCCGAAGTGATTGAAGAGCAAGCTGCAAATCTTGGAATTGAACTTCCGAAATTTGGAAATAAAAACAATCTTTTATATAAAGCAGAAAAAGACAGGCTTTATGACGCTATGGAGCAAGCTCAAAAATATTTTTCCAAAAATCTTGAATCAAATCAAAAAGCTCTTGAATATCTTGAAAAAAGAGGAATAAATGAAGTTGCAATTTCGAAGTTTTCTCTAGGTTTAGCACCAAAGGGAAATTTTGAGTTGAAAAATTATTTAACAAATCTTGGTTTTACAATTGATGAATTAAATAAAGCAGGTCTTGTCTATGAAAAAGACGGTGTATTTTATGACAGATTTAAAAATAGAATAATTATCCCTATTAAAGATGTAAATTCAAACACTATTGCTTTTGGAGCAAGGGCTATACTGGAAGGTCAAATGCCAAAATATATCAACTCGCCTGAAAGCGTTATTTATAATAAAAGCGCGGTATTATTCGGATTAAACAGAGCAAAAGATTCTATATCCAAAAATGACAGCGTGATATTTATGGAAGGATATTTTGATGTAATTTCGGCACATCTTGGCGGAGTTGAAAATGCTGTTGCAACTTGCGGTACTGCGCTCACCCCTCAGCATATCAAATTAATAAGCCGTTTTTGTCCTTCAAGAAGAATATTTCTTGCGTTTGATACTGATTCAGCAGGTAAAAAAGCAATTGAACATGGTGCTGAAGTAATTAAAAATATTTTTAGTGCATTAGGTGATATAAAACAATATGACTCAAACTTTCAAAACACAAGTGATAATGTTTGTGAAATTAGGGTTGTTCAAGAAATTCAAGGTAAAGACCCTGATGAATTTATAAGGGAGTTTGGAGGAGAAGAATATCTTAAAAAAGTTGAACAAGCACCATTGTTATTGGATTATCAGCTTAATCAAATTTATGCTTCCATTAAAGGTAAGATTTCACCACAAGAAAAAAGTTCTTATGTCATACAAATAGCTGATATTTTAGCTCAAATTAAAAATCCTGTAATTTTAGACGATTATATAAAAGTAGCATCTTTTAAACTAGATGTTTCACAAACGATTTTAAAAACGCAAATTCTAAATAAACAAACGGATGAATTTGGAATTTTAAAAATTGAAAATGATAATGCTGTTAATTCAAAAAAAATGTTAAAAAATGACTCAAAAAGTCAGTATGAATTAATGGAAGAAAATTTAATAAAACTTGCATTTGCTGCTTTAAAAACTGAAGAACAAGCTTATTTTAAAGAAAAAACAAGCACCTATACTTGTGAAAATGACGAAAACGCTAAAATACTCAACGCAATTGACAAAAACTTAACACAGGTAAATAATGTTGATGAACTAGCAAAAAAACTTTTTCTTGAGTTTTATAATGAACAGCATATTCAAAAGAAAATTTCAGATAATATTTTCTCTTCGCATGAGTTTAACAACCTATCTCTTGAGGACTACAAAAGGGCGGTAGATGAAATTTTTATCCGACTAACAAAATTGAAAGAACAAGATAAAAAGGAAAAGTTAAGAAAACTACTTAAAGATGAAACTATATCTCAAGAAGAAAAACTTAAACTTTCTCAGCAATTCTTTCAAGAATTACAACAATAATAAACAGATTGGAGAATAAACTAAATGAGCAGAAAAAGAAATCCCGAAAGTTCTGTAATAAGCGTTATTGATAAATCAGAAGCTATGGAAGATGATGAATTTTTTGAAGGTGCTGAACTTGAGACTGATAATATCTCTAACATTATGAGAACTCAAGGTGTAAGCACTGTTGAAACATCTTCAGTGTCACATTTCTTTGATCAACACGATGACGAAGAAGATCAAGGCGAAAATGATATTTCCATGCCTCGCGGAATTTCTGTTGATGACCCTGTAAGGATGTATTTAAGAGAAATCGGAAGAATTAAATTATTAACTGCCGACGAAGAAATTGATTTAGCTAGAAAAATCGTTGCAGGCGGCAATTCAGGTGCTGTTGCAAAAAGAAAATTAGTGCAAGCAAATTTGCGTTTAGTTGTTTCAATTGCTAAAAAATATGTTGGCAGAGGCATGCTGTTCTTAGATTTAATCCAAGAAGGAAATCTTGGTTTAATCAGAGCTGCTGAAAAATTTGACCATGAAAGAGGTTATAAATTTTCAACTTATGCAACTTGGTGGATTAGACAAGCAATCACAAGGGCTATTGCAGACCAAGCAAGAACAATAAGAATTCCTGTTCATATGGTTGAAACTATTAATAAACTTAAAAAAGTTACAAGAAAATTGGCTCAAGAACTTGCAAGAAAACCTTCTGAAGAAGAACTATCAGCAGAAATGGGCATTTCAATTAATAAATTAAGAGAAATTATTAAAGTTGCACAAGAGCCTTTATCTTTAGAAACTCCAATCGGAAAAGAAGAGGATTCTCGTCTTGGTGATTTTATTGAAGATAAAGACGCAGATGCTCCTGTTAAAACTGTTGCCCATGAATTATTAAGAGAAGATTTAGCTGAAGTTTTAGGGTCGTTATCTGCTCGTGAGCGTGATGTTTTAAGATTGCGTTTCGGCATGGATGACGGAAGACAAAGAACTCTTGAAGAAGTTGGACAATTGTTCGGCGTTACTCGTGAGCGCATTCGTCAAATCGAAGCAAAAGCTTTAAGAAAATTGCGTCATCCTAATCGTTCTAAACGATTAAAAGAATATGTTGAAGTTTAAAATAAAAACCCTCAAGAAAGCTTGGGGGTTTTTAATAGACAATTTATAAATTTATTATATAATTAAATAACTAAACAATTTAGGTAGATAATGAATAAAAAACAAGCAAAATTAATTATTTTCACCGGTCCTTCCGGTGTTGGGAAAGGCACTATATTAGCTGATTTTTTTAAAAAAGTTGATAATAATATAGTTTATTCTATTTCAAATACTACAAGACAGCCTCGTGACGGCGAGATAAACGGCATGCATTATTTTTTCATCTCAACCGGTGAATTTGAAAAAATGATTAAGGAAAATATGTTTTTAGAATACGCATGTTACAGCGGAAATTATTACGGTACAAATAAAAATTTTGTTGAGCAAAAGATAAACGAAGGTAAAAGCGTTTTGCTTGAGATTGAACTTCAAGGTGCGCTTCAAGTTATGAAAAAATGTCCTGACGCGGTTACTATTTTTATTAAACCACCGACATTTGAAGAGTTGGAAAAACGCCTTAGGGGCCGACATAGTGAAGATGAAACCAGTATCTCAAAAAGACTTCAAACAGCAAAAGAAGAATTAAAAAATGCTGATAAGTTTCATTATGTAATTGAAAATGATATTGTAGATAAGGCGGTTGATGAATTAATTGCTATTTACAATAAGGAAACAAATAATGGATAATAAAAATATTCTTCTTGGAATAACCTCGTCTATCGCGGCATATAAAATTTATGAGTTAATCAGGCTTTATAAGAAGAATAACTATAATGTTAAAGTTGTCTTAACGGAAAATGCTCTTAATTTTGTATCACCTTTGGTATTAGAAACTTTAACAAATGAAAAAGTATATTATAAGCAATTTGACCCAAGAGTTAATGTTGAACATATTTCGCTTGTTGAATGGGCAGATGTTTTTGTTATTGCACCTGTTAGCGCTAATACAATTTCAAAATGTGCTAAAGGTTTTGCAGATAATCTTTTAACAAGTATTTTTTGTGCTTTTTTGGGTTCAAAAAAGCCGATATTATTAGCTCCTGCAATGAATAAGGATATGTTGAATAATCCTGTTATTCAAGAAAATATTGAGAAGCTGAAATTATTCGGATGTTTTTTTTGTGATTGTGAAAGCGGTTTTCTTGCCTGTAATACACAAGGTAAGGGCAGATTAGCTGATGTTAATTTAATTTTTCAAAAAACAAAAAGACTCTTATATCAAGATAAAACAAATAACAATAAAAAAGTTGTTGTTACTATTGGCGGCACAAAAGAAAAAATTGATTCAGTAAGATATATTTCAAATTTTTCTTCAGGTAAAATGGGGATTTCAATCGCAGATTGGGCATATAATCTTGGTTACGACATTATTGCGATTTCAAGCGTGGAATTTAGCAGAAATTATCCGATTAAAAAAGCAAGTTCTGCTCTTGATATGCTTGAAGAATTAAAAAAAACAGATTTTGATTATTTGATTATGGTTGCTGCTGTTGGTGATTTCAGGGTTGAAAATATATCCGAAAACAAAATTTCAAAAGAAGATATTAAAGATGTTTTTGAGCTCAAATTGGTTAAAAACCCTGATGTTGTAAAAGAGATTGCTAAAAATAAAAAAGAATATCAAAAGATTATCGGTTTTTGCTTAACTGATAAGGATTTAATTAATTGTGCAAAAAATAAATTAATAAATAAAGGGCTCGATTATATCGTAGCAAACGATGTAAAAACTGCGCTTAATACTGATTGTAGTGAGGTTACAATAATTGAAAAAAGTGGTAAAATTATAAATATAGATTTAGATTTCAAAGATAACATTGCAAAAAAAATTCTGGAGGTTGTCTGTGATTAAAACTGATTATATTATTTCTAAAATAGAAAAATACGCTTCATTGGAGCTTGCTGAACCTTGGGATAATTCAGGCTGGCAGATTAATTTAGGGCATGATTATACAAATAAAGTTTTGGTTGCATTATCTTTAACTAAAGATGTATTAGAGCAAGCCATAACAAATGATTGCGATTTGATTATCACACATCACCCTTTGATTTTTAATTCAATTAAAAAAATAGATAATGCTCTTATTGCAGAAGCAATAAGAAATAATATATGTGTATATAGCGCTCATACTAATTTAGATAAAACATACGGTTCTACAACAGACGCCTTGTGCGGTGTTTTGGGTTTACAAAATCTTGTTACCGTTGAAGATTATATTAAAATTGCACACTTAAAAGACGAATTAGCTTTAGAACAGTTAATTGAAAATGTTAAACAAGCGCTTAACTTGGAAAGTGTAAAATTAATTAATCCAAACAATGTGACAATAGTTAAAAATGTTGCAGTATGCGCAGGCGGCGGCGGTAGTTTTGTTGATAAAATAAAAGATTATGATGTTGATGTGTATATAACAGGCGATATAAAATTCCATAAAGCTCTTGAAGTTGACGGTTTTGCTGTGATTGACGTCGGACATTTTGAATCTGAGCTTCCTGTTTTGCCTTTAATTCAGGGACTAATTGCTAAAACCAAAGTGGAAGTTATTATAGCAAAAGAAGAAAAACCTTGGGTGATGATTTAATGACAATACGTTTTTTAACATCGGGTGAATCCCATGGGCAATCATTGAACGCTATAATCGAGGGTATTCCTTATGGTTACGAATTGGATTTTGATTTTATAAATTCAGAACTTGCCTCTCGTCAAGAAGGCGTGGGCAGGGGTGGAAGAATGAAAATCGAAAAAGATAAAATTAAAATAAAATCCGGTGTCAGAAATTCAATCACAACTGCAAGCCCGATTTTGTTGGAAATTGAAAACAAGGATTGGGAGAATTGGATTTATCCGATGAGCGTTGAAAAAATTGATTTTTCTTCTTTGGATAAAAATTTAATTTCTGAAATTAAAGAAAAAATTGAAGAAAAGAAAATAACTCGCTTTCGCCCTGCTCATGCTGATTTAGCCGGAGCTTTGAAATATGGGTTTGATGATATAAGGTATGTTTTGGAGCGTTCAAGCGCAAGAGAAACGGCGACAAGGGTTGCACTGGGCGCAATATGTCAAAATATTTTAAAAAATTATAATATTGATTTTTCTTTTGAAATTTTATCTGTTGGCGAATGTAAGAATAAAGATGAGTTTGATGACTATATTAAAGAGTATCAAAAAGAGGGTGATAGCCTAGGTGGAGTTATCAGACTTGTTATAAAAAATGTTCCGATTGGCTTGGGTAGCTTTGTTCATTGGGATAAAAGGCTTGACGGCAAATTGGCGCAAGCTCTCATGTCAATTCCTGCCATAAAATCCGTTGAAGTTGGATTGGGTAAGAAATATTCTGAAATTTCAGGCTATAACTCTCATGATGAAATATTTTACGATGATAAATATTATCATAAAACCAATAACTCAGGCGGAATTGAAGGCGGAATGTCAAATGGCGAAGATATTGTTTTGACTGTTGCAATGAAGCCTATTCCTACTATGAAAAAAGCCTTAAATAGTGTTGAAATAAAAACCCATAAAACATCATTGGCACACTTTGAAAGGGCTGATAATTGCGCTGTGTATGCTTGCGGAGTTGTTGCTAAAAATATGAGTGCAATAATTATCTTGGATGCTTTTTTAGATAAGTTTGGCTCAGATTGTAAAATTGATATAGACAATTCATATAATAGCTATAAAAAGAGGATTAATGAACTATAATAAAATTGCTTTAATCGGCATGATGGGTTGTGGTAAAAGCACAATTGCCAAGGTTTTGGCAAATGAAATTTTGCATCCTCTTTATGAAGCGGATGAAGTTTTTGAGCTTGAGCAAAAAATTTCTATAAAAGATTTTTTTAAAGAGTTTGGAGAGGAAAAATTTAGAAAAATCGAAACGGAAATCTTAAAAAATATATCAAAAACAGATAAATTTATCCTTTCCTGCGGCGGCGGAGTTATTTTATCGGAAGAAAACAGGAGTATATTGTTTAATCGGGATATTTTTACAATTTATCTTGAAGCGGGAGTTGATACAATATATGAGAGAATAAAAAACAATTCTTCCCGCCCTTTGCTTCTTGTCGAAAATCCTAAAAAAGAAATTGAACAAATTTTATCTTCAAGAGATAAATATTACAATCTTGCAAATCTAAAAATAAGTACGGATAATAAGAGTATTGAAGATATTAAAATGGAAATATTAAAAGCAATATGGAAAAAATAATAATTTCATCCAGTGATAATATAAAAAGTGAAATAATTATCAAAAAAGGGCTTTCTGACTCGATTGAAGATTTTTTTGATGATAGAAAATATTTTTTAATAACAAATACGACTCTTGAAAAACTTTATCCTAATGTGGTTAAAAAGTTTGATAAAAATAGAGTGATTATAATAAAAGACGGTGAAAAATATAAAAATTTTAAAACTTATACTCAAATAATCAATAAGCTCTTAAAAGAAAAAATTGAAAGAAAAGATTGCATTGTTGCTTTTGGCGGCGGTGTTGTGGGAGATTTGGCAGGATTTTGTGCAAGCAGCGTTTTAAGAGGTGTAAAATTAATTCAAATGCCGACAACTTTGCTTGCAATGTGTGATTCTTCTATCGGCGGAAAAACAGGTTTTAATTCTCAATACGGTAAAAATTTAATTGGTTCATTTTATCTTGCGTCCAAAGTATTAATTGATTCTTGTTTTTTAAATACTTTAAACGAATATGAATATAAATGCGGACTTGGTGAAATTGTAAAGTATGCGTTAATCGAAAAATCCTCTAAGAATGATATTGGTTATAATTTATTAGATTTATTATCTAAATATCAAAGCTTGGATATTAAAAATGAAATGGATTATATAATAAAAGCCTGTGCTCATCTAAAAGCCAGAGTTGTAGAATTAGACAGACTTGAAGGAAATTTAAGAAAAATACTAAACTTCGGACACACATACGCACATGCAATTGAAACATTGTCAAATTATAAAAAGTTTTCCCACGGCGAAGCAGTTGCTTGGGGTATTAAGTGTGCAAGCAGATTGTCTTATAATCTTGGAATTATAGACAATGATTATTATAATCGAATTGATTACCTTTTAAATAAATTTCAATTAATCAACAAAGAAATCAAATTCAAAAAAGAAGATATTGTTGAATTGATGAAACAAGACAAAAAGGTTGAAAATCAAAAGATTAACTTGCTTGTTCCAACGGCTCCTGCTGTTGTTGGGCTATTTGATAATATCGATTTGCCTTCAATTGAAGCTTCGCTGCCTTAGCATGATTTCCTAATCTTTCCATAACTATTGCAGCTTGTTCGTAGTTATGGGCTATTTCTTCAGGGCTTTCATCTGTTCTTGAAAAAACTGCAAGGGCATTTTTGTAGCTATCAATAGCTTTGTCATTTTCTCCTAGGTATTGATAATTTTGAGCTGTAGATGAGTAAGTTTGCGCGATTACTCTATCGCTGTTTGAATCAAGCGCTGTTTCAATTGCTAAATCAGAGTAGCTTTGAGTGTTATCTATGTCATATTGTTTTGTGAAAAGAGAAGCAATCTTAGATAACACACACGCTTGTGCGCTTGAATTATCTGCTTCTCCACTGTAAGCAACGCTTGAAAGATAGTTATCAAGTGCGGGTGAATATTCTTTAAATTCATCATAAATTTGACCTGATTTAAAGAATGCCTTTGCTTTTAGGTTTAAATCATCGGCTTTTGTTGCTTCCCAATAATCTCTAAGCGCGTAATCAACGTAATCATAATTATCAAAAATTCTTCCTCTTTCAAAATGAATTGCAGCTTTTATATTTTCATTAAAATCTTCGCCTTGCGAAAGTATTCCCAATGCTTCATTTAATAAATTAATTGCCTCAGTGTCGCCTTGATTGTTGTCGGGTTGTTTTTTTGCCTGAGAAAATAGCGATTTAGCCTTGCTGTCAAGTTCATTTATAGGGCTAAAAGGGGTTTTGGGTGTTTCTATAATTTTTATTTCATCAGGTGTTTCTTCTGTCGTTGAAATTTCTAGCTCATTTTCTACTTCTATTTTTTCTGATAGAGAATTACTCTCAAAAGCGTTTGCAGTTTGAGCTAAACTGTCAGGTTTTTCATCAACAGGGATTTGCGTTTGTTCTGTAAGTATTGGTGTTTCATTTTGTTGAGATGTTTCTTGTGCTTGCAGTTGTTCGTTTTTTGCGGCGTCAATTTTTGCTTGCGCTTTTTTGGGAAATTCAAGAAGGAAATCGGGATTTATTTCATCAGGATTAGCTTTAATGTTTATTTTTTGCAAGAATAGCGCATCAATCCAGCCTTCTACGACATTAGAGGGTTTATTTAAGCTTTTTGCTATGTAGTTATCTGAAATTCTTGAGGCATTTTTTAGGTTTGCAAGAATAATTTCTCTTGAGGGATTTTCTTTTTTTGATTCTTTATCAACAAGATTTAAATATGTATTAACTTCTTCGCTTACATCCTGAGGCGCATTAATTGCAAGAATTGTGCTTCTAAAATCGGTTAATACTTGACTTATATTTATTTGACCTTTTGTATAATCAATTGCAACTTTAGTACCGTTAGGGAATGTGTTTTGATTTTTGTTTTGATTATCATTATTGGAAACCAAAGTATCCGCACCATTGGATTGCGCGTCTTGATTGGTGCGAGAAATGTTTTGTTTTCTGTAATTTATGTTTATAGGATAAATTGAATTATACAAAATAAACCCCTGATGTTCCCAAAAATATTATAGAAAAAATGATTTCTTATTTAGTCATACAAATGGATTAAAAATAATCCTCTTATACCAACAATTTAACAATTTTATTGATAAAATCAAATTTTCCCATGCCTTTGTTGAGATTTTGTTAACAATACTTAAAAAACAGGCATGGAAATAATACTTTTAGATTATAATACTATTAGATTACTAGGAGTTATATATGCCTCAATATGTTTTTAAAATGAAAAAAGGTGAATTAGAAATTGAATTTTCCTCAGATGATGCAGAATTTGTTGAACAACAATTAGAAAAGTGGAGAGAAGAAATTCTTAAAAAACACGTACAGCAGGATTAGGATTAGTCGGTGTATTATAATATCAAAATCAAATGTGACGGCTGCGAATTTAGTTTAGATTCAGGCAACAGATTAATTATTGAAAGCGAAATGGATAAATATTTCGCCACAATGTTTGGTGCAAGTGAAAAATTTAAAGCCAATATCAAAAATATTGAAATAATAAATGATGATGTAAAATCAATTGAAGAATTTCAAAGACTTGATATCGATAATGTGCCTTCGAAAAATACTGATTTTGATACAGATAATTCTGTTGATAATGCTGAACAACCTGAGCCTTGTTGCGTATATGAAAATTTGAGCGATGAAACTGATGAAAAATTTGCTTGCGCTCCTTTGGTTGAGGCGGTTGTTGAAACACCGGTTTGTTCTGTTGATATTGCTTTGCCGAGTTCTGTGGTTGAAGAAAATGAAGAGATTTTAATTAACACTCCTTCACAAAAACAGGAAAATATTGATACGCCTTTAATTTGTAGTGATTCTGTTGTGTCTGGTTGTTCTGAAGTTTCATCACAAGAACCTTTTGAAAAAATTATTTTAGATGAAGTAAATGATGAATTAGGTGCTGATGAAACACAGGAAAAAATTGAACAAGTTGATGATGATATAGAGAATTTGATTTCTGCTGTTGAAAAAGAAATTAAAGCGGTTGATATATTAGATAGTACTAATTATGACAGTGTTTTATCCGAAAATGTAAAAGAAAACAAAAAGAACGACTTTTTTGTTGAGGAAGAACTTGTATTTGATGAAAATAACAAAATAGAAGTTGAACCTGTTAGAAAAGATGAAATCGAACAATTATCAAATGAAAATGTTGTTAGTGAATCTTTTATTAAAAAAGATGAAATTGAAACAAAACCTTCTGTTGATGAAACAGGTGATTTTGTAAATAGTCAAAAAACAGAAGAAAATATAGATACTATTGTATCAGAGAGTGATATAAAAGAATCGAAACCCCTTGAAGAATTTCAAATTCAACCTGAAGAAGTCAAGGTTGTTAATAGAGATGAATACTTAGCCGATGATGAAAATCAGCCTATTGAATTATCGGAAGAAGATAAAATTAAAAAAGAAGAAATTGAAAATATTAATCAAGAAAAGTTGAATGATATTTTTTCTCAAGATATAAACAAGGGACAAGAGCCAAAAAAAGATTTGATAACAAATTTATTGGAAGAAATTAATGCAAACCCTATTCCTTCGTATGAAGAATATCTTGAACAATTGAATAAGAAACTGGATAATTATCATAATCAAGTTAATAAAGAAAATGATATACCTAATTTTGAAAACAAACAACCGCCTGATTTTAAAATGTATTTGGCAAGTTTTAAATGTTCAGAATTAATTGACGAATTTTTAATTTGCTCTTATTATATAAAAAACATCTTGAATGAAAATTGTTTTTCAATGAAATCCATAAATTCAAATTTATATAAAGCAACAGGCATGATTGCCGATATGTCTGTTGTTAATGAATTAATTGAATTGGGCTATATAAAAACAGTTTATGTTGAAGATATGAAGAAATATACTATAACACAAGACGGCGAAGCATATTTTGCTTCAAGATTTAAAAATTAGATGAATTATATATTTATATTTTTAATAATTATTTCTTTTTTATGTGCCATATTCAACCATAGGCTTGATATTGCTATTGATGAAATGTTAAAAGCAAGTCAAAAGGCTGTTGAAATTGCTTTTGGTCTTATCGGAATAATGGGTTTTTGGCTTGGAATAGTTAAAATTGCCGAAAAATCTGGTTTAATGGATATAATATCAAAATTTATACAAAAACCGTTGTTGTTAATTTTTCCCGATATTAAAGATAACAAAGAAGCACAAAGCAATATTGCACTTAATATTAGTGCAAATGCACTTGGGTTGTCTAATGCTGCAACGCCTTTTGGGATTAAAGCAATGGAGGATTTGCAAAGTCAAAATGAAAATAAAAAAGTGGCAACAAATTCAATGTGTACTTTTTTAGCAATTAATACTGCAGGTTTTCAGATTGTTCCTGCTGTTGTTTTGGCTATATTAAGCGCAAATAACATGGATAATCCGACTCAAATAATTCTTCCGACCCTAATTGTTACAAGTCTTGCTTTTGTATCTGCCTTGTTTTTTGCAAAAATATTGGAGAGGTTTTACAAATGATTAATTTTTTAAACACTCTTTCAATATGGATTTTGCCTTTAATAATTGTGTTTATTTTAGTTTTTGCGCTTTATAAAAAGACACCTGCTTATGAGGTTTTTGTTGAAGGGGCAAATGAGGGTTTTAAAATTGCCGTAAAAATAATTCCATATTTAATTGCAATTATGGTGTGTACTGCCCTGTTTAGAGCAAGCGGTGCAATAGAAATAATAGAAAACTTTTTAAAGCCTGTTTTGGATTATTTTAAAATACCCATAGAAACAACTATAATCATGTTGACTCGTTCTTTGTCCGGCTCAGCTACATTAGGGGTTTTGGCTGATATTATTAATCAAACAGGAGTAAATTCTTATGCAACAAAATTGGCTGCTGTTATAACAGGAAGCAGTGAAACTACTTTTTATGTTGCTAGTGTATATTTCGGAGCTGTCGGCATTAAAAAATTCAGACATGCACTTTTGGCGGGAATTTTGGCTGATATTGTCGGGTTAATTGCTGCCGTTTGGATTTGTTCAATTTTCTTTTTGTGATTTATTCAAAGTAGCCAATGTAGTCAAGATTTCTATATAGTCCGCAATAGTCAAGTCCAAAACCAACAATAAATTTGTCATCTATTTCATAAGCTGCAAAATCAGGCTCTATATCAAATTTTCTTGCACATTTTTTATCAAATAAAACTGCCAATTTTACATCTTTTGCTTTGCAATTTATTTTTATAAATTTCATTAAAAAATCAAGTGTTAAACCTGTGTCGACAATATCTTCAACAATTAATACGTTTTCATCTTTTAAGGGCGGTAAGGATAAATTAAAAGATTTAACTTTGCCTGATGATTTAAAACTGTCACCATAGCTTGATAGGGAAACAAATTCCATTTTAATCGGCATTTTAAGATGTTTAACAAGCTCCGCAAAAAACATTACAGCTCCTCTTAGAACGCAAATTATTGTCAGATGTTCATTTGTACTATATTTTGAATTTATTTCATCAGCCAATTCTTTAATTCTTTTATTGAGTGAGTTTGAGTCAATCAGGATTTTTAAATCTTTTATATTTTTATCCATTAATTTCTCTCCAGATTAATTTATAACAATGTGTATTATTTTGTTTATATTTTTCGCTTATTTTAAAGCCTATAACCCAGCAGATTTCTTTTTCTTTTGCAAGCAAGATTATTTCATCTTTTTTATTTTGTTCTATTTTTTCATTTATGAAGAAATCTTTTAACTTCATTTTATCACTTTTTAATCCGTATGGGCAAAATTTGTCTCCGTTTTTTCTGTGTCTTAATTCAAGAGGAAAATCAAAGTTCAAGTAACAAACATTTTCTTTTGAATTTGGATAGATTTTATCTTCTTTTTTAACTTCCTCTATTATTAATTTTCCGTTTTCAAATTCATATTCGCCAATTGAATTAATTTGTATTATTGTGTTATTCTTGATTGATTTTTTTTCAATGTAGATTTTGTTGTTCTTTTTTATAAGAAAACAATCTTTATTAATTGAGATTTTATTTTGTGTTGCATTTAAGATAAAATCATCAAATTTGAATAAATTTTTTGAATTTCTGTATTTTAAATAACCACCAAGAAAATTGTTTAAAATTTCAAGCCTGATTGACTGATTGAGTTCAATAAATTTATCAAGTTTTATCGCATTATTTTGAATTATTTTGTTTTGTATGGCTGAAATTACATCGTTTAAAATATTTCTGGTGTTTATTGCGTTATTTATTAAATTCTCAATTGAATTTAGATAATTTTGGTTTATCAGCGCCATTTGCGGCATGATATTTTTTCTGATTAAATTTCTTTTATATTTTATATCTTCATTTGAAATATCAATTTTGTATTTTATTTTATTTGTTTTTAGATATTCAAGAATATCTTTTTTTTCAATTTTTAACAGTGGCCTATAATAGATATCTCTATTTTCAGGAATTGAAGTAAGCCCTTTTGTTGATGTTCCTTTAATTAGTCTGTATATAAGGGTTTCAATGTTATCATTTTTATTATGACCCAATAAAACAATATTGCTTTTAAACTTTTTGGCACATCTTTCAAAAAATTCATATCTTAGTTCTCTTGCTGTTTCTTCAGTTTTTTTGACTGTGTCGGGTGCTTGTTCGATATAGTATTTTGCTTTGAGTTTATTAGCAAATTCAATTGTAAAAAGCTCTTCTTCTTTTGCTTCTTTTCTCCAATTGTGATTAAAATAAGCTAATATTATATCAAGGTTAAACTCTTCTTTTAATTTTGATATCAATAGCGCTAAAGCGCAGCTATCAGGCCCTGATGAGAAACCAATAACTACGCTTTTATTTTTAATATTGTATTTTTTTAAAAAAGTTTTTACTGTTTCAATCATTTTATAGAACCGGTAAATCGCCTTTTACATCGGCAACATTGGCTCCGTCTAATTCGAATACTTTGCATAATGCAAGTGCTGCTTGGTTTGAATATTTCTTTTCAACCAGACAACTTATTTTGATTTCGCTTGTTGAAATCATTTTAATATTTATGTTTTCTTTAGCCAGTGTATCAAACATTGTTGCGGCTATGCCGGGTCTATCTATCATTCCTGCGCCGACAATTGAAACTTTAACAATATCTTCATCGATAAAAATATTTGAAGCAGATAAAATATCATTAATTTTATCTTTAATTTTGTTGAATTTATCTATATCGCTTTTTGCAATTGTAAAAGCAATATCGTTGGTATTTTTTTGATGTCTTGCATATGATTGAATAATCATATCAACGCTTAAATTTTCGTTTGCTAACAGATTAAAAAGTTTGGCAGCGTTTCCCGGTTCATCAACAATATCACAAATTACAATTCTAACTTGTGAGGTATCGCATGCAAGCCCTGTAACAGGTTTATTTAATTCCATTTCATCAACTCCTATTATTAAAGTTCCTAAATCATCAAGTTTAAATGAGCTTCTGACTCTCATCGGCATTTTATTTAGCTTCGCAGTTTCAACTGATCTTGGATGTAGAACGTTTGCGCCAACTCTTGCCAATTCAAGCATTTCTTCATATGAAATTTCTTTTAATTTTTTTGCTGTTTTAACAACTCTGGGGTCTGCGGTGTACACCCCTTCGACGTCAGAATAAATATCACATCTGTCGGCTTTAAGAGCACATGCCAAGGCAACTGCTGTTGTGTCAGAACCGCCTCTGCCTAAAGTTGTGATTTCATTATCGGCACAAACTCCTTGAAAGCCGGCAACAATAACTATATAATCATCCTTAAGACATTTTTGAATTTTTTGTGTATTTATATCTAATATTCTTGCACACATATGGCAATTTTCTGTTTTAATTCCTGCTTGCAAGCCTGTAAGGCTTATTGCTTTATATCCCAATTCGTTGATTGCCATTGCTAATAGTGACATTGAAATTTGTTCTCCCGTGGATAAAAGCATATCCATTTCTCTTGGAGAAGGTTTAGATGTAATTTCACTTGCTAATTTTACAAGTCCGTCTGTTGTGTGTCCCATTGCTGAAACTACTGTAACTACATCGTTTCCGCTAAGCTTTTCTTTAATTACTGCCCTAGCTACATTTTTTATTTTTTCGCTGTCTGCAACAGATGTTCCGCCAAATTTCTGTACAATTAGCCCCATAAAGCATTTACCTCTTAATGATTGTTGTTTATCATGTAGTTTTTAATTTCTTCAACAAGATTATCTTGATTAAAGTTTGTTTGTATTTTATCACAAATTTGTAAAATTGTGTTTTTTAATTCTTCGTTTTGTTTGTCGTTTTTATATATCTCAAGAAGTGTCATAGCTTTTATAATTAAAAAATCTTCATCTTCGTTTTTCTGGTCTTCGCATGAGTTTAAAATTTCAAGCGCTTTTTGAGGACGATTGAGCTTTAAATTGCACTCAGCTAAAGTGATTTTTGCCGATAAAAGGTTTTCATCCAGCTTTAGTGCGTCTTGCAGTTTTTCTTCAGCCCTATAAAGGTCATTTGTTTTCATTAATATAAGACCATATTTAAACACAACATCGGGATTTTTTTTATCTAACTCATATGCGCTTCTGATAAATCTTATGGATTTTTTGGGGTTATTTTCTTCGTCAAAATAAGTCGTAGCAAGATTTAAATACGCATCCAGATTATTTTTGTCGTAATCAAGGGTTTTTTCCCAGTATTTTATTGCGTTTTTATTGTCGTTAAGTTTATGATATGCACCTGCTATATTAAAATATGATTTTTTTAAATTTGCGTCCAATGATAAAGCTTTTTTGTAGCAATCGATTGCACTTTGATATTGTTCAGTTTTCATGAATATTTGAGCAAGATTGAAGTGCGCATAAGCAAATTCAGGTTTTAATATCATCACTTCTTCTATCTCTTTTTTCGCTTCATCATACCTGTTTAATTTAATTAGCGAGTATGAAAGAGCGTTATGAACAATGTATTCGTCTTGTTTTAGTTCAATTGATTTATAGAATTTTGGAATTGATTCTTCAAATTTATTAAAATGAGATAATGCTATACCCCATGAATTATAATATTTCCAATCATTTGAGCTGTATTGTTCATATTTTTCAAAAGATTTTAGGCAGTTGATTTCGTCATTTAAATTTAAATAGCTTTCACAGATTAAAATATAGTTTTCTTTTTTTTCGGGTTTAATTGACGAGCTTTTTTTGCAATATTCAATACAATCTTGAAATAGTCCTATCTTTAGTGAACATAATCCGCAAAGATGAAGTGCGTCAGTGTTAAAGGGTTCATTTAATAAAACTTTTTTCAATTTTAAAAGCGCGCCTTTGTATTCTTTTTGTTCAATTAAAATCATGCTCCACATCATTATGGGTTGTGTTGATGTAGGGTCTAATAAATATGCTTTTTGCAATAGCAATTTAGCATTTTCTTTTTGATTGTTTTTAATACAAAAAATTCCATAATTTAAATAAGTCGCCGGGTTTGTTCTGTCTAAATCAAGCGATTTTTCAAAAGCTGTTTTGGCAAGTGTATTTTCGTTTAATTCGCTGTATGCACCAGCTAAATAGCCCCATGCACGTCCATTTGTCGGATCTAATTTTATTGCTTTTTTAAAATTTTTTAATGCCAGTGCAAATTTTTCATCTTGGGCATAGGCAATTCCGAGATTGATATAGGCTTCAGGGTTTGTATTGTTCATAATAGCGCTTTGTTTAAGCTTTTCTATGCCCCTATCTTTTTTGCCGATGTTAATCAGATGTAATCCCCAGTTTATATAGGCATAAGAAGGCAGTGCCGGTTCTTTTGTTATTAGTTTATATTGATTTATATGTTTATTAAATGTTTCAACCGAGTTAATTAAGTTATTTATGTATTTTATGATATTAAAAAATATATTCATTATAATCCAGTCAAGATGTCTGCAATTTCTCTTATAGCCCCATTTCCGCCGTAGTTTTCAGTAATTTGCAGATTGCTGACTTTAACGGTCAATATGGGATTTAGGTTTTTTGGCGCTATTCTGTAATCAACAAGCTCCATTGCAGGTATGTCGTTTATATCATCTCCGATGTATAGCACTTCGGAAGATTTAAGATTGTATTTTTGCATTATTTCGTTTAATACAATTCCTTTTTGCCTTATGCCGCCATGGATTTCGTTTATATTAAATTTCTCTTTGAAATAATATAAAATATTACTTTCTTCTCCTGATATTATTCCAAAATTAATTCCGGATTTTAAAAGTATGGATACTCCCATTATATCTTTAAAATTTAATTTTTTTTGAACTTCGCTTTTTTCTGAAATATATACAGATCCGTCTGTAAATACTCCGTCAAAGTCGCTAATTACCATTTTTATATCTTTAGACAGCTTCAGCATTACTTTCTCCTTAGTTTTTTTCTTATGGGAAGTTCGCTTTCATATACAATTTTAACACCGTTCCCTAATATATCGGGAATATTTCTTATATCCCTAACCATTTTTCTTAAGCCTTCAGGTTCAAGGCTTGCAGCCTGATCTGACCCCCACATTGTTCTGTCAAGTGTGATGTGTCTTTCAACTGAGCATGCACCCAATACAACAGCCGCACTTGAGGGAAAAATTCCTCTTTCATGCCCTGAAAATCCAATTGGGCAATTGTATCTTTCTTTGAGTTTAGGGATTACATTTAAATTAATTTCTTTATTTTCGGTGGGATATGTAGATGTACAATGATAAATAATTAAATTATCATTGCCTATAGTTTCCACTGCTTTATCTATTTCTTCCAAGGTTGACATGCCTGTTGAAAGTAATATCGGTTTATTTGTGCTTTTTGCTTTTTTCAAAAGTTCAACATCGGTTAAGCAGGCTGAAGAAATTTTATGGGCGCAAACATCAAATTGTTCCATAAAATCAATACTTTCTGTATCCCAGCAAGATGCAAACCATAACATTCCAAGTCTTTTACAGTATTCATCAATTGTTTGGTATTCCCCAAAACCAAATTCCAACCCTCTTTTTAAATCACCGTTTGTTGAACCAAAAACACTTTGCCTTGGCATTTCGAGTTCTTCTTTTGTATAGACTTTATCTACTGTTCTTTTTTGAAATTTTACGGCATTACATCCGCAAAAATGCGCGACATTAATTAATTTTTTTGCAATATCAATATCGCCGTTATGATTAATTCCGATTTCTGCTACAATAAAGCAAGGGTTATTTTCCCCTACTGTGATATTTTTAATTCTGACAGTTTTGCTCATCAAATGTTCCTGTGTTTTCTTCTATATCTTTGATAAAAGTAATGTTATTTTGAGTTGCTCCGATTAAGCAGCATTTTCCGTTTGTTTTAATAACATGTAGAGATTTGTTTTGTCCTAGTGATGTTGTGGATAAAATTTCAATATCATAGATATCTTTTTCTTCAGGGGTTAATTTTACTTTTATTAATTTTTGATATACGTAGCTTGTTAAATAAACCAAAAAAATTACAACAAATAATCCGAAAAATAAGCTGAAATAATTCGGTTCATACATATTATTGTTTAGCGCCTCTTTGATTTCTTCATTTTGATTATAAAGCTCTGAAGCTGCAAATGAAGCACAAGCTATAAGATTTAGAGTAATTAATATAAATTTAAACATTTAACCTCCAAAGTTAGATGTTATTATGTCCGAAACAACCGGTAAATATGGTTTTTTGCCAAGTAATGACATTATAGCTAAGTATGTTGTTAAAATTGTTACCAATAGACCTGAAACGCTAAAAGTAAAATACAAAGGAGTTTGATTAAAAAATAAATCAAACGCTTTGGCTAAATTTCCAATAAAAGGAATTACACTTATAAAATTAATTGCAATGCTGTATATTAAAGAAATGACCGCAAGACATACGGATACAAATATTGCCTGATAAAGATTGAATGATAAAAAGGGGCTTATTCTTTTTTTTGTAACATTGGCAAAAATTATCCAGATGATGCTAAAAATGCCGAATGTGTAATAAGATAAAATTGAAACAATTCTATCAACAAGAGTATTATTCATAAATGCCTTTCATTTTATTTTTAATATATTGATCTGCCATTTCTATGTAAATAAGCTTGATTTCATTGTCCTTTGGCGCTTGTTTTATTGCTCTTTTGTAGTATTTAATAGCTTGTGTATAATTATCAAGCATTATATATGTGTTAGCTATGAAAGCTGAAATTTTCGGATTGTCAGGCATTAATTTTTGGACTGTTTTGTATATTATTAATGCTTCTTCATATCTTTTTTCATCAACAAGAATGTTTGCAAGTAAAATATATGCGTTTGGTTTATTGGGGTCGATTTCAATCGCTTGTTTAAGTGAATTTATTGCTTCAATGTAGTTATTATCATCGCAATATGCAATTGCTCTGCAAACCCAAGCGGGATAATAGTTTTCATCTATATCAATTGTTTTTTGAAAATATTCTTGTGCGCTTTTGAAGTTTTTTAATGTTGCAAAAGTATTAGCAAGACAAATAACTGCCTTAATATCTTTGTTGTTTAATTCGTATGCTTTTTCGTAATACGAAAGTGCTTCTGTAGTATTACCCATTTTTTGTTCAATATTTGCAATATTGATGTAATTTTCTCCGTTTTTAGTGTCAAGTTCTATTGCTTTTTGATAATATTTTTTTGCTT
Source organism: uncultured bacterium (assembly GCA_949282195.1). Lineage (GTDB taxonomy): Bacteria > Cyanobacteriota > Vampirovibrionia > Gastranaerophilales > Gastranaerophilaceae > RUG14156. The sequence goes on along the minus strand of CASDOW010000002.1, from coordinate 7,138 downwards.
CTTCTAAGTTATCAACATCTTGAAATAAATAACCTAATGCAGCATAAATATCCGGTTTGGTCGGGTTCAATTCTAATGCTTTTTGATAATTTGAAAGTGCAAGTTCAAAATTTTCAATTTCAGCATAAACATTACCCAGATTAAAATAGATTGCATAGTTATTAGGTTCGACATTGATTGATTTTTTGTAACAGTTAATTGCGTCAAGATAAGATTTCTTATAAAAATATATGCTGCCAAGATTAATCAATGCTTGAAAATTGTTTGGCTGTATTTCAAGCAATTGTTTATATAAAAATGCGGCATTGTTTAAATCGTCGCTTCCTATATAATAATTTGCAAGATTGATGTAATTTTCAATTTCATTAGGGTTGGCGCTTATTTTCTGTTTTAATTCCGAAACAATATTTTCTCTAAACAATTTTACTCTCCAAAATTAATTAAATACTTTTGTATTTTCAAATATAAATCTGCTTTGTGCCAGCGCCATGTTTTTAAGTGAACAAATTCCGTCACATTCACAATCAATAACCCCTATTGATTTTAAGCGGTTAGCAACCATTTCATTTAATTCGTTCGTTTTAATAAAAAGTGCACACTCCGAATTGCACGTTGTATTTTTAAAAGGACAATTTTTCATAAGAATATTATACACTAAAATTATTATTTGTTATAATCTAAATATGAAAAATATATTGTTTGTTATAGATGATATTGAATACAAATATTTTGAGTTTAATAAGCTTGTTACAAATTTTTGGTTAATATGGGAGTATTTAAACAGAAATAATAATGTATATATAACTTTAAAAAACAGGTTATATTTAAAACAAAATGTTGCTTTTTGCATGTCTAACAAAGTTTATCAAGAAAATAATGATATTAAATTCATCAACATAACTCAAAAAATTAAACTTAATGATTTTGATGAAATATTTTTTAGACCTGATCCTCCTGTTGATACTGATTATATTAACGCTGCTTATATTTTATCTTATGTTGATAAATCAAAAACATTCATATTAAACGACCCAAAATCGATAATAACTAAAAATGAAAAATTATATATAAACGAATTTCAAGGTTTAATTCCTGAAAATATTGTTTCAGCCAATGAAAAAATAATAAAAGAATTTTTATTTGAAAAAAAAGAAATAATAATAAAACCGCTTAACAGGTGCTTTGGCTCAGGGGTATTTTATTTGAACAGTAATGACAAAAATATTAATTCAATTTTGACTACTGCCACAAATAACTACAAAACTCAAGTCATGGTTCAAGAATATCTTCCTCAAATTGTAAACGGAGATAAAAGGTTAATCTATGTTTGCGGCAAAATATATGATTATTGCGTTAGTAAAGTTGCCACAAATAATGATTTTAAATTTAATGAACACAATAAAGACACATTAAAATTTGCGCAATTAACAAAAGAAGAAAGATTAATTGAACAAAAAGTAAAAGATAAGTTTGAAAAAGACGGAGTTTATCTTGCAGGCTTGGATGTAATTGACGGTAAAATAATTGAAATCAACATAACAAGCCCGTGCTTTTTTATTAACGAAATAAATAATATTTTTAACATTGAATTTGAAAAAATCATTGTTGATAAAATAGAACAGTATATAAACCAAAGAATGAAAGGGCTTTTGGAGTTTGTTTAAAAAAAATTAATATTTTTAAAATAAAATAGCAAATTAAAAAATTTACAAGAGTTGTATGGGTACTATGAAACTAAATACATTAAATTCACAAATACTACATGCTAAAGCGCATAACAACGATGCTTATATTCACAAGCAAAGAAATTTTGGAAGCGTCACATTAGACGCGTGTAAAAAAGAAAATAACTACAAACATAATACAAACAGACCCGCACAGGCGATTAGCTTTGGCGGGTCTGCAGTTTCAATGTCTGAAAAGTTTATTAAAAATAAATTTTTAAATAAAGTTATTGGTTTTGTTTATGATAACGAAGCTGCGTATAATGCAATATTTTCTTTATTTATCGCAGGCATGCTGAAACCTTTTGTTGTTTTAAACATGCCGGGTTCTGAAGAAAAAGATAAACAGCTCGTTGCAACAAAGAATTTCTTACAAGCATTCTTAGGCAGTTTCTTTGGTATAACAATCACAGGTGGTATCGTTAAAAAATCTGTTGATATTATTAACAACAATTTGAGTCTTGTTGAAATAGATAAAACATTAAACAAGATTAAAGATGTTGATATTAATAATGAAAAACTTGAAGAAATTGCTAAAAAACTTGTTCAAAAAGATAATACAGGTCTAAAGGCAAGATTTAAAAATGCAGCAGAAGCATTCAACGGTGCTCAAGGTTTAAATAAATTTGGCAATTTGGTTAAAAACTTTTTAAAAGCTCCGACTTATACTCCTTCGGCAGAAGAAATTCTTGAAAGAAAGATATCTGTTGCAAATGCATTCAATGGAATTCATAAACAAGTTTTTGAAAGCAATATGAACTTTACAAAAACATTGTTAAATGACGGAAACAAAAAAGAAGCATATAATTCATTCTGGAAAAATATTACAGGTTCACCTGTTGCAATAGGAAAAGCTAAAATTTCAAGCTTGCTTCTTCCAATTGTAGTTGGATTTTTGTTCGCAAAACGTGCAATCGATAAATCTAAAAATAAACAAAATGAAGCAAAACAAGATGATAAAAATGTGAAGTTCAAACAAAATCCTAAAAATTCCAATATTTCTTTTAAGGGTTCTTTACAAGATACTGCAATAAATAATATTGCTTTAAATGTTGAAAAACTTTCAATGTCAAAATTTGGACAGGCATGTGTTAATTCATTAGCAAGTTTGCCTAAAATTTTAAATAAGCCATCTGCCAGAATGGCAGATTTGGAGTCAATCTTGGTTACTTTGTATTGGATTAACAATACAAATAAATCAAAGAAAATTGAACCAAGTCAAAAATTAGGCTTAAATGTACATTCTGCAACAGTTACGATTGTATCAAGCACATGCGCATTTATTATTGACACCTTGCTTGACGGTTTAATCGACAGAACTGCTAAAAAATATGGCAATATAATAGAAGAGATTGCTCAAACAATCCCTGAAAATATTAAGCAATCAGCAAATAAAGAAGAGTTAATTAATTTCTTGAAAGAAAAAACAAGTACGTTATTGAATTCTGAAAAAATTGTTAAATCTTTATCAAATGTCGATTTAGCAAATAAAGATTCAATTACTCAAGCAATTAATTCTCTATCTTCTACATATAAGCGACAATTAAGCAAATTTAAGTCGTTAACAATATTTACTTTTGTTGTTCGCTTCTTGGTTCCTGTTTTAATGGTTCCTGTCAGCGGTACATTAAAGAAAAAAATTGTTGAAAGACAAAAGCAAAAAGAAGAAAAACAAAATATTACCGCAAGAAAATAAGTTTATAATTATAAGATTTTAAAATACTACCCACTTGGGTAGTATTTATTTTTTGAAAAAAGTTCAAAAAAACTATCCGGTTAGGTAAGATTGCTAATTCAAATTTTATGCTAAAGTAGAATTGCAAATTTACAAGAGAGGCATTAATGACAAAAGAATTTATACTTGTCGTACATGAAAATAAGCATTACAACATTGAAAAAGCAAAAGTTAAGCATGTTTTAGAAATTTTATCTAAAAGGGAAATTAAAACTCAGGATGATGATGAGATTATAAAATTAATGAAAAAGCATTATCTTTTTGATGATATTTTTTTGGCGCATATTAATAAACTTTGGTAATTATATTTACAAAAAGACTGATTTATAAAATAATAAATCAGTCTTTATCTGTATGATATAAGCTATGTTATTGCGCTGTCATATTGCTTTCATATGTTAAATCGTATTTTTCGGCAGTTTTTTTCAAGAAATCTTGTTTTACTTCAAAACCTTCTTTGGTTGCTAAAAATGCATTAATTTCATTTTCTTTGTGAAGTATTCTTTTATATTTTGTTGTCACAACATAGAAAGTATAGCCTTTGCATTTTCTGCTTAATTGTCTGTAATCCATGACAACATCTCCGCTTGTTTTAATTTTTTGTTGTGCTAATTTTTCATTAATTTCTTCAAGCGAATAATTACTGCAATCTTTTCCTGTTGTATTTTGTAAATAATCTCTTGCAAGTTCTATATAATCATCTTGTGTTGGTTTTAAATTTATGCCTGCTTTTTTAGCTGCTCTGCTATACAACTGGTGTGTAAGTTCGTTTGCAAGATTTCTTCTGTCTTTAAGTCTTATGTTTTTATCATTTTTTGTTAATCGCGAGAATTGTCCGTCTTTCGTTACAACCTCTATGCTTTTTGCGTCTGATGTTAAAAGGCGGACAACGCTTTTTGCGTTTAGCGGAGCATGTTCAGTGCTTGCGATTATAATTGTTGAATCTTTTGGTAATTCATTGTTTCTGAAAGGATAGCCATTTCCCATGATTACAAATTCATCTGTTATTTTGCCTTTAGAGTCCATAACCACTCCGCATGTGGCATTTTTTTCTTGCATTTTTGCAATTGCTCTTTCTCTGGCTATATTTTGTGCGGTTTTCAATTTATTTTCGCCGCTTATTTCAAAAGTATCTTCCCTGCCGATGTGTTGCTTAAAAACAGGTTGTATTGCAAATTTTCTTTGAGTTAATTTGTTTGCAGAAAAAAGATTGATTTTATTTATCATTATGCTTCCTTTCTTGTATCTTTTTCTTCTTAATTGCCTATTGATATGACGTTTTAAATAGCCCTAGCGCCTGACCTATATCATATGTGGACTTATTAACATATACAGGTACATTTTTCATTCCTTTGTTGTAAAGCGCAAAACATATACAATGGTCAGGATGATCTGTTTGAGGTTTAACGTCTATTGTAATTTGGTTTGGTCTTAAATTTGATATAGAATTTTTTTGTAGTTGTTCAACAAGTTCTTTTGTACTGCCTAAATTGTTTATAATTTTTACTGTGGTTGCAGGTATCATATCACCGCTTTTCAGCATTATAGTGTCAATTTTATCTCTGTAATATTTTTGATAATCGTGTTCACATTGTGCCAAGTTGCTTTTTTGTTGTTGTGACAGACTTTTTAATTTTTCAAAATCTAACATTACTAATGTCATGCCCTTTGGAGCGGGCTCAATTCTGCCCATTATTGAATTTAAGTTTGATAATGTTTCTGAAGGAATTTTTTTGTAGTTTATTCCGTTGGTTGCACAGAATAATTCAATTGCTTTATCTAAGTTGTCATCTGCAATAACTGTGCAAGATGTTGTCTTTGCTTTGCCACTGGAGGTTTTTATTTGTGCATTTTTGACATTGTTTTCAAGCGCAAAATTCTGAACTTGCCATAGTTTATTATAGCTGTTGTCTTTTGAGCTGATTTTATATGTACTGCCAAAGGTTACTGCTGAAAGCATATTTTCTCCTTGAATATTGTTATTATTATAAAACATAAAAAAAATTAATTTTGTTATTATTATGACCAAAATTTGAATTTTTTTTGTAAAGTTTTTTAAAAAAGTAAAAATGTGGAGAGCCTTTGAAATTCGAGTCTTAGTCCGACGGACTTAGACGAGAATGAAAAGGCACAAGGATGTAAGCAATAGCATAGCAAGCGTTGAGCTTGGTGGGCTATTGTGACACTGGACTAGGGAATGAAATAAAACCGTAGCGCGACTGCGCTAGGTTTTAGAAATGACCCGATAGGATGTGAGGGCGTGATGTCAAAACGTTGAGTTTTTGACAGACAGCCCGACACTGGACTAAAGCGATGCCCACAATCCCTTAGCGAACTTGTGAGCTTTAGGGATTGGAAATACCCTTGGGGTACGTTTCAAATTCTTGCCGTAAGGCGAATTTGACAGGAGCAAAAGAACGTTAGCTTAAACAATAGTATGTTTTGCTATAGCAAAACATACATAATTTGGGCGTAAGCCCAATAATTATGAGGCAGGCGGAAGTTTTCTTCTTTTCGGTTCACTTTTCTTCTTTTTCATTTCGCCGTTTGAGAGAAAAAAGAAGAAAAGTGAACAATTACATAGAGCAAAAGATGTTTGAAATAAACTAGTGTATTTTCTTGTTACCCTGAACTGGTTTCAGGGTCTAAATAACCATGTATAAAATAATTAGCCCATTGTTTTCAAGATTAAAAGTAAATCTTGCATGTTGATAAGATATTGAAACGAGTTCAGCATGACGCTTTGGGAGGGCATTTTCTTTGTCACCTCGAACTGACTAGAAAATAACAAAAAACTTAAAAAAAAGGGAGCTATTGCTCCCTTAAGATATCAAAACACAAAAAATAACATAAATAGGGTTTTAGTTTTTTATGCAGGAATTGCATTGTCCTCCAAGAATAAAACAAGCCGTGTTGTGATTATTAGAAGTTGTATATCCTTTTGCACAAGTTGTACACATTATGAATGTTCGTTTGAATGTTCCTGCTGATGATCCTGCCTCTCCTGTCGCACACTCCAAGCACCTTTCTATACTACTGCATTGACTATTAGCACACTCCCCATCATAGACAGTATATCCGCTTTTACATTTGCTACATTTATTTGCATTACATGTTTTACAATTTGCTCCATATTTTGATGTACAAGTTTTACAAGTAGCCCCATTTGGATAATATCCGCTAACACAGGCGGTACAACTTGTTTCATTACATGTTTTACAATTTTCACCATATTTTACATTGCTTTACAATTTTCACCATATTTTACATTGCATATCGGTTTGCAGCTGCCCTCCGATAAGGTATATCCACTTGCACAACTTGTACATTGATTTAAATCACACCCTGTACAATTTTCACCATATCTTGATATACAATCTATTTCACATTTTCCGTTTTTTAAATTAAATCCGCTGTCACAAGAAAGACAATTCTCCCCGTCACAAATTAAACACCCTTTAGTATTTTTATCTTCACAGCTGTTATCTGTTTCAGTAACACAACGAACAGAATAAGCGCTTGTATTATCACTGTATTCTCTTGTCCAGCTTCCATTAGTTAAATAATAATTATATGAAACAGAATTACTGTAAAATTCACTGCTCCATACCTTATGCGCTAAACAATCTCCCTGTGCTCCAATACAACTGTTAATATTGCTGCATTGAGCTGATGAACT
>CASDOW010000001.1:101447-122725 GCA_949282195.1 uncultured bacterium | reverse complement strand
TTTTTCAATAAAATCATAAGCTCCGTTTTTAATAGGCGGAATATGATTTTCATTATATTTTTCATAACCATATTCATTCAATACACCATCAAGGTCTATTAGTATTTTTTTGGTATACATAAGTATTTGTCCGTCACACAGTTTGTCTGTATTGTCATTGCAGCAGACAATTTAATCATGGACAAGGTTTTATTACAAAAATTAGCAAATCGCATAAAAGAGTTGAGGAAATTACATAAATACACTCAGGATGATTTAGCGGATTTAGCTCAAATTGCGCGTTCAACTTTAGGGAATATTGAAACTGCTCAAAATGATATAACCTTTTCCAAATTAAATAAAATTGCAAAAGCTTTTAATTTATCGTTAGCCGAATTTTTAAATTTTTAGTCAGTTGCTAAATAAAAAAGAATAGTTATTTAAAACCCTTAAAATTGTAAATTTAAGTCACCCCGAACTGACTAAAAAATATAGCGTAAGCCAGAGTGAAGACCAAAACGATGAGTTTTGGTCGTAACTATTGATAGGCGACGTAAGAGTTTTGCTATAGTAAAACTCCACAGGAGCAGAAAGCGTAAGCGTAATTTTCTGCCCTCTTTGAGTGTTTCAGGGTGACAAGAGGGGTATTTGTCATGCTGAACTTGTTTCAGCATCTTATTAACATGTAAGATTTACTTATAACCTTATATATAAAGGGTTGATTGTTATATACATGGTTATTAAGACCCTGAAACGAGTTCAGGGTGACAGAGGTCAGTTCAGGGTGACGAGAGGGGTATTTGTCATGCTGAACTTGTTTCGGAATCTTATTAACATGTAAGATTTGCTTTTAATCTTATATATAAAGGGTTTGATTATTATATACGTTGTTATTAAGACCCTGAACCAAGTTCAAGGTGACAGAAGTCAGTTCAGGGCGACAAGAGGGGTATTTGTCATTCCGAACTTGTTTCAGCATCTTATTAACATGCAAGATTTGCTATTAATCTTATATATAAAGGGGTTGATTATTATATACAAAATTATTAAGACCCTGAAACGAGTTCAGGGTGACAGGGGAGCTATTGCGCGCACCCCAAGGGTGTTTCCAATCCCTAAAGCTCACAAGTTCGCTAAGGGATTGTGGGCATCGCGCCGCAATTCAAAAGCAAAAAGAATGCTCCTGTAAAATTTGCACTATGTGCAAATTTCTACGTCGCTTTAGTCCAGTGTCGGGCTGTCTGTCAAAACTCAACGTTTTGACATCACGCCCTCACATCCTTCTGCTTTTTACTTTTTCATTGGGCGCAGTCGCGCCGCAATTCAAAAGCAAAAAGAATGCTCCTGTAAAATTTGCACTATGTGCAAATTTCTACGTCGCTTTAGTCCAGTGTCGGGCTGTCCGCCAGACCTCAACGGTCTGCCGTCACGAGCTCACACACCTGTGCTTTTTTCTTCTCATCTAAGTCCAGTCGGACTAAGGCTCGAAGCAAAAAGAATGCTCTGATTGCTCAGAGCCTTGATGTTATTGAAAGGAAAAGTATAGAAAAAAGTTTTTAGGCAAAAAGGCTAATTTCTCTTTCGCCTTGTTTTTCTTTTGAAGTTTTTTCTTCAGCTGCTTCAAAAGGATTGAAACCGTTTGAAGAATTAGAGTTTTTGTCTAATATATTAAATAATTGAATAGAGGAGTCATTATTTTCCAAAGCTCTTGGAGCGCTTAGTTCGTTTGATAAAACAGATTGAGTTAATTCAACTTGTTTTTGAACAGTATTTGCTGAATATAAATTAAGTGCAGCTTGCGAATTTAATTTAGCAACATTAACTGATTGAAGATAAAGACCTGCTTGAGTTAAGGCAATTTGTTTTTGTAATTGCGAATTTGTTCTTGAAGAATATAAATCAACACCTAAAGAAGCTCTGTTAAATTTTGAATAGTCAAAACCTTCAACTCTAACATCACCATTTGCTTTTTTTGCTTCACTTAAGATTTGAGCTGATACATTACCTACGTTTTGTGTATCCACACCTTTTAAAGAATATATAGCATTGTTAATTCCTAAACTCATTACCTTATTTGCTCCACTTTATTGTCTAGTTTGTTCCCTTATGTTTTTATATTCGACATACATAGAATAAAACTTTAGCTTTTAAAGTTTTTTTGTTACAATAGTTAACATAAGACGCTATTTTTTTCTTGATGTTTTATAATTTAAAAAAATCGGTGAAAATTATGAGAATTAAAAATTTCAATTTAACTGAATATATCAAATAAAAAGGAAGGCTTTTTAGCTTTCCTTTTTTTTGTGGAATGGAAGAAAATGAAAAGCAAAAACTATATCGGAAAAATAAAATCAATAAAAAAAATAAACAATGATGTCTATAAATTAAACATTTCGTCTGATATTGAAGATTGCAAATGCGGACAATTTATCTCTGTTTTATGCCCCAATAAAACTCTTAGACGACCTTTCAGTATTTGCGATTTTAATAAAGAAAACAAAACTCTTACAATTTTAATCAAACTAAAAGGTGAAGGCACTAAATACCTTTCTTCCCTAAAAGAAAATGATGAAATAAACTTTTTAGCGCCTTTAGGAAACAGTTTTGAATTTTTTGAAAATAAAAACGCGCTTTTAGTAGGCGCAGGAATTGGAATTGCCCCAATGCTATTTTTGAAAAAAGAAATGAATAAAAAAAATATAAATAACTACCTTATTTCAGGCTTTAAAACTGACGAAGAAATTATCAAAGGAAGCGATGAAAATATTGTTGGCGGAAGCGTTTTGGATAATATTGAAGAATTAATCAAAAACAAAAAAATTGATATCATCTATTCTTGCGGGCCTGCGATTGTATTAAAAAAATTATCTCAACTGGCTAAAAAATTAAACATTCCTTGTTATGTTGCCTTAGAAAGAGTTATGGCGTGCTCAATCGGAGTGTGCCGAGGCTGCATAATTAAATTAATCAAAAACAATGAAATAAACAATTTCTCTGTATGCAAAGACGGGCCCATATTTAAAGGAGAAGAAATACTATGGGATTAGAAAAATTAAAAACAATATTAAAAAATGAAAAAACGTCTAAAACCTTAGAATTAAGAACTCCGATTATCGGCGCAAGCGGAACATATGGTTATAACAGCGAATTTGAAAATTTCATTGACTTAAATTGTTTTGGCGCAATTTCCACAAAAGGAATTACAATAGAAAAAAGATTGGGTAATGACGGCGATAGGATTTTTGAAGTTCAAAACGGTCTAATCAACAGGATTGGATTGGAAAATGTCGGAATTGAAGCATTTATTAAAGAAAAATTACCCGTTCTAAAACAAAAAAATATAGATTTTTTGTTAAACATTGCAGGCTCAACAATAGAAGATTATGAAAAACTTGCAATTATAGCTCAAGAAAACGACATTAAAGCCCTCGAAGTTAATGTTTCTTGTCCTAATGTTAAACAAGGCTGTCTTGAGTTTGGCCTAAACCCTAACAGTCTTTTTGAATTAACAAGAAAAATAAGAAAAAATTACGACGGTTTTTTAATTGTTAAATTATCTCCCAATACTTCCGACATAAAAGCTCTTGCAACAGCAGTTGAACAAGGCGGTGCCGATTGCATAAGCGCAATTAACACGCTAAGAGGTTTGGGAATTAAAATTGATTATATCGGCAACAAATTCCTTAAAAAAACAGTTCAAGGAGGATTATCGGGAACTTGCATAAAGCCTGTTGCGCTTTATATGGTTAATCAAATCAGACAAGCAGTCAAAATCCCGATAATTGCAATGGGCGGAATTTCAAAGTTAAATGACCTTTTTGAATTTATTTTAGCCGGTGCTGACGCATTTCAAATCGGAACTGCAAATTTCATATATCCCTCAATTTGTTCAAACTTAGCTTTCGAACTAAATGAGTTTATGATTAAAAACAATTTTAAAGATTTTGAACACTTAAAAGGAGCAATAATAAATGAGTAATATTGATGTAAAAGAAGTATTAATAAAAGCACAAGGGCTATTGAAAGGTCATTTTTGCCTTACAAGCGGGCTTCATTCAGATACTTATTTTCAATGCGCAAAATTATATCAATACCCCGATATTGTTGAAAAATTGGCAAAAGAATTAGCTAAAAAACTAAAAGACATTGAATTTGATACTATTGTAGCTCCTGCAATAGGCGCTGTTATTTTTGGTTACGAAGTAGCTAAACAAGCTAGAAAAAGAAATCTTTTTGTAGAAAGAAAAGACGGATTAATGCAATTAAGAAGAGGTTACTCTCTTGAAAAAGGCGAAAAAGTGGTAATAGTTGAAGATGTTATTACAACTGCAAGAACAATTTTTGAAACAAAAGAGGCAATCAAAGAATTCGGCTGCGAGGTTGTGGGGGTTGCCTGTATAGTTGATAGAACTCAAGGCAAACTGGACAATGAATTTAAAATATATTCTCTTTTGCAATCAAGCCCAATAACATATAAACCCGAAGAATGTCCTCTATGCAAGCAAAATATAGAATTAGTTAAACCCGGAAGCAGAACTGGAAAATAAAATGAAACACTTAATCAACATAAACAATCTGACAACAGAAGAAATAAATCAAATTTGCGCTAAAGCGTTGGATTTCGAAAAAGGAATAAGAAAAACCAATCATCAAAACGCAAATGTTATAAACATGTTCTTTGAAAATTCAACAAGAACAAGACTTTCTTTTGAAATGGCAGAAAATAAAATCAACTGTAACAAATTCAATTTTTCATCCGATACTTCATCAATCAACAAAGGGGAAGATATTTTTGACACCATAAATAATCTTTCAGCTATCGGTATGAATGTTGTTGTTCTGCGTCATCAAGACAATAATTTAATTGAAGAATTATCTAAAAAAAGATATTTTCAAGATATCTCTTTTGTTAACGCGGGCAGCGGCTCAAATGCACACCCCACTCAAGCATTATTAGACTACTACACAATAAAAAAACATTTTCTTGATGTGAGCAAAAAAACCATAACAATTGTAGGCGACATTGCACATTCTCGAGTTGCAAGGTCAAATATAGTCTTGTTGAAAAAATTCAACATGAAAATAAGATGTCTGGCTCCTGAATATCTTATGGGCGAAAAAATCGAAGGTGTTGAATATTATACCGATTTAAAACAAGCTTTTTTAGATACGGACATAATAATGGCACTAAGAATACAAAGAGAAAGAATTCAAGAACATATCGATTTTGATGATTACATCAAAAACTATCAAATAACAAAAGAAAATCTTCCCTATGCCGCATTTTTAATGCACCCCGGTCCAATCAACAAAAATATTGAATTAAGAGAAGATGTCCTTGAAACACAAAACGCAAGAACTATCTTAAATCAAGCTAAAAACGGAGTATACGTAAGAATGGCGGTATTAGATACGGTATTAATCAATCAAGGTCTGTAAATGAGAAAAGAAAAAACCTATAAAACAATTGAAATCCCTTCTTTGATAGATATGCATGTGCATTTCAGAGAACCGGGGTTTGAATATAAAGAAACAATTGAAACAGGTATTCAAGCCGCAAAAGCAGGCGGTTTTTCTGGAGTCTGCACAATGCCCAATACAAACCCTGTTTGCGATAATCCAAAAATTATCAAACACATTCTCCAAAAAGCAAAAAAATACCGTTTTGAAATTTATCCGATAGCCGCAATAACAAAAAATCTTAACAGCCTTGAGCTTGTTGATTTTAAAGAACTAAAAGCCGCAGGCGCAATTGGTTTTTCTAATGACGGATTACCCTTATTAGATAAGGATGTTTTTTTAGAGGCGCTAAAAAGTGAAGAACTTATTTTGTCGCATTGCGAAAATGAGACGCAAGAAATTTCTTGGCAAATCGAACAATTTAAAAAAGCAATCGTCTTAGGTTATAATCCAAGACTTCATTTTTGCCACGTATCAAAAAAAGAAAGTATTGATTTAATAAGAAAAGCCAAAAAAGAAGGTATTAAAAATTTAACAGCAGAAACCGCTCCTCATTATTTTACTTTTACCATTGATGACATAGATAAAACAGGACGTTTTAAAATGAATCCGCCCTTAGGCTCAATTGAAGACAAAAGAGCTGTTATGAACGGCTTATTAGATAATACGATTGACGTTATAGCAACAGACCATGCGCCACATTCTAATGAAGAAAAATTAAAACCTTATTTTGAATCTCCAAACGGCATTACAGGGCTTGAAACCGCTTTTTCATTAGCATATGAACTTTTAGGATTAGATAGAGCATTAGAAAAAATGGCCTTCAATCCAAGAAAAATTTTAAAAATAAACAACAAAAAAATGGTTAAATTTGCACCTGATGAAACTTGGATTGTTGTCCCGTCGCAATTTAAGTCAAAATGCAAAATATCACCCTATAAAGGTATGAAATTAAAAGGAAAAATAATAAATGATTAACGAAGAAATTAAAAAAAGACTGGTTTTAGCGCTTGACGTTGAAGATATCAAAGAAGCAAAAGAACTTGTAAACAGCTTAAGTCCTTATATCGGAACATTTAAGGTAGGATTACAATTATTTTGCGGATACGGCTTAGAAATTATTGATTATATTAAAGAAAAAAATTCAAACTTCTTTTTGGATGTAAAACTGCACGACATTCCAAACACAGTCGAAAAAGCTTCATATAATGTTGTTAAAAACGGAGCAAATTTTTTTAATGTCCATGCAACAGGCGGAATTGAAATGATGAAAGCGGCGAAAAAAGGAGCGCTTGAAGCTTGCAAAAAATACAACAAAAAACCTCCGATAATTCTTGCCGTAACAATGCTTACAAGCATTTCTCAAGAAGTTTTAAAAGATGAACTTTTAAACGACACCAATATCGAATCTTTAGTTATCAACTTAGCAAAAAACGCCAAAAAAGCGGGACTTAATGGAGTTGTAGCTTCAGCTAAAGAATTAAAAGCGATTAAAAAAGAACTTGGTGATGATTTCATTGTTCTGACTCCGGGAATAAGACCCTCTTGGAGCTTAGTTGACGACCAAAAAAGAATAGCAACTCCAAAAAGCGCCATAGCTGACGGAGCCGACTATATTGTTTTAGGCAGAGCCGTTACAAAAGCGGAAGATAAAATCGAAGCAATTAAAAAAATATATCAAGAAATTAAAGAGGAAAATTAAATGGGAACACTAATTCTTCAAGACGGCACAATAATAAAAGGCAATTCTTTCGGGGCGATAGGAGGCTATTGCGGCGAAGTTGTTTTCAACACTTCTATGACAGGTTATCAAGAAATTTTAACCGATTTATCATATGCCAAACAAATTGTCATTATGACATACCCCGAAATCGGAAATTACGGAATAAATGACTTTGATTTTGAAGCAGACAACCCTGCTTTAGTCGGCTTAATAGTAAAAAATAATTGCCAAAAAGAAAATCACTATAAATCAAGAGAATCTCTGTCAAACTATTTAAGAATGAATAACATAATAGCGCTTGATTCAATTGATACAAGAAGTTTAGTAGAAAAAATCAGAGAATATGGAACCATGAACGGTTTTATAACCTCTAATGACGTAGATGATAACTTTATCAAAGAAAAACTTGAAGAATTACAAAAATTTTCCATAAAAGAAGATGTCATAGATGAAGTGTCAACCAAAAACAGATACATTTACAATCCTCAAGGCAAAATCAACATGGCATTTCTTGACTATGGCGCCAAAAAAAATATATTAAATTCTCTGGCCAGAAGAAATTGTAAATTAACTGTATACCCCTCAAGCACAACCGCAAGAGAAATCTTAGATAATAACTATGACGCATTGTTCTTATCAAACGGCCCCGGGGATCCTTCAAGCTTTAAGTTTCAAATCGCACAATTAAAAGAAATGATTGGAAAAATACCGATTTTTGGAATTTGTCTTGGTTATCAACTGCTTGCACTTGCAAGCGGAGCAAAAACCTTCAAACTAAAATACGGCCATAGAGGCGGAAATCACCCCGTAATCAACCTTGAAAATAATAAAGTAATAATCACAAGCCAAAACCATGGCTATGCTGTTGATTTAGAGACAATACCAAAAATCATGCGCCCTACGTATAAAAATTTAAATGACGACACGTTAGAAGGCTTTGAAATTTCAAGCCTTGGAATATACGCCGTTCAGTTTCACCCTGAAGCAAAACCGGGACCTGACGACGCGGCTTTAATATTTGATGAGTGGATTAATATTGCTCAAAAAGACATAAACAGAATTAACGAGGTAAAAAATGAAAAATAAATCTCTTAAAAAAGTTCTTGTAATTGGTTCAGGACCAATTGTCATAGGACAAGCGGCAGAATTTGACTATGCGGGCGTTCAGGCTTGCAGAGCCCTAAAAGAAGAAAATATCGAAGTAGTTCTTGTTAATTCTAACCCCGCAACTATTATGACAGATGAGCAGATTGCTTCTAAAGTCTATATTGAACCCTTAACTTTAGAAAGTTTGACCTACATAATTGAAAAAGAACGCCCTCAAGGTTTAATTGCTTCCCTAGGCGGTCAAACCGCGCTAAACCTTGCTTGTGAATTGTATGACAATAAAATTTTAGAAAAATACAACGTAAAACTTTTAGGAACAAAAATTTCATCAATCAAAGAAGCGGAAGATAGAGAATTATTTAAAGAATTAATGAAAAAAATAGGCGAACCTGTTCCAAAAAGTGCAATTGTATCAAGCTATGAAGAAGCTTATAAATTCTATGAAGAAATCGGCTTTCCGATTATCATTCGCCCTGCTTTCACTCTTGGAGGCGCAGGAGGCGGTATAGCCAGAAACGAAAAAGAATATGAAGAAATTGTTCACACAGGACTTAGCCAATCGCCAATCAACCAAGTTTTGGTTGAAAAATCAATAGCAGGCTATAAAGAAATTGAATATGAAGTAATCAGAGATTCAAACGACACTTGCATAATTATCTGCAACATGGAAAACATAGACCCTATCGGCATCCATACAGGCGACAGCTTTGTTGTAGCACCGAGCCAAACTCTAACTAATAATGAATATCAGATGTTGCGCACAAGTGCAATCAAAATTATTAGAGCATTAAAAATCGAAGGCGGCTGCAACGTTCAATTTGCGCTTGACACTATGTCTAATCAATATTATGTAATCGAGGTTAACCCGAGGGTTTCACGCTCATCAGCCTTGGCTTCAAAAGCAACAGGTTATCCTATCGCAAAAATTACAACAAAAATCGCCATAGGCTATAATCTCCATGAGATTAAAAACCCGATAACTAATAAAACAGCGGCATTTGAACCTGCACTTGATTACATTGTAACTAAAATTCCAAAATGGCCTTTTGATAAATTTTCTTCAGGAGACAGGATTTTAGGTACAAAAATGAAAGCCACAGGGGAAATCATGGCAATCGGAAGAACATTTGTGTCTTCATTTAAAAAAGCTGTCACCTCTCTTGAAGAAAGATACACAGGACTTTTGCGCCGCGGTTTTGAAGAATTAAACAATGATGAATTATTAACTCAACTCTACATCCAAGATGACAGAAGAATTTTCAGATTAGCCCAAGCTCTTTATAACAATAATGATATAAATAAACTTTGCGCTATTACCAAAATAGACAAATGGTTTATTTCAAAAATTAAAGAAATTGTTGATTTAGAAAAAGAATTAGCTAAGAATGAATTAACCAAAGATTTATATATAAAAGCAAAAGAATTTGGCTTCTTAGATGAAGAAATAACAAAATTAACTCAAACCACAATTGAAACCCTAAGAAAATTCAATGTTGAAGCAAGTTTTAGAATTGTCGACACGTGTGCTGCCGAATTTAGCGCATCAACTCCATATTTCTATTCAACATACAACGAAAAAGATGAAGCATCAAAATATAAAGAACTGGCCCAAGAGAATTATAAAAAACCAAAGGAAAATATCATTGTACTTGGTTCAGGTCCAATCAGAATAGGTCAAGGAATTGAATTCGATTATTGTTCTGTGCATGCAGCCATGGAATTAACTAAAAACGGCTATGAAGCTATCATGATTAATTCTAACCCCGAAACACTTTCAACAGATTTTGATATAGCTACAAGATTATATTTTGAACCTATGAACATTGAATATGTTATGAATATAATCAAAAAAGAAAGCCCTAAGGGGGTTTTGGTGCAGTTCGGCGGTCAAACTGCCATTAATTTAGCAGAAAAATTAAACCAAGAAGGAGTGAAAATTCTTGGTACAAGCCTTGAAAGCATTAACGCAGTTGAAGATAGAAAAGTATTTGAAAAACTTTTAAAAGAGTTGAATATACCACAGCCGAAAGGTTTAGCCGTTAATACCACAACTCAAGCGCTAAATGCCGTAAAAGAACTGGGCTATCCTGTTTTAGTCCGCCCAAGCTATGTTATAGGCGGCAGAGGAATGCAAGTTGTATATAACGATGAAGAACTTTTAACATATATATCAGAAGCCTTTAAATTTTCAAACGAACACCCTGTTTTAATCGACCAATACCTTGAAGGTCAAGAAGTAGAGCTTGACGCAATTTCAGACGGCAGAGACATTCTAATCCCCGGAATTTGCGAACACATCGAAAAAGCCGGTGTTCATTCAGGCGACTCTATGAGCATATATCCAAGTCAAAATATTTCAAGAAAAAATGAAAAAATAATGACAAAATATGCAACAAAAATCGCACAAAAACTAAATATTAAAGGCTTAATGAATATCCAATTTATCATAAAAGATGATAAAGTTTATGTAATTGAAGTTAACCCGAGAGCCTCAAGAACAGTTCCTATTATGAGCAAAGTAACAGGAATTCCTATGGTCGATATTGCTCTTAGGGCAATTTTAGGAAAATCAATAAGACGCGCAGGTTTTGGTGTCGGATTATATAAAAAATCAAACCTTGTATCTGTTAAAATGCCAATCTTCTCTTGGCAAAAATTAAACAGAATTGACCCTGCACTGGCTCCTGAAATGAAATCCACCGGAGAAGTTTTAGGAATAGATACAACCTATAAAAAAGCCCTCTATAAAGCATTTTTAGCGGGCGGTCATAAATTTTCAAAATCTAAGCAAAGGGTTTTGGTTTCCCTAAATGACCACTGCAAAAAGCCTGCTTTACCGATGTTGAAAAAACTGTTCAAACAAGGATTTTTCATCATGGCAACTTGGGGTACGCACAAATTCTTGGAAAAAAACGGAATTCCGTCTAAAATGATAGAAAAATTTATGATAGACAAACTCCAAAAACGTATGAAAAATGGACGTTTGAGTTTTATTATCAATACTCCGACCACAGGCAAAAACTCTCAAAATGCAGGTTTTCAAATTAGAACCATAGCTCAAATGTACGGCGTTCCAAGCTTTACATCGATTGATACAGCGAGTGCTTTTTTAGCAGCCTATAAGGTATTTGATAAAAATACTCAATTAACCTATGACACAATCACAAATTACCGCAAGAAAAAATTTTTAGATATGTTTAAATAAATATAGTTTTAGGGTATAATTAAAAAATGTTTGAAAAATTTACACAAAAAGCAATTGATGTTGTCCAGGCCGCACAAAATTATGCAGTTGAATTTAACCACGCCAAAATTTTATCTCAACATCTTTTATTGGGTTTATGTGCTCAAAGTAAAGGGGTTCAGGCTAAAATCTTGGGTTTTGACAAAATTAATTTTGGGGAATTAAACAAAGAAGTTTATGCAAGCGAAAAAAATAACCCTGACCAAAAATCAGAAAATATCATTTTTTCGCTTGAAGCAAGAGATATTTTAAAAACCTCTGTTGAATTATCTCAAAAATTAAATTCAAAATTTGTTATGCCTCAACATATTGCTTTAGCTATTTTTTCAAACAAAAATTGCGGTGCATATAAAATATTAAAAAGCTTTGATATTGACGAAGAAAAAATAATTCCAAACCTAAAAAGAATGTTGGATAAAAGCTCTGATATTAAAGCCTTACACCCTGAAGAAGAAATTGAAAACACAGAATTAACAAATATAAACGATTTCTTCAAAGAAAAAACAATATCTGAAATTTTATCGCAAGCCCAATCAAAATTAATTGCTCCGGGATATGAAATTTTAGGAACAGAACAAATCTTGCAAGCAATTTTAGATAACAAAGACTATGAAATAGTTAATATTTTAGAAAAATATAATGTTACAAAAGAAGTTTTCTTAGAACAATTAAGCCATATTCATTCAAGAAAAGCGGAATTTGAAAACTCTGAAAAACAAATTATCTTCACGCCTAACGCTTTTTTATCGCTTTTATTGGCGCTTGATTTTGCTAAAGAATCAGGAAGTACGGAAATTAAAGCAGAGCACATAATTCTGGGCATTTTAAAATCAAAAAAAGGTATAGCATATCAAATTTTATCTGAGCTATTGCCTAAAGGGGTTGATTTTGAAGAAATAGTTATGAGAAAACTAAACGACAAAATCCCCGAAACACTTGCCATTTTAAGACTGGCAAAAGAAGAAGCGATAGGGCTGAACTGCTCAACCTTAGGAACAGAAATGATTTTATTGGGAATTTTATCCTATGGAGCAGGGATTGCTTCTGATACTTTAAGGCGCCTTGGAATTACCTTAAAAGACGCAAGAAAAGAAGTTGAAAAATTAATAACCCCGCAAAAAGAAATAAAAAATATTACATACAGTCAAAGAGCTAAAAAAATGCTTGAAGTTGCCTATGAAACAGCTCAAGAACATAAAAGAAACAAAATCAAATCTGAAAATTTACTATACGGTATTACAAAAATGCCTAATTGCTTAGCTATGAAAGTTCTAACCAATTTGGGAACAGATGTATTGGAAATCCAACAAGGAATTAAACAAGAACTTTTAGGCGGCATGGATTTATAAAAATATTCAACCATATGTATTAATGCGCATGAACGATTTAAACTTAGGTTGAAAATTATATAATTCAACTATGTTTAAAGTAATGATTTCAGAAATTTGGAATAACTTACACCCTATGACCCACTTTTGGATTATCATTAGTACAATAGGTGTTTTGGCTCTTTACGGGTTAATGTATTCCATATAAAGACAAAGGGAATGGAATATTTAAAAAGAACTACATCTTTTTAAATTCATCAATAGCGTAGATAAACGCCTCAACAAGTTCAGGTGAATATTTTTTGTTGGCATTTGCTTTGATTTCCTCTATTGCTTCATCAACAGTATAGGCTTTTCTATATGGACGGTAAGAAATCATGGCAAAATAACTGTCAACAATTAGAATGATTTGAGATGTTATAGGTATTTCCTTGCCTTTTTTATTGTTGGGGTATCCGCTGCCGTCCCAATTTTCATGGTGTTGTTCAATGATTGGAATTATGCTTGAAACAGAACCAATCGGTTTTAAAATTTCTTGAGCACCCACAATCGGATGTTTTTGAATTTCTTCTTGCTCATCTTTGTTTAAGGGTGCCGCTTTTTTCATGATATCTTTTGGCATCATGGTATTACCGATATCATATAAAAGCATTGCAATTTTTAATTTATCAACTTCCGATTTTTGTAAATTCAATCTTTTTGCTATTAAAGTTGCAAGAGCAACTTTGTTTTTTGTACTTCCGTCTTGATAAAGAGGAAAATACGATTTTGATATCGCATCTACAATACTAAACAACATTTCTTGACTCGATGTTCCTGAAGAATCCTGCTGTTTAATTTGAAGTTTTTGGATTAATTCAGCTGCAAGGTTTTTATTGAAAGGAATTCGATGTTGAGTCAAAATATCAACAAAAGCATCTATTGCAATATCCTGCCAAGAAGTTTTATTATCAGTATCAGCAAGTGTTACCTGATTTCTGCCTTTTTGTTTGGATGAATACATTGCCTTATCACACATTTCAAAAAGTTCGTCAATATTTGTTGTTTGCTCAATAAAGCTTGCAACTCCAAGAGAGGCAGTAATTCCTTCAGGCAAGCCTTCAACTTCAGCTTGCTCTATTGAAGTTCTAAGACGTTCAGCTGCCGCAACACCGCCTTGAGCATTAATTCCCGGTAGTATAATGAAAAATTCTTCTCCACCGTATCTTGAAGGAACATCAACGCTTCTTGATGTTTTATTTATAACACTTGCAATTGTGGCAATTGCCTTATCACCCATGGAGTGTCCGTAGGTATCGTTTATTTTTTTCAAATGATCTAAGTCAAGCCCAATCAAGCAAAATGGCTGCTTAGTTCTTAATGAACGAGTAGCTTCTCTATGAAGTGCATCTTCAAAAAATCTTCTGTTGAAAAGATTGGTTAAATGGTCTGTAACTGCTTGTTTTTTAACTGTTTCAAAAAGATTTGCAATTGTAATTGCAAGCTCAATTTGACGAGCAAAAAGATTTAAAAAACTCAATTCGTCATCTTTTAATTCTTTTCTTGGCGAAAAAACTGACAAAAACCCGCTAAATTGGTTATAAACGGAAATCGGGAAAATAATTATTGTTTTAACTTCGTTATCCTGAACAAATTTTTCCGCTTTTTCCTGATCTGCTTTTGGAACATTTTCTTCAATAAAACTTTTTAAGCTTACATAATAGCTTATTTCTTTTTCTTTGATTGAATTCTCAATTGTGCCGTTTTCAATTGGATTTAATTTAAAATCAAAAACATTACTATCGGTTAATTTTGCAAGCCCCAAAGCAAAATCATTTTCAAGATAAGTTTTTAGGGCATAATATGAACCTTGTTCATCATATTCTTTTTGTGCAATAAAACTGTAAATATAACCAAATTCACCATATAAACTGGACACAATGGTTTCTAATACACTGGACAAGGGTCTTGATGAATTCATCATGTCCCAAACCTGCTCTAATGTAAGCAAAGTTTGGTTTGCAAGACGCAACTCTTCCGTACGTTGTGCTATTTCTCTTTCTAAGACAACGTTTCTTTGATATACCTCATAGACGTCTTTTGTCTCTTCTCCGATTTGGCTTTCAACGTCTTTTAATTTTTTAGCCGATTGCGATATCCAATCTAAAATACCCATATAATGATTATACCCTAATCGATAATATATATACAAGCAATTTTTATATTTTAATTAAAAATAGTTTAAATTATTGATTAACAAGCAATCTAAATGTAGTATTCTTGAATAGGTAGAATAACTGCGGAGCAAAAAATGTTAATAGAAGAAATTTTAGAATTAGCAATAACCAAAAAAGCAAGTGATATACATATTTCAGCAAATTTACCGCCTGTTTTGAGAATAGACGGAAAATTATTTCGAACAAACCTTCCCGTTCTATCACCCGATGATGTAGAAACTATTATATTTCCGATATTATCCAATGAACAAAGGAGAGAATTAGAACAAAACTGGGAGCTGGACTTTGGCTACGGACTCCATGGCGTTGGAAGATTTCGTGTAAATGTTTATAGAGATAAAGGCTCTTATGCTGCAGCATTTAGGGCAATTAACTCAACACCGCCTTCATTTGATGAACTCGGTTTACCTGAAGTTATGAAAAAAATTGCACAAAGACCAAGAGGACTGATACTTGTTACAGGGCCTACCGGTTCAGGTAAATCAACTACATTAGCGGCTATGATTGATTACATAAATTCAACTAGAGTAGACCACGTTTTAACAATTGAAGACCCTATTGAATTTATCCACCCAAGCAAAAAATGCATAATCCACCAACGTGAATTGGGTCAAGATACAAAATCAACGGCAAATGCGCTAAAATCAGCACTTCGTGAAGACCCTGACGTAATTCTTGTTGGTGAGATGAGAGATCTTGAAACAATGCGTCTGGCATTAACTGCCGCTGAAACAGGACACCTTGTGTTAGGAACTCTGCATACTTCATCAGCTTCTCAAACAATAGACAGAATTGTCGATATATTCCCTGAAGCTCAACAACAACAAGTCAGATTACAACTTTCAATAAGCCTTGTTGCAGTATTTTCACAATGCTTATTACCCAGACTGCAACCGAACGGAACAAAAAAAGGTCGTGTGCTGGCACAAGAAATCATGATTGTAAACGGAGCTATTGCAAACTTGATTCGCGAACAAAAAACAGCACAAATTTATTCAGCCATACAAACAGGTATTGGTATGGGTATGCAAACTCTTGATATGTGCTTAAAAGACTTAGTTGCCAAAAAAATGATTGACCCATTGGATGCAGTGTCAAAATCACAAAGACCTGATGAATTTAAACGTTCAATAGGCATGGCAACGGGCAGTATGCATCAAATGTAACAATTATTAAGAAAGTGTAAAATATAACAAAATAACTATTTGTAAAAAAAAATATTCTTGTTACAATAGTTACATAAATTAAAATTAATAGAATGTCCTTATTTGGGACATTCTATTAATAAGAGAAGATATTGCAAAATCAACCCCCAAGAAAGGTAGTTATAATGGGAATTAAAGGAAAAAATGACAAAATGGTAGTTCTTGCATGTGAAGATTGCAAAGAAAGAAACTACACTACAACAAAAAATAAAAAAACAAATAAAGAAAGAATGGAACTAAATAAATATTGTCCTACTTGCAAAAAACACACAGTTCACAAAGAAACTAAATAATTTTGCACTTAAACGGAAATTACCTAAATAAGCGTCCTTAGTTCAGTTGGTAGAACGTCGGTCTCCAAAACCGGATGTCGAGGGTTCGAGTCCTTCAGGGCGCGAATTTAGAAAAATAATAAAGAAAGTAAAAAATGTCAACAGATAAAAATAACCAAAATAACGATTTCAAGCAAACAATGATTACCTATTTTAAAGGCGTAAAAGCTGAATGGTCAAAAGTTTCTTGGCCTACAAGAAAACAGGTAATAGTTGAAACAGCTATTGTGCTTGCGGTTGTTATATTTTTTACTTTAGTTGTTTATTTTATGGATATGATTTTTAAAGCTCTTTTGGGTCTAATTAAGTAAAGGTTATAAGATGACAGAAAAAGATAAAGAAATTCAAAATCAAGACATAGCTCAAGAAAATACTGAAGAAAATATTTACATCAGCAAAGAGCCCACTCACAATGTTGAAAAAGCTCCCCAAAAAAGATGGTATGTAGTACATACCTATTCAGGCTATGAAAACAAAGTAAAAGTAAACCTTGAAAAACGTATTGAATACATGAACATGGGTGAAAAAATCTTCAGAATTGAAGTTCCGCAAAAAACAGTAACCCAAGTGCGCTCAGGAAAAAAGACCAAAAAAGAAGAAAAGATTTTCCCAGGATATGTTTTAGTTGAAATGATTATGGATGATGACTCTTGGTATGTTGTAAGACATACTGCAGGGGTTACAAAATTTGTCGGAACTGCCAAAAAGCCAATTCCTGCGAAAGATTCAGAAATCAAAAAAATCATCCACAGAGGTCAACAAACAACAGCAAAAATTGAACTTGATGTTAAGGTTGGAGATAAAGTTCGTATTATCTCAGGACCTTTTGCAGAATTTATCGGCGACATTACAGAAGTTTATCCCGATAAATCTAAATTAAGAGCTATGGTGTCTATATTTGGTCGTGAGACACCTGTTGAATTGGAATATAAACAAATCCAAAAAGTATAATAGTGCATTAGTGGAAGGATTTCAAATCCGCAATTACCACGAAAGGAGAATAAAATGGCACCAAAATCAAACAAAAAAATCACCGGTAAAATTAAACTACAAATTGAAGCCGGAAAAGCTAATCCATCTCCACCGGTTGGTCCTGCATTGGGTCAAAAAGGTGTTAACATCATGGATTTTTGTAAACAGTTCAATGAAAGAACTGCCTCACAAGCAGGCTACATCATTCCTGTTGTAATTGACGTATACGAAGACAGAAGCTTTGACTTCGTTATTAAATCACCTCCGGCAGCTGTTTTAATTAAAAAAGAATTGAATTTACCAAAAGGTTCTTCAGTTCCAAACAAAACAAAAGTTGGACAAATCACTCAAGAGCAACTTGAAAAAATTGCAAAAATCAAAATGAACGATTTAAATGCTACAAGCCTTGAAGCTGCGGTAGAAATGATTAAAGGTACCGCAAGAGCTATGGGCGTTACGGTAGCTCAATAGTTAGATGGGAGGCAGAGAAAACTGCCGCTAATTACCACATAAGGAGAAAAAAATGGCTAAATTAACCAAAAAACAAAAGAAAATACAAGAAATGTTGGCAGATTTCACTCAACCTACAACTGCTCTTGAAGCAATTAAAAAACTTCAGGAAGTTGCAAGCGCAACATCAAAATTTGACGAAACTCTTGAATGTCATATGCGCTTAGGTATTGATGTAAAACATGCTGATCAACAAATCAGATCAACTACAGTACTTCCTGCAGGTCTTGGTAAAGAAGTTAGAGTTTGCGTTATTGCTAAAGCTGACCTAGTTCAAGCAGCAAAAGACGCAGGTGCTAATGAAGCAGGCAGCGAAGAAATTATCGACAAAATTTCAGACGGTTGGTTTGAATTTGATACATTAATTGCAACTCCTGATATGATGCCTAAATTAGGTAAATTAGGTAGAGTTTTAGGTCCTAAAGGCTTAATGCCAAACCCTAAAACAGGAACTGTTACAGTTGATGTTGCTAAAGCAGTAAAAGACGCTAAAGCAGGTAAAGTTGAATTCAGAGCCGATAAACAAGGTATGATTCACGTTCCTCTTGGCAAAATGAAATTTGCAACTGAAGATTTAATGAAAAACTTTGCTACATTGGCTGACGCTGTTATTAAAGCAAAACCATCTGCAGCAAAAGGCACATATCTTAAATCAGTATATCTTTCAACTACAATGGGACCAGGTATTAAATTAGACGCTAAAAATACACCCGCTGAAGTTAAAGAATATGTTGGCTAATTTCAAAATAAAAATTCAAGATAACACAGCCTATAAACAGTCTAGGGCTGTGTTATCTTTTTGCTTTCATTTTCTTCACAAGAAATTTTTATGGGGAATATTTAAATGTATTGATGAAAAATTTTTTAAATTCCTTTTTGTTGGTGCGCTAAACACTCTTTTTGGCTACGCTTTATATGCGTTTTTCGTTACTCTGGGGCTAAAAGCAAACTTGGCTTTATTTTTTCAATATATTTTAGGAATTTTATGGAACTTTAAAACAACCGGCACAATAGTTTTTAAGAATAACAATAATCGCCTGATTTTTAAATTCTTTATCAGCTATATTTTCACTTTTAGCATTAACAGTTTTGCGCTAAACTTCTTGATTAAATATTTAAATGAATATATCGCGCAAGCTGTTTTAGTTCTGCCTGTTGCTATTATATCCTTTTCAATCTTTAAATTTTGGGTATTTAGAAAAAATAATTGTTAAGAAAACTTAACAATTCAACATTAAACCGGCAATTTTTAAAAACAAAAAAACTTTATTATAATGTAGTTAATATCTACCAATTATTTATAAGACAAAGATGTTTATAAATGATTGCATCAGGCAAAAGGATAAAATGCTACAATAGGTTCTATCTAAGAAATTTGCATTGATTGAGTGGACTATTTAACAATAGCCAAGGAGAACAAAACAACTTTAAAAGCCTCGGGATATAATATCAGGGGCTTTTTTAATGTTTAAATTTTGATACGTGCACATTTGTGTTGTTGAAAATAACTTTACTATTACCATGCGAAACTTGCTTCAAAATCTCATGAGGGCGTAAAAATTAAAACCACTGTTTTCAATTTATAAAGTGCTTATTCTTAATAAATTCTTATAAAATATACCAAGTGATTTTTTTATTAATCTTTAAAATCAAACAAATCTTTAACTTCAAGCCCCAAATTGTCAGCTATAATTTTTAATTTAGTAACAGTAACATCTGTTTTTGCCAGTTCAAGCAAACTAATCATTGATCTTGAAACGCCATTTACTCCAAGATCATCTTGTGTTAACTTTCTTTCTTCTCTTAAATACTTTAATCTTTTTGCTAATTTTTCTAAAAAAGGCTTGTCCATTTTTAGATTGTTAGCTATACTAGCATTATATACAACTAGCACCACTAGCAATAATAGGATATTATTTATGTTTACTAAAAAGATACTTATAGATTTAGACGGTGTATTGAACGAATACAAAAAAGAGAAGTTTGATGAAAATTATATTCCTGAGGCTAAAGTCGGGGCTTATGAATTTTTAGAAAGGTTATCTCAAAGTGCGCAATTATATCTTTTTACATCAAGAAATTTAATGCTTGCAACTAAATGGCTGATTAATAATAATTTAGATAAGTTTTTTAAGGATGAGACTAATATTAAATTATCTTCTTATTTATATATTGATGATAGAACAATTTGTTTTAAGGGAGATTTCAATAAGACTTTAGATGAAATTGAGAATTTTAGGGTTTATTGGAAATAGGGTTTTATGTTGAAGACCCTGAAACGAGTTCAGGGTGACGGGGGGGGATTTGTCATGCTGAACTTGTTTCAGCATCTTATTAACAAAAACCTCACTCCCAATCCAGTGACAAATCTTTAAAATCTGGATTATGTTCTCTTATGAGATTTAATTTCCATTTCCTATGCCATCTTTTTAATTGTTTTTCTCTATTGATTGCTGCTTCTATTGAGTCAGTTAATTCAAAATATACCAATTTGTTAACATTGTATTTTTTAATGAAACCTTCAACAACTTTATTTTTATGTTCCCAAACTCTTTTTTATATATTGCTTGTAACCCCAATATACAAAGTTGTTTCTTGATAATTTGTCATTATATAAACTGCACAAGTTTTATTCATAGTTTGATTATACTACACAAAATTATTTAGACCCTGAAACGAGTTCAGGGTGACGGGATATATTTGTCATGCTGAACTTGTTTCAGCATCTTTTAAGTGTGCAGTGTATGCTTTTAGTCCTAAAATAATGGGCTTAATTATACTACACAAAATTACTAAGACCCTGAAACGAGTTCAGGGTGACGGGGGGAGGTTATATATTCACTCTGGCTTACGCTTTCAGGTTCGCTCGTTAATTCGGTACGGACTTCGTGCTTTGCGCCAAGCTCCACGCTTGCCTCGCATGTATGCTCCTGTGAAATTTACTAAAGTAAATTTCTACGTCGCAATAGTCCAGTATCACAATAGCCCACCAAGCTCAACGCTTGCTGTGCTATTGTTCACATCCTTGTGCCTTTTCATTCTCGTCTAACTCCGTCGGAGTAAGACTCGAATTTCAAAGGTTCTTCACACACCTATGCCCCGGGCTGCACTCGTTAAGCCAAGTCTGGCTAAACTCGTTTGCTCTTGCGGTACGGTTTCTCAAACGCCAAAGCTCAACGCTTCGGCGTTCTCGGAACACACC
>CASDOW010000001.1:0-101416 GCA_949282195.1 uncultured bacterium | reverse complement strand
GTTTCTCAAACGCCAAAGCTCAACGCTTCGGCGTTCTCGGAACACACCTGTGCCCCGAGCTGCACTCGTTAAGCCAAGTCTGGCTAAACTCGTTTGCTCGGGGATATTAACAAATGTAAATTTTTTATAAAGTGCGCAATTTTTAATTAAAAAAATACTTTTTAAATATATAGAAATTAGTATAGGTATAATTTATTATGGCAATTGAAGGTTTACAATTTTTACAAGCAACGCTACCAAGCTATAATGCTTATAAAACACAAAGAAACAATCAAAACTATTATCAAATGCCCTCAACAACAGCTCAAGTTAACCCAAGCTACAGACCAAGCGTTGAAGACTTTGAAAAAGCACAACAATATATTGACGGCAATATAAACCTTAACGGAAAAGTTAATCAACTACATACAACAAGAACTCCTCAAAGCGCAAAAGGACTAGCTTTTGAAGGTTTCAATGTTCCTCAAAACAATGGAACAGGTGAACTTATAGCAGATGTTTCAAATAGAGAAGATTCAATTGAAGACTGTGCTTGGGAACCTTATTTTGCATAAATTTAAAATTTAAATATAAAAAATGAGCCTCAATTTGACGGCTCATTTTTTTCGTGTTTATAAATGTCAATTATTAACTAAATGTTTTAAAACTTGATTCAACATTATCATCAATTACTTTTGAAATACTTTCAATTTCAGTCTGTATTGCGCTTCTTTCTGTTTCAAGCTGATTTAATTGCATTTCCAGTTTTTTATCAATGTTTTGTATTTTAGTTTGCATTTGTTCATATTCAGCTTCTGCTTCCGTATCATCAGTTTTATCTAATTCATCAGAAATTGCACCACCGCCAAGAGATTCCCAGCCTTGAATATTAAATACATCTTCGCCTGTTTCAGCACTTTCTTCTAAGGTTGCAAAATAATAAGTGCCATTCTTTATTGCATCTTGAAAAACTTCCACATTGTCTAAATCAGGAACAATCATAAAATCATCAGAACTAAATTTGCCGTTTGATTGAGTTATCATTGTTTCCATATCTTCTTCATTACCAACAACCATTTTATTGCCTGTCGAAGAAACAAGATAATATTTTTGTTGAGAAGTTGATAAGCCGTCCAATTGTTGATTCATATAATTTTTGTAGTTGGTATATGTTACATCCACATCTTGAATTTCAGAACCCGTATTGAAAGCAAAAGTTAGCGTTCTGTTTGTGGTTGCATCTTGATATTTCATAGAAGCAGCTTCAAGCTTATCAGACCATTGAAGACGTTGAAAATTAATTTGTTGAGCTTGATATTCAACGTTACTTCTTCTCGCCGTTAATTGCAAAAACCTTGCCTGACTTGCAGAAAGCCCCATATTATTCTCCTTAGCTTTATTGTCTTATACTTCTATATTCGGCAAAATTAGCACTAAACTTTAATTTTAAAGGGATTTTTTATTTATTTTTGTAATATTTCTTAATAATAAAATTCATACTAAAAGCTAATAACTTCTTGGCTGATGTTACTTATAAAAAAACAAAATATTCTTTTAATATGAAAAAACATTTAACAATTCTTACAATTTCATTATGTCTTTTTGGTGCTTGTTTTGAAGCACAAGCCTCAATTAACACATATCCTTCTTATTATAACTACAACAATACTTACCGCCCGATATACAACCCTTATAGCACATATAACTATAATAACTCGTATCTGTGGCAAAGAAGAAATCAAGCTAACTACAACAAGATTTTAAGAAGGTCAAACACTCTAAACAGGCTAAGATACAATCTTAGAAACAAGCTTTATAACAGCTATTTGAGCCTTGCGAATAAAAATCAAAATACATATTATAATTCTTATCCTTATTCTTCTACTGCAAACAATAACGGCACAATGACAGGCTATTCGGTCCCTGTCAATGAAGATGTATTTAAAAAATTAGGGCTTGATAATCCTAAAAAAATTGCGCCAAGCACTTCTAATACTGATTTATACTCTTCGCCCAGCAAAGGCGCCTACACAAACAACTTAGGCGAGTATTGGTACAAATCAAGAAACACAGGTGCTAAAACAGGTGTTACCATAATATATGATTAAAAAAAGGCTCTTGCCTCTCCACAAGAGCCCAGTAGCAAATACGGCATTTATACTTTTTTAGACGCAATAAATCTAAAAAAGTTTCAAAATTCCACATTTAAAACTAAAGGCCCCTATAGTTCGATTAATTCAACATTTCCTTTTATATCAAAAAATGTTTTTGCACTTTTCTTAAATTCATCAGGATTAATTGTAGAATAAAATTTAATCTCGCCATTACCATTGAAATTAATTTCATTTTTGACTTTTTGCGCCAATGATATTGCAGGATTAAAATATTCAACATCTAAAATTTTTCTAAAAATATCTACCAAATAAGGATAATGAGTGCAGCCCAAAATAACTCTTTTTGCGCCTGATTTTTCAACTTTATCCAATTTTGATTTAATCAAATCAATTGACTTATCTTCTTCATACAATCTGTTTTCAACTATCTCAACAAAGCCTGTACAGTCTATTGAAATAACTTCAATTTTAGAATTAATCTCATGAATTTCCTGTTCATATTTTTTAGAATTAACTGTCGCCCTTGTCGCTAAGAGCGCAATTTTATCCTTATCTTTGAGCCCTTCAATAGCACATGATGCAATACTTTGAATTAGAGGAAAAATCTTTAATCTATCCTTAAATTCATTTTTCAATTCGTCATATGCAACCGCAGAAGTCGTATTACAAGCAATAACAACGTTTTTAACATTATTTTTAAGAAAATAATTTAAAATCTCTTTTGTATATGAATAAACTTCTAAAGGCGTTTTTGTTCCGTAGGGAATATTTTTTGTATCTCCGACATAGATATAATTTTTATCAGGCATAGCCTTATATAGTTCGGATAATATACTTAAACCCCCGACACCGCTATCTAAAACGCCTATATATTCATTCATCATTTTACTTTTAAATACTCCAATATACCTTCTGCAATTGAGTTTGCAATTTGTTCTTGTCTTTCTTTTGTGAACAGTTTTTCTCTTTCTTGCGTATTTGAAATAAAGCCCATTTCAATTAATATGCTGGGAGCTTCTGTATGATTTATAACATAAAAACGAGATTTTATCACGCCTCTGTCTTTTGTTTCCCATTTTTTCAAATTCTTAGCACTTGCGAATTTTGAATGTATTAATTGAGCTAATGAATAGCTGTCGTCTTTATAATAATGTGTTTCAACTCCGTAAGAATCTTCTTGAACGGTTGAATTTGTATGAATACTTACATAAATATCAGGATTTATCTCGTTAGAATAATTTGTCCTGTCTTCAAGGCTTACAGTTGTATCTTTTGACCTTGTCATATATACATAAACATTTTTCTTGGTTAATTTTTCGGCAACCAATTTTGCGACTTCAAGATTAAGTGTTTTTTCATACAATCCGCCGCCGATTGCACCGCTATCCGAACCGCCATGACCAGGGTCTAAGACAACTTTTTTCATAGCGCTTATGGTCGGGCTGGTTTTCTTTGGTTTTTCATTATACATTATTTTTGTATTATCTTCTTTTGGCACATAAGTTACATTAATATTTGAATTTTTAGAATTATTTGATGAAACCAAAACTTCATTTTCCTGTTTCGGAACATTAACAGGTTTATCTTTAAAACACAATTGAATAGACTTAGCGTTTGATTCAACATTTGCATAAGCAAAATTTAAATCTTTCATCGGAATTATAAAACGAGTTTTATCGCTTGAAATTTTCAATGCCTGCACTTTAATATCAGTAGTTTTGAGCATTTGTTTGAATAAAAGTTCGTTATAATCTCCAAGGTTATTAATATCAATATAAAAATTATCATTCAATTCAAATACATCGTATGTAACCGCTTTATTAAAAACAATATCAAAAATTGAATAACCTTGCGATGTTTTTTGCATTTTATATGAATTAACTAAAGCAGTATCAGAAGAAAATATCGTATTTATTATATAGCTACGATGTGAAACAAAAAGACTTTGCCCGTCAGGAGAAACCACGAAGCGATAATCCCTTAAAGTGTCCCCGTTTAGGGTTAATTTTATTTTTTTATCCGTATAAGCACTTATTGTAAGATATGCTTTTTCATTTTTTTGACTGCTTGGAACGTTATATGTTTTATCTTGCAATTTTGAAGCCAAGGTTGCATTATCCAAAATCAAGGTTGCTTGTTTATTATCAGCAGAATAAACCGCTCTTTGAAAAGAAATTGAACCAATACCTCTCAATATTAAACCGTCAGAATTTTGACTGACTTTGCTCAAATAATATTTTGTCTGCATTCTCGGGATTAAGTTCAAAGTATTATTGTTGTTATTATAGGTTAACACGGCCCCTGTATTTTGAGCTTTAGTAAATTTATCCATATCACCCGAAGGAGTGTAAAATTTATATTTGATTGAATTATCAATAATTGTTGAACCATATTTAACAACAATATTTTTACCGTTCGTGTAAGTCTTAAATTTAGACATGTCGCTTGATTTATTTAAAGTGAATACCACTCTTACAATATCAGGATTAGAGGAAAATTGAGCAATTTGAACACTTTTAATTATAGAGGAATTTTTTAATTCATAAGTTCTTGAAGCACCGTCTAAGACTGCATTAGGTATATCTATGACATATCTAAAAGGGCTTGTTATGGTAAATGTTGTTATATTTGTGATTAAATTAACAGAATTAGAATTTTGATTTTGTGCAGGAATAGGAACATAAACAGCCTCTTTAGGACGCTGAAAATTGCCTTCGCCCCCTATAAAGATAATTCTATCCGAATTATCGATTATTAAATCTTTTACGCGGAAAGAATTTGCGCAAAAAGCACTCTGCGCAAAAGAAATAATTATAAAAAATATAATTACTGTTAATCTTAATAAAAACAATTGTTTTCCTCTTTTTATAATTTTAGCATTAAACTTTTAGAGAATAACTAAACCAAATTATTGAATTTTAGACTAAATTAATATAGTATTTACTTATGGATTTGAAAAAAAGTATTGGAGCATATCTTTTTTTACTGCCCGCAGGAATTGTCCTTTTGGTTTTCTTTTTCATTCCTTTTTTTCAAACGATATATCTTAGCTTTTTTAGCTATTCAAATGATGTCTATAAACCTGAATTTGTATATTTAGGAAATTATATCGAACTTTTGAAATCACCTTTATTTTTAAAAACAATCCTTAATACATTTTATTTTTTAATACTCTGTGTACCTTTTTTGGTTATATTTCCTTTATTTTTAGCAATTTTAATAAATCAAAAAATAAAATACAAAAATATTTATAAAATTTTAATCTATATCCCTGTTGTGATTTCAATTGTAGTTGTGGCAATTGCTTTTAAATGGCTTTATGCGCCTGAGGGATTATTGAACTTTTTTGTTGAAAAATTAGGCTTTGCGCCGATTGGCTGGCTTTCAGACCCTAAAGTTGCGATGATTTCCGTTGCCTTAGTAACCATTTTTAAAGGTGTCGGATATTATATGATGATTTATTTAAGTGCATTAATGAGTGTGCCCAATGAATTATATGAAGCAGCAGAGGTAGACGGAGCTGTGGGTTTTAAAAAACATATGCTTGTTACTATTCCGCACATTATGCCCATGATAGCCCTTGTTAGCACAATAAGCTCAATATCAGCTCTAAAGGTTTTTGTTGAAATTTATGTTATGACAAAAGGAGGACCCCTAAATTCAACAAAAACAATAGTTTATTATATTTATGAAAAAGCATTTGAAAATCTTGATTTAGGAATAGCTTCCGCCGGTGCTGTAATATTACTTTTCATTGTTATGATTTTCTCTGTTATAAATATCTTTGTTTTTGAAAAGGACAAATACACTCTATGAAAAAAATAAAACTAAAAAATATATTTATTCATATAATTTTAATAAGTGTATGCATTTTATCTTTAGTTCCTTTATTATGGCTGTTATCAACTGCTCTAAAAGGCAGAAGCGAAAATATTTTTGCATATCCTCCGATATTTATTCCAAGAGATTTTACTTTAGATAACTTTAAGGAAGTATTAAAACTTGTACCTATTGTAAAATATGTTATAAATAGCTTTATTGTAGCCATTTCAACGGTATTTTTAAATGTTATTTTATCGGCTTTAGCTGCATACCCATTAGCAAGAATGAATTTTAAAGGCAAAAAAATAGCTTTCTTTTCAATACTTGCAACCATTATGGTGCCTTTTCAAACCATAATGCTGCCTGTATATATAATTACTCTAAAACTGCATTTATGTGATAACTATTCTGATTTAATGGGCTATTTAGGACTTATTATGCCTTTTGCGGTTAACGCCTTTGGAATATTTTTATTAAGACAAGCATTTTTAACCATTCCTAAAGAAATAGAAGAAAGTGCAGTTATAGATGGCTGCAACTCTTTTCAAATATTTTATAAATTGCTTTTGCCGATGATTAAACCTTCTTTAGCACTTTTAGCCATTTTTACCTTTATCGGCTCATGGGGCGAATTTTTATGGCCAAGCATCATTTTAACAAATGAAAATCTCTATACCCTGCCTGTAGGAATTAACAATCTTTCAAGCGCATTTTCTGCCGATTACAGGCTTGTTGCAGCAGGGTCAATTGTTTCAATTATCCCTATAATCATTTTCTTTTTAGCACTGCAAAAATACTTCATTTCAGGTACAACCGAAGGAGCTGTTAAGGGTTAATCGCTATAACCGAAGGTTTTAATAATTTCCTTATTTTTAAGCCAATTTTTTTGAACTTTTACAAACAATTCTAAAAATACTTTTTTCTCAAGTGTTTTTTCAAGCTCAAGACGTGCTTCAGTACCTATTTTTTTAAGCATGGCACCTTTTTTACCTATCAAAATTCCTTTTTGACTTTCGTTATTTACAATTATTTTTGCACTAATTTTGTCAACTTTTTCTTCTTCTTTATAATTATCTACAACAACTGCAACGCTATGAGGTACTTCGTCTTTTGTATTTAAAATTATTTTTTCTCTGATTATTTCAGACGCGATTTCTCTCATATTTGTATCGGCTATAGTGTCATCATCATAAAATTTTTCGCCGTAAGGAAGATATTCTTTTATTTTTTTAATTAAATCATCAACATTTCTACCTGTTTTAGCGCTGATTTTTATTGAATCAATATTTTTTTCAATCATCTTTTTATATGTAAAAAGATTTAACTCCCTTTTTTCAAGATCTTTTATTAAATCAACTTTATTTAAAACAAGTAAAACAGGTGTTTTTAAATCTTTTAAATAATTTTCCCAAATCCATTTATCACCAAGCCCGCAAGGTTCTGTCGAATCAACTAAAAATAAAATTAGATCAGCATCAGATAAGGCATCCTTTGATTGAGAAGAAAGATATTTACCCAATTCGTTAAGAGGCTTATGCACTCCGGGGGTATCAATTAAAATAATTTGTGAGTTACAATCAGTATAAATACCTTTAAGGTTTTTTCTTGTAGTTTGTCTTAAAGGGGTTGCAATTGCAACCTTTTGACCCAAAATTTTATTTAAAAGGGTTGATTTACCGACATTAGGACGAGCCACAAAAGCAACTACACCTGATTTAACTTTATAATCTTCATTATTATTGTTAATTTTTTCCATAGATTTTACCAAGATTTGTACATAAAAACCATTTATATTATAATATTAAATTATAAGTTAAATATAAACTAAATTACAGGGGATAATTAAAAAGTGAACGGAGTTTTTAAAAAAACAATATTTAGCATATTATCAATCTGTTTATTGAGTTCTTTTTCATTGGCTGTTGAAAATGAATTTAAAAATTCTCTTACAAAAGTAGAACTAACCAAAACAGGCGAAAACTCCTATAATGTCAACTTATACACTCAAAAAAAATATTCTGAACCTGTTAAAGTAATTAAAAAAAGTGATTTAAACTATTATATCTTACTGCCCGAAACAAAAAATTCTGCAGTTCAAATTACTTCAAACAATCAAGACATCAGAAACGTGTCTACAAATCTCTATCCATATGCAGGAGCAGACTCTAATAACGGGTACACCAAAATAAATATAAACACTTCTAAACCGATAAATTTCACAATTAACACTAAAAACAACCAAACAGCAAAAGCTCCGACACAAAAACAAACTATCGCAACTAATACAACCAAAGAAAATGCCGAAGTTCAAAAAAAAAATTCGGTTTCTTCAAATGCTTCTAAAATAACTTTAGCCCCAAAAGCTCAAACTAAAAATATTCCCCAAAACACAAATAAACCGCTTGAGAAAAAATCAACTGCCCCTGCTGAAAAAACAATAAAAACACCAATAAAACAAGTTCAAAATACAACCAAAATAAATCAAAATACAACAAAAAAGGAAATAAAAAAGCCAACTCCAACCATTGAAAAAACTTCACCAAAACCAAAAATTGAAGAAATAATTCAACAAGAAATTATAGAACAACAAACAGAAAATGTTGCTCCTCTGGCTGAAGAAATTGAAGAAGGAACTCAAGCTGAAGAGGAAAATCTTATTGATGAAAACAACACAATTAACAATATTGAAAACAATAAACAATTTTCAATTACGAATATAAAATCGATTTTATATTCCTTAAAAACTAAAATTCAAAACAAATTAAATCATTACGGGCTAAATATAAAAGAGCTTCTTTTAATGACAATGGCTGCTTTTATAAGCTTTTTTGCCATGCTTTTAATTCTAAATCGAAAACCAAACAATCCAAAACTAAAAAGCAAAGTTGATTTAATAGACTCTGATTCATATCAAAAAACAGATGCCCAAAAACCAAAAAAAGAAAACAACGGTCAATATTTTATTTTTGACAATAATGTAAAACAAAGAGGCTTCTATGACCCTCTTTCAAGCACAAGAAAAAACTACGAACTTTCAAGCTATGAACCTGATTTAGTCAAAAATTATCATAAAACAAAAATTGAAAATATGTCTTTTGAAGATGACAGTAGAAATGAATATGAAATTATTCAAAAAATTCTAAAAGAAGACAGCATTATTGAATTTACGCCGAATGAATTCAATAATTCAAATATGTATACACTAACTCCTAAAAAAACAGCACAAAAACCAACCGAAAAAAAAGAAGAAACATCTAAACACGCTAAAAATCCAATTCAAAAAGCACAGCCCGCAAAAAAACAAATAGCAGAGCCTGTTGTGCTCTCAAGCATTGAAATTGCTCCCGAAAGAGGATTTATGTGTGTATCATACAACGATAACATAAATCTTTTGGGCTATATTTTTGATGATGTTTTTGCCCTATATAACTTTAGGCAGCCAAAATTAACAAACTACAATATAAAATTCCGCCTTACAGAAAAGAACGACAAAGGCGCAAACTTCATTGTTAAAGTTGAAAATACTAAAATGCTTATAAA
Source organism: uncultured bacterium (assembly GCA_949282195.1). Lineage (GTDB taxonomy): Bacteria > Cyanobacteriota > Vampirovibrionia > Gastranaerophilales > Gastranaerophilaceae > RUG14156. Next base: position 91,961 of record CASDOW010000001.1, on the reverse strand, counting down.
AGTTACTAAAACATCAATGAACCTAGAAGTTGTTATGTAGTATGCCTGAAGAAAAAGAACAAATTATAATTCTTAAAAAGAAAAAGAAAAAACCAAAATATAAATCCCTCAATACAAAAAATTGGGGCATAAATTTTGATAAGAATGAATATCAAGAAATAATTCTTTCTAATTCAAACCACCCTGAAATAATGAAATAACAAACTTATTATTGTTCTGTCATTTGCTGCATAGTATCAGTTGATTTCATTTCTTGAAGTCTTTGTTGTCCGTTCATAACAACTTGATATAATCTGTTTAAATCTTGTTCTAAGTTATTAAGAAGTTGTTGAGCATATTGCTGTGATTCTTCTTTCATTCTTATTGAATCATTTTTAGCATTCAATCTTAATTCTTGAGCTTCATTAAAAGCAGCCATTTTAATTTGCTGACATTCTTCAAAAACGGTTTGTCTGAATTTTTCGGCATGTTCTTCCATGGCTTTATTAAGGCTTGATTCGTTAAGAAGTTTATATCTTTCATTTTCGGCATCTTGAATAATTCTCTCAGCCCTTAATTTAGCTTCTTGAAGAATTTCATCTTTCTTTTTAAGAATTATTCTTGCGTCGTTAATCTCATCAGAAATAGCGTTAGGAAACGCATTAACAATTTTATATAATTCTTTTGTATTCACTATCATGCGCCCCGGAAATATCGGAATACCGTCATCACATAATGTGGATAAATCATCAATTAAATCAAACATTTTATTTACTGATTCTGCCATTTTATTTTTAAACCTTTCTTCTTAAATATTCTACCACATTTTTAGGAACAAATTTAGAAATATCTGTTTTATGACTCGATAATTCTCGAACTATGCTTGATGAAATATAGTTGTGTTCCGGTCTTGTAGATAAAAATACCGTTTCAATCTCGGGTGCTATAACCTGATTTGTTTGGCATAATTGAACTTCATATTCAAAATCAGTTATTGTTCGCAATCCTCGGATTAAAAAATCTGCACCGACTTTTTTGGCACACTCAACCGTTAATCCTTTAAAACTTTCGACTGATACATTTTTCAAGTCCTTAACGGCTTCCTTTATAAGCAAAACCCTCTCATCAGTGGACAAAAAGGCTTTTTTAACAGGATGATTTAAAACAGCAATCACGACCTCATCAAAAATCCTGCTTGCACGCTCAAGAACGTCAAGATGACCGTTTGTGATTGGGTCAAAACTGCCTGGATATAATGCTATTTTTTTATTAATCGCACTATTTTCTATCATATATCAATTATAGTATTAAAAAATTTTTATACACAATTAACAATTATAATTTTAAATTTTGTACAAATTTCTTTACAAATTAGCCTAATGCACTCGGCTGAAAACTTTCAATTAATTCAACCAATTTATCTTGCCAGCCTACATCTTTTTTAATAAAATAATCCGCTCCCATATTCAAACATTTAACCTTGTTTTCTGATTTTGAAGAAGCGGTTATTACTATTATTTTTGTATCAAGATTGTTTTTTGTAATTATTTTTTTAGTTTCATTCAAAAGAGTATAACCCTCTTGCTCCGTTGAAACAAATAAATCCATAACAATAAAAGCATAATTGGATTTAACAAAAGTATTCAATCCGCTAAAAATATCTTTTGCAACGCTTACATTATAGCCTAAATTTCTCAATAAAATTTTCAATTGATAAGTAACAACGCCAATATCATCAATCACAAGAATGTTGTTTGTACTTGACACAAAATTTGTTTCCAAGGTTTCAAGGGTGCTTATATCTTTGTTCTTAAGCTTAAAAACAAGTTCCAGCAAACTTTCTTCACTGACAACTTCAGGAACTTCCATGTTTAGCGCCCTATAAAGCTCTTTTAATAAATCTACACTTATTTCAACTGTTTTTGTCATAGCGCAACCCCTTAATGACTTTCAGGCTCTTCGGTTTTTTCTGTAGTACCGGTTATACGTAATCCAAAATTATCTTCAATGATTACAACTTCACCCTTCGCTACTTCGCTTCCATTTGCCAATAATTTTATAGGATCAACCGTTTTATTATCTAATTCTATAATTGAACCTTTGGTTATATCAAGCACTTTTTTTAAACTTATATCTGTTTCGCCCAAGATAGCAGACAACTCCAATTCGACATCCAATAATAAATTGTATGTTTTTGATTTTATGGGCACATTAGGGCGCTCAACATTTTCCAATTTACTTATATCAAGCTTTTTTGCTTCTTTGTCCAATATCTACTCCTTAACAAGCCTTTGACCCATGATTTTAACGCATATCTTATTTTTATGCATTCCGGGAACAACATAAAACTTTTCTTTTTTGTTAACACAGGCAATAAGCTCTTTATCCAATCTTTGGTCCAATTTAATAACATCATCAGGTTTCAAATCTAAAACATCATTAATTTCAATTTGCGCCATGCCTAAAATAACCTGCATTTCAAGATTAACCGACTTAATCTTCTCAAGAGTTTCATTTTTCCCGATTTCATTTGCTGTAACCGTTGTGTGCTGATAAATATATTGAGGTGTTAACTTAGGAAGAACGGTTTCTAAAACAGGATAAGGAAAACAGATATTCATCAAACCGAAATTCTTTTGTCCAAGACGAACCTCAAAAGAAATCAAAGTTACAATTTCGCCTGATGTTGTTATAGGAACAGAATGATAACCGTTTGCAAGGGCAACAAATTCGGATTTAACAGGCAATATTGTGCCCCATGCTTCTTCTAATATTTTAATTATCTTTTCAACAAATTTAATTGTCAGCAATTCTTCAATTTGCGTCAATTCCTTGCCGGTATCATAAACAACACCGGCACCGCCCAACATTCTATCCAATACAACAGCTAAAATTTCAGGGCTCATACCCATTGAAACTTCACCAGACAATGGGTTTAACTTAAATATCATGTTTTGAACATGGGAAGGCATTGAGCAAATATATTCTTCATAGGTTAATTGATCAACAGAAATTACATCAATTTCAACTTCCATTCTCAGATAACCCGTTAAAATTGTTGCAAGATGTCTTACAAAATCCCTGTGAATATCTTGCAAGGCTTTTAAATGTTCTTTTGAAAATTTATCAGGACGTCTGAAATTATAGAGTTTACAGGCCCTTTTAAACTCATTTGAAAATGCTTCATCCAGACTTAATTCTGATGAATTATCGACTATATTTTCCTCGTCTTGGTTGAAATCCTGATTTTCCATCTTAATCTAAAATATACTTTCCTAATATGAATAATACTATTAGAAGGCTTGCTTGTCTATCATATTGCAAGTGGATATCTTAATCAAACTATAAATTTTTACTATATAATAAATATATGGAAAAACTTGAACTTTTAGCGCCTGCACAAAATTATTCTTGCGCAATTGCGGCAATTAACTCTGGAGCTGATGCAATTTATATCGGAGCAGTAAATTTTGGCGCAAGAAAAAATGCCTCAAACTCACTTGTTGATATTAAAAAAATTGTTGATTACGCTCATTTATTTAATGTCAAAGTTTATGTAACCTTAAACACTATTTTAAATGACGAAGAATTAATTGAATGTGAAAAATTAATCAATGAACTTTATAAAATCAAAGTTGATGCTTTAATCATACAAGATTTCGGCATTTTAAAACTTGCGCTTGAAAACAAACTTCCACAAATAGTATTACATGCCAGTACACAATGCGACAACAGAACTCTTGAAAAAATAAAATTTCTACAAGATATCAACTTCAAAAGGGCAATTTTAGCAAGAGAACTATCTATTGAAGATATTGAAAAAATCCACAAAAACACCGACATTGAACTGGAACATTTTATCCATGGTGCATTATGTGTTTGTTATTCAGGTCAGTGCTATATGTCCCATTATATAGGTAAAAGAAGCGCAAACAGAGGAGAATGTGCTCAAGCATGCAGAAAAAAATATTCTCTTGTTGATAAAAAAGGTAATTTCATCCTAAAAAATCAATATTTATTATCCTTAAAAGACAATAACTTGTCTAAACATCTTGATAAACTAATAAAAGCAGGGGTTATCAGCTTTAAAATAGAAGGAAGACTAAAAGACGAGAACTATGTAAAAAATATAACCCTTTATTACCATAACCTCTTAAAAAACTATCCTCGAATTTCTTTTGGTAAAATAATTGAAGATTTTACCCCAAACCCAAATAAAACTTTCAACAGAGGCTATTGCGACGATTACCTTTTCAACAAAAAAGATATTATTTATAATTTTATAACACCAAAATCAACAGGTGAATATATAGGAAAAGTTATCTCGGTTAACGATAAAAATTTTACAATCAAAACAAAAGAAGAAATAAACCCCCAAGACGGCTTATGTTTTATAGCACAAAACGAATTACAAGGTTGTCTTGTAAATAAAGTTGAAAAAACAAAAGAAGGTGTCAAAATTTACCCAAATAAAAAAATAAACCTAAAAAAAGGCGATGATATTTATAGAAATATTGACACAAAATTCAATAAAACCCTTGAAAACTCTAAAACAAAAAGAAAACTGGAAGTTAATTTTACAATAGAAGAAAATAAAATTATCCTGAAAGATGAAAATAACACAAAAGTTGAGCTTGATTATACTTTTAATGAATTTGCAAATAATCAAGAAAAAATGAAAGAAAATTTCACAAAAGCACTAACCAAAACTCAAGACAGCCCCTATCTTGTTAAAAAAGTTATTTTCAAGACAGAAAAATTGGGCTTCTTGCCTGTTTCTACAATCAACGAATTAAGAAGGGAAATTTTAGAAAAATTAAGCCAAAAAATTCTTTCAAACTACAAAACCAAAAAACAAAAACCAATTGATATTGCAGAATTTCCCTGTAAAGAAGGAAATTATCATCTGAATGTTCATAATTCAAAAGCAAAAGAATTTTATGAACTTTGCGATTGCAAGATTATTGAAAACAGTTTTGAAAGCATTAAAAACCATAAAAATAAAGAATTAATGAGAACAAAACATTGTCTTAAAAGGGCAACTTTAGGCTGCAAAAGTTCCGAGGAATTGTTTTTAATTGATGAAAAAAATGTCAAATACCCGCTAAAATTCGACTGCAAAAACTGTGAAATGGTTATTTTAGCTCCCTAGCGATAATTATCTTTGGTTTTAAATGCACAGAATATTTCTATTAAACTCAAAACGAAAAATAGCCCAAACACTAATAAATATGATTCATTAGAATATACTAGAACATTATTGTGTTTAACAGGCTCAAAAACATTCATCAACATGCCTGCAATCATCCCCAATAAGCCCACCATCATAAAAAACCCGAAATTTTGAATTGAAACGGCAGTTGCCGAAACTTCATAGCGGTTAATCAAATGTAAAGTTAAAATCAACAATGGCGAAATGCTGCCTATAAAAGAAGGTATACAAAAAATAAGAGCAATTACCTTTGAATGAACATCAAAAAGCAAAAATAAACATATGCTTAATACGGATAACATCGACAAAATTGAATATATTTTAAATATTATTGCTCTTTTATTGTGAATTAATTTTGAAATGAAGGCCGTTATTGTTCCTGCAAAAGCTGAAACAATTGCCATTATGGATAATATTAAAGCTGCTGAATTAACATCAAAATAACAAAAATCCTCTAAGAATTTTTTTCCTATAACACTTTGTAAAACATAATATAAACCATAATTTACGGAACCAAAAACAAAAAGATTAATGTTTTCTTTTTTGCTTAAAATCTCTCTAAAAGGAGCAAGGGAAAATTTTGTTTCTTTTTCAATGTGAACCGGCTTAAAAATAAATAAAATTATCAGATACAATATTGCCAGAAATAAGGTAAAAAACCCTAAAAGATATAAAGAATTTCTCCAGCCAATTTCGTTAACACACAACACAAATGGAGCATTCGCAATAATACCGCCGCTATAACCTATAAAAAGAATATATGAAACAGCTAAAGAAAAATTAGAATCTTTCGCATATTTTTTAACTTCTCTTATCGTGCTTAAATAAAACGTGGCGGCTCCAAAACCAACAAACGCCCTTGAAAAATATAGACCTAACAGGCTCTCTGAATGTGGAAAAATCAAAGCACCGATTGCAAAAACAATACTTCCTATCGCAGCAACCCTAAAACCGCCCAATTTATCCACCATTAAACCAACCACAAGTTGAGTCAGCGCATATATATAACAAAATATTGCCCCCAAAAGAGTAACTTTTGAAGCTGATGCCATAAAATCATTTTGCAATAAATCAAAAATCGCTCCCGGAATTGCAACACGCTGAACATTGGCTAAAAAATAAAACAATGTTGCTATTGCAATTAAAATAAATCTTAGACCGTGTTTTTGATGTAATGACATAATTTTTCCTATTTTTTAAATATAAAAAATACCGCAAGAACGATAAATATAAAGCCGACCAGATAATTCCACCTAAAATGCTCTTTTAAATATAAAACACTAAAAATACTAAAAACGCTTAAGGTTATAACCTCTTGAATTGTTTTTAATTGAACAACATTATATACTTCATTTCCCAATCTATTGGCAGGAACCTGAAAACAATATTCCAAAAAAGCAATAAGCCATGAAACAATTATAACTGTCCACAATGCAGTGCCTTTAAACTTCAAATGCCCATACCAAGCAAATGTCATAAAAACATTAGATATTATTAAAAGAATTATAGGACTAATATATTTAAGCATAGCCCTATTTTATAACAAAAAAATTATTCAAAATACATTTCATAAATAATATCAGGCTTTTTATTTAATTTTTTGGGCTTATCTTTCCACATTTTTATTTTTAAATATGAGTTTCTGTCTAAAATTCTAAAAACAAGCTCCTTTTGATAAGGCGAATAGTTATTACAGCCTTCCTTTAAATTGCAGCCATAACCTTTTTTATAGCAACCCTTAATTTTATATGGTGTTATTGACATATTAGGCATTTCATCAAAAATAACGCCTTCGCTATCATAAGCATAAAACCAATTATAACCTAAATCTCTGGCATTTGTTTCATCTATAAACATAGGTAGCGATATAAAATCAGGATTAAAATTCATAAATGCACCATAATCAAAATATGTTTTTATTGTTTTATTTTTATAATCCCAAAAAGCTTTTTTCGGAAGCAAATAATCTTTTTGATTATAGGTTTTATTTTTCTTTTTTGAATAATCCGGCACAATAAAACTAATCAAAATCTCGGGATTATTAACAGAAATAGAATGTCTTGAGGGACCTTTTGCAATATCAGGATTATTATTTAAACCATATTTTGCTATTTTATCTGCAGCAATCCAAGGAAGCTTATCTTCAATTTGATATACATTTTCATCAGGTTTATATGCTTTATCCTTAAAAACAATTGATTGAGCTACATATTCAATTCTTTTTGAAAAAATTTCATCTTTTGATAAATACGAAAGGTTGCTTAAGGGTCTTATTTTAATTTCTTTTAAATTCTTTTCAATTTTTTTAGCATTTTGAACTAAAAAATTTTGCTTTAATTCAAGATATCTGCCACTATTTGCAAAATAAAAAATCAAAGATATTAATATAACAGCAATAAACAGAAAACAAAAACTAACCTTTATCGGCTCTCTAAAACCGCAATGAGGACAAGATTTATGTTTTTCATCGTATTTAGAATTGCAGAAAATACATTCTTTTTGACTGTTTTTAACCATATACTAATTTGTATCATATAATTTTTTCTTATCTACATCTTTTTGAATTATTTTAATTTGTCCTTATAAAAAACATGTGTATATAATGTTGATAGTTGAACTATTGATTGAGGATTTATGAAAAAGAAACTACTATCTTTATTTGCAATTTTTTTATTCACTTTAGGAAATTGCTATGCAATTGATTTAAACAAACCTCTTGATGAAGAAACATTAAAAAAATATAAAAAAATAACACAAGACGAAAACTTAATTAAAGCAGTAGAACTTTTAGACAGGACCACTGCAAAATATTCTAAAGAGGCAATTTTAGGGAAAAATCTGACAGAAAGACCTATTCAAATAGAATTTTTAAATTTAGCAACAATCAACCCTATGTATATGAATTTTGACGCTCTTGGCTGGAAGAAAAAGAAAAATCTTTTTATTTATATAAACGAAAAACACAAAGATGCACCCATTGAAGCACTAAGCGCAATTTTAGCGCACGAAGCCATTCATCAGGATGAACACAATTCAATCAACGAAGAAACCTATGCTTGGACACTAGAAGCAGCAGTTTGGACACAGCTTACAGAAGACAATCCTGAACTGGAAAAAATCTCACACCCGTTGGTTGAGCGTGAGAATGTTATTAAAAAATTATTTATCAGAGGAGATTATTCGAGCAAATATATACACAAATTTGTAGTAACCAACAAAGGATACCAAAACTTGCCCGAACGCTCATATGGCTTTGAAGAACTCTTATAGGCTATTTGCCGTAAGAGTTCACACTTCTTGAAGCTAAATATGAAAAATATGCACATTTAAATTCATCTGTTGCAAGCATTTCAACAGTTGCAGGAATAATTACCAAAAATGTATAAACAATCATTCCAAAAAATACAAGACTTAGTAATTCCAACATCATATAACCTCTTTTAAAATATCATCCTTACATGTATATAGACGGATAACAAAGAATAAAACTTTAAAAATTTAATTATTTTGTTAAAAAAACTTTACATATAATGATTTTTTACATCGAAAAGCCTTCTTGGTCATATAATTAAAAGAAAAAAGAGGGGAAAAATGAAAAAAATTTTATTCTTATCAATTGCGCTGATTTTTAGCTTTAATTCAACATATGCTAAAGATTACAGCGAATTTTGTTCGACAAATTCTGCCAATAAAACTTTTTTAGGCAATATTGCAAGTATTTCAGGCTATAACTTAATCAGCAGAAATATAATTGAAGGTCAAATTGCAAAAACCCTAAAAAAAGAAACAAATTCAAAATTTGATGTAAAAATTGACAGTTTTTTCGGAACTAATGTCAACAATGGAGAATTTAAATCTCTAAAAGCAAATTCAGACAATATTTTCTACAATGGCATATATATGTCTGATGTTAATATTGAAACAATTTGCGATTATAACAAAGTAGATTATAAAAACAAAACCCTGGCTTTTGATGAAAATTTAGCGCTAAAATATTCTGCCTCAATTACCCAAGATGATTTAGATAAATTATTAAAAGAAAGTTCTTATCAAAAAACACTTGATAAAATGAACTCAGATAGCACAATTTCATCTTTAATTCAAATTAAGAATTCAAATATCAAAATAAAAGATGATAAATTAGAAATCACATACAACATACTGCCTTTGGCTAAATTAGATGCTATCAGCATTTTTAAAAACAAAATTAAACCAATTAAAATAACTATTGGGGCAAATTTAAAAATTGAAGACGGTAATATCGAACTTTGCGATTTAGATTTTAACAATGTAAAAGCAAAATACAACAACCTTATTCCCGTTATTAACATGTTAAACCCTCTGTCTTTTAATGTTGACATTGATAAAATCGCCAAAGGAGAGCTTGACATAGAAAATGTCAAAATTGCAAATTCAAAAATTCTAATCGAAGGCTCGCTTTTAATACCTAAAACAAAAATATAATTAAAAGCCCTGAATTATCAGGGCTTTTAATTATTTAGAACAATCTGTACATGGGAATTTATATATTTTACCATATTTAATTATTTTTTTCATTATTCTTTTTTCAGCTCGTTTAAATTTTCGATAATCTCTCATTTGATTTTTGCAAAGTTGAGCTTTTACATCTTTATCAAAACAAATACATCTATCTTTTATATCTTGCTTAATACCTTTTAAGGTTTCTAATTCGTCTTTATAACTTGTGCAATCATCAGCACATGCAATTTTTTCCAATAAACAATTTTTAGCTTTTGTATATTTACTGTGATATATTTCCATATCTGCTCTAAATTCTTTATAAAGCTCATCAATATTACATTCTTGTTGTTTTGTTAAACAAAGAGCAGCTTTCATTTTTTTAAATCGTTTATCAAAATAGCATTCATTATATACACAATATTCATCATCTTCATCAAGAGTGCATTTATCACAATTTTTCATTGTTTCTTTTGCACAAGTGTTTTGTTGGTTTGTTGTATCAGGCATTTTTTTACAATCAGAACAGCTATTTGCATAACTGACAGAACCTAAAAGAGCAAAAGCTAAACAATAAAATAAAAATTTCTTCATTTTTAAACCTTTCAAATCTACAAAAATAAATTAGCAAAAGTATGAAAAAATATAATGCCCTTGTGAGATATAGCCTATAAGGCTATTTGATACAAATTGATTTTTAGAATTTTTATTAAGGAATTGTAAAAAAGTATTTGACCTAAAATTTTGTTCTTGTTATATTAAAAAAGCAGTCAAAAATGATTGCTTGAAAATTAAATAAGAATTAAATTTGCGTCTGTAGCTCAGCACTCGGTGAAGCTTGCTGAAACGAAAGAAAATAGCACTGTGCTCTGCCTGCTGAGATAAGACAATGAAAATTAAATAAGAATTAAATTTGCGTCTGTAGCTCAGCAGGTAGAGCACTCCCCTTTTAAGGGATAGGTCGCGCGTTCGAATCGCGCCAGACGCACCATTTATAAACAGAGGGTTTAGCCCTCTTTTTTATTGCCAAATTTTGTATATAATTTTCTTTTTTGTGGTTATATTGTGGCTATAAAATTAATTTAAACAATAAAAAAGACTATGTATTTTTGTAAACATAGCCTTTTATTTTTTATTTGTTTGTATCATCTGCCCACTGTTTAAATGCTGATATTTTGATACATTTTCTATTCCCAACCTTGCGTATAACAATATCATTGAAACCTTTGGTGTTTCTAAAAATCCATTGTCTAATCGCACCTACTGTTGGGTATGGTACATAGTCATTCCATTTGCTCACTGGTACAATATCTACCAGTTCGTAACTAAGTGCATTAGCCATTAATTAAAACCTCCATTCTTTAGTTCTCCTTTTCTTTTTAAGTTAAAAATTATTTAAACATTGATGTAGCAATTGTTTTCAAAGTTACTTTAACTTTTTAAACCAACATGCCTGAAACACAGTAATATTAAGATTTACTTTTTATAATTTAGTTTAAAAGTAATTACCTAAAAAGCAACATCTGCCTACTGTTTAACCATATAACCTGAGTTTACTTTCCTCATTATTAATATACATAAACTGCACTCAACAAAAACTCTACTTGCTATCCTGCTAATAAACTATCAATCTTATTTCTATCAAACTTCCTACCATTAAAAGTTTTTAACCATTCTAAAAACTCCTCTTTATAATAGTAGTAATTTATAATATCTCTGATTGTTTGTGGTGATTTAATCTTATTAAACCTTTTAATAGTTTCTTTTGTTGTATGAGTTTTGCTATATTTAATAATTTCCATTTGAAGTAAATCGTTATCTTTTAAATACATTTTTTTATTTGTCTTCTTTTTCTCCTGTATTTCTTTCAATCTATACCCCTCTCTTAACATTGTTTCATAGCTAGCATGTAAACCCCTATACATATTTTCTAGTTTGCTGTGAATTGATGTTGTTACTGGTACTAAATTTACAATACAATTATCATTATTTCTTTTATTAATATGATGTATTGCTAATCCTATACATTCATCATCAATACAACTAACAAGTCTATGTACTGATGTCAATGCGTTGTAATCCCTTCTATTTTTATATGACATAAACAACCCTTTATGATAAAGTTTGTTTATTAACTTTGGTGGTAGAGGATTTAATTTATCTTTATTAAATACAATATAACCCCCATTGTTATAACTGGTATCTAGCAATAATTGTATTGGTTGCTTGATGTTATCAACAATAACTAAATGTTTAAGTTTATTTTTTTATTTTGTAACACAACCATATAATAATTATCAACAAACCCTACATTTAACAGTAACCAGTTGTCTTTAAATTTATTTGGGTTAATCTTTTCCCATAAAAAAATTCTATATAAAGTTTTTAACATTATTTATTTTTTTTATTTTACCTCCTGTTGTTGATTGTGCCACACTATGGGGAAATAACTCGACCAAACTCATCACGATATACCCTACTTAAAAATTTGTGATGAAAAATTATAGTAATTCAAATCTTTTTTAAACCCTGTTAAATATCAAGACAAGGGTTTTATACCTAGAAGATGTTTAACCCATGTTAAATTTGATTAAACCTTGAGTAGAATAAACAAAAAAGTTATCCCCAATAAGTGAATAACTTTTATTTTTATTAAATTTATTATTTTATTATACACCTAATTTAGCTTTTGTCAAATTTAAAAACCCTTAATAGTGTACAACATATCTTTATCACTGATATAGATTGTTTGTGTATTATAATCAATATTCATAGTAACCCTCTTTTGTTTTTTCTTTAACGCATTCAATGGTGTAATTAAATTGTTAATATCTACAGTTATTGATTTCATGTTTTTTAATTGGTTTAACATATATATTCTCCTTATAATTGTTTTTATAGTTTTAACTATTACAATTTGTTGTGTTATTAAATAATCTCTAGATTTATACATTCTGTACTTTTAGCAATTATACTTTTTTGATTAAAAATTTCTTTTAAATTTTTTCTTGCATGTATTATGAAATATTTTGGAATACCTTTTGTAAATTTTATAATATGCAAGCTGTTCATATTTATTTTAACTCCAGTTGGATGAGTATAAGAACCAATACAAGGTATAATAGTACAATCACCAATTAAGTTAGTTATTTTATCAACTGATTCATCAATGGTAAAGTGTTGCATAAAATCTTCAGAATCTAATAATCCAACATAAAAATCAATTTGATACCACTTTTGTTGTTCCATAAGTTTTTCTCCTTTTTAATTAAGTATTACTAACCTATAAGAGCAACAAAAAAGAAACCCATAGCGATAGGTTTCTAAACTCTAATTAGACCTATCATTCAAGCTTTAGCACCTAACTTAAAAGGTTGCTGTGTAGTCATAGGGCTTGCCCCTCGTACACTCTTTATAGGTTTTGTATTGTGTCATTGTACCATCTCTTGTAAAAATGTCAATTACAATTACAAATAATCAAAATCAATAGCGAATTGTTCAGAAACCTTTAGTAGTTTACCTAGACAGTCCGAGTGGTGCAGATATGCTTTCCTTGCTTTTTCCGTTAATTTAGTCCAAGTTTCAAGTTCATCATCAGTCAATTCATAATCATTTATCATTGTTATACTGTTGTCTGTTATCATACAATCTCTCCTCTTATAAAAAAAATATATAGATTCTAATGAATGTATTTGATTTAAATACATCTCTCCAATATACGGTGCACTATTAACCTGTAGAAGTTTTAATAAACTCTTTTAGTAACACATCACCAGTATTATTTACATAAGGCCTAAGGCTGTCAGCTCTCATGTGTGAATATCTATTAGTCATTTGTGATGTTCTGTGTCCTAATAACTTTTGTGTCATTTGTTGTGGGACTCCTCCCATAGCTTCCCAGCTGGCATGTGTATGTCTTAAATCATGAAATCTAAAATCATCTATATCACACTGTTTAACAACTTTTGGAAATAACTTTCCTATCAATGATTCTTTTGGTTTTCCTTCTTCATTTTTAAATATGTAGTCATTCTTTAGTTGTCTTACTATTGCCTTTTGTTTGTAATTTAATAATTCATTATACAAATAAGGATGTATAGGGATAAACTTATCATCACCATTTTTAGTTTCTAGAAATTTAATCATCCCTTTGTTGTCATTAGATTGTGTGTATTCAAAATCAATATCATTCCAAGTTAAATTTAATACTTCACTCTTTCTAGCACCTGTTAAGAGTGCTATCAAAACACAGAGGTATAATTCAAAATTTACCTGTTTACATTTTTCTAATAAGTTTGCTATCTCTTTTGGTTGTAAATATCTTTTACGCTCATTCTTTACGGATAGTTTTCTTACTTTACTCATTGGATTAACTTGTAAAATATCTAAATCTGATACGCAATATTCAAACACAACCCCCATATAAGTTAGATATTTATTAACCGTTGATGGTGCTAATGTATCATTTGTTACTTTTATTTTACCATTGCGCATTGGTATTTGTTTCTTTTTCTGTGCTAGTTTATCTCTACATTTAACAAGTATCTCCGTTGTAATACCTGCTAAAGAGTATGCCCCAATCTCATTATTAAACCATGCCAGTATCATTTTAAATTCTTCTTGTGCTTTTGGTTTTCTTTTTGGTAACTCATTCATCTCCCATTGCTCTATTATCTCTTTTATTGTTCGTTGTTGTGCGTTGTATGCTGGGTTGATTAAGCCCTGTTGTAGTTGTGTTTCGGTTTTCTTTATCCATTCTTTAGCTAGTGTTAATTTACTAAATGTCATTGTCTGAGAGGGGAAGCCTTTAATTCTTACCCTAGCTGTATAACTATATTCTCCGTTTTTCTTTTTTCTTCTTTGAATATCAGACATAATTAAACACTTTCATTATTAACATTAAAACCAATTTTATTTGGCTTAGTTCTATCCATTAATAAATCTATTTGCTTTATATATTTCTTGCTTGTCTGCTTCATTTTCCTTACAATAATTTATAAAATAATGTTGTAGTTCTTGTATCTGTTTAGTTAGGTCTTTATGTTCTAACGCATATTGTCTTAAACTAATAAAAGCTCTGACAACTTGTATATTTATTTCTATTGCGCGTTTGCTATTAAGAACACTTGAAAGCATTGTAACCCCATGTTCAGTAAAAGCATATGCGTTTTGATAACTATACTTTAATTTTTTTAGGTGGTCACAATTTGTGACCAGTTCAATTTGTTCCTCATTTGTTAGCTGAAACATAAAATCTTGAGGAAACCTATCAATATTTCTTTTAACTGCTTGATTTAATTTCTTTGTTTCTACTCCATACAATTGAGCCAAATCCCTATCAATCATTACACGCTTACCCCTAATGGTAATGATATAATCTTTAATTGTATTTAATTCAATTAACTCATTCATTCGTTTTACCTCATGTTTTTGTGGTTAATTTGTGGTTACAAATATAAACAAATAGAAAAAATTACAAATAAATAGTACCATAAAACAGCTCTTAAAACAAGTATATCTTGATTTATTTTTTTATAAATTTTTCTAACTATTACATGTCTACTAACTTTTAAGGGATAGGTCGCGCGTTCGAATCAGCAGTAACGCAAATTTTTTATACCTTTTAAGGGATAGATCGCGCGTTCGAATCAGCAGTAACGCAAATTTTTTATGTTCTACTTTAAATCAGCAGGTAGAGCCCCTCCAAAATAAGTGTTTTGTAAAACAAAACACAACAAAGAGTATGGCTCATTCTTTATCAAAAAAACTACAAATTAATCTACAATTGCGCCTTTAGGCACAACTGTTATACCGCCCTGCGAAACATAAAAACCGCGTCTTAAATCATCGTCTTTATTAAACCCAATTTCCGTATATGGCGGAATTTCAACATTTTTATCAATAATTGCCCGATTAATTTGTGAGTGTCTGCCTATAGTAACATTTTCCATTAAAATAGAGTCGCTCACGCTCGAATAACTGTTTATTCGAACCTTAGGAGATAAAACACAGCCTGAAATCATGCCGCCTGAAATAATACAACCTTCAGAAACAAGGGAGTTTTTAGCTACTCCGACACGCTCATCTTCATCCCAGATAAATTTTGCAGGAGGAAAATTGTAGTTAAAAGTTCTCAATGGCCAATCAGGAGAATATAAATTTAACTCAGGCGAATATGCCAATAAATCCATGTTTGCTTGCCAATAACTGTCAACATTTCCAACATCTTTCCAGTAGCCTTTTTCAGCTTGTGTCATTCCGTCAAACGAATTATCAGAAAAATTATATATATAAACCCTTGAACCGTTTTTAAGCATATTTGGAATAATATTTTTACCAAAATCATGAGAAGAATTAGTGTCCAATGCATCCTTTTTTAATTCTTCAACCAATTTATCAGGCTCAAAAATATAATTACCCATTGAAGCAAGGCATTTTGTCGGGTCATTTGGAATGTGTTTTGGTGTGTGCTTTGGTTTTTCAATAAAAGCAGTTAATCTCCAATCATCATCAACTTCAATAATTCCATACTCACCGGCCAATTCTATAGGTATGGCAATTGCCGAAATTGTCAAATCAGCTTTCTTTTCAATATGATAATTCAGCATCTGACGAATATCCATTTTATAAATATGATCGCCGCCAAATACACAAATATGAGAAAAAGTTTCATCGGTTATTTGATTAATATTTTGAAAAATGGCGTCCGCCGTACCTTTATACCAATTGCCGTCTGTTCTCATTTGAGCAGGCACCAAATCCACATATTGGTCAATTGATGAACACAAATTCCACCCTCTTGAAATATGCTTATTTAATGAATCCGATTTATATTGTGTTAAAACTTTTATCTTATGAAAACCGGAATTAATAAAATTGTTCAAAACAAAGTCTATAATTCTATATCTTCCGCCGAAAGGAACAGCGGGTTTTGCTCTGTCTTTTGTTAAAGGATAAAGCCTTTTACCTTGACCGCCTGCCAAAACCATTGCTAAAACTTTGTCATGATACATAAATAACACCTATTTTGCTACTTATTTATTTTACTTTTTATGAAGAATAAAAACAATAATTCAAATATATGTTTTTAGAGTAATGTTTTTTATAATAAAGCTAATAACAGCTTTAATTTAAATCAATTTTATAATATAATCTAAAGGCAATAATATAAGGAAAAATGATGACATCAACCGTTGCTTTTATAGGTAAATCAGGAAACGGCAAAACAACGCTCACAAGAGCTTTTGCAAGATTATTGAGAAAAAAGTTTTCTCACTCATCTATTCTTTTGGTGGATAACGATTTATCTTTAGAATTATCAGACAGCTTTGGAATTAAAACAAGAAACACAATCTACGGAATAAAATCAGGTAAACACGAATATAAGACAGGAATTCCGGATGGAATGACAAAACAAGAATTTATCGATTGGGCATTAGAAGATATCATTGTAGAAGTTGATGAAAACATTGATATGATAGCTTCTTGGCTTGTTACTCCGAAAGATTGCAAATGTCCGAGTGCTAAATTAACAAGAGATTCTCTAATAAAATTAATAGACAGATATGATTTTGTTATTTTTGATTGCGAATATGACCTAAAATATTTAAACTCACTTGTGGATTACCCTATTGATGAAGCAATAATTGTATCTGATTGCTCTAAAAACAATATTACGCTAAGCGCAAAAATTGCCGAATCATCTAAAAAATATGCCGAAAACGGACAATTAGGAATAATTATCAATAAAATTCAAAAAGAAACCTTAAACGATACTTTAACCCTTGTTAAAAATCTGGATTTAGATTTAATCGGCACAATTTATCAAAAAGATGAAATAAACTACAACGAGCTTGCGCAAAACTTAGAGGTTTTTTATTCCAGAATGAATTTGCCTCAAATTGAAGAAGAATAAAAGGAGAAGTTTGTGGCGATTATTATAGACGGGAAAAAAGTTGCAAAAGAACTGCTTGAAAATTTAAAAACCAAAGTTCAACAATCTGAAAAAAAGCCTGCTCTTGCAGTAATTTTAGCTAACGACAACATCTCAAGCAAAATCTATGTATCAAACAAAGAAAAACAATCTCTTGTTTTAGGATATAAATCAAGCGTTTATATATTTGATAAATCAGTCACACAAGGACAATTAATCAAATTAATCCATGAATTAAATGAAAATGAACAAATAAACGGGATTTTGGTTCAATTGCCGTTATTTGACCACCTTGACGCAAATCAAATAATTGAATTAATTAACCCTAAAAAAGATGTTGACGGTTTTCATCCGATTAATGTGGGTAAATTAAACTGCGGACTTAAACCATATGCAACTTGCTGCACACCAAAAGGAATAATAAAACTTCTAAAAACCTATAATATTGAACTCGAAGGCAAAAATGCAGTTGTAATCGGGCGTTCAAATATTGTAGGTAAACCTATAGCAACCCTTTTAACAAATGAAAACGCAACTGTTACACTTGCCCATTCCAAAACAAAAGATTTAAAATCCATTACAAAAAATGCCGATATTATTGTTTCAGCAACAGGAATTCCTAAATTAATTAAAGCAGACATGGTTAAAAAGGGCGCTGTCGTGATTGATGTTGGCATAACAAGACAACTTAACAAAACTCTTGTGGGTGATGTTGATTTTGAAAAAGTACAAAAAAAAGCAAGCTATATAACTCCTGTCCCCGGAGGCGTAGGACCAATGACAATAGCCTGCTTAATGGAAAATACTTGGGAATTATTTTTGGAGCAAAATAAAAATAATGCAAAACTTTAGAGGAACATTTGTAAATAAAAATAGAGATGCTTGGGTTGAAATTAATCTTGCAAATTTAGAAAACAATGTTTTAAATATTAAAAACTACCTTCTAGAGCATTGTCCCGACAAAAACAATCCCCCCGAACTTTTTGCAGTTGTAAAGGCAGACGGCTACGGTCATGGCTCTTTAATGTGTGCACCAACTCTAATTGCCTGTGGAGTAACTCATTTTGGCGTTGCAAGCATAGATGAGGGAATTGAACTAAGAGAAAATAAAATTACAACTCCAACCCTTGTTTTAGGAGCAAGCCCTCTTTGGGCTTTTGAAAATGCCATTAAATACGATATTGAAATATCAATTTTTAACGAAGAACACCTTGAAATGGCGCAGCAATTATATAAAAGACTAAATAAAAAAATAAAAGCTCATATTAAAATAGATACAGGCATGAATAGAATTGGAATAAGTTCAACTCAAGCTGTTGATTTTACAAAAAAAGTTCTAAATGCAGACTTTATCGATTTAAAAGGCATATTTACCCATTTTGCAGATGTTGAAAATTCTAAAATTCTAAACAGACAAATAACAGAATTTAAAAATGTTATTGAACCGTTTAAAGATGAATTTAAAAAAAGAAATGTTAAAATTCATTGTCTAAATTCTCCTGCGATATTTTTATATCCCGAATTTTCTTTTGATATGGTTCGTATGGGAATAATTATGTGGGGCTTAAGTCCTTTTTCAAGAAATAATGAAATTATGAATTCCATGCTTCCCGTAATGGGACTAAAAGCAAGGATTACAAACATCCACACCCTTAAAAAAGGGGACGGAATAAGCTATGGACATACTTATATAGCAAAAGAAGATACAAAGGTCGCAACAATTCCGATTGGTTATGCCGACGGATTAGACAGAAAACTGTCAGGCAAAATTTATGCTTTTTTAAACAACAAAACAATTTCTCAAATCGGAAGAATAACCATGGATCAGGTTATGTTTGATGTAACAAATGTTGATTGCGCCGTTGGAGATGTTATAACCCTTTTGGGAGAAGAAAATCAAAAAGACACAATTGATACTTGGGCAAAAAAGCTTGATACTATTAATTATGAATTAACTTGCAGACTTAAAATGCGCTTACCAAGAATATATGTGAGGTAGAAATGACAACAATGACAGACAAAAAAACAAGTCTTTATGATGAACATATTAAATTAAATGCTAAAATGGTGCCCTTTGGGGGTTGGATTATGCCTGTTCAATACGAAGGAATAATCAAAGAACACCACGCAACAAGAAATTTTGCGGGTCTTTTTGATGTTTCACATATGGGTGAAGTTTATATCAAGGGAAAAGACAGTCTTGAATTTTTAGAATATATTGTTCCTCAAAACTTATCCCAATTAAAAGAAGGTCAAGCAATATATTGCCAATTACCCAACAAAGAAGGCGGTTTAATTGATGATTTAATCATCTACAATGCTAAAAATATAATTGAAGATGTTGACTATCTTATTGTAATAAACGCTTCAAGAATAGATTTTGATGTACCTTTCATGGAAAAAGAAGCACAAAAATTTGATGTTAAAGTAATTAATAAAAGTGATGATTTTTCAATGCTGGCTCTACAAGGACCAAACAGTCAATATATCATAGATAAAATGGGTGTTAATATAGATAATCAGCCTGAATTTTTCACCTTTAAAAAGGTTCTGCTTGATGATTGCCCCGTATTTTTAACCCGTACAGGCTACACAGGAGAAGACGGTTTTGAAATTATATTTGAACATAAATATGCTTCAAAATTATGGAATAAAATTTTATCTTATAAAGATGAATTTATGGTTGTTCCTGTTGGCTTAGGCGCAAGAGATACTCTAAGATTAGAAGCAGGATTACCTTTATATGGTCATGAATTAAATGAAAATACAACTCCTTTAGAAAGTTCTTTAGGCTTTTTTATTCCGAAAGAAAAAGAAAAAGATTATAACGGGAAAAAATTAATCTTAGGGCAAAAATTAAATCAAATTCCTCTTAGAAGAAAACTTTTTGCATTTATTATGGAAGACAGACAAATCGCAAGAAACGGCTATGAAGTTTATATCGACAACAAAAAAGCAGGAATTGTAACTTCAGGGGCTCCAAGTCCGACTTTAGGAAAAAATATCGGCTTTTGTATGATTGAATTTGAAAATCTGCCTTCTGATTTAGTAGCAAAACTTAACAATATTAAAGAAAATATTGGCACTAAGATACAAATTATGGTAAGAAATAAATTATATAATGCAAGAATAGCGAAAAAACCTTTTGTTAAGAAAAACTACAAAAAATAATAGGAGAAATAAATGAATATACCTGACGGAATTTTATGTTCTAAAACCCATGAATGGGTATTGGAAGAAGATGGTTGCGTAAGCGTGGGGCTTACCGATTGGGCAGTTGAACAGCTTGGAGATATTGTTTTTATTGAACTTCCTGAAGCTGGCTCAACATTTAATAAAGATGAAGTTTTTTCTACAATTGAATCGGTAAAAGCCGCAAGCGAAATCTATATGCCTATTTCAGGCGAAATTGTTGAAGTAAACGAACAATTAATCAATTCCCCTGAATTAATTAATGATGACGCATTTTCGGCTTGGCTTATAAAAGTTAAACCGCAAGATTTTCAACAAGACTCTCAAGGTCTTTTAGAATATGATGATTATAAAGACGAAGTTCAATAAAAGAAGGTAAAATGTATAATTTTGAAGCACTAAATGAACAAGATAGATTGGACATGCTCAAATCTATCAAAGTAGATACAATTGAAGAAATTTTTAATTCAATTCCAAAAGAGGCAAGAATGTCAAGCCTTTCTCTTAACGAAGGGCATGACGAAATTGAAACACAAAAAGAAATCAAAAAACTTGCTTCTATGAATAAAGTTAACTATCTTAATTTCTTAGGTCAAGGCTCCAGAAAAAGATACATTCCGTCTTGCATTAAAGATATTGCTTCAAGATTTGAATTTCTATCTTGCTACACTCCATATCAGGCTGAAATTTCTCAAGGCACATTAGAATCAATGTATGAATTTCAATCTATGATGTGTACTCTAGTTAACCAAGATGTTTCAAATGCTTCTGTATATGACGCTGCAACAGCTTGTGCTGAGGCAATTTTAATGGCAGCAAGATTAACAAAAAAATACAAAGTTTTTGTTGATGAGAATATTAATCCAAATTATCTTGAAGTAATTAAAACATATTTATGGGCAGGAAACATTGAATTAATCATGGGCAAAGATTGTAATGACGATGATTTATGTGCCAAATTATACCAAACACCAAATAAATACGGCGAACTTGTTGATATGCCAAAGAAAAATTCAAAAGAATTAATTATCGCTTGCGTTGATTTAATGTCAATGGTGCTATTCGAACCGCCTAAAACCGACATTACCGTTGGCGATGTTCAATCTTTAGGAATTGATTTAAACTTTGGCGGAGCTTATGCAGGCTTTATTGCTTGTAAAGACATCTATAAAAGACAATTAAGCGGAAGAATTTGCGGAAAAACCATAGATAAAAACGGAAAAACCGCATATTGCTTAACCTTGCAAGCAAGAGAACAGCACATAAGAAGGGAAAAGGCAACTTCAAACATATGTTCAAACCAAGCTTTGATTGCATTTTGCGCTAATTTATATTTAAGAAAAATCGGAAAAACGGAATTATTAAAAATAGCCCAGCTATCTTATAATAATGCCCATAAACTGGCTCAAAAACTGCAAGAATTAGGGTTTGAACTCAAAAATAAAGAATTTTTTGATGAATTTGCAATTAACGTAGGAAATAGCGAGAAATTCTTAGCTCATATGAAAGAAAAAGGAATTTTGGCAGGCGTAAAACTGGACGAAAACCATATTTTAGTAAGTGTTACAGAACTTAATGATGACATTGAAATAAATGAATATGTTTCAAAAGCAAAAAACTTGTCGTTAATTCGCATTTAGGCTAAAATTATACTCTAATGTTTTAATAAAACCTCTATTTTAATATTAATTAAAAGGAGGTTTTTATGTGTAAAACTTATGACGCAATATATGAATTATCTAAACACACCGAGTCTGACGTTTTAATATGTAGCTTAGGTAATTTAAAAATTGAAGGACAACTTTATAAATGTTGCAAAGAAATGGGTCAAGAAAAATGCTACGAAGGAATAATAACCCTTAAAGACGCAATTGTAAGATGGCATGAAAGCGAATATCGAAAAGAATACAAGTGGCTAAATATTCCATCCAAACATATCAGAGCTTTTGCATTTAAATGTTGTGAAATGTAGATATAAAAAAGACTTCAAGTATTATTCCTGAAGTCTTTTGTGTATTATCAGTAACTTATTTGATTAAAAGTCCATTACTATATCATCTAAATCACTTAAAGCATTTTCGAAGCTTAGTCCTGAATCAGTAGCGTCTTGATCTTCGCCTTGTGAATATGAGTCTGAGTCGCTTCCGCTGTCTGAACCTGAATCGCTTCCGCTATCTGAGCCAGAGTCACTTCCGCTATCTGAATCACTTCCGCTATCTGAGTCACTTCCACTATCTGAATCACTTCCGCTATCAGTGTCAGAGTCACTTCCACTATCTGAGTCACTTCCACTATCTGAATCACTTCCGCTATCAGTGTCAGAGTCACTTCCACTATCTGAATCTACGCTATCATCAAATCCAAGCTCGCTATCGCCTGCATCTTGATCTGAATCGGTATTTCCGGGATTGTCAGACGGCTCAGTTGAAGGAGTATCAGACGGCTCAGTTGAAGGAGTATCAGACGGCTCTGTTGAAGGAGTATCAGACGGCTCTGTTGAAGGAGTATCAGACGGCTCTGTTGAAGGAGTATCAGACGGCTCTGTTGAAGGAGTATCGTCAAATCCAAGTTCACTATCATCTGCATCTTGGTCTGAGTCTGTATTACCGGGAGTTTCAGACGGTTCCGTTGTAGGTTCCGTTGTAGGATCTGTTGTGGGCTCAACTGTAGGATCAGTATCAGGAGGAGCCGTAGAAGGTTCCGGTGCATCTATGTTGTCGTCACTTGAAGAAACTTCAGGCAATGGAGGGCACTCAGGTTCATCCGTCGGTGTAGGTGTAGGATCTGGATCTGGTGTAGGATCTGGATCCGGAGTTGGATCTGGATCTGGAGTAGGATCTGGATCTGGAGTTGGATCTGGATCTGGAGTAGGATCTGGATCTGGAGTTGGATCTGGATCTGGTGTAGGATCTGGATCTGGAGTTGGATCTGGATCTGGAGTTGGATCTGGATCTGGAGTAGGATCTGGATCTGGAGTTGGATCTGGATCTGGTGTAGGATCTGGATCCGGAGTTGGATCTGGATCTGGAGTTGGATCTGGATCTGGAGTTGGATCTGGATCTGGAGTTGGATCTGGATCTGGTGTAGGATCTGGTTCTGGTTGAGGTTCCGGTTCCGGTTGAGGTTCCGGTTCCGGTTGAGGTTCCGGTTCAGGTTGAGGTTCCGGCTTCGGTTCCGGTTTCTCTGTCGAAATAGAAGAATCCGTAGGAGGACATTTATCTTCTCTTTCTAAGAAATCTCTAAAACCATCTCCAGGGATATACCATTCTCTTTTAGTATCATTATCGCAAGGCTTATATTCTTCAAGAGGAACTATATTGTCAGGTGTTTTAGTGAATACGTTATAATCCATTTCATTACCAAATACAGCCTCAGCCAAATTATTAATATTAGTTCTATCTCTGCCTGTTGTATCAGCAAAAGCAACTTTATCATAATCTTGAGGTTGAATTGCATAAATTAAAGTTCTATCAGAACTGTTACCGGCTATTACAAGTATTGTACCGTCTTTTTCGGTTTTACATACAATACCCATATGGTGAGAATTCAAGAAACAAATATCGCCAATCATTGCTTTATCACCAGATATCATAGCATTGTTTGCTTCAGCTGCTTCTCTTACATATTGAACAGTCCAAGAATCTTTTACGCCGTCACGATTAACATCTTGACATACATCATCATACCAGTCAGATAATTCTACTCCTGAATTTTCAAAAATGCTTGTTACATAAGCACCGCACCAAGCAACTTCACGAGCAGATAATGTACTTTCTTCAACAAAATGATCGGCATCGCCCGCTTTTTCGCTTCTTATTTTGCCGTCAATAATATTTTCAGGATTTGTTATTTCATCAAAAAGAGAATCAACGTATTTCTCAAAATCAGCATCCAAAACAACACTTGAAGTGTTTTCATCGTTATCTTGAGTTGAAGAAGACTCATTTGTATCTTCTTCAACAACAGATGATGAAGAAGATGAAGGTTGCTCTGCTTCAGAATTTACTTTGTTAGGAGATACGGTACAACTTGCCATATTAAAAGCACTTGTTACCATAAAAAGTACAGAAGCAATTCTTGCAGCCAAACGTTGTTTAAAACCCGGTTTTTTCTTTTTACCAGCAAAAGTTACCGAATCAACACTGTTTTGATTACTATATAAAGGGTTTTGTACGTTTTGTCCGTTTAATTTTTGTTTTTCAATTTTGTTTTGTTGGACTAAAGATATTCCATTGATTTTCATATACAATGACTCCTAAAAATATGCTGTAATTAAAAATCCTATGAATTATAATATTTGCGCTGACAAAGATGATTTTAACATAAAATTTACATTTCTTAAATAAATTTAATGGTGATATTAAAAAATCTACCCCTGATAGGCAAATACTCTACAAGACTCGATAATCAATATACTTATAAATGTCTATCGATTAGTGTAGATAAGTTATATATTAAAGCAAATTATTTTTCAAGCAGTTAAAAAATATATAGTTTATTAGTACGATTTTTTAAAATTTTACAGATATAATAAAAAGCTCCCAATTGTGGGAGCTTTTTATGGAGCGGAAGACGGGGCTCGAACCCGCAGCAGCCTGCTTGGAAGGCAGGTACTCTACCAATTGAGTTACTTCCGCAACTACAAAACTATTTTGCTATAAACAAAATTTATTTGCAATAGGTAGTCAGCATTTTATCCAGTCTTTCCATAGCTTCTTTTGTTAATTCGTTTGTTCCAAAAGAAGTTAAGCGGAAAAATCCTTCGCCGTTTTTACCAAAACCGGCTCCTGGAGTACCCACAACTTGAGCTTTTTCTAAAAGAAAATCGAAAAATTCCCAGCTTGTCATATTATTGGGACATTTTAACCAAATATAAGGCGAATGAACACCACCTGTAAACCAAACATTGTGTTTAGTTAAAGTATCGGCAATAATTTTAGCATTCTTCTTATAGTAATCAATATTTTCCTTGATTTCTTTTTGACCTTGTTCGCTAAATACAGCTTCAGCACCCCTTTGAACAATATAAGGTACACCGTTAAATTTTGTAGTTTGTCTTCTTAACCACATTTTATTTAAACTCATATCATCAAATTCAAGCTCAAAAGGAACAACGGTATATCCGCAGCGAGTTCCCGTAAAACCTGCTGTTTTTGATAATGAGCAAAATTCAATAGCACAAGTTTTAGCACCCTCAATTTCAAAAATGCTTCTTGGTAAATTATTATCATTAATAAAACATTCATAAGCAGCATCATACAATATTACGGCATTATTCTTATTTGCCCAATCCACCCATTTTTTAAGCTGTTCTTTATTATACACCGCTCCTGTAGGATTATTAGGGGAACAAATATAAACAATATCTGCCTTTACATCATCATTTGGTAAAGGAAGAAAATTATTTTCTTGATTTGCTTGAGCAAATATTATTTTTCTCCCCTGCATAATGTTTGTATCAACATATACAGGATATACAGGATCAGGAATTAAAACCGTATTTTCTTTTGAAAATATGTCTAAAATATTTCCCAAATCTGATTTAGCACCGTCTGAAATAAATATTTCATCAAGTTTTAGAGTAACATTTTTTTCTTTATAATAACCTTGAATTTTTTCTTTTAAAAAGTCATAACCTTGCTCAGGTCCATAGCCATGGAAACCTTCAAAAGTACCCATTTCATCAACTGCTTTTTTCATAGCTTCAACTACACTTTTGCACAATGGTCTTGTAACATCACCTATGCCAAGACGAATGACCTTTTTATCGGGATTTTTTTCAGCAAACTCTTTCACTTTTTTTGCTATTGTAGAAAAAAGATAGCTTGCTTCAAGATTTTTATAATTTTTATTAATTTCCATATTTGCCTCAATTGATTTTTATCACATTATTTTAATTCAACCACCAAAGTAACATCGGCAGCTTTTGAAATTAAGCCGTTGCTTGGCGGTTTCATATATGTCAGAGTATCATTTATAACTTTTTTTATTGCATTATCAATTGCAACAGTTCCTGATGAAGAAGAAAGTTTAATATCATCTACATTGCCGTTTGAAGCAATCTTCAAATCCAACTTTACAACCTTATTTATAGGAATATCATTTACTAAAAGTAAATCATTCTGCAAATTCAATTTAATATTTTTACCCACTAATTGCAAAAACTTAGTGTAACTGTCTTTCTTAACTATACTTTCAGGGGCTTCCCAAGAAATCTTTGCAACAGAAGGAGTATATGTCGGTTTAGTTGAAATCGGCTGATTTATAACAAAATCATCAATATTTGTTTCTTTTGGAATAAGCTGTGCTTGACCTTGAGGAGTATCAGAATATAAATAAGAATCATCATAAGTTTCATTAACCTCTTCAAATTCTGCCAAAGGAGCATTTTCTTCAAGAGTTTCCGTGCTTCCTTTTATTGAAATAAGAGCAAAACTGCCCAGAATAATAAACACCAAAGCTATAATTATCAAGGTTCTTCTGTTTTTAGCACTCACCACTGTTTTTATCTGGGGCAGTTCCAATTTAGGAATTTCGCTAAAAATAGAATCTATTAAATTTCTGCTTATCTGTTTTTTTGTTTCATCAGAAGATAAATCAAACATTTGAACCGTTTTTGGCTTTTCTTTATCTGAAAAATCTTCTCTTTTTTCTTCAGGCTTTTGTTCTATGTCTATAAACGTTTGATTTTGAACTTCATTTTCTTCATTTATAACAACGTTTTCAAGGCTTTCTTCTAAAGTCATTGCTTTTTTAGGAGCTTCGATATCTGAAGAAACATTATTAATTTTAACCCTTGTTTCAACTTTTCTTATAACATCAGGGTAATATTTTATATTATTTGCAAGCTTTTCAAACTCAACCGCGTCAATAAATCTTGCTCTGCATGATTCGCAATTCATCAAATGCTGAATCATCTGTCTTTTATATAAAGAAGACAATTCATTATCCATAAATTTCAAAAACAAGCCCATACAATCGGTGTGTTTACCCAAAAGGGTTTTTGTAGGTATTGAATGACGAGCTAAATTTAAAAACTTATTTACATCAAAAATCATATCCAATGTAGGATAATAAAATTTGGAATCAGAAGAACAATTACTGATACTTTTCGAATCAATAAAACCAATCATTTTTGCTTCTTTTATCTTTGCACCGATTTGCACAACAAAATAAAAATGAGGTAAAATATCCATTTCAGAATGGATTTTAGGAATTTTAATTGTCTTTTCTTTATATAGCGTTATGACATCAATTCTATAATTACCGTAATATATATCAGTTATTTTAAATTCCTCAAACAAAAGAGGTATTTTATATACGCTTCTGTTTGTATTCACTCTGATTTTTTTAGCATTTAAATAACTTATCGCACAAGAAATGCCAAGCATATCAAGCATACCTCTTTTTCTTGCCTTAGCATCGGATAAACCGGCAGCTAAAAGCTTAGCTTCGTAGGCTTGCTCGTCAGTTATTTCCAGTATTTCCACATCCTGTATTAACAAAATTTATAAACCCAATAATCTCTTTATCTATAATTTGACACATAATAAATTTTTTTTCAAAAAAAATTTGATTATTGTAACGTTTTTGTTGCATTTTCTTAATATATTTTTTAAGGTCTATATTTTGTTTTAATTTTTTATAATATAATTTATTTATTATGAGAAAAGATTTTTTACTGGAAATATTGGTTCAAGAGCTTCCATACAAATTTATTCCAAGTGCAATTGTGCAGCTAAAAAGCTCTTTTGAAAAATTATTTAAAGAAAATGCGCTTAATTACGGCGATATTAAAATTTATGCAACACCGAGAAGATTGGCGGTAATTGTTTCAGACTTAGCTGATAAACAAGAAAACATTGAAAAAGATATCAAAGGGCCTATTTTAACCGTTGCCAAAAATCAAGACGGTACTTTTAGCCCTGCGGCAGTTGGTTTTGCAAAGAAAAACAACATTGAAACCTCAATGCTTTATGAAAAAGATAACTACATCTGGGCAAAAATCGAAATAAAAGGCAAAACTACCCCTGAAATACTAAAAGACAATATTGAATCTTTAATCTTAAAAATGCAAGGTTCACACTTCATGCGCTGGGCAGATAATACGGAAAAATTCTCTCGCCCGATTGAAAATGTTGTGGCAATTTTAGGAAACGAGGTTGTTGACCTTAATATTCTTGATAAAAAAGCAACAAATAAAACACAAGGTCACAGATACTCTAAAAACAGATTTTTAACCATAGACGAACCTAAAAACTACCTTGAAATCTTAAAACAAGGTAATGTCATAACTAATCAAGACGAAAGAAAAGGCCTCATTATAAATCTTGCTAAAAATTGCGCTAAAGATAACAACCTTGAGCTAAAACTTGAAAATATTGAAGATTTATTGGAAGAAATAACATTTATCACAGAATGGCCAATTCCTGTTTTGTGTGAATTTAATGAAAAATATCTTGAAATTCCTTCAATAGTTACAACAACAGTTATGACTCAACACCAAAGATACTTCCCCCTATGGGATAGAGAAGGAAAATTATCCAATAAATTTATCACAATGGCAAATTATGTAGGAGATGATTTTTCAAACATTAAAGCGGGAAATCAAAGAGTTATAACCGCAAGGCTTGAAGACGGCGCCTTTTTCTATAATGAAGATACTAAAACAAAATTAATAGATAAACTGGACAATCTTAAGGGTATGACCTTCCAAAAAGGCCTAGGTTCTCTTTTTGACAAAACCCAAAGAATGGTTAATTTATCCGAATTTATTTCAAATAAACTATCAATTAAAGATAATTCAAACATTTTAAGATGTGCGCTTTTATCAAAATGCGATTTATCTACTAAGCTTGTTTTTGAATTTACTGAGCTTCAAGGCTTTATCGGTCAAAATTACGCACAAAAAGACAATGAAAATAAATCTGTTTCAAAAGGAATTTGTGAACACTATTTCCCTCTTGGAGCAAACTCCGAACTTCCGAGCGAAATAGAAGGACAAATTGTTTCAATTGCCGATAAAATCGACACAATTTGTGCTTTATTTATTTCAACTCAAAAAGATAAAAAGAAAAAACGCCCCACAGGCTCAAACGACCCTCTTGGCGCAAGACGTGCCGCAATTGGCGTTTTAAGAACAGTTATTGAAAAAAATCTAAATCTTGATTTAGAAACCATAATCAAACATTCTCTTGATTTATTATCAAAAGAATTTGATATTGAGCTTGAAAATACCATTTTAGACGAACTGAAAGAATTTTTCACTCAAAGATTATTATTCATGTATGAAAAAGATTTCCAAGCCCAAGTTATTAATTCGCTTTCAGACTTTAACCCCCTAAAAGATTTGGTCGGCTTTATTGAAAAAGCAAAAATCTTGACCAAATATCAAACTAACGATGATTTTGAATTAATCAAAGAAAACGCAACAAGAGTTAAAAGAATATTAAAAAACAACTCTTTTGATAATGTTTCAAGTGATTTATTTGTTTTAGATGAAGAAAAAACTCTTTACGAAGCAATTAAAAATCACAATACAAATACAGACAATCTTGATTTATATATTCAATCTCTAAAATGCTTAATAAATCCGATTGTTCAATTCTTTGATAAAGTTCTTGTTATGGATAAAGATGAAAAAATCAAAAATAACAGACTTGCACTTTTATCAAAACTAAATGAAAAATTCAATATAGTTTGCGATTTTGAAAAATTATAATGAATATATTATTAATTAGCGATTTATATCCTCTAAAATCTGACAGCTCAATCCCTTCAGTTTTAGAGGATTTTTCGCTTGCGCTAAAAGAAATTGAAGATATCTCAATAGAGGTTATTCGCCCGAATTTCCTATTAAATACTTTTTTAAGGGGGCATAAAATCTCTAAAACAGGAATATATCTAAGAAATAACATTAAAATTTATAACAGAAACTTTTTTCTGCCTTTTATTTTTGACAATTTTAAATTAAAAAACAAATACGATATAATAATTTCTCATATGCCTTCAGGGCATATTTATGCTGATTTAATCAACAAAAAATTAAAACTTCCAAGAATTTCTATCTTGCATTACAGCGATTATAGAGTTTTAAAAGAATTTAAATACAGTTTATATTTTAGAAACAGATTAAAAAAAGCGCTAAAAAATTCAACTCTAACAGGCGCCAGAAGCGAATTTTTAAAAAAAGAATTAAATGCGGATTTTATACTTCCTTCATTTGTTGAAAAAGAAAGTATAAAAGAAAAAAAATCTTTTAATCAAAATAAATTAAAAATAATTACACTCTCAAAATTAATCAAAAGAAAAAATCTAAACCTTGTTATTAAAGCGCTGAGCGAAATTGATTTTGATTTTGAATATAAAATCTATGGGAAAGGCATAGAATATAAAAATTTAAGCAATCTAATCAAAAAGCTAAATCTTCAAGATAAAATTAAAATCCTGCCTTATATAAGCCATAACTTAATCTTTAAAAAACTGGATGAAAATGATATTTTTATTCTTCCATCCATAAAAGAAACCTTTGGTTTAGCATATCTTGAGGCACTTTCAAGAGGTTTAATTACCATAGGAATTAAAAACGAAGGAATAGACGGAATAATAAAAAATAACAAAAACGGTTTTTTAATTAATCCCAATATAGAAGATATAAAAGAAATTTTATTAAAAATTCAAAATTTTTCAAAAGAAGAAAAAGAAAAAATTTCACAAAACGCGCTTAAATCAATGAAAAATTATGAAAAAGAAAAAATTATAACAAAATATGTTGAAACAATTAAAAAAATTCTATGAAAATAGATGTGTTTTCAATATAATTAAGAATATAATAAAAAAAGGAATTTAAACAATGCAAGCAAGAAGAGCAAGCAGGGAATTGACTTTAATATTATTTTCCCAATTAGATAAAAACTTAGAAAAATACAAAAGTGAAGATTTTTCTTCTATCATCTTAAAATCAGTTAGAACACTTATTTCAACATCTTCTGATGAAATTTCAATGTGTGTTTCAAAATTAAACGAAATCAAAAATCAAATAATTGAATTTGAAAACAATCACCCCGACAATCTTTCTCGCCCGATTGATTGCGAGAATATACCCGTTGCACTTCCTTTAACTTCTGATTTAGAAGCTAAAATTGATGTTTTATTAAACGCAAGCGAAAAAACAATAAGCGCGCTTGATATAGCGGAATTGTGCACACTATCATCTCAAGAAGACGTTAGAAGCTACATTTTAAAAATCTGCAGCGATTATCAAAAAAATAAACAAGAAATCGATAAAATGATAAGCGAGTTTGCTTTTGGCTGGGATATAGACAGATTATTCAAAATAGATAAAGACATCTTAAGAATTGCAATAACAGAATTGGTATTCATTAAAGATGCACCTCACAAGGTTGTTATAGATGAAGCCTTAGAACTTGCTAAAAAATACTCAACAGATGATTCACCTTCATTTATAAACGGCATTTTGGCTAAAGTAGTTGAAAAATATGTTTAATTTTTTTAAAAAAAATAAAAACGAAGAAAAAAAAGAAAACACCCTCAAAAGCGCTCTGTCAAAAACAATTAGCTCTTTGATTGATGGCGTTATTTCAATAACAAATGATGATGTTATCAATGAATACGAATTTGATGATATTGAATCAATGTTAATCAAAGCAGATTTAGGAGTGGATTTATCGGTTGAACTTGTTGAAAAATTAAAAGACAAAAAAATTAAATCTTCTCAATTGAAACCCTTTTTAAAAGAAGAATTTGTTAATATTTTAAATAATGCTCCTGATGAAAAATTAAAATTTGATAAAAATAAAATTAACATCTATTTTGTAGTAGGCGTGAACGGAGCCGGAAAAACAACCCTAATAGGCAAACTTGCCAATAAATTTAAAAAAGAAGGACAAAAAGTTCTTCTTGTGGCAGGAGATACTTTTAGAGCGGCTGCCGAAGAACAGCTTGATATCTGGTCTAAAAGAGCCGAGGTTGATATTTTAAGAGAAGACAAAGCTGATAGTGCTTCTTTAGCTTATAGAGCAATTGATTCAGCCAGAAAAGAAAACTATAACGTTGTAATTATCGATAGCGCGGGAAGGCTGCAAAACAAGTTCAACTTAATTGAAGAACTAAAGAAAATAAAAAATGTCATAGCTAAAAAAATTGAAAACGATAACCTTGAAACTATTCTTGTTTTAGACGGCACCCAAGGACAAAACGGACTAAATCAAGCTATGGTATTTAACGAAGCAGTTGATATATCAGCTATTGCAATAACAAAATTAGACGGAACACCAAAAGGCGGAATTATTTTTTCGATTGCCAAAACCCTCAAACTACCCACAAAATTAATCGGGATAGGCGAAGGAATAAACGACATAAAAGAATTTAACAAAGATGAATTTATAAGCGCTTTATTTGATTAAAATGAATAAAAATACAAAAACTTTTTTATATGAAAAAAATTTCACTGTATTATTTTCTTTATTTTACATTTTTGGCGTTTTAGGCTGTTTTTATAACCATGAAATCTTATTTTCCTTTTTAGCTTTTATTATTTTATCTGTTCTTTTTCTAACTTTTAACTATGACAAAAAGAAAATCTTAATTCTATATTTAATCTTTTTTGTCGGTTTTATAAGAGCAACCTTAAGTAATAATGACGACATTTTAAAAGGCATAAACTGTTCAAACGCCACAGTAGAGGGTAAAATCATAAGCTCCAAAAATATTTCAGATAAAACCAACAAAATAAAATTTTATCTTTTGATAAACAGGGCAGAGATTTTTAACAAAACCTTTTCAGATATTAATTCTAAAATTTTAGTTAGCATTGATTACAATAAAAACCTTGAAAATATTATAAAAATAGGAAACACCATTAAACTCAAAGGCAAACTGAGAACTCCAAAAGAAGCCACAAACCCCTATCAATTTGATTATAAGAAATACCTCTCAAATAATGATTGTTACAGTGTTTTTTATTCTAATAACAATGTAGAATTAATCGAAAATTCAAAATTCAATAATAATCTTAAAAATAACTGGTATCACATTTTAAACAACTTTGAAAAAACCAGAGAAAAAATCATACAAAAACACTCCAAAACAATAAAATCCCCTAATTTAGAAGTCTTAGGCGGTATTGTTTTTGGTAATGAAACAATTAATCCTGATGAAACAATAAAAGAAAATTTTAAAAATTCAGGATTACTGCACCTTTTAGCGGCAAGCGGTTTAAATGTTGCTTTAATTTACGGAATTTGGTGGTGGATAGCAAGTTTAATAAAGCTGCCCTACAAGCTGTCGATTTTAACAGGTGCCGTATTTGTAATTTTATACACATTTATGACAGGCTTTCCACCTTCCATTTTAAGAGCCTCTTTAATGCTTTTATTTATTCTGTTTGGTAAATTAATAGACAGAGATGTTGATTCAGTTGCACTTATTTCATTTGTCGGTTTTTTAATACTCCTTTTTAATCCTAAAATGTTTTTTGATGTTGGTTTTCAATTATCTTTTATGGTTACATTTGGCTTAATTTCTTGTTGTCCTGTAATAATTGACAAATTTAAAAAGCAAGATGAAAAATACAAAGAAAAATATAAAAATAAATCTCGATTTGAAAAATATATTCTGTTTTTATTTTCACCTATAAATATTGTTTCTATGATTTGCGTTCCTTTTGTCGCGCAATTATGGGTAATACCTCTGCAAATGCACTATTTCAACAATCTTGCGCCCTTGAGTATATTTGCAAATATTGCAGTTGTTCCTTTTATCGGAATATTGAGTTTTACGGGTTTTTTAAGCTCAATTTTAGCCCTCATTCCTAAAATTTCCAATTACTGCGTTTCGTTTTTTGATTTTATAGCAAACCCCTTAATTAGTTTATTAATTAAAATCAGCGAATTTTTCTCGTCTTTCGACTTTTCTCTTATTGCAACAAACGGCTTCAATATCTTTCAAATATTGGGCTTTTGGATATTAATTTTGTTGTTTATTTTAAATTTAAAAAATAATTTTAAAAAAACAAAACACGCTATTATCTTTTATATTTGTATAATTATTTTCCTTCTGAGCTTTATAAAACCTGCCTATTTTCAAAATAATCTTGAAATTACGATGTTTGACGTTGAAAATGCAGATTGTTTTTTAATTAAAACCCCAAAAAATAAATACATTATGATTGATACGGGGAAAATTATCTATAAATCAACAAACAGCGCACAAAATGTTATTCTGCCATATTTAAGAAATGAAAGAATAAAATCTCTGGAAATTCTTGAAATAACACACTTTGATTCAGACCACTGCGGCGGAGCATTGGATTTATTGAAAAATATCAAAATAAAAAATGTAATTATTCAAAAAGAACAAACAAAATCAAAAATTTCATCTTCCATTATGGAATATATCAAAGAAAAACATCTAAACTACTCAATAGCGAAGAATAATGATTTAATCTATGAAGAAAAAGATTTAAAAATAAAAACTTTTAAAGCTAATTTCAATAAAGATAATGATAAATATGATAACGAAGAATCAATCATTACTCTTTTAACCTACAAAAACAAAAACTATCTTTTTATGGCAGATTGCGGCGTTGAAGGTTTTAATAAAATTAAAAAAGATATTAAAGATGAAATTGAAATATTAAAAGTAGGACACCATGGTGCAAAAAATGTCATAAATAATGCCATGATAAAACAGCTAAAGCCAAAATATGCGCTCATCTCAACAGGCTTTAATAAATTTAATCATCCTCATTATTCAACAATAATACTATTAGAGAATAATAATATTAAAACAATCTCAACAAAAAACTACGGATTTGTAAAAATAACAATAGATAAAAACACACAACCTGTTTTTAAACATTTTGAAAAATCAACCCGCTCAACAAAAAAAGTATTTTTCAATAAAAAAGACGAACTCCCGTTTCATAAAAGCGATTTTATGCAAAATCTGATAAAAGAAAATTCTTAATTTGAAAAAACAATTTTCCCGTTATATAATATAGTCGCCCTAAAAGTCAAAATAAGGAATTTTATTATGATACATAAAAAATCAAGAGAAGAAATAAAATTAATGCGCCATGCCGGAAATATCGTTGCTCTTGTTCATCAAGAAATGAAAAAAGTCATAGAACCGGGAATATCTACTCTTGAACTTGATAAAATTGCTTATGATATAATCAAAAAAAATAAAGCTATTCCGACCTTCTTAGGTTATGCAGGCTTTCCTAATTCAATTTGTACTTCAATAAACGAACAAGTTGTCCATGGAATTCCCTCTAAAGACGCTATTTTAAAAGAAGGGGATATTATTTCAATTGATGTCGGCGCAACTTTTAGAGGTTTAGTGGGTGATGGCGCTTGGACTTATCCTGTCGGTAAAATCAGTCCTGAAGTTGAAAATTTATTAAAAGCAACCGAAAAAGCTTTATTTAAAGGGATAGAACAAATGATTCCCGATAAACCTCTGGAAAACGTGTCAGCTGCTATTGAAGATGTTGCGCTTGAAGCAAAAGTCGGCATAGTAAGACAATATGGCGGTCATGGCGTGGGCAGAGAAATGCATGAAGATCCGTTTTTATTTAATTATCGAACAAACTGCGATATAATCATCAAAAACAACTGCGCTATAGCAATTGAACCTATGTTTAATCTTGGATGCGATGATGTACATACATTAGCTGATGAATGGACAGTTGTAACAGATGACAAAAAACCTTCCGCACACTTTGAGCATACAGTTGTTGCAACACAAGACGGCCCTATAATCACCACTGTTTTATTATAAAATATTTTACATTTCTTTACATTTAGACTAAAATATTATTAAAGTTTTTCTACTTTGTGTCGATAGATTTATATATAAAATTCTAAGAGGAAAAACACATGTTAAATGTGAAGAACGACTTGTTTTTAAGTAATGTCGGAGATTTAATTAGCGCTACAAGCATTCATCATGAACACACTATTTTAATAGTGGATGATGAAATAAATAACTTGCAACTTTTAAAAAGAACTTTCAGAAATAAATATAAAATTCTAACCGCCTCAAACGGGCTTGAAGGCTTAGAAACTCTTAAAAACAATATAGATGACATTTCCTTAATTGTATCTGACCATAAAATGCCAATCATGGAAGGTACAAAATTTTTAGAAGAAGCTAATAAAATTGCTCCGGACGTAATAAAAGTTCTTTTAACGGGGTTTTCAGATATTGAAATCATTACAGACGCAGTTAACAAGTGTAATTTATTCCAATATATCCTAAAACCGTTCAACCCTGAGGAACTCTTAGAAGTGGTTAAAAACGGGCTTGATAAATTCGACTTAGCTTCATCAAAATCCGTTATTTTAAAAGATTTAAAAGAATTATTCTATAAAACAATTAAATCAATAGCTTCGGCACTGGATGCAAAAGACCCATACACCCATGGGCACTCTATGAGAGTTACATTATATTCTATTATCTTAGCTAAAGAATTAAATGTCCCCTCTAATCAACTGGAAGCTATTGAAACAGCCGGTTTATTGCATGATATAGGCAAAATTGCCATTCCGGAGTCAATTTTGTGTAAACCGGGCAAATTAACCGATGATGAATTTATGATTATGAAATCTCATCCGGCAAATTCTGAAAAGCTTATCTCAAGCATTAAAAAACTCCATGAAATTTCCCCCGGAGTTAAACATCACCACGAAAGGTGGGACGGCAGAGGCTATCCTGACAAATTACAAGGAGAAAATATACCCTTTGCGGCAAGAATTATAGCCATAGCAGATACCTATGACGCTATGACGTCCACTCGTTCATATAGAGTAGCTCTAAGCCATGAAACGGCAATCGCAGAAATTGAAAAATGCGCAGGAGCTCAATTTGACCCGACTTTAGCCAAAAAATTCATAGAAATTCAAGACATCATTAAAGCAGCCAAAGAACACCCTGAGGAATATTACCTGAAATATTCAACACTATATCAAAGAATTCATTAATTTTTAAACAAAGAAGAGTGTTCATCACTCCCGCCCGTTTGAATAAGATTAAGTTCTTCAGCGATTTTAAAAGGATAAGTCCTTGAAGAAAATTTTATTATGCCCCTAAATCTATCGTAAGGATAATAAACTTCAATTCCATCAAGTCCATAATTTTTAAGCTTTTTAACAAAATCTTTTAAAAATAAAACATTACAACAACAAGGATGAGCTAAAACTGCAATTCCTCCTGCATTATGTATTGCTTCTATGACTTTTTTCGGATGACGGGATTTAAAAAGACGAACTATGTCATTTTTCTGCTCAAGGTCATTTTTTGCGCAAAGCTTATTTAACTCTTCATTTTCAATGTCAATTCCG
This sequence comes from uncultured bacterium, assembly GCA_949282195.1. GTDB lineage: Bacteria > Cyanobacteriota > Vampirovibrionia > Gastranaerophilales > Gastranaerophilaceae > RUG14156. Next base: position 53,800 of record CASDOW010000001.1, on the reverse strand, counting down.
TATCCTAAAATATGCAATAAAGACATTCGATAAAAACAATCAAATTCAACACCTTTAATTAAAATGGGGTCATCTTTATATTTTGAAACTTTATAGCCCCTAACGCAATTATGATCGGTTATTGAAATATATTTCATATTAAGTTTTTTTGCTTGCAAAATTAATTCATCAAAATCCGTTTTTCCGTCAGAAAAATTTGAATGAATATGTAAATTAACATTATTATAAAAGTCTTCTTTTTTAAAAGTTAAAAATAATTCCTTAATATCCATAAATTAATTGCCTTCAATCATATACTAATAGTATAATTCAACTATAAAGGATAATACCATGGAAATAATGAAAAACTATTTTAAATATTTATTTGACGCAATTTTAAAAGGTCTGGTTTTTTATAAAAACAACCTAAAAACGCAAGGCATAATTTGGCTTTTAATTATTGCACAAGTTATAAGCTATTTAATGATTGTAATTCCAATGAAATTATACGGCGCAATAGACACCTTAACTATCGGAATTATCTCATCAATAGGTGCATTGATATATGTACCTTGCTTATTTTTTATGTTCAAAAAAGTCTTTAATTTAGCGTCATTATATCTTGGAAAAGACAAATTAACCAATCTTGCAATCTTAAAAAACTTATTAGTTTTAGGTTTATTTAATATAATACCTATGATTGTTTTTCTTTTGGTTATTCCTCTTGCAAAATATAACAATTCATTAATTATCTATATACAAATATTAGCTAATATTTTTACTGTTTTATATTATTTATCTTTATTTTTATCAATTGCTTCACTTGTAAATAATCAGGATAAAAACCCGTTTTTTATTGTATACCAATCAATGAAAACTACAATAAAAAACATCCTTAAAACAATGCCATTATATATTTTAATCTATATTACAGGTCAAATTTTAGTAATCTTAATCTGTACATTATGCTTCTATATTATTGCAAAATTCATTCCTCTAACGCAATTTTTATTAGAATCATTCCATGCAATAGTTAACAATTTGGCTCTATATCTTATCGCCCCGTTATATATAGCCGTTCAATCAATCTTGATTAAAAATTTAGCCGAAGGAAAAAACGATGAGCAAAATCAACAAATATCTTAAATTAAGCAAAGAATTTGCAAAAAAATACATAAAAGAATATTTTATTTTAATGCTAAAGCCTATTATAATAGGGCTTTTAGGGGGAGTATTTGTTGAGCTTTCCCTTAAAAATCCGTTTTTTATAATCTTTGTTTTTTTGATAACCTTTCCTTGTATATTCTATTCATTTTGGAAAGGCTTTGTCGTAACTTATGCACTAAACTATGCTGCTTGTGATTTTTATAAAAATGAAAGCGATTATTCTCTTTTAAATTTTATAGAAGAAAATAAGACCAAAGAAAAAAATCTTGCTCTTTATGTTTCTTTTTGCGCCATAGTAAGCATAATCCTGTTTTTACCGACAATATTATCTTCAACTTCAATCTTGGGGGCTCTTTTTACCAATCCCGCAGGAATAATAGCAATGACAAATAAATTCATAAGTACTTTTATTATCTTTTTAATTAATTGTGTTGTCCTTATTCCTTTTGTAAATTTCATGACTCAAGCATATTTCTTTAAAAAAGACGATGAAAATTTTACTGACGCATTTATAAATTGTTATAAATATCTTGATAAAGAAGGAATTATAATAGCATTAATAATTTGCATTATAACCAGTCTTCCGGGGCTCTTAAACCCTATATTACAAGGGATTATAATGTTAATATTAAATGTGTATATTTTTTCAATTAACACTTTTTGGTTCTATGACAGAATAAACGAAAAAAAGTAATCTATTCTTTTTTATAAATTACAACCTTATTTCTTCCTGTTTCTTTTGCTTCATATAAAGCACTATCTGCTTTTTTATAAAGCATTTGAGGGTCTTTATCAGCTTTATTAAATTCGGAGACACCAATAGAAACAGTGACAGAAATTTCTTTAGTATCTTTTATATTATACTCTTCAATATTTATTTTTTTGTTTTCTACTGCATTTTTCAACCTATGAGCAACAATTTCCGCTTCAGCTAAATTAGTATGTGGCAAAAGAAATATAAATTCTTCCCCGCCATATCTTGAAGGAATATCAGACTCACGCAGCTCTTTTTTAATTATCTTTGCAACCGCTTTTAAAACACAATCACCAACAGCGTGTCCATATGTATCATTAACCTTTTTAAAATAATCAATATCCGACATAATACAGCACAAAGGCTGATTTTGTCTTTTTGCCGCTGCTGTTGTTTCTTTCAATCTTTTTTCAAATTGATGACGATTGTTATATCCGGTTAATGCATCAAGTGTCGCATATTCCAACACTTCAATATAAGATTTAGCTCGCTCAAGCGTGGTTTGAGCTTGAGATTTTATTTCTTCAAGATATTCAATTTCTTTTTTGGTGATTTTATCAAAATGATTATAAGCAACAATTGCCCCATAAGGCTTTGAATCAATAATCAAAGGAAAAATTCCCATTTTGCCGTCTTGTTTAATAATAGTTTGAGATTTAGAATTAATTTCTTCTAAATAACCATATATTCTATCATCCAAGCATTTTTTAGGCCAGATTAATTTATATTCTTTTTTAGATTTATTTTTTATAAAAATATAAATCAAATGTTCCTGAATAAATCCGTCTATCATCTCACCCATAATAGGCAAAATATAATCAAGCTCATATTGAGTTTCGGTTATTTTAGCTATATTTCTAACCGTTTGATGAAATTTAGAACTGATTTTAATTTGTTCTTCGCTTTTTAGCGCTCCGCATAAAAGCGAGATTTGAGCAATTGCCAAGGGCAATATTTTGAAAAATTCATTTTTATTGTCAAATTTTTCTCTTGCTTTCAACTCGACAAGTCCAAGTGTTTTGTTTTTCTGAACAACAGGAAAATATAAAATATTTCCTTCTATTTCATAATTTGATTTTTGAATTAAAAAATTATCAAATTTCTTTTTAATATTTTCGCTTTCTTCAATATTAGATAAATTCTCCCAAGGTTTAACAAAATCTTTCAATTGAAAAGAATATTCATCCATTATATATATTTTTAAATTAACCACAGGAAAATATAAAGATAATGCCCTAGAAAAGCCTTCACACAAAGAAGCTCTATCTTGCCCTTCTTGTGCTGATTTTATTAATAAATATATAAAATCATACAATAACCCTTCTTTCACTGTTCATTCTCCCCCATGAAAAACTCTTTTCCTTCGCAATTTTTAAAACTTTTGATAAACTCGTCATCTTTTTCTTTTTTTTCTGTGTCTATAACAAGTTTCCCTGCTTTATATTTTGAAGAAAGATTTTTTTCTTCTTCCTCTCTTAACTTTTTAAAATAATTCTCATCATTTGTAATGGCTATTTTTTGATTTACATCAGATAAAACATCATATAAATATCTTGTTTTAACATTATCAGATATAGCATCCAAAAGCAGACCGGCCTTTTTAAATTCTTCAGCTGCCTGCGGATATTTTTCCATATCTTTTAATAAAACTGCAAGGTTAAAATGTGCTTCATATTCCATAGGTTCGATTTCCATCGCCTTGCAATAATAATATCCTGCCTGCTGTGTATTTTTTAATAACTGGTTAATTAAACCCAAATTATAATTTGAATTATATGTTTTTAAAATATCAACCGCTTCTTCATATGATTCACTTGCTTTGTTAAGATATTCTCTGCTTGCTTTTTTATTTAAACCGGCAAGCAGTGATTTTGTCCTATAAGCTATACCCATATTATAATAAGCAACACCTCTATTATGATTATACGATTTTTTATTATCCACAATAAAAGGTATCTTATAAAACTTGGGTTTATTATTTATTACTTTTTTATATTGCTCAATTGCTTCATCTGTTCTGTATGTTTCAGATAAAATTATGGCATAATCTATTCTTGCCACTTCATAATCAGGACGAACCAAAAGGGCTTTTTCGTAATTTTTTAGGGCTAAATAATAGTCTTCATAAGCAACATAAATATTTGCAAGATTATACATCGCCTTATAATGCTTTGGATGAAGCTTTATACCATATTCATAGCAATTTACCGCTTTTTGTAAATCTCTTTTTTTATAAGCAATATCGCCTTGATAAATCCAATAATAACCTTTGATTTTATTTATTTGAACTTTATAAAAATCATAAAAGAAAAATCCGCTCAACACAAAAGAAATTATGAACACAAGGCTCATGACACGAACTATGGTTGATTCAAATATTTCTCTTATTTTATACATTTTAGTGATGGCTTATGATTTCTATGCTTCAAATAATTTGTAAAGTCTTTCTTCGATTATTTTTTGCTCCATTTCTTCTTTTTCTTTATTTAAATTTAGAGCTTTTTGATATTGTTTTGCAGCTTGAATTTTTTCGCCTAAAACTTCATGGGCCCTTGCTAAATTAAAATGAGCAAGCACATACTCGGGATTAATTGAAACAGCGGTTTTAAAATATTCCATTGCCCTTTGGCTATCTCCTAATCCGTCAAGGAATACTACCCCCAAATTGTTATATGCTATATCATAGCTTGAATCAAGTTCTATTGCTTTTGAGTAATAAATAATTGCTTTTTCTATGCAATCTTTTTCCCAATATGCCATAGCAAGACGAGAGTATATCTTAGGATTTTCACTGTCCTCTTTTAGTGCTAACTGATAATATTCAACTGCATTATCAAGTTTTTCATTATCATAATATATATCTGCAATCGCTTCATGGATTTGCGATTTATTTTTTGTTAATAAAAGGCTGCTTTGCAACATTGATATTGCGGCATCTGAATTACCTTTAATTTGGTGATATATAGCAGCAAGAGCTTGCGCAACAACAGCCGACCATTCATCGTTAGGATTTGTTTCAAGAGCTTTTTTATATAACTCTATTGCACTGTCATACTGCTCTAATTGAACATAAGCATAAGCCAAAGAATTTTGATAATACGGATTATTTTCTTCGTATTTCAAAGCCAATTTAAAAGCAGAAAGTGCATTTATTTTTTCATCTTTTTTTAAATATAAATGTCCTAATTCATAATAACATTTAGAAAATTCAGGATATTTATTAACCAAAATTGTATAATAATCGATTAATACATCTATTTTATCTTTTTGATATTCCTCTACAAATTCTATTGCGCTGACAACCTTCATAGGGTCATTATCAGACAAAATAACAACATTGTTTAAACAATCAAAAGCTATATCATAGCGATTTTTTTTGATTGCAATTTTCGCCATGCGTTCATACAGAGAGATTGATTTTTTGGAATTATCAACTGCGCTTAAATAAACATTATAAGCTTTCTTTTGCGAATTTATTTTTTCATAAAATTCACCTTTTGTTTTATATTTAATAAAATTAATATCATCTTTTATATTTTGACAAAGCATTTTTAAACTTGCTTTATCAAATAAACTCATCAAAGTTCCTGTAAGACCATAATAAATTGCACCGGTTAAATCTTTTATTGCGTTTTTATCGTGGGTATTTCTGATTTTTTCAAGACAGGTTAAAGCCATAACAATACGTGTTCTTGAAGCAATAGGTTTTAAGTTGATTGCTTTTTTAAATTCTTCTTTTGCTTTATCAAAATCAGCATTCAATGAAAGAAAATAACCCAAATACATATGCGCATTAGCATCATCAGGATTAATTGCCACTGCTTTTTTGCATTGTTCTATGGCACTTTCAACTCCAATTTGACCATTTTTATGCAAAAGCGTAGCAAGTCTGTAATATGCGCTTGTTTGTTTCGGATTTTGAGAAATTATTTCAATGTATCCGTTAATTGCAGCACTTAAATCCTCATTGGTTTCTTTTAAAAGATACCTTTGATGAGCTGCTACTGCCTTTTCCATTGTATTTTGCTGTGTCATAGATATATCGTCTTCTTTTATGGGGAAATTCTCTTGATGTTTTAACATTTTAATCCTTGCTTTGACAAAAAAACTCGTACTGTCTTAGCTATCGATTTTACAAAATTATGCTTTAATATTATCGAGATTAAATCATCTAATCAGATGAAATTATCTTAATCCCAATTTTCCTATGGAAACAATATATTTATCCACACCCAAAATATTTGGGGCTTTATTGCCGTTGACATCAAAATATATTAAACCACAGCTTTTTGGAGCCCTTGAAGTATTAGGAAGCATAGGATTATATAATCCTATTGCTTCTTGAGTACAATCTCCGTTTAATTTAATTTCAAAAGTTGCATTATTTCTAAGGGTAATTTCGCCCTCTAAAACAGACTTATCAATCCTTTTTACTACTAAATATTTTTTATAAAGCTCCAAAAAGTATTTTTCGTCTTCCTCATTCTCAATCGAAAAACTAGTTCCATTGGGCAATTTAACACTATCCAAGGAATGCAGGGGAGAATTTTTAATTATTATCTGATTTGTCGCAAAATCAATATGGCGATATAAGGCCAGACCTGCTTTTTGCAATGCTTCCTGTTTCACATCATTTGGCTTTGCAATACTTAATAAAATAGTAACCAATGTGCCCACAACAACCATTGCAATCATAGCTTCAAACAAAGTAAAGCCGCTTTTTGCCATACTTGCTCCTAAAACTAATATTCTATACCTTCTGCGGCAATTGGCAGTAAAAATTGATCTTTACCCAAAACATTTGGCTCTTCTTCAGAATTTATATCGAACTTAATTACGCCATATTCCGCAGTAACGCTTGTAGTGGTATCTTCACCGGGGAAAATTGTAGCTGCTGCGTCAACTTTACCCATTTTAACCCCCATACATGCACCGTCTTTCAATGCAAAAGAAAATGTTGTATCAGTGGCACAATATGTACCTGTAACATCTTTTCTTGTAGCAGTTAAATATTTTTTAAATAAATTTTCTAAATTTGTTGCTTTATCTGCCTCAGAAAAACTAAACATCACATTTTCATCAAGCAAATTATCAAGTTTGCCGTATTTTGAATCGTTAACGAGAATTTGAGTTACCGATGTATCAATTTCCGATAAAACCTTATTTGCCATGATTGAAAAGCCTTTATCTTTAAATTGTGCAGGCTTTAGAGAGGTTATCATGATTGTAGCAATTATACCCAAAATGGTCATTACCAATATTGCTTCAGCCATAGTAAAGCCTTTTTTATATTTCATTTTTTTCTCCTTTAATCTTCATCATACTTAATTCCGCGGCTGTATATCGCTATAATATGTTGATCTAATCCTATTTTGTTTGGTTTTTTATATGAATTAACATCATAAAAAATTGAACCGCATATATCTTTTATTTCATACACTCCGTTATAATCAGAAGGCGAAGCCCATTTCTCTGTTGCAAAACATGAATTATAAAACCTAAACCCGACTAAAACGCCGTCTTGTATAAAGAAAAAATTACCATAAATATCTTTCAGGGGAACATTTGAAAGAATGCTTTTTGATGTTTCTAATTTATTTGAAAAATATTCATCCGAAATATCAACAATTCCATCAACATTATGGATATATTTCTTATACAAATCAACCATTCTTTCATCAATATTTTTATCTTCAATTGAAAAATTACCTTTAGAATCGCTTATATCTTTATAATCATCAAAAACGCAATTGTTAAGTAAAATCTGAACACTTGCTTGTTCCAGTGCAACTTCAGTTTTTTTAGATAAAGTTGACCACCCTTTTTTGGAAGGATTAATCATTGTATAGCCGACTGTTGCAAGTGCAAATATAATCGAGATAATTACAAAAGTAATTATCATTTCAGAAAGTGTAAACGCTCTGATTTTTAAACTACGATTAGCCACAAAATCATTATACCAACTAGCTTTCAATATTCAATTGCAAGTCCTCTATTTATATGAACAGAGAATTATAATTTTGTGCAAAAATGTATATGATTATAATAGGTATAAAATGTTTAAATTAAAAAGAAAAAAAGCTTTCACCCTTCCGGAATCTATGATGGTGCTTGTCGTTATCGGTCTTATTACCGTGCTTACAATAGCCACAAATTTAAACGTTGATACCTTAAAAAGAAAACAAACAATTGCAGTCAGCCAAGACTTTTATTCAACAGTTATGACCACACTGCAAAATACCCTCATTCACAACAGCGCAAACTATGATTTAAGAAATCTTTATGATGAAAACGGCGATACACTTGTTGATGCCGTAGATTTAAGAAACTATTTTGTTAAATATTTAAGCGGAGAGGTTATAGACTGCTCCGAAATTTTAATAACATCATCAGAAATTAAAGACTACATCGAATCATCAAGAGATCCTCAATGTGCATATTTTACCCCAAAAATTAAAGCAGCATTTGTATATGACAAAGATTGCGCTTTAAGTATAACCGCAAAAGAATATTTATCAAAAGACGATACAATATCTAAAAAACCACAAGAAGAACCGACAGATGAAGAAGATGAAGAAGAATATCTGCCTGCTTCAGGTGCAAGAATAGTTAACAACGTATGCGGATATATATTATATTCCTATATAAACAGTGAAGGTATATTTGAAAAAGATGTTTTCACCATTCCTTTCGGCACATCAAGAGTTAAATAAGATTTTTGATGTAATATAAATTAATTTCCATTTCGTCATTATCAAAATTAATATCTGATAATCTTACATTTTCCAATGGTTTAAAATCAAAAATTTTATTTTTTAAATCCCAATATCTCATAAAAATATCATGGTTTACTACAACCCTATTTAAATTTTTAAACTCATTTATTTTATATAAAATTTTTAAATTTTGTTTTATATTTGCTTGTTCTAAAGATGCATAAAAAGAAAACAAATAATCTGTCTTAATTAGTTTTTGATTATCTATATTACAAATTATCTTATAAAGCTTTAGGGTATCTATTACAATAGAATTTAACAAAGAAAAATCATCACAAATAAAAAATACTCTGTCTGATACTGCAAACTTTAAGTTTGAAGAATATTTTTCGCTCAATTTTCTTTTTATTATCCTTGAATATTCTTTTTTTAATTTCAATATACTATTATCTGTTTGATTTTTATCCGTATTTTTTAATTTCAATTCAAACAATCCGCAAAAATAATCAATTTTTTTATTTATATTATTATTTTTTATTGTATCAGTATTTGTTTTTTCCTCTTTTATTGGCAGTGAAAAATCTTTTTTTGATATTTCATTTGCTTGTTTCTTTTCTTCAGCTTCCGTTTTTTTATAAAAAATTATTTTTGTAAACCATAACATAACTGCCGCTAAAAATATCATCAATAAAGCACAGTACACATAGCCCATGGTAATCACCTTATTATTTATAAAGACAGCCACATATATGAATTTATCAATACAATCAGGCAATAATCCAAAAATACTATCCATTTTTTCAAATAAACCGACTGTATAAATTTGAGCAATCCAAATAAAAAGATAAACCAATGCCGCAAAAAACATTAAATACTTTAATGTCTGAAAAAATATTAAAATTATAGTTTTAGCTATTCCCATAATAAAATATTATCAATTAACCTTGTATTTGTCTCAGGAGTTTTTGCCGCAATTAAAACTAAGGTATTATTGTTTATTTCATCCTGTTCAACAAAAGTATTTTTATCAACAAATTCAATATATTCAACATCTAAATCCGACATTAGCTTTAACGAATTGTCAATTATTGCTCTTTTAGTAAGAGCACCTTCCTTATACAGCCTTTTTGCTTCAAATAAAGATTTTGAAATATTAAGGGCAATTTTTCTTTCGTTTTCAGATAGATATTTATTTCTGCTTGATAATGCCAAATTATCCTTTTCTCTTACGATAGGGCAAGGAACAATTTCAATATCAAAATCCAAATCTCTAACCATTTTTTGAATAATAAACAATTGTTGAGCGTCTTTTTGACCAAAATATGCCCTATTTGCCTTTGTTAGGTTAAAAAGTTTAGCTACAACGCTGCACACTCCGTCAAAATGCCCAGCTCGAGATTTTCCGCATAATTTATCCACAACAGAATAAGGAGGGCAAATCAAAGTTAAATTATTTTTATCTTCCTGATACATTTCGCTGACTTTTGGCGCAAAAACAATCTTAACGCCCGAATTTTCGCAAAGCTCCGCATCCTTTTGAAGTTGCCTTGGATATTTATCTAAATCTTCACCCGCACAAAATTGAATAGGATTAACAAATATTGAAACAACAACATTGTCATTTTCCGCAACTGCTTTATCAATTAAAGACTTATGACCGTTATGCAAAGCACCCATAGTAGGAACCAACCCGACTGAACCTTGTAATTTTTTGATTTCTTCTTTTAATTCCTTAATATTATCTATAATTTTCAAGTTTCTCTATCTCCTTAACATCCAGTGAAAACGACTCTTGAACATTAGGAAAATTCCCGTTTTCAACGTCTTGACAATACGCTTTTGCTACATTTACTATTATATCTTTTAAACTTGAATATTGACGAGCAAACTTCGGCTTAAATCGGTCATATTTCCCTAACATATCATCTGAAACCAACACTTGACCGTCGCAGAACTTTCCGCCGCCAATACCAATTGTGGGTATTCTTAATCTTTGAGAAATAAACTGGCTTGATTGCAGGGGCATTAATTCAAGAACAATTGCAAAACATCCGGCATTTTGTAATTTTAAGGCGTCTTTTAAAATATCGATTGTCCTATCGGCATCTTTTCCTTGAATTTTATGTCCGCCCAAAGAATTGATACTCATTGGAGTAAAGCCTAAATGCCCCATAACAGGAATACCATTTTGAGTTAAATGTTTAATTGTATCAATTAAATAATCCGAAACACCCTCCATTTTAACCGCATTTGCGCCTGCCTTTATTAATTTACAAGCATTTTTCATTGTTTCAACTTTATCAACCTGAAAACTCATAAAAGGCATATCAGCAATTAAAAGAGCATTTTCAACTCCGCGAGAAACTGCTTTTGTAAAAACAATCATTTCTTCCATGCCGATATCAGTAGTATTTTCATAACCAAGGGCAACTTGAGCCAATGAATCGCCCACAAGAATCATATCAACGCCTGCTTGATCTATATATTTTGCGGTAGAGTAATCATAAGCGGTTAATACCGTTATTTTTTTACCCTCTTTTTTAAAGTTTTGTATTTTTTGAATACTTTTTCTCATACCATCAAAATTTCACTCTTCTATAAGAGTATTCTATCCTATTTCTTTTTAGCAGCTTTTTTATACCAGAAATAAATCGCACGAGCCACTTTAGAACAATTATGACGCACTAAGCCTTCTTTATTGTCTTCAAGCAAACTTCTTTGTACTACTTCTACACCCAATCTTCTTAATTCTGATATATCAATTTCAACAGGCAGCGAACCTGCTTGTTCGTATTTTTCCGCTAAATTTCTCGGCATGGAGTTATTAACTAAAACCGCATCAAAGAAATTTTTATTTGAATCATCAACATCATCAAGTCTTACATGGTCAAATATTGTTTTAACATGGTCTGAAACAGAATAATTATCTGTTTCACCCACTTGTGTCATTGCATTACATACGTATATTTTTTTAGCCTTAGCATGCCAAATTGCCCTTGTTATATCTTTTACAAGGAAATTTGAAATAACGGAAGTATACAAGCTTCCTGGGCCCATGATTATTAAATCAGCATCGTTAATAGCCTCAATTACCTCAGGAATAGGCTTACAATCCGCAGGCTCACAACATAATTGCATAATTTTTTTACCTGCTTCGGGGATATTGCTTTCACCTCTAACAATGGAATCATCTTCCATTTTGGCATATAATTTCATATCATCACAAGTTGCAGGTAAAACTCTTCCTCTAATTAAAAGAACTTTGGATGATTCTTTAATAGCTGAAACCATATCGCCGCAAATCGCAGTCATTGCGGTAATAAACAAATTACCAAAGCTATGACCTTCAAGCCCTTGACCGGTTTTAAAGCGATATTGAAATAATTTTGTAACAATATCATCATCATCAGCCAAAGCAGCAATACAATTTCTTATATCGCCGGGGGGTAAAACTCCCATTTGCTCTCTTAATCTGCCTGAAGACCCACCGTCATCACCAACGGTTACAACGGCAGTAATATTATTTGTAATTTTTTTAATTCCGCGAAGCAACATAGAAAGACCTGTCCCGCCGCCTATAGCAACAATTTTAGGTCCATGGTCAAGTTTCATTCTTCTATATAAAACTTCACCCATTGAGTCTTTTTTTCTCAGTTGATTTACATCATCAACATCCATCATTGAAAGATTGGTTTTTTTCCATGCCAATAAAAATAAAACCGCACCAACTAAGATAAACAAAGCCCCAATCGGCTCAGGGGGAACAACATGGAACAATTCTTTTGCAATTTTTACAATATAATATAAAGGTTCTAATTTAAATACAAAGGTTGCACCTATTGCTGCCAATACAGACCCCATAACAGATAGAGCAAACCAGCGTTTAACTCTCAACCCCGGCACAAGCCATATTACATCTTTTGGAATTTTCACCTTTTTATCAAAAATTTTCATTACTTCGCCTTTTAAATTTGTTCTTGAACTCTATTATAGTTAATCGGGGAAGGCTTTACAATTTCATAAGCCGTTTTTATATCTTCCAATGTTCTAAAATGTATTGTATCGGGCTTGTCCTCTGAATTAGACAATATTCCTTCAAAATAATCCTTTTCATAGGCAGCTTTTAAACCTGCATTTTGTACAAATTCTTTCATTTGTTGACTTTGAACAATTAAATTAAGCCAAGGGCTAACTTTTTTAACAGCCTCGATTATAACTAATGCATCTTCTTCACTGTTATTTAGAGTATCTTTCAATGCCCCATGGCACCTTACTTGCTCAATTTCAAGGTCATAAGTTTTAGCGTAAGCAATAATTGCTCCTACCTGATAAATCACAACCGCTTCCAATTCTTCTTTGGATAAATCTATTTTTCTTTTGCCATAACCTTGAATATCGGGATATCCGATATGAGCACCAAGCGCAATATTATTGTCCTTGGCAAATAACAAAGCACTTCTGATTTTTATAGGATCACCGGAATGAAAACCTGCAGATACATTGATTGAGCTTGCATATTTTGCTATTTCAAGCTCTACATCATTCTTATAAATTCCATACGATTGAGCTACATCGCAATTAAAATCAAACAATTTATTTTCTCCATAATTTTACATAAATAAAGCATACTACAATGCATATTATAGCTAAATTATACAATGAATAACAATAAAATTAGAAAATTTTCAAAAAAATTTATATTTGTTTACCTTTCGAAGTTTGAGCTTAGTCCGACTGGACTTGGCGAAAACAAGAAAGGTGCTTCACACACCTATGCCCCAAACTTCGCTCACTAAGTTCACCCAGTGAACTAAAGTTCGCTCGTTAATTCGGTACGGACTTCGTGCTTTGCGCCAAGCTCCACGCTTGCCGCATGCGCACTACGCACACCTATGCCCCAAACTTCGCTCACTAAGTTCACCCAGTGAACTAAAGTTCGCTCGTTTGGGGTTGGTAGCAATTTTTTTAATGAAAAATACTTTATATATTTAAGAGGATATATTAAAATCAAAAACAATGGTATAATTTAGCTATGAAAGACAAAATAAGATACATCAAAGAAAAACAACTGGAGAAAAAAGCGCAAAAAGCCTACAATAATTTTTGCGAAAATTCTTCTATGGACAACCCAATAAAAGCAAAACTTCTTGCCTTTCGAAAAACTAAAAACGACATTAATCCAAAAGACTTATTTTAATGCAAAATATTAAAACTATTGTTTTTTTATATTTAACTCCTCGTCAGAAATCTCAGCTTTTAGGCACTCTAAAAGCCTATTTTAAAAAATTTCCGAATCTTTCAACTGATGATTTAATTGATAAATTTCTTGAAGACGAAAAATACTATCTTGATATCGAAAATCCTCATTTTGAATTTGTGAAAGATTATTTAAATGATGACAGATTTTATAATGACCTTAAAAAATTTTTTGAATTTTGCGCTTTTGAACAAAAACAAAAAGAATTAATAAAGCCTTATCTTGATAAACAAAAAGAACTAATGAAAATTCAACGAAAAAAAGCTCAAGAATATAAAATGTCAAAATTAAAACCCACTAAAAAACAGCTTTTTTATTATGATAAAATAACTAAAGCACACAACATCGAAAAAAAAGATACACAAAATGCTTCAAGGCTTGATGTTCGCAATTGGATTATGGAAATTTTAGAAAAATATGAATAAAACATATCAAAAAATAAAAGAAATTTTAAAAAACGGAAATATTGAAGAATTTGAACAAGAAGCAAAATATTTAATAACTTCAATAAATTCAATTTCTATTGAAGAAATTCTTTTAAAAGACGGATTAGACAACGAAGATGAATTAATTGAATTAGCCAAAAAAAGAGTATCTTCAAGAGCTCCAATTCAACATATTGTCGGTTTTGCATATTTCATGGGCGAAAAATATATTGTAAATGAAGATGTTTTAATCCCGAGAGATGAAACAGAAATTCTTGTAAATTCCGCTTATGAGCTTTTAAAAGATAAAAAAGAAAAACTTGATATCCTTGATATTGGCGTAGGTTCAGGCTGTATCAGCTGTGCTTTAGCTAAAAAATTAAAAAATAAAGAAATAGAAATTTTAGGCGTCGATATAAGTTCAAAAGCTATAATGACAGCACTTGAAAACGTTAACAAATTAGATTTAGTAAGGAAAATAATTTTAAGAAAATCAGATTTATTTTCAAAAATAAGAGATTGTGAAAAATTTGATTTAATAATCTCGAACCCGCCTTATATTCCAAAAAAAGAAAAAGAAAATCTTCAAAAAGAAGTTTTATTCGACCCTGAATTAGCCCTTTTTACATCTGATGATGAAGGAGTGGAATTTTATCAAAAAATAATTAATAAAGCGCCACAATACCTTAAAAAAGAGGGCATTGTGGCTTTTGAACTTGGAATAAATCAAAGCGATTTAGTTTATAAAATGCTTGAAAAAGATTTTTCTAATATTAAAATCATTAAAGATTTAGCAAATATCGATAGAGTTATATTGGCTCAACTGAAAGGCTAATCAGCCTTTGCGGTTGTCGCTTTACCAACTTGCTGCTGCAAAATTTCGCAAGCTTTTGCTAATTGCGGGTCTTTATTTGCCTTAATATCCGCTTCTTTAATATCTACAACATAATCAGGAGTAATTCCTTTTTTATGAATATCTGTTCCGTTTGGTGTCAAATATTTTTGAATTGTGATATGAAGTGCAGAACCGTCGGGCAATTTATTAATTTCTTGAACCAAACCTTTACCAAAAGATTTTTTACCCACTATAACCGCTCTTTTATTATCTTTTAAAGCTCCTGATAAAATTTCTGAAGCAGAAGCAGAACCGCCATTAATTAAAACTACGATTGGCTGATTTGTTGAAACTTGAGATAGAGAGTTTTGCGTTTCTTTGTAGCCGTCTCTATCTACTGTTGAAACTATTGTTTTGTTGCTTAAAAGCATATCGGCTATATAAATGGCATTTGTTAATAATCCTCCGGGGTTAGAACGAAGGTCTATAATAATACCGTCTTTATCTTTTAATTGATTTAGCGCATTTTGAAATTCAGAAGCTGCATTTCTTGAAATAAATGAGCTTAAGCGGATATAACCTAAATTATCATCAACTTTACCTATTTTTGGAGCTTTGGTTGAAACAGATTTTAATTCTATATTAGCTCTTTGGATAGTATAATATTTATTTGGCACACCTTTTCTTTTAATTAAAAGTTTAACGCTTGTGCCTTCAGGACCCCTAATTTTATCGGCAGCAGCTTCAACAGTAATACCTTTTGTAGATTCACCGTTAATTTCAAGAATTTCATCTTCACTTAAAAGCCCTGCTTTTTCTCCGGGGGTATCTTCAAGGGGGGCAATAATCAACAGTTTACCGTCCCTAACTCCAATTTGAACACCTATACCTTTTAGAGAACCTTCAATACTTTCAGATTCTTCTTTATATTCTTTTGGAGTTAAGAATTTTGTATAAACATCTCCAAGGCTGTCCACCATTGTGCCTATTGCAACATAAGCGTCTTCTTCATCTTTTATAACATTATCGTATTTATGGCGCCAACGCTCCCAATTTTGTTGATTTTGTGTATCATCAACATATTTTGTATAAATCAATCTCCAAGCCTTATCATATAAGCTTTGCGGCGTAATTGCCATTGCGGGGTTTTGTATATTCGTAACACAAAATAGGACAAATACGAATATAAAAATTGATAATCTTTTTAACATTTGTTTTAAACTCATAGAAACATTCCTTTTTCCAATAGTACTATTATAGCAAAAGTAATTTAGTTTTCTACATATAAAATTACTATATTATATTAAACAATGTTGCTGAATATTAAAAAAAATGTTTTAATTAGGTGTAATATATAATAATTTGAAGGATTTGAAAATGAGAAGCGATATTTTAAAAACAGGAGTAGAACACGCACCCCATAGAGCACTATTATACGCAGGGGGTGTCGCCGATGATAGCATTAAAAAACCGTTTATCGGTATAGCAAGCTCATTTTCAGATTTAGTCCCAGGACATGCCGGCATGCGCGATTTAGAGCGTCAAATTGAAAAAGGTATTCATTCAGGCGGAGGGCAGGCTTTTATTTTCGGTGTTCCGGCCGTTTGCGACGGAATTGCAATGGGTCATTGCGGAATGAGATATTCTCTGCCAAGCCGTGATTTAATAGCTGATTGTGTTGAAACTGTTGCAAATGCACATCAATTGGACGGTTTAGTTCTTTTAACAAATTGCGATAAAATCACCCCCGGCATGCTGATTGCAGCCCTAAGATTAAATATCCCTGCAATTATTGTAACAGCGGGTCCATCTTTAGAAGGACATTGCAAAGGTGAAACTCTAACATTTATCAGAGGCTCCTCTGAAGCAGTCGGAAGATATAGAGTAGGAGATATTTCATTAGAAAAATTATGCGAAATGGAGCATTATGCTTGCCCCACAATCGGCTCATGCCAAGGCTTATATACGGCAAATACCCTTGCTTGCTTAACTGAAGTTATGGGAATGAGCTTACCCGGATGTGCTACTGCGGCAGCCGTTTCATCAAAGAAAAGACGCCTTGCCTTTGAATCAGGCTTAGCAATTTGCGATTTAATTAAAAATAACGTTCTACCAAGAGATATTGTAACAATGGATTCAATAAGAAACGCCATTATTGTTGATTTAGCTTTAGGCGGTTCTACTAATTCAATATTGCATTTATTGGCAATAGCACAAAGTGCAGATATTCCGTTATCTTTAGACGATTTTGAAGAATTAAGCTATAAAATTCCTCAGATTATTAAACTTGACCCCTCAAGCACCCTAACAATGACAGATTTAGACAATGCAGGAGGAATTTCAGGAGTATTTAAAACAATTTACGGCAATTGCCCCGAAATGAAAGATACTAAAAATTTAATCGGCTTAAAAGTGTCTGAAATTGCCAAAAATGCTTGGGTAGATAATAGTGTTATTAAGCCGTTTAATAATCCAATTACTTCTAACCCAGGATTAGCAATTTTACACGGTAACTTAGCCCCCGAAGGCGCTGTTGTTAAGATTTCAGGGGTAGATAAAGATGTATTTGAATTTAGAGGAACTGCAAAAGTATACAACCATGAAGAAGATGCAATGAAAGCAATTGTGGATGATGAAGTAGTAGCAGGGGATGTTGTTGTAATTCGTTATGAAGGACCAAAAGGCGGCCCTGGCATGAGAGAAATGCTTGCTCCGACATCATTATTGGTTGGAAAAGGATTAGGAAAAAAATGCGCTCTTATTACTGACGGCAGATTTTCAGGCGGAACAAGAGGTCTTTGTATAGGTCATATTTGTCCTGAAGCAAGTCAAGGCGGAGTTATCGGCTTGATTGAAAACGGTGATAAAATTGAAATTGACATCAATAAAAGAACAATTAATCTTTGCGTAGATGAAAAAGAATTAGAAAGAAGAAAACAAAACTTTAAACCATATCAAAATGAAGTTCCAAAAGGATACTTATCAAAATATCAAAAAAGCGTTTCTCAAGCTAACAAAGGAGCAATTGCTCAATAAACCATGAGAAAACCGATATTAATTGAGATATTTGTTTGGAGCGTGATTTTATTTGTAATTTTCAGTATTGCAATTTTTTCATATTCCAAAATTTTTGTTGAGCCTAATGTTTATACTATCGAATTTAAAGATATAGACGGCATTACAAAAGGCTCTCCCGTTCGGTTTATGGGAATGAATATAGGTTATGTCCGACACTTAAAATCAAAAGGCAAACATATTAATGTTCAAATAATAGTAACCGAAAAAAATATGAAAATTCCAAACGGAACAGTTGCAAGAGTGGAATTTTACGGGCTTGGCGGTTCGAAATCTATTGAACTTATGCCGCCTGACGGCTCTTGTGATGTCGGAATTTTAACAGGAGATACCATAAGAATAAACGATGTAGCACAAGAAGCAATCAGCATAGTTGAATTTGTGGAAGGGCTTGAAAAATATATCAAAGGCATTAAACCCTCAAAAATGCAAAACATGCTTGAATACGTATCTGACATAAAAAGCGATAAAATAAAACAAGTCGGAAATGAATTTACAAATATGGAATTTGATATCAATAAAAAAATACAAGGCGTTAAAGATAAGCAAAGCGAAGTAAATTCAAAAATCGAAAAAATTAATGAAAATGTTGAAAAAATAAATAAATTTATAAAAAAATAGTTTTATGTTAGTATTTTCTTGAAGGGAAAATCCGATATGCCAAGAGAAACAAAACCAAAAGAAATTGAAATTGTTATAGATGTTGAAACAACAGGGCTTGATTATACAAGAGAAAGAATTATCGAATTTGCAGGAGTAAAGCTTGTAAACGGCAGAGTTAAAGAAAAATTTGAAACTCTTGTTAATCCTCATCAACACATTAGAAAATCATCTCAGGCTGTTCATGGGATTTCTGAGGAAGATTTAGCTGACGCACCTTCTGAAGAAGAGATTTTTCCTAAAATTTTTGAATTTATCGGAAATTACCCAATAGTTGCTCATAATGCTATTTTTGATTTTTCATTTTTAAATCGAACTTCAAAAAGACTTTATAATAAACCTATTGAAAATAACTATATAGACACTCAAATGATGTTTAAAGAAGTATACCCCCAGTATGAGTCTTGCGGACTTGATATGTTGGCTACTGTTTTTGGTGCAAATAACAAAAAACGCCATAGAGCAATGGGCGACGCTTCTGTTTTAGCAAAATGTTATCCAAAATTAAAAGCCTTATATAATCAAAAATACAACTGGCAATTATCCCAAATTGACCATGTGGAATATCTTTTTGAAAGATATTTAAGGCTACAATCTGCAATTAACACCATGCAATCCGAAATTCAAGATTTACGTTCTATTTTTAAGATATATTTTGAACGCGGCGGAGATGATATTAAATCTAACACAGGTGAAGTTTTAACATACAACCATAAGAAAACTTTTTCATATGATTTTACTCAAATTAAGGATGTTTTGGAAGAAATAGGAGCACTTCCAAAAGCTGTTAAACTAAACAACGCTTTTGTGGATAGATTAGCTTCAACATCAAGCATACCTGAAGACGCACGAGAAAAAATCAAATCGGCACGCGTTGAAATAAGTGAAAACAAATCATTTAGCATTGTTAAACCTGACAAAAATAAAAACTAATTTTACAGGTCGTAATTTTGAATAAAGCCATATCTTGATTCATTGTCAGAAGCGCTGTTCATACCGCCTCTTAAGCGTCTGTTGAGATTTCTGGCTTCTTCTTTGTATTTATTAACATCAAGCCCTTTTTTCTTAAGTTCATTAACCTTAGGTGAAAATCTCATCAAACATTTTTTACAAGTAAAACCTGTTTTTTCATCATCTTCGAGCTCAACTCCGCAAAAACGACATTTAATTGATAGTTTTGGAATGACCGTAAACAGTCTGCCTCTCGTAACTAAATCCTCAAGCTCAGCTACTTGCACGCCAACCGCTTGCGAAATTTCTTCAAGGGTAACTTTTGGCTTACCTGATGTTGTAATATAATTTCTGATATTATCAATTAATTCAAGTTCTTTTTTGAAACATTCCTCGCAGACTTCTCTTCCCGAATTTTTAAAAAAGAGAGTTCCGCATTTTTTACAGTTAATTAATCCATCTTTTGCCATATAATAAATTGTAACAATTTTTATAAAAAAATCAATCTATATTAAAATAAATAAAAAACTTGTATTAATTCATGTTTTTTTATAGAATAGTAATATATTTTGGTAGTGAGAGTGTATTTAAAAAAATATTGCCTGTTAAGTTAATTTCATTAAGTGATGGGAATAATAAAACAATAGAAAGATTATCCTAATGTATACGAATAAGTGCATTAAATGCGGTAAAGAATTTGAAACTAAAAACCCAAAAAGGGTTATCTGTCCGGAATGTTTATATCCTGAAAGAACAACATCCATGCCTGCCCCAACGGATGAAAACGGTGTAGTTCAGGATTATTCTCGCGGTTACAGCGCAGGAACAGGAAACCCCGAAGGATACACAAGAAGATATAATAATCGCCCTCAAAACAATCAAGGCGGTTATAAACCAAGAAATAATTTCCAAAGAAGAGATAACGGCGGATTTAATCAAAGGCGTCCTCAAAAACCGGGGGCAAGACCAAATCAAAGACGTCCTCAAAAACCTAACAAGCAAAGACCTTTATTGGTTAACAAAGAGCAATTGGCTCAAATTGAAGAAATGTATAAAAAAATGCTTCCTCTTCCAAACCCTGATGCCCACGAGGTAATTGCTCAAGCGATTGATTTAGAACCTAAAAAAGTATTTTTTGGAATTAACTTAATAAGACAAAAAATGATGCTTCCAAAAGTTCAATTCCCAAAAAGAAAACTTGCAATTACACCTGATCAAATGATGGCAATTAAAAATTTATATGAACCGTTGTTGCCTCTACCTCCAATCGGATGTCATAAAATCATTGCTGCGCAATTAAAAATGGACGAATGGAGAGTTCACGTTGGTATAGGACTTGTTAGAAAACAAATGGGTCTTGACCGTTGGAACCAAGAAAGAGAAGATGCTCCTGAAGAATTCAAGAAAAAAGCATAAATCAAAATAAAATTACATTAAAAAAGACAAAGTATAAAACTTTGTCTTTTTTAATATTTATAACTAATTCGCTAAGACAAATAATTAATTTTTTGTTAATATCCTACATAAATTTAAAAATTACATATATTATAGTAGAGTAAAATAATGTAATAGAAAATGTAATCAGCATAAATGGAGGATATTATGATTAAACCTTTAGCAGACAGACTTGTTATTAAAGTTATTGATGATGTACAACAAACTTCAGGCGGAATTTTTATTCCGGATAGCGCAAAAGAAAAACCACAAAAAGGCGAAGTTGTAGCAATCGGTTCAGGCAAAACTCTTGATAACGGCGAAAAAGAACCCATGGAAGTAAAAGTGGGTGATGTTGTATTGTTTGCAAAATATTCAGGAACAGACGTTAAAGTTGACGATGTTGAATATAAAATCATTTCAATTAAAGATGCTCTTGCCATTCTTGGTTAATAAGAGTAATAAAAGTTTATCACTAGAAAGAAAAAGGAAAGTAAATCATGGCTAAAAAAGTAGTATTTGATACAACTGCCAGAGAAGCCCTATTAAAAGGTGTTAATGCAGTGGCAGATGCAGTTAAAGTTACATTAGGACCAAAAGGTAGAAATGTAATTATTGAAAAAAAATTCGGTTCACCTCAAATTGTTAACGACGGTGTAACTATTGCAAAAGAAATTGAGCTTAAAGACGGTTTAGAAAACGCAGGCGCTCAATTATTAAAAGAAGTTTCATCTAAAACAAATGATGTTGCAGGGGACGGTACAACAACAGCTTCTGTTTTAGCTCAAGCAATCTTCAAAGAAGGAATTAAAAACCTTACAGCAGGCGCAAACCCAATGGGTATCAAAAGAGGTATTTCTGAAGCTGTTAAAGTTGCTCAAGAAGAAATCAAAAAAATGTCAAAATCTGTTGATTCAAAAGAAATGCGCGCACAAGTTGCTGCAATTTCAGCAGGTAATGATAAATTTATCGGCGACTTAATTGCTGATTGTATGGAAGCAGTTGGAACAGACGGCGTTATAACTGTTGAAGAATCAAAAACTTTCGGAACTGATAAAAAAGTTGTTGAAGGTATGCAATTTGATAAAGGTTATATCTCACCATATTTCATAACTGACCCTGAAAGAATGGAAGCAGTTTTAGAAGACGCTTATGTTCTTTGCGTAAACAAAAAAATCAATTTAATTGCTGATCTTGTACCTATCTTAGAACAAGTTGCTCGTGACGGTAAATCATTATTATTAATCGCTGAAGATGTTGAAGGCGAAGCTTTAGCAACTTTAGTTGTTAATACAATGAGAAAAGTTTTAAGAGCAGTTGCAGTTAAAGCCCCAGGTTTTGGCGACAGAAGAAAAGCAATGCTTGAAGATATCGCTGTTTTAACAGGCGGTCAAATGTTCACTGAAGAACTAGGCATTAAACTTGAAAATGTTACTGTTCAAATGCTTGGTAAAGCAAAAAGAGTTACTGTTACAAAAGATGAAACAACAATCGTTGTTGGTGACGAAACAAAAGCAGCAGTGGCTGAAAGAGTTCATTTAATTAAAAAACAACTTGAAGCTTCTGATTCAGAATATGATAAAGAAAAACTTCAAGAAAGAATTGCTAAATTATCAGGCGGTGTTGCAGTAATTGAAGTTGGTGCAGCAAGCGAAGTTGAACTAAAAGAATCAAAATTAAGAATTGAAGACGCACTTAACGCAACTCGTGCAGCCCAAGAAGAAGGTATTGTTCCAGGGGGCGGTGTTGCTTTGTTAAGAGTTCAACAAGTTCTTTTAAAAGAATTAGAAACAAGAACTTTTGCAAATGATGACGAAAAAACAGGCTTCAAAATCTTAACTGCAGCCCTAGATATTCCTGTTATTGCAATTGCTAATAATGCAGGCGCTAAAGGTGAAGTTGTAGTTGACGCTGTTAGAAAAGAAAAAGGCGCATACGGTTATGACGCAATGGCTAACAGATATGTTGACATGTTTGAAGCAGGAATTGTTGACCCTGCAAAAGTTACAAGAAGTGCATTAGAAAATGCTGCTTCAGTTGCTTCAATGTTATTAACAACAGAAGCAGCGGTTGTTGAAATTCCTGAAGAAAAAGCAGCAGATACTCCTATGGCAGGCGGTATGCCAGGCATGGGCGGAATGGGAATGATGTAATTTTCTTACAGCGCTTGTGCGCTGTAGAAAATTACGAATGACCCAATGGTGTGTGAGCTCGTGACGGCAGACCGTTGAGGTCTGGCGGACAGAGCGGATACCGTACCCGAGCGACGTGGGACGAAGTCCCTCAGGAGCATGGGAATGATGTAAAAACCTGACGTAGTTTGAGCCTAGCCAGACTTGGCTTGGCGAAAACAAGTAAGGCGTAGGTGTGTGAAGCACGTAGGCAGGAGCGTGGAGCTCCTGCCAAGTGCGGATACCGTACCATGGCGACGTAAGAATTTGCGTTAGCGCGAATTCCACAGGAGCTTTACAGCGCTTGTGCGCTGTAGAAAATTACGAATGACCCGATAGAATGTGAGCAATAGCCCACCAAGCTCCTCGCTTGGTGGGCTATTGTGATACTGGACTAAGGCACCGTGGAAATCTTTGATTTCCTCAGGAGCATGGGAATGATGTAGCGGATTTTGACTAGCACGTAACGGAGCGTAAGCGGAGTGAGTGCGCCTGTTCGAGCAATTTTACGAAGTGATAAGGCGAAGCCTGAAAGCGGAGTACTAAAATTGCGAGTTGTCAATAATCCAAGACGACACTAAAGCCGTAAGCCGTGTGTAAAAAAAGGCAAGCTATAAGCTTGCCTTAACTCATAAATTTGCCCAAAAACAAAAAGTAGTGTATTATTAGACCATGGCTAAAATAAAATTTTTAAAACAATTTTTTACTTATTTGACACTGCTCTTATTTTCATTAAGCCTATATGGGTGTTCTACACTTTCATATGTCGGCGAAGATTACAATCAACAAAATATCCAAACAGTTAAAACCGACGAAGAATTTGTTTTCAATGTATACAAAAAAACAATAGACAATGCAAATATAAAAATCGGAATAACAAGAACACCCGTTCCTGAAATTTTAGCCTTATATATTCAAGTTGAAAATTTATCATATGAAACCCCTTACATTTTTAAAGTTGAAGATTTAAATATCTCAAATCCCGATAGAGAGCTTCAATTCATCACCACAAGCAACTATTTAAATATTTACCAAACTCAAGAAGCGTCTTCTATGGCTGCAATGAGTTCCATGGGCGCAACTTTAACAAACATGACAGGAATGACCGCCAATTATAACGAATTTAATCAATCTATGGTTCAAAATTCATCCGAACAATCAAATAAATCGGCATTTTCAAAAATAGAACAAATCGGAAATCAAATCTCTAAACACTCGATTAAATATTCTTCAACCGTTTCACCAAGAAAAAGCCAATATTTTTACTTTTTCTTTGAAGACATGGAAAAATTTCCAATCAGCGTAAAATATAAAGATTTAAACTACCAATTCACTCTTTAAATTAAATATTTTCTATGTTCCAATCAAGTGCATTCATTTCTTTTAGAAGCTCAGCATAGCTATCGTAATACTCCGCTAAAGCTTCATGGTAATATAACATAGATTCAAGATAGATTTTTTTAGAAACCAAAAAGGCAGTCAAATCTATTTTATTTTTATCTAAATTTTCTTTTGCCTCTATTAAAAGCTCTTTTGAATCTTTCAACAATTCTTTATTATAAAAATTTAAATTTGTTCTTGCTATTGTATATTTTTCCCAAGCGTCAGTAACATCTCTTATTACGTCCACTTTTATATCTTCATATTTAAGCTCTGCTTTTTCAATTTCAAGTTTAGCATTTTTAATTTCGGGCTGATATTGATATATCAAAGGAATATTTGTCAATCCGACTTGCACATAGCCGCCTGAGATAAAACGACCGGTTGAAGAAACTCCCTTTGATTGATAAGCATATCCGCCGTCAATTTCCAAATCGGGAATAAGCTGACTTCTAACGACCTTTAAATTATTTCTTGCACTTTCTATTTCTTGCTTAGCCTTCAATAAATCATATCTGTTTTCAAGGGCATAATTTTTAATGTTTTCAAAATTTAATGTGTCATTAAGGGGGCTTATTGTATTTAAAGCCTTATAATCATCATTTAGAGTTTCTTCTTTTGTATCATAATTAATTTCGCTTGTATTCATGGTTGCATTCAAGCGATTTTGCGCTTTAATCACTTCTGATTTTGCAACATTTGTATAAATAATTGCACGATTTAGGGCAATTTTTGCCTGTATTACTTCTGTGTGCGGAATAATATTTTTTTGAGATTGCTTATTGGCCGTTTCATAAAGTTCTTTTGTTAAATCTTGCTGATCTTTTAAAATTTTATAGTTTGCTTTTTTTAATAATAAATCTATATATGCCTTTTTAACATTTAAAATTAAAACCTGTTCATAATATTTTTCATTGTTCAACGCCGCCAATGCTTCTGATTTAGCGTATTCTTTTCTTTTTCCTCTTTTTAAAATTTCAATAGTATAATCAATACCAATTTGTTGAGGATTGCCTTCACCTGCTTTACCTATATTTTGGAATGTTTCAATGGAAGGATTTTGAAGTCTGTCTGCAATTTTTATCTCATTAATACTACTTTGCGTATTAAGTTTTTGTATTTTTACTTTTGGGTTTTGACCAAGTGTAATATTAATAGCTTCTTCAAGATTAATTTTTTTATTTTCAACAATACCAAGACAAAATTCAGCCTTGGAAAAAACTAAAACAGCTAAAAATATTAAAATAAATTTTAATTTCATATATTGTAATGCAATAAATATTATACATAATTATAAAACTCATATAAAAATTTATTGCGAAAAATGTTAAAATATGTAAAACTAATAAAAAAATGCGAGGTAAAAATGAATAACGAAATATTAAAAAACATTTCATACGGAGTTTATGTTGCTACAACTAAAGACAGCGAAAAATCAACCGGCTGCATTGTAAATAGCGTTATGCAAGTAACTCAAGACAGCCTTGCAATTTCAATTAACCACGACAACTACACAAACGAATGTATAAAAAACAATAAAAAATTTGCAATTTCCATTCTTTCAGAAAATGTTGATGATTTAATTATCCCTACTTTCGGTTTTCAAACAGGAAGAAGAGTAAATAAATTTGAAAATATTGAAAAAATTTCAATCGATAACATAGATATAATTAAAAATTCAATAGGGTATTTAATTTGCGAAGTTATAAACAGCCTAGAAACAAGCACTCACACTGTTTTTATTGCAAAAATTTTAGAAGGAGATATCTTAAACAATGAACCTCCTATGACTTACGCTTATTACCACAAGGTCAAAAAAGGCACAAGTCCAAAAAATGCCCCGACTTATATTGAAAACAAAGAACAAAAACAAGGCTATAAATGTTCAATTTGCGGCTATATTTACGAAGGCAATCTTGAAAATGAGCCCAATAGTTTTGCTTGTCCTGTTTGTAAACAACCAAAAAGTGTCTTTGTAAAATTATAATTATCCATTTTTTGCTTTTTTTAAAAACACATATACACTCTGACAAATTACGGATAAAATTATCAATCCGAAGCCAAGATAAAAATACAATGATAAATCTTTATTCTCTTGAAAAATTATTATTGCTAAAATCATCGTATATACAGGCTCAAGATTATAAGACAAATTCACGCTAAAAGCCGATAATTTTTTAAGCGCCTGTATTTGAAAATAATAAAGAAATACGGTACAAAAAAGAGCAAGAATAATCAAATAGAATAAATTTTTTCCAAACGGAAAAATATTTTCAACAGGAAAAAAATAAAGATAAAAAGGCATTATTAGAGCTATAAAAATAAAACCTCCAAGCATTTCATAAAAAAGCATGGTATTGGAATTATATTTTGCAACTTTTTTATTAAATATCGTAAATAAAGCAGCACTTAAAGCCGAAAATATACCTATAATTATGCCTGTTTGATAATGACTGTCAAAATTAAAAATTAAAGCAATTCCAATAATTGTTATAAAGCTGAATAAAAATTCATGTTTAAAATATCTGTGTTTATTAACTAATGGGTCAATCAAAGCCGTAAAAAAACTGATTAAAGATAAACAAACAATTCCAACTGAAATATTTGAATATTTAATACTTCCGTAAAACAAAAGCCAATGAAGCCCCAAAAGTGCTCCTGTTAAGGTGATTTTAATAAAATTTTTTAATTTTATTTTTTTTAATTTTTTTATAAAAAATAAATATAATCCAATTAATAAAACCGTAAAAAATAATCGCCAAAAAGTTAAAAGTCCTTCATTCAGAGTTATTAATCTTCCGAAAAGCCCTGTACATCCTGCTAAAAGAATAGATATATGTAGTTCTATAAAAGCTCTTTTTTCAAGTTGTTTCATTTATATTTTTCAAAAATTAAATTTTATCGTTGAGTAACTTTTGTTTATTTTTTATTTTTTTTAAATTCTTCATAAGGCTTATTTTATAGCCTAAATATAAAACTATTGCAGCTGCAACCCAAGCGCAGGGTGTTGCAAAACAAATTCCCAAGTATTTAAAATAATGCCCCAAAATAAATGCACAAAGCGTTCTTGCAACAAGCTCCGCCGCTCCTGAAGCTAAAGGCGCCATGACATTACCCATACCTTGCAGAATATTTCTGTAAATCAAAAGCACTCCCAAGAAAAAATAGAAAATTATAGTTATATGAAGATAAATTTCTGCAAGATGTATAACCTCACTATTTGGTTCAGACATAAATAAACTAACAATATCATCCGAAAATAAAAATACTATAATCAATGAAACAACACTTACTATTCCCGCCAATAAAACGCTTGCTCTTGCACCCTCTCTTATTCTCGACATTTTATTTGCACCATAATTTTGAGCAGTGAACACCGCTGATGTTGCCCCTATTGCAAGCAGGGTTTGGCTAAACATTTGATCAACTCTCATTGCCGTTGTAAAGGCGGCAATTGAAATTGTACCAAAACCGTTTAATACATATTGAAGCGCAATAACTCCAACGGTTAACACAGACATTTGAAATCCCATGGGGATACCGACTCTTAAATGCTCATATAAAAAATCAAAACTAACTTTCCAGTCTTGTTTTTTTAATCTTAAAATCGGAAATTTATAAAACATAAAAACAAGACATAATACCGTAGAAACTGCTTGCGAAATAACAGTTGCCCAAGCAGCACCTTTAATACCCATATTAAATTTTGTGATAAAAACAATATCCAAAACTATATTTAATAATGAAGAAAAAATTAAAAAATATAACGGAGTCTTACTATCCCCTAAAGCCCTAATTACATTTGATGACACATTATAAAATACTGTCGCAAAAATGCCTATGAACATAATATATAAATAATCATTTGCAGGATTAATAATATCCAAAGGAGTATTTAAAAAAGCAAGCATTTTATATGTAAAAGGCACCGAAATTAAAGTTAAAATAAATGTTAAGACGAAAGATAATATTAATGAAGCACTAAGCGATTTTTTAACTTCATCATATTTTTGAGCGCCGAATTTTTGTGCTGTTATAACGCTAAAACCCTGAGTTGAAGCAAAAATAAAACTAATCACAAGAAAAATTAAAGGAGAAGTTGCCCCAACCGCACCAAGGGCGCTAATCCCTAAAAATCTACCCACGATAAGCGCATCAACAAAATTATAAAATTGTTGAAACAAATTTCCTAAAAATATAGGCAGCATAAAAAACAAGATTAATTTTATAGGCTTGCCTTCTGTAAGTTGTTTTTGAGCCATATTACTTTATAAATAACATTTACATTCTTGTCCCGATACACCTGCATAAAGTTCTACGTATTCTTTTGCAGGAGAAGAGTTTACTTTTGTTAAAAGCACTTCTTCTATTTGGAAAAATCCGACATCACCTGACATTTCGACTTCAATTTTAATAGGCTTTTTCTCACCTTGATGTATACGAACTCTTTTTATTGCATTGGCTGAATATTTATGAATATCCCCAACTTTAGGGGCAGCATTAATTGCAAGAGGAATTCTTGCTCTGCCTTTTGTCATATCGCAACCGTCTGCTATTAAAATAATCCCTGCTTCAATAGAATGAATTTTTTTAGAAGACATATGCCCAACAATTGCCTCAAGAGCCAAAGATTTTATTATTGTAACCTTTTGAATATCGTTTGGAAAAATTTCTTTTAAGGCTCTATCCATTAAAGGTTGTGCTAAAACAATAGACATTTCTTCATGGGCGCTTCTTCCTATCATCATGCCTAAATCATGCATTAAACCGGCCATAACAACAGCGCACATGCTATCTTCAAATGTCCCTATTTCTTCTCTTTCAAGAGAAGTTTTAATATTATTCTTATGAAGAATATTGAGCATTTTAATTGCATTATTTGCAACTTGGCGCATATGAACAGGCCCATGGTCATTAAATCCGAGCCTTTTTATGGATACATTATTAGCGTAATCCTGCATAACTTGCAATTCTTCATCTTCTAAAAGATACTTTGCAAGCTTATGACAAACTTTACAATCTTTTAATTTTTCTAAAATTCTTGTTTCTAAATTTATTTCTTTTGCTGATTTCATTTTTTAAATTCCTACTTTTACTTATATTATATATTAAAATTAAATAATAGTTTAGTGTATAATTAATCTCAAAAGGAGAAAATTATGAAAGTATTAATGTTGAACGGCAGCTGTAATCTAAAAGGAAGCACCTTTTTAGCTCTTGAAGAAATAGGTAAATGCTTAAAAACATATAATATCGACTATGAAATTTTTCAAATAGGCGCAAAACCAATCAGAGATTGTATAGGCTGCGGGAAATGTTCTGAATTAAAAAAATGCGTTTTTGACGATGATGAAGTTAATAATTTTGTTCAAAAAGCCTATGAAGCAGACGGCTTTATCTTTGCAAGCCCTGTTTATTACGCCCATGCCAGCGGAAGATTACTTTCATTTTTAGATAGAGCCTTTTTTAGCGCTTCTCATTCAGACAAAAGTATTGCTTTTAAATATAAACCCTCAAGCGCAGTTGCTGTCGCAAGAAGAGCAGGCACAACCTCAACTTTAGCTGATATTGAAAAATATTTCACAATTAATCAAATGCCTATAATTTCATCAACTTATTGGAATATGGTTTATTCAAGAAACCCCAAAGACGTTCCTTTTGACGAAGAAGGTCTGCAAACTATGAGAAATATCGCACATAACTTGGCTTGGATTTTAGCTTGTATTAATTTAGGAAAGAAAAACAACATTCCATACCCTAAAACAGAAACTGGCAAAATGACTAATTTTATAAAACAGTAATTTTAAATAATTTTTTGTATTAATTTTTTATTATGGATACTTTTGATGAAATAAAATATTGTTGGAAATGCGGAGAAAAATTAGAACTAAAAGAATGTTTTAATTGCTCTATTAATGAAGGAACCTTTCCTTATTGCAAAAATTGTGAGGAATTTCGATTTCCTTTTTTTAATGTTGCAGTGAGTGTGGTTATCTATAACAAAGACTATTCAAAAATCCTTTTAATTAAGCAATATAAAAGGGATTTTAATATTTTAGTTGCAGGCTATGTCAATAAAAAAGAAACGCTTGAAGAAGCTTTAATAAGAGAGATTAAAGAAGAAGTTAATCTTGAAGCGTTGAATTATAAATATAATAAAAGCAAATATTATCCAAAATCCAACAGCTTAATTTGTAATTTCATAGTACAAGTTGAAAATGAAGATTTCAGTTTAACTCCAGAAGTGGATAGCGCAAAATGGTTTAATATAGATGAAGCCAAAAAAGAAATTTTACCAAATTCCTTGGCGCAAGAGTTTTTAAATTTATCTATAGAAAAAATAAGCTCTAAATTTCTTTTTTCATAACAAAATAAGGTAAATTTTCAAAACCTGATTTTTCATAAGCGCGAACAGCTTGAATATTTTCTTTTTCAACTTCAAGTTTTAAAACTTTACCTATGTTATTTTTTTCAATGAATTTAAAAAATTCTTTAATTATTCCTTTATTTCTATATTCAAAAATCAAATATAAATCTTCAATCCAGATACATTCTTTTGCAATTTCTGTTGAATAACCTTTTGAAACCATTGAATAACCTATGATTTTTTCATCAAATAAAAAAACATACCCTTCTAAATACGGAAAATTATTAATGCAATTTTCAAAATCTTTTTCATAAATCTCTTTACTGCCATTTGTGAAAACAGCTTCAGAATTGTAAAATTCTTCCATAAAGGAAAGTATAATTTCTTTATCTTCTTTTTGCATTTTTCTAATTTGTATATTCATAAAAACCTCTTAATAATAATTTTAACAAAAAGGCAAAATATTTTTTGTTTTGTTTTTAAATAACTGCATACAATTTTTGAAAATTTAAAAATGAATTTAACAATCAGCCCCATTAAATTTAAAGCTCAAAAAGCTAATATAACTTCTTCAACATCTGCCATAAATCCTGTTTCCTTTGAACAAAGCAGCGAAAAATGTTATACAAAAAATTGCCTAAAAAGCTATGTTTTAGCGGGTATATGCATTGAAAATAACTCGGCCAATATTAAAAACAAAGTTCAACAACAAAGAAAACAGCTTCTTTTGGGTAATGAATTTTTTATTAATATGGAAGGCTATAAAAAAGATACTGCTTGGGCAAGTCAAATGGAAATTTTGGTATACAAAATTTCTGAAGCAATTTCTTTAGGCAAAGATTTTAAGTCTATTTTATCTCAAATAGAAATGGGGGTTAGAAGAATTAACACCAAAAGATTAAATGACGATAATAATTCATACGGCGAAAAAAGAACATCTTACCATTCTTTTGATATAATACAAGGCACAAGAGGATGTGAATATTTAGCAAGATATATTAAAAAAAGCAAAACAAAAAATGTTCAATTTATTAAATCCGGTAAAACAGCCAGAGCATATTCAGCAAAACCAAATGAAGAATATAAAGAAGCCAATGTTTCAAGAATTGAAAAAATTAAATTATACGGATTAAAAGAACCCATTATCGAAATATATCAAGACTCAATTAAAAAAGGTAAGATTTCAAACTTATCTTTAGCAGAAAAAGAATTTAATAAATTGAAAGGAATTAAAAATCCTTCAGTTGATGATGTAATGCGCTCTTGCGCTATAATTCAATGGCTGATTGCGCAAGAAACCCCATATGTAAAAGGTTCAGATTCAATTGCCAATGTTTTAACAAGGGCTATAATGCATGCCAATAATGTTTTTATTAGCCCTCTAAAAGACGGAATTAGTTTGGACTTTGAAGCATTTGATACTGATTTAGATGATTACATTGAAAAATATCCTGATTTCTTTAAAGCAAGACCATATAAGATAGAAAGAAAATGAAATGAATTTAACAATTAGCCCCTTAATTTTTGGAACTTCGCAAGATAAAAATATTTCAAAACCAAAAATAATAACAGCAAAAAATTTCCACAAACAACAAGAAGAATATCCTTCAAACGAAGCAATAAGAAATTACGGTATTGCAAGCATGGAAATTCAAAAAAAATCTCCTGAAAAGCAAGCTAAACAAACTCTTTTGGGTGATGAATTTTTTATTAACATGCGCGGCTATAAAAAAGATGAAGCCTGGGCAAAAGAAATGACAGATTTAATGTATCAAATTTCGCAAGGTATTTCTTATGGGGTGCAATTTCAGTATCTGTTAGAAGATATTGAAAATAAAATCGGAGAAATTAACGATAAAATGAATACCAAAAAATTGCCATACGGAATAAGAAGAAAAACAGGTCATTCATTTGATATTAAACCATGCCACAGAGGAGATGAATATTTTAACAGATACCAAGAAAAATGTGAAAAACAAGGTGTTTTTATAGAATCAGAAAATGAATATATTTATTCACCTAAACCTAATGAAGAATATAAATGGGCAAATACTTGCGAAATAACAGAAAGTAATATAATTAAACAGGTTAGACCCATGTTAGAAGTTATAAATAAATCGCCATATGAATATACTATTTCAAACTTGTCTTTAGCAAGAAATGAATTTAATAAATTAAGAAAAATTAAAAATCCTTCAGTTGATGATGTAATGCGCTCATGCGCCATAATTCAATGGCTGATTGCGCAAGAAACACCATATGTAAGAGGTTCTGATTCTATTGCAAACATTTTAACAAAATCAATCATGCACGCTAACGGAATTTTTATCAGTCCCCTAAAAGACGGTATAAGTCTTGATTTTGAAGCTTTTGACACTGATTTAGATGATTATATTAAAAAATATCCTGATTTCTTTAAAGTAAGACCATATAAGATAACCTTTTAAAATTTGAATTATGGCGCAATATCCGCAATCTTTTAGCGAACTTGTGAGCTTTAGGGATTGAAAACACCCTTGGGGTGCGTGGAATAATTGAGCAAACGAACGACAGCACAAGCGGTAGTGAGTCTTGCTTTTAACAAAACTCCACAAGAGTAAAAAAGCGTAAGCGTAATTTTCTGTTCTTTTGAGCGTTTCAAGGTCTTTATTGCAATACCTTAGGGAGATTTAAAACAAGTTTAAAATAACGCTTTAAAATGACATATCCCTGTTACCCAGAAATTACAGAAATATATTAAATTTCTTCTTCAAAAAGCATATCAGCAAGCTTTTGCTCTGTTTTACCATTTAATCTTTTTGATATTTTTCTTAATTTTTGTCCGACAAGCTCCATTTCAGGTGTCCAAATGAAATTATCAAGAACATATTTTTCACCAACTGAAAAATCATTACTCAATTGAACCTTGATGATTTCTCCAAGCATTTGTCTTGCAACATAAACCATTCTATCGATATCAACAGATAAAAATCCGTCCTTGGAAATTGACATAGCTTCATTTTGAATAAAATAATAATTTTGCATAACCGTTCTAACTCTATGAGCTTGAGTTAATTCCGGTTTTGATTTTAATAAACTGTCTGCTGCAAAAGTTACAATGATTTTATCTCTTTCTTCTTTTGTATAAAGCCCTTCTTCGACTAATACATCAAGCATTGCCAATGAAACCATATCGGCTTTGTTTTCTTCAATAATTGATTTATATTTTCCTAGTGCTTCACAACCTGATTTAGGTCCAAGGGAGTGACCGTTTTCGTGCCCTATTGTAAAAGGATGATCCATTGTATCATCATAATATTTATGAAATTCTTTATCTAGCGTATTATCTAATCTTTCTTGGATTTTCTTTTTGGCATCTTCATCTGTAACAAAGCGAATTTGTCTATGGTAAACATTTCTTCTTCCGCCGCCTATGGTAAGAGATAATTTATCGTTATTTGGAAGATTTTCTGCTAATGTTATACCTGCTCTAAATGCGCCGACATCCCCTGCAACTTCTACTAAATCAACATCTACCATGGTTTGAGAAATTTTATTTTTATTATCTATAACCTGAGAATATTCGTCGTTATAGGGCATATAATCCGCCATTAAAGGAAGGTAATCTTTAACTTTTAAAATATAATCAGTTCCTTCTTTGTTAACTATTCCGACGCGAGCTCCCAAGTAGTCTTTTGAAATTACATCAATATTATTTTCTTTTAATAATTTAGCTAAAGTTTCGTTTTCTAAGACAGTTTCTGTCATTTCATCGCTGTAATTTTCTCTTGTAATGGTAAATTCCAATGGTGTATCTTGTAAAAGCGCCCATTTTCTATCTGCATAAGCGTCAAGCATAGGGTCAGCAACCAATAGCGCTTGTGATTGAAGTCTTAAAAATTCATTAAATTCGATACAAGTAGATACACAGCTTGCTCTTAATAATAATTCGGCTACTTTTTTAAAATCATTTTGAAATTTATCAACGTAATCAATTGCCTTTAATTCTTTTCCTTGTCTTTCAACAACACTTCTTTGATTTAGAATTTTTTTAACTTCTTCGATTTTTCCTTCTTCAATCATTCTGATTAAGATTTGATGAAATTCTTCAAGGGATAAATCCTCAGGATATAAGCCTCTACCTTGCTTTTTTTCTAAGCCTTTAGCTAATTTAACAAGATTAGATTCGCAATCCAGTGCAAAAATCCCTTTTTGAGCGTCGAAAAGAATTTTTGTTAGTTCAGCTTGTTTTGAACCTTTTTTAATTTGTTCTTCTAAAAACTTTTTAAAAGGAAGATTATGATGTGAATCAAGCTGCATGTTAATTTTTTCAATTATTCTAGCAGCTTTAACAAGATAAGATAAAGCTTTTTTGTCGCCGTCTTTTAAATTTAAAAATTCTTTAGCGTCAATATCAAGCATTTTCTTTGTTACAAGATAATCTTTTGAAGTTCTTTTTTCTAATTCAGCTATATCTAATCCGTATTCGTATTTCATAAATTTCTATCCTCATTTTACATTTGAAATTATAACATTTTTTTAAAAAAAAATTCAATAATTTACCAATGAAATTCATCAGGCACTGGGTCATAACCGCCTTGATGATATGGATGACATCTTAAAATTCTTTTAATTCCTAAGTAAAACCCTTTTAGTAAGCCAAATTTTTCAATTGCCTGATACATGTATCTTGAACATGTCGGTTCATAAATGCAAACTTTTGGTGTAAATTTAGAAAAAAATTGATAAATTTTAATTAATTTTAAAAAAATATTTTTAAATATATTCATTGAATTATTATACTCAAAAATAACTTATCCGCCAAAATGACTATTAAACAAGAATTTTATTGTTGTATAATAATTAAATAACAATAGGGGTTTATCTATGAAAAAAAGAATAATAATTACGCTATCATTGTTTTTATTTTTATCAATAAATTATAATACATTTGCAGCTGAATATTCTCAGCAAGATGTTCAAAGATATAGCGCATATTATTCAAACGGCATGGAATGTCTTAAAAATCAGCAATTCAGTTCTGCAATAAATGAATTTAGAAAAGTATTAAGATTTTCACCTTATGACGAAACAACCCAAAGTGCCCTATCGGGAGCATATTTAGCCCGAGCACAATATTACAGGGAAACAACAAAAGAATTAAAAAAAGCCCTAAATGATTATAAAAGCGCATTGTTTTATGCAAAATATTGGAAATCAAACGGACAAACAAACTCAACTTTAATCTCTCTTGCGTCAAGCGCTCAAAGAGAAATTGAATCAATAGAAAAAAGATTAAATGTTGCTCAAAATCCTGCGTCTAGGCTTCAAAACGCTAAAATTTTAAGGGCTCAAGGTGAATTGGCTGCAGCTGCTTATGATTATATTCAATTAAAAAATTCTCAATATAAAGAAACTGCCTATGAGAACCTTGGAAATATTTATAAGAACCTTAATAATTTAGCTGTTGCAATGGATTATTATAAGACTGCTATAGATATTAACCCTAAAAATCCGAAATTGCATTTTATGTATGGAGTTATGCTTGATGAGGCACAAAATTATGAAGCAAGTATGGAACAATATAATTTAGCCTTGCAATATGGCGATAATAGCCCTGAATTATTAGAAATATTAGAAAATAAATGGACTCAAAATATTGTAAATAACCCTAACGATGCGCAAAATTATGTTAATTTAGGTGCAATTTATCAAAAACAAGGTAATTTCGAAAATGCTAAAAGCCAGTATTTAAAAGCATATCAATTAGACAGCTCGGATGAAACAATTTTATATAACTTGGCTTCTTTATATGTTCAGCAAAAAAATTATCTTGAAGCAATAAATACTTATGATAAGCTTTTAGCCAAAAAACCAAATAATCAAGAGGTTTTAAACTATAAAGCCGATTTATATGAAAAAATGGGTCAATATGAAAATGCGCTAAAACAATATGAAGCAATTTTAGCCTTAAACCCTAACGATAAAGAGGCAAAAGACGGTGCCGATAATATAATTTTAAACCATTTTTCAGGCGAAAAACTTCAAAATTATTTGTTAGCTAAAGCCCAAAAAAATCCAAACAGTTATGAAGCTCAATTCAACTGTGCTCTTGAATATCATAAAAATAAAAATTATACCCAAGCGCTTCAATACTATAAAAAAGCGCTAAGTATTAACCCTTCAAAAGAAGAAGTTTATATAAATCTTGCTCAAATATATTTAGAAAAAAAAGATTACTCTCAAGCAAGCGCAATTTGCCAACAAGGATTATTGGTTTTACCCAACAGCTCTGAATTAAAAAACTATTTAGCTGACGCTAAGGAATATTCAATTAGTTCTCAGTTTGATTCTGCTACAAAATTATTCAATGAAAAACAATATTCAAAAGCAATAAATGAATATTTAAAAATTCCTTCTCAAACACCTGAAGTTAAAATGGCAATTGCAAGCTGCTATTGGCAATTGAATGATTATAAAAATGCGAACAAATATTATCTTGAAATTTTAGCCAAAGAGCCGAATAATCAAGAAGCTCTTGAAAATAGCGCATATGCTTATTATTCTTTAAATGATTATGTTAATGCAAAATTAAGCGCAAATAAAATTTTAGCTTATGATAAAACAAATCAAACCGCGAAAGAAATTTTAGCCGGAATTGAAGAAAATGAATATTCTAATTCATTAAATGACGCTATAGAAAAATATGAAAATGGCGATTACAATGCTTCATTATCATTAATAAATAAAGTTTTATCTCAAAAACCCGATGACGAGTATGCACTTTATTATAAAGGTTTAAACTTAGATGAACTCAAAAAAACATCTGAAGCAATAAAACAATATAGAACATTAATTTCTAAACATCCGGAGTTTTCAAATGCTTATTATTCATTAGCTCTTGATCTTGACAATACGGAAAATTATAAAGAAGCAGTGGGATATTATGAAAAATTCTTGAGCTTAAAAGCAAAAAACAATGAAAAAGATGAAATGACGGAATTTTGTGCTTCAAGAATTAAAGAATTAAAGGACTATTTAAATCAATTAAATGCAAGCAGTAAATAAAAAAATCAATATAGAAGATATAAAAGTTATTCAAGCACCTTTAGCGGGAATTTCCGATGTTGTTTTTAGGGGGCTGATTAGGAAGCATAATTCTAAATGTCTTATGACAACAGAGATGATTTCATCTGAAATGCTTTGTAATAATCCAAATCCAAGGATTATTCAATTTGAAGAATTTGAATACCCTCTATCTTTTCAACTTGTGGGTCATAAAATTGATAAAATGACAAGAGCAGCGCAAATTGTAGCGCCATACGCAAGTATGATTGATATTAATTGCGGCTGTCCGGTTAAAAAAGTTGTGGTTTCGGGGGACGGGTCTGCCATGATGAAAACTCCCGAATTGGCTTGCGATATTGTTCAATCAATTATTGAAGCAACAAAACTTCCTGTTAGTGCTAAATTTCGCCTTGGCTGGACAAGTCAGGAAGAAAATTATATTGAATTTGCAAAAGCATTAGAAAAGGCAGGGGTTTCTTTTGTAACGCTTCACTCGAGAACCCGTTCTCAAATGTATCAAGGGAGTGCCGATTGGTCTAAAATTAAACTTTTGGTTGATGAATTATCAATTCCTGTTTATGCTAACGGCGATATTAAAACAATTCAAGATGCTAAAAACTGCCTTGAATTGACAGGCGCTAAGGGAGTTTCTATAGGCAGAGGCATAATGGGTGATTTTACATTGCCATATCGGATTGAAAAATATATCGAAACAAAAGAAGTTATTTCTGAACCTGATTTAGTTCAAAGAATTGAAATGCTAAAAAAACATTTGCGCCTTGAGGTTCAACATATGGGTGAAAAAAACGGCGTGAAATTCATGAGAAAATTTTATAATTATTATATTTCTTCAACAAGAAATGCTTCAAAATATCGAAGCGCCTTAGTTACATTAGAAACAGAAAAAGAAATTTTGGAAGTTTTGGATGAAATTTTATCTATATATACTGCAAACATTTGATGATAAGTTATATTGCGGAATTGCCAAGGATGTTTTGGCTCGTTTTGAGCTTCATAAAAACAAAAAAGGAGCGAAATATACTAAAG
Organism: uncultured bacterium; assembly: GCA_949282195.1. Classification (GTDB taxonomy): domain Bacteria; phylum Cyanobacteriota; class Vampirovibrionia; order Gastranaerophilales; family Gastranaerophilaceae; genus RUG14156. The sequence goes on along the minus strand of CASDOW010000001.1, from coordinate 14,535 downwards.
TTCATAAGCCCAAAGAAATTGTATACGTAGAAGAATTTATGGATAAATCATCAGCCTTAAAAGAAGAATATAGAATAAAAAAGACCCTATCGAGAGAGCAAAAGCTTGATTTGATAAATAAAAACAAAGAAAAAACACAAAAAATTTTAAATTTACTATAATTTTTTATAGTGTTGACAAAAGTTTTTTCATGTGATACAATAGAAAAAATTTGAAAATCAGTTAGGGATTGGAAAATTTTTAAACAAGGTTGATTTGATTTTTTTTTGACCAAATCAAGTGTGAGTAAAATAGTGAGTGTCTTAACTTAAACAGTGTGGCATGATTATCTAGTGTAGAAAGTGTGAAGATTATGGCAATTAATACAATCACAATGGGAGAACCAAGAAGAAATAACCATGGTATAATGCTTCCTGCGGCAGTAGGTGCGGTAGTTGGTGCTGCTTCACGTTATGTTGTACCTACAAAAGCTGAATTGACAAAAATGATAAACAAAGAATCGGTTGATTCTTTTGTATCTTCCGCTTCTATAAATGCTCGTAGTGCAAGTCGTTCAATTTTAAAATATGGCGGAATCGGTGCTTTAATCGCCGGTGTTGGTGCGCTATTGGTTAATGCTTTTACTCCGCAAGCTAAAGCAAAACACGCTAATGAATTTTCTAAATACGGCGTAATAATTGACGCCCCTGTGGATAGCGCTTATGCTTTATATTGGTACGAAGATAGTCAAGTGTAATTTCGATACAAGTATTTAATCTATTTATAAATAAATCCCCGAAATTTAAATTTCGGGGATTTTATCTTTATTATGCTTGGATATTATTTAATGCTTCTCTAATAGTTTGTTTGTCTTCATATTGTTGAACAATTTTGCCTTGGTTGAATATACCTTTATTTTGTATTGTATTGCCAATTAAACATGCTAGTGCCGTACCTGCACCTAAAACAACCTTGGCGGGAGTTGGAAGTGCTTTTACCCAAGAAGCTGCTTTTCTTGTATACGGTGCAATGTTTTCTTCTAGTTTTTTATATACGTTTGAGCTTTCTACTGCGCCTACTACTTTTTTTAATCCTTTAGTAATAGTTTCTTGCAATGCGCTTGAATTTTTAATTGCATTTGTTGCAACTGCTGTTGCTCCAATACCTGCTGCTATAGCGGCTGTTGATTTAAGATTTGTACCTACAATATTTTTACCTGTTGCAACTGCTAAATTTGCTCTATCTTCAACTTTTGCTACATTGTTTGATAAAGCACCTGAAGTGATAAGACCTGTTGTTAAATTCATAGTTAATAATCTCCTTCTATTCTTTCCGTATAACTAGTATGCAATTATGTTTTTATAAAGTATTTTTTTTAAAAAAATATTGCTAAATTTATAGTAGATAATTTTTCCATAATGTGTTAAAGACATAAAATAACTGTGTTTGCTATTGTTAATATTTCTTAATAAAATAATCTCCCTTCTTTTATGAGAGGGGAGATTATTTTATACATCACTATATATTATTTAATGCTTCTCTGACAGTTTGTTTGTCTTCATATTGTTGGAAAATCTTACCTTGATTAAATATACCTTTATTTTGTATAGCATTAACAACTAAACCAGTTATTACTGCACCTGCACCTAAAACAATTTTAGCAGGAGCAGGAAGTGCTTTTACCCAAGATGCTGCTTTTTTAGCATAAGGAGCTACGTTATCATAAACTTGTTTAAATACATCTGATGAAGTAATTTTCTTTAATCCTTTAGTAATAGTTTCTTGTAATGCACTTGAATTTTTAACTGCATTTGTTGCTGCTACTGTTGCTGCTAAACCTGCCGTTGTTGCCAATGCATTTTTTGCATTTGTAGTTACTAAATTACTTTTAGTTTTTACAACCATTTCGGTTGTATCACTTGCTCTTTGTACTGTTTGAGCAAGATTTGAACCTAGTGAATTACTTGGATTGATTAACATAATTTTTTTCTCCTTCTATTTTTCTAGTATGCTTTTTCCTTATGTTCTAATAAAGTAATTTTTAATAAACTAATTGCTAAATTTATAGAAATTTAATCGGTAAAAAATGCAAAATTAAGAAATAATCTTGCATTTTAGCTTAATAATTCTTAATAAATATGATATTTAATCAGTATTATTAACCATATTACCGATTAAATATCATTAAAAAACCTTAATTATATACTTATACTATTTATAATGGTGTAAATATGGATTTAAAAAAATTATTAGGAAAAAAAGTTAAACAATATCGAATTTTAAGGGGATTATCGCAAGAAAAATTTTCCGAAATGTTAAATATTTCTCAAAGAACATTGTCAGGAATTGAATGTGGCAATAATTTTTTAACTGCACAAACTCTTGAAAAAATAATGGAAATTTTAAAAATATCTCCCGACGATTTTTTTCATATTGAATATTTAAAAGAACCTAAAGAATTAATAAATGAACTTATAACTGAAATTAAAGTGCTCGAAAATAACGAAGAAAAACTTCGCCTTATTTATAAAATAGTTCAAGCGATTATTAAAAACTAATCTAAATAAAATACTGTAACAACTTTGTGTGATTCTTCTGCAAATTCAACAGCTTTATGCAGTGTATTTGATGAATGTGATAAGAAACAGATTAATTGTTGACATTGAGATATAATTTCTCGGTTACAAATTCTTGAAGCGTCAGCTAATGTCATCATTGCTCTGTCGGGGTGTTCAATGATATTTGGTACGCCGATTAATTGATCTTGAACATCAGAGGGTTGCTGTCCGATTGTTTGAGGAAGAATAATTTTTAATTTCTCGGGATTTGCTTTTAGCGCCCCTCTGATAGCTGCAGCGTTGGTACCTGAAGAGCCGCCTGAAGTAATTATTGTATTACCTTGCATTACAAGGCTTGTAGTTAGAGTTTCAATAATTTGCTGGTGTGTAATTGTAAGATTTCTTGAACCGATGATAGCTATCTTTTTTGCACTTTGTCTGATTGTTGCTAATTCTTGTGCTAGAGCGTCAAAATCTTCTCCGTCTTTATGGTCCACTTTGTCCATATCTTCTAAGGGAACCATTATCGAAGGTTGATTTTGTTTCTCAAAATTTTCTTCCATGTTTTATTTTTTTCCTTTAAAATTTTTCTTGTATAATATTGAATATAATAATAACATATTTCCACCCTTTTGGGAATATCTAAAAAATTTATGGGGAGTCTTAACAAAATTATGCAAACTACGGCCGAATTTTTAAAAGGTTTAAACAATGAGCAAAATCAGGCAGTAATTGAAAAAAATGGTGCAATATTGGTTTTAGCCGGAGCCGGTTCAGGGAAAACAAAAGTTTTGACTTCAAGAATTGCATATTTAGTATCTCAAGGGGTTAGCCCCAATGATATTTTGGCGGTAACTTTTACTAATAAAGCCGCAAAAGAAATGCAAGCCCGTTTATCTAATTATCTTGACGAAAATATTGTTAAAAGAATGTGGGTGGGCACTTTCCATAATATTTGCGGAAGAATTTTAAGGAAAGACTTAGAAAACTATAAAACAAAAGACGGCAGACACTGGGATAATAATTACGTTATTTATGATGATACCGACACTAAAACCATTATAAAAAATGCCCTAAAAAAATTAAATATTGATGAAAAGTCTTTTGAAATTAAAGCAGTAAAAGCAGCAATTTCAAACGCCAAAAATAAAATGCAAGATGCATATACTTATGCAACACTAGCTCGTGATTATTATACTCAAAAAATTTCAGAGGTTTATTATGAATATGAAAAACAATTGGCGCTAAATAATGCTCTTGATTTTGATGATATGCTCATGTTAAGCGTTAATTTATTGAAAGAAAACGAGCAAATAAGAAAAAAATATGAAGACAGATTTAAGCATATTTTAGTTGATGAATTTCAAGATACAAATAAAGCTCAATATGATTTAATTAATATGCTTTATCCCACTGACGGGTCAAAAGATAATATAGGCTCTCTATGCGCGGTGGGTGATGTTGACCAATCAATATATTCTTGGCGCGGTGCCGATTTTAAAATTATTTTAAATTTTCAAAAGGATTATCAAAATACAAAGTTAATTAAATTGGAACAAAATTACCGCTCAACGGGAAATATCTTAAAAGCAGCTAATGAAGTAATTAAAAATAACGAAGAACGACTTGAAAAAAATCTTTATTCTAATAAAGGAGAAGGTGAAAAAATAACTCTTTATGAAGCTCAAGATGACTATAATGAAAGCAGATATGTTGCAAGAAAAATTGAAAATTTAAACACAAAAAAAGACGATATTGCAATTTTATATAGAACAAATGCTCAATCTCGTTCAATTGAAGAAGCCTTAATGAGCTATTCAATCCCTTATAAAATTGTGGGCGGTTTAAAATTCTACGATAGAAAAGAAATTAAAGACATCATTGCATATTTAAAATTAATTTATAATCATAATGATTCTCAAGCTCTAAGAAGAATTATAAATGAACCTAAAAGAGGAATAGGCGATACGACAATTAATAAGCTCGTTTCTTTTGCTGATGAAAACGGAATTAGTGTTTATGAAAGTCTTAAACACCTTGATAAAATTGAAGATATTAATTCGGGTACTAAAGCAAAATTGCAAAATTTTCTGACAACAATTGAGCAAATTACATCTTGTCAGGAAAATTACCCAAAATTATCTGAATATGTAACTTATATCTTAGAAGCTACGGGTTATAGCCCCCAATTAAGACAGGAAGACAACGTTGAAAATCAATCAAGATTAGAAAACTTGCAAGAATTTATTAATGTTGTTCAGGAATTTGAAGAAGATGATTTTTCGCTTGATAGCGAAGATGATCTTGGAATTTTGGGTAATTTTTTATCTCAAGTGGCGCTTGTGTCTGATATTGATGAATTGGATAAAGAAGAAAAAAATGAATCTTCCGTAACATTAATGACGCTCCATGCTGCTAAAGGGCTTGAATTTCCTGTTGTATTTTTAATAGGATTGGAAGATGGAATCTTCCCGCATGGCAGAAGTATTGCTTTTGGGGTTACAAACAGTGAGCTGGAAGAAGAAAGAAGATTGATGTATGTAGGGATAACAAGGGCAAAAAAAAAGCTGTTTTTAACCCATGCAAAACAAAGAAAGGTTTGGGGAAATTTTCAAACTAATCCAAGAAGCAGATTTTTAGATGAAATTCCAACAAGTTTGCTTGAAGAAGAAGGTCAAAAACAAATTGCCTATAGTTCCAATAAATCAAGCTTTTCTTCTACTGTTTCAAAAATCAAAGAAAAGAAAAGTTCATCTTCTTCAACAACAAATAATTTTGCCTCATCATTGGCTAGAATTAAGCAAAGTTCAGCTAAAGTTCAATCAACAAACAATAATTTAGCAAGTTCAATAGCTAAAATTAAAAGTTCAATAAATTCAACGGTTAACGAGCAATCCAAAATTAACTATAAAACAGTTAATGCCCATGTTGTTAAAAAACAAAAAGAAGATGTTGAAAAACCAAAAGTAAATATTAAGGATATGATTGCAAAGGCAAAAGAAAATGCTTCAAAGGTTAACACATCTTTTGAAAACAGAATTGGTATATTGCCAATAGGCACAAGAGTTTTTCATAGCAGTTTCGGAGTCGGTAAAATTAAAGATATTTTAAAAGAAAATAATTCTTCAAGTTATGTTGTTGAATTTTCAAAAGCAGGAGAAAAAACTCTTGATATTACAACGTCGGGACTAAAAACATTTTAATTTACAAAACTACATAAAAAAATGCTTATAAACCGCATAAACTAGCGATTAAAGCTTAAATAATTGTAAATAAATTTGCAAAAATACTTTGTGCCTTATATAATTGAGCATGTAAAGTTTAGTATTATTAATCGAGGTAAAAATGAGTACAGAAATCCTAGAAAAAGTAAAAAAAGTAGTAATAGATCAATTAAGCGTTGATGAAAGCTTAGTTACACCTTCAGCTTCATTTACAGCTGACCTTGGTGCTGATTCATTAGATACAGTTGAATTGGTTATGGCTTTTGAAGAAGCATTCGGTTGCGAAATTCCTGATGAAGATGCTGAAAAAATCGCTACTGTTCAAGATGCAGTTAACTATATCGAAGCTCACCAATAATTAAAGGTGTAATACTTTAAATAAGTTTTAAGACTGCAAGGAGTTAAGCTTTTTGCAGTCTTTTATATAGCATTAAAATCGAAGATTGAGGAGAATTATGAACAAAAGACGTGTAGTCGTTACCGGCTTAGGTATAGTTAGCCCCTTTGGTTGTGGAGTTGATAAATTTTGGAACTCCTTAATTGAAGGCAAATCAGGTATTAAAACAATTACAAGAATGCCTCTTGACGGACATCTTGTTACTTTTGGCGGGGAAGCAACAACTTTTGAAGATGAAGTTAAAGAAAAAGAACTTCTTGATGCAAAAGAAATGCGCCGCATGGACAGATTTACACAATTTGCTTGTGTGGCTTCGGATGAAGCAGTCAAAGACTCAGGACTTGATATGACAAAAGAAGACCCATATAGAGTGGGCGTTATAATGGGTTCAGGTGCAGGCGGTTTTGATACTTTTGAAAAACAACATAAGGTAATTATTGACAGAGGTCCCACAAAATGTTCGCCTTTTACAATTCCTATGTTGATTTTAAATATGGCCGCAGGTCGTGTATCTATGCGTCATGGGGCAAAAGGTTTAAATAAAGCGGTAGTTTCAGCTTGTGCTACAAGCGCTCATTGTGTGGGCGACGCTTTTCGCTCCATTCAATTTGATGACGCCGATGTTGTTATAGCAGGGGGTTCTGAAGCGGTTATGACTCATATTGGCATAGGTGCATTTACAACAGCTAGAACTTTGTCAAGAAGAAATGATGACCCAACTCATGCTTCAAGACCTTATGATATAGATAGAGACGGTTTTGTTATGGGTGAAGGCGGTGCTTGTTTAATTTTAGAAGAGTTGGAACACGCTAAAGCTCGCGGAGCTAAGATATATGCTGAAATCGTAGGCTATGGTCAAACAGGGGACGCCTATGATATGGTTGCTCCTGACCCTAGCGGTGCAGGTGCCGCTAAATCAATGGAACTTGCCGTTAAAAATGCGGGAATTAATCCAAGCGAAGTCGGCTATATTAACGCACATGGTACATCTACTCATCTTGGCGATATAGCTGAATCTCAAGCAATTGCAAAAGTATTTGGAGATTTAGATACAAATAAAAAATTGAAAGTATCATCAACAAAATCTATGCATGGTCATATGATTGGCGCAACAGGAGCTGCTGAAGCAATGGTCTGCGTTAAGGTTTTAAAAGAGGGGATTATTCCTCCTACAATTAACCTTGTAAACCAAGATCCTGAAGTTGCAAATTTAAACTATGTACCTAATAAGGCTATTAAAGAAGACGTTGAGTATGCTCTAACTAATTCATTTGGTTTCGGCGGACAAAATGCTTCTATTATATTTAAAAAATATGTTCAATAATTAGTGATTATTGTAATAATTTTATTTTAAAATGCGGCAGTTAATGTCGCATTTTTGTTATAAATCTTTAAAAATATTTAATAAATAAATTATAATTTTTAGGTTAAAATAGAACAATAAACGTAATAAGGGAATGAATTTGTGCTTAAAGCAGGGGAAACTGTTGAAAAACAAAAAGTAAGAGAAAAAATACAAAATTTTGCGCAAGTTGTGTCAAAGTTTTACAATAAAGAACTTACTATTCCTGAGTATAAGCATATATCGGGCAGTTTTGGGACATATTCGGAGCGCAATCACAATACAGGCATGTTAAGGCTTAGAATACCCGCAGGAATTTTAAAGATGAATATTTTGATGTTAGTCCTTATGCCAAGGCTGCTTCAGATTTTTTAACGGATTTAATTGATAAAATTAAATTGCCAAGAAAATTAAAAGTAGGATTTTCAAATTCTCCAAAAAATATTGTCCATGCAACATATAGGGATATGGGTTTTGTTGCAAAATCAAACGGAAAATTTGATTTATATACAGCGGGCGGTTTAGGTGTTAATCCGGAATTTGGCATTAAGACCGTTTCTGATATTGAACCTAATGATATATTGTATTACATAATGACCATGGTTGAAGTATTTATGAAATACGGTAACTATGAATCAAGAGCTAAAGCAAGAACAAGATACATTCCAAAAGCAATAGGAGAAAAAATGTATCTTGAAGAATTTAATAGAATTTTCTTGGAAATAAAAAATTCTAAAGATTTAAAATTAGATATTAAAATAGAAGAAAATACTAAAAAATCAGATAATTCCACAGCTAAAAAATCAAGAAATATAATTGAACAAAAACAAAAAGGTTTATATATAGTAAAATATCATCCTATGCTCGGAAATCCTTCCATTGAAACCTTAAAAGCTTTATATGCTTTAATTTCTGAAATTGAAGGTGTTGGCATTAGAATATCAACAAAAGAAGAAATGTTTATTGTTAATTTAAAAGGTGAAGAAGCAAATAAAGTATTGGATATTATTTCTTTAGATAATGCAAACACTCAATTACAAGAATCGATAAGCTGTGTCGGAGCTACAATCTGCCAGCAGGGGTTAGCTAATTCAAGCGGACTCTTAAGCAAAATTATAGAAATAGATAAAGAAGAAAATTTTAAAGACGGCGTTTTGCCAAGACTTTGTATTTCAGGCTGTCAGCCTTGCAAAATCAGGAGTTGATATGGTTGCTCCGTCTGATATGATGGATGGTAAAGTTTTAGCAATTAGAAAAGCGCTGGATTTAGAGGGATTTAAAAATACACCAATAATGGCTTATAGCGCAAAATTTGCTTCATCATATTACGGGCCGTTCAGAGATGCAGCGCAATCTGCCCCTTGTTTTGGTGACAGGAAAAGTTATCAAATGGATTTTGCAAACAGCAAAGAGGCTTTACGAGAAATTGAAGCTGATATTGAAGAAGGCGCTGATATTGTAATGGTGAAACCGGCTTTAGCATATTTAGATGTTTTAAAAGAAGCCTCTGATACATATAATATGCCGTTTGCAGTGTATAATGTGAGCGGAGAATATTCCATGGTTAAAGCTGCTGCAATTAAAGGCTGGATTGATGAAAAGAAGATTGTCACAGAAAACCTTACGGCTATGAAAAGAGCGGGGGCTAAAATAATTATTACATATCATGCGCTTGATATGGCAAAATGGCTGGAAGAATAATAAATTAAAGGATTGTTATGTCAAAATCGGAAGAATTTTTTAAAAAAGCAAAAAATATACTGCCGGGCGGAGTTAATAGCCCTGTAAGAGCTTTTGGCGCGGTAAAGAAAACCCCTTTTTTTGTGGAAAAAGCACAAGGTGCTTATATTTATGATGTTGACGGAAATGAATATATTGATTATGTATGTTCTTGGGGACCTTTGATTTTGGGACATGCTCATCCAAAGGTTGTTGAAGCCGTAAAAAAAGTTTGCGAAAACGGGCTTACATTTGGGGCTCCGACAGAAAAGGAATTAATTTTGGCGGAACTTATAAAAAAATGTGTGCCTTCAATGGAGATGATTCGCCTTGTAAGTTCGGGTACTGAAGCTGTTATGAGCGCAGTAAGAGTTGCAAGAGGGTTTACAAACAGAGATAAAATAATTAAATTTATAGGCTGTTACCATGGTCATTCTGACGGATTGTTAATGAAAGCGGGTTCGGGAGTTTTAACGGAAGCTGTTCCTGATAGCGCGGGTATTCCAAAAGATTATGCAAAATGTACACTTCTTGCTAATTATAATGATGAAAATTCGATTAGAGAAATCATGGAACAATACGGGGAAGATGTTGCCTGTATTGTGGTTGAGCCTGTTAGTGCAAATATGGGTGTAGTTCCTCCAAAGAAGAATTTTTTGAAATTTTTAAGAGAAATTACTAAGCAATATGGCTCATTGTTGATTTTCGACGAAGCTATTACGGGTTTTAGATTGGGTCTTGGCGGAGCACAGGAATATTATGGAATAACCCCTGATTTAACAACGTTTGGAAAAATTGTGGGTGGTGGAATGCCATTGGCGGTTTATGGCGGAAGGAAAGACGTGATGTCTTGTGTTGCTCCAGTTGGCTCAGTTTATCAGGCAGGAACACTTTCAGGAAATCCTGTTGCTACTGCGGCAGGTATTGAAACCCTAAAAATTCTTATTGAGAATAAAGAAATTTATTCTAAGATTGACAAAAGAACTAAAATTCTTGAAGATGCATATAAAGCAATAGGATTAAATACAAATAGAGTTGGGTCTTTAATGTCAGTGTTTTTTGCCGATAGGCCAATTTGTAATTATGATGATGTTATGACTTGTAATTTAGATGAATTTATAAAATATTTTGATTATATGTTGAAAAATAAAATCTATGTTGCACCGTCTCAATTTGAGACAATGTTTGTATCATTGGCTCATTCGGATGAGATTATAGAGCGGACAGTTGATGTTGTATTGAAATATAAAAGTAATTAAAAAATATTTATTTAAAAACCGGTAAGCTCGTAGGTTGGGCATGCCCGAGTAACAACTTAAAATGGTGTCGATTTAAAGAAGCTTCTATTTAAATATTAAATAGACAAAAAGATTAGATTAATTAAAATAATTTCAAGCATTTTTCTTGAATATCAGATGCAATATCTTTTGCAAATTTTTCCTTGAGTCCTATATTTTTTGCCACGGCTAGAATATCCTCTAAAGCCGGATTTTTACCTTCTCCATTAATTGTTGTTGCGTGTTCTCCATTAAATGAAAAACTATATGTCAAGTCATACGCAGGAGATAAGTGCCATTCTTTTTTTGTATCGTCAAAAAGAAAAGAAAAATTCTTTGAATGGTCATCTCTGTTGTGTGCAAAAACATTAAAGCACATTAGCCTGAATAATTGTTCAATATCTTGATAATTTCTTGTTAATTCAAGGGTTAATTTCATCAGTATATTATAATCAAGATTAGGAAGCCTGTGACTTGTCTCTAATAGTCCGCTTACTGATACCATATGAACTTTTTTATTATTTTTACGATCAAACCTTTTTATCCCAAAATATCCTGAACAAATTTTAGAAGGGAAAAGCCTTGTCTCAGTCATATTTATTCCACAACTTTTTGCACATAAGGAATACTGATATTCTTTTTCTCCTATATTTTTAGGATCAGAAGATGACGGGAACTTAATAATCCAATCCTCATTATTAATAGATGTCAAAATCTTCGGTCTTGCACCACCAGATGAGCCGCCTAAGAAAAAAAGTTCATCTAAATTATCTGAATTTTGTGAATCTAATATCTTTGAACACTCTTGAGCAAGAATATCATAATCAGAAATATTATTTTCTAATTCAAACTTATGCTCAGGTTTGTAAGTCAAAGCTCCCATACCACTTTCTTGAACAACAGCAAGTCGATTAAGATTATCTATTTCAGCAGGATTAATTTTATTTTTCAAAAATAATCTATCAACAAGTAACCGCCCCCAACCATCAGGCAAACTGTCATTAAAAACTCCAAATAAACCGCCAAATGGGTCTAAAAGGTGAAATGCTAAACCCATAATTCAACCAATCTAAATCATATTCAAAGGCAACAACTCTATCGGGTGTTTTAGCCAGAGTACCAACTAAAATATCATTATAAAAAACTTTTAAATATTTATATTTATCCATTTATAACTTCCTCAATTGAGTCATAGCTTTTTTGCGTGAATAAATTTTCTAAATCCTGCTCTAAATTAAGAGCTATTAGAATTTTTATAAAAGAATTCAAAGAAATTTCATACTTGGACTCAAACCTTTTAATAGAACCCAGACTAACACCTGATTTTATAGCAAGCTGAGCTTGTGAAATTTTAAGCTTTTTTCGATGCTGTTTAATTTTCTCAACCAATTCATGCGCTATATCATTAGGAGTTTTAGGATTAAATAAAAAATTGTTCATAGATAATATGTTATACTAAGTTGAGTTAAAAGTCAATATTTAGATAATATATTATCTAATATTTTAATAAAGTGAATAATACAACATAATGAAGTTGTGTTGTATTTTTTGTAAATAGTAGGTTGGGCATACCCGAGTAACAACTTAAAATGGTGTCGATAATCTCCCAAATAAGGAACTCTCAAGTGATAATATATCACAAACAGGTTATATAAATAGCTTTTGTGTTGAACTGGTTTCGCTGGTGAAACAGTCAACTCAAGAATACTATAATATGAGAATGGCACTGGGGCTAGAATGTTTTTAATTTTATTGTTGCAAATTTTAAGTTTATAGTTTATGCTTTTAAAATAAAGAAACTATGAACCTTAAACTAAGGAGTTGTCATGTTGAATGAATTTGAAACTTTAAAACAACAATTATGTAATTTACTTAAAAATAAAAACAATAAAAATATCCTCTATAAATGGTTAAAATCTGAGCTTTCATACACTTCTAATGCAATAGAAGGCAATACCTTAACGAGAAAAGAAACAGAACTTGTTATCGAAGAAAATTTAACTTCTTCATCAAAACCATTTGTTTATTATCAAGAAGCAGTAAATCATTCTAAAGCATTTTGTAAGATTTTAGAACTTATAGAAACAAAAAATAGTATAAATGAAAATGAAATTCTAAATTTACACAAGATAATATTGAAGGGAATAAATGATGAGGAAGCAGGATTTTATAGAAACTGCATGGTAAGAATTTCTGGCTCAAGAGTTATCTTGCCAAATCCTATTAAAGTTCCAACATTAATGGATGAGTTTTGCACTTGGTTAAACAACCAAAATCAGAATGACTTCAAAACTGCGATATTGGCTCATTTGAAATTTGTATCAATTCACCCATTTATTGATGGTAATGGCAGATGCGCAAGGCTTTTAATGAATCATTTGTTATTAAAGGCAGGATTTGCTCCACTAATCATACAACCTAGAGACAGAAAAAAATATCTTAACGCTATTGAGCAAGCTCAACTTACGCAAAAAGAAGATAATTACGTAAGCTATATGCAAACGCTTTTACTAAGGTCCATGAAACAAATAGTTAGTTTATTGGATACTTCTAAAGCAGATGTAACGCAAAAAGAACTTTTAACTATTTCAAAATTCGCAAAATTGGTTGATGTTCCAAGTTCTACTATAAGATACTGGGTTAAAAATAATAAATTACAGCCACATTCATATACAGACTCGGGATATATGCTATTTGCAACATCTCAAGCTAAACTAATAAAGAATTTAAAACAAAAATCTCAATGATTGGAACCCGCAAAAGTCGCTTGAATACTAAGACGGGGGGACTTGACTTTTAGCTGTAGGCGACTTTGGAGCCGTACAGATAAATGATGCTGTCAATTTGCCTTTTAGGCAAATTGGTCAGTAAACCTTGATGAAAGTCCCTGCGTCAATTAAGGTTAAAAGTTGGAAATTATTGTCGATAAACTCTCAAATATGGAACCTTTTAGCTACAGTACAAAAACATTATACAGCGAATTAATATCAATTATGAAACAGTCAACTCAAGAGTATTACAATATGAGAAATCTTTTAGGATTTAAGTGCTCATAAGAGTTGGATTTACGTTTGCAGTATAATAGTATTGTTGAATTTTTTTAGGGATATATAAATGGATATTCTGATTATAGGGAATGGTTTTGACCTAGTACATGGCTTAAAGACTTCATATAAGGATTTTTTGAACTTTTGCGTAGAGCGAAATAACAAAAGAATTCCTATGGCGGTAAAATATGGAACAACTTTTATTGATAATATATGGCTGAAACATTTCTTACTTAGACAAGATGAACTTGGAAAAACTTGGATTGACCTAGAGGAAGAGATGCTGACAGTCATAGAAACCCTTTCAAATATTGCAAATATTGCAAGACTTCAACCAGTTACAAATCCGAATTTTAAATTTCCAGCGATGTTTGTAATAAAAAAAGATGTCATTGATTTTAAATTCTCCAATATAGCAGAATTTATTATGCCTGCATATTATGATTGCCAAACAGATGAATGTGGATATAAAGAACTTGAAACAAATGATTTTTCTAGCATACATTATTATGTCAAAGACTATGAGGGATTGATAAGGCTTATTTATTAAAATCCCAAGTTGTTTCAGATTATAAATTATCATTAAAAACAAGCAGGCTTTATGTATTAAGCTTCAATTATACCAATACATGTGAAAGTTTATATCAATATAATTGTAATACCGTTGCTAAGGATTTAAAAATTGAAACAACTTATGTTCATGGAAAGGTAAGTTCTTCAGATGATTCTAATTTAGTCTTAGGAACCAAAAGTTTTAGCAATAAAGATATTCCATTATGTTTCAATGTGTTCAAAAAACATAACCAAAGGCACAAATATAATACAATAGAACCGTATCAGGAATTATTAAGGTTAATAAAGCTTCCTAACGCAAATCCTGTGTTTCACATAATAGGTCATTCTCTTGATAAAACCGACCATAATATACTCAAACATGTATTTTCTGCTAACAAAGATGCAATGATAAAAATTTATTACCACGATGAAGAATC